>NZ_LMOY01000014.1:0-79878 GCF_001423685.1 Brevundimonas sp. Leaf168 | reverse complement strand
GGCATAACCTTCATACGTCCGGCCCCAACGGTCGTCCTGCGGTACGGCCAGGGTCGGGCCAAAGGTCCAGTCGGCGCCGGTCACAGCGACTTCCAGCGCCGTCGCTTCGCCGATGCGGCGGATCAGGTCGGGATCGCGCGCGGCGCCCAAGCCGATGTTGTGCGGAAAGATGGTGGCGCCGACGATGTTGTTGTGACCGTGCACGGCGTCGATGCCGTAAATCAGCGGGATCCTGGCGCCCGGCCGCTGGGCCGCCGCCGCACGGAAGGCCTGGGCTAGGTCCACCCACTTGTCGGCCGAGGCGCGCTCGTCGCCGCCCGGCGAGGAGTTGCCGCCCGCCAGGATCGACCCCAGCGGATAGGTCAGCAGGTCTTCAGGCTTGATCGAGCCGATGTCGGCCTGGATCGTCTGACCGACCTTCTCCTCCAGCGTCATCCGGCTCATCAGTTCGGTGACGAAGGCTTCCGTCGCCCGATCCGTCATCGCCGCCGGAGACGCCGCATGGGGCCAAAGCGCCGGATGCGCGCGGGCCGCGTCGGTTACGATGGACGCCTGAGACGTCACGGCCTGAACTGGAACGGCCCGAGTCATGCCGGGGTCGATGGCGCAGGCGCTCGACATGAGGGTGATCACCAGGGCGGTGGCGGCCATGCGCATGGAGGGAGACCTGATCGTTGCGGCCGCCACGCCGCCCAAGCCAACCCCGGAGACGCGCCTTCAGGCCGATATGGATGTCCGAAACAGCCCCGGACGAAACCCACTGTGCCAAACGTCTGACAGCGCTGTCAACAGCTGCCTGAGCTTGCCTTTCAATGCTTGATGCGAGCCGTGGACTGGCGCGCGATCAGATCATGCGGAACGATGACACGCGCAGCGGCGTCGCCGTCCAAGAGACGACGAAGAGGCGGAATGAGGCGTTGCGCGGCGGCGGCAGCCATCTCCGCTACCGGCTGACGGATGGTGCTTAAATCCGGCGTGCTGAAACCCGCGCCGGGCGAATCGTCGAAACCGGCCACCGACAGGTCGCCGGGCACCGACAGCCCCAGCCTCGCCGCACATTGCAGGACGCCAAGGGCCGTATCGTCGTTACTGGCGAAGATCGCAGTGATGTCGGGCGAGGTCTCATGCAGTTTCTCCATCGCCAGCGCCCCGGAGTTGAAGGTGAAGTCGCCCTCCACCACCCAAGCTGGCGCCACATCCAGGCCAGCCTCGGCCATGGCGTCCCTGTAACCGGCCAGACGGCGCCGGCTGGCGCCATAGGCGACCGGTCCGGTGACAAAGGCGATCCGCGTGTGCCCGAGGTCGACAAGATGGCGGGTCATCTCCAACGCGGCGCGCCGTTCGTCCATCTCGATGCAGAAGCCCCGATCGAACGCCGCTTCCGGTCCGATGCGGGCATAGGGCGTACCGGCCGCGTCGAGAGCATCCATCACCACCGTATTGTCCGAGTTCGGCGGGGTCAGAATGACGCCCTCGGGCCGGATGGAGTTCAAGAGCGCCATCAGATCGCGTTCGAGATCAGGCGAGTTATGGTCCACCAGCTCGATCATCAGATGGTAGTCGACCTGGCGCGCCTCCATCAGGGCGCCGAATTCCAGACGCCCAAGATAGTCGCTGCCGCGCCCGCTCTTCCAGTGTTCGATGGTCAGATCCGCGTCCACCAGGACCGCGATCAACGACGACGACGCCCCCGCCAGACTGCGCGCCGACAGGCTGCGCCGATAGCCCAGAGACGCAGCCGCCTCCTCTACCTTGGTTCGCAGCGTCGGGCTGACATTCGGCTCGTTGTTGAGCACGCGCGACACGGACTTGATGGACACGCCCGCCTTCGCGGCCACGTCGTAGATCGTCACCGTCGCCAAAATCCGTCCCCCTGAACGTCGCTCAGACCGCTTCTAACATCCCCGCTCGAAAAGGCGATGCCGACACTGCTTATGGTCAGGCTTGTCCATCGCTGTCATACCGAAAAATGGTCTGCTAGACAGTCGGCATGATGACCCAAGACAATGCCGGTCCGATCCGAAAAATCGCCATCCTGGGCGGAGGAACCGCTGGCTGGATGACGGCCGCCGCCCTGTCTCATCGTCTCGCGGGCGGCGCCGTCTCAATCGAACTGGTCGAGTCCGACGAGATCGGCATCGTCGGCGTGGGCGAGGCCACCCTGCCCCACATCCGCGCCTTCAACACGGCCATGGGCATCGACGAACAGACGTTGATCGACCAGACTCAGGCGACCTTCAAACTGGGCATCCAGTTCGTGGATTGGGGACGGAGGGGCGACAGCTACATCCATCCCTTCGGCGCTTATGGCGAGCCGATCGAGGGGATCGATTTCCACCATGTCTGGGCCGCGCTCCGCGCCATGGGCGACGCTGCCGACATCAGCGACTACAGCTATCCGGTCAGGGCGGCCCAGGCGAACCGGTTCCAACGGCCGGTTTCCGACCCCGGCTCCATGCTGTCCACCTTCAGCTACGCCTTTCAGTTCGACGCCAGCCTCTACGCCGCCTTCCTGCGCCAGGTGTCGTGCGGGCGCGGCGTGGTCCGCACCGAAGGCAAGGTCGTCGATCACGTCCTGAATCGCGCGACCGGCGAGGTCGACGCCATCGTCCTGTCGGACGGGCGTCGCATCTCGGGCGATCTGTTCGTCGATTGCTCGGGCTTTCGCGGTCGGCTGATCAATCAGGCGCTGGAGACGACGTTCGAGGACTGGAGCCATTGGCTGCCCTGCGACAGCGCCTTCGCCGTGCCGTGCCGGACGACGGCGCCGGTCGGCCCCTATACCCGCGCGACGGCCCGCGCAGCGGGGTGGCAATGGCGCATTCCGCTGCAACATCGCACCGGAAACGGCCACGTCTTCTCATCGGCTCACATTTCGGACGAGGACGCCGTGGCGACCCTGATGTCCAATCTGGAAGGTCCGGCGCTGGCCGAACCGCGTCGGCTAGGCTTTAAGACCGGACGACGCCAAAGGCTGTGGAGCCGCAACGTCGTCGCGATCGGCCTGTCCGGCGGCTTCCTTGAGCCGCTGGAATCCACCAGCATCTACCTGATCCAGTTGGGGATCACGACCTTGCTGGATCTGTTTCCCGACCGGGTCGGGATGGCGGCGGACGCCCAAGAATACAATCGGATCATGGCGCTGGAGTTCGACCGGATTCGTGACTTCCTCGTCCTGCATTATGTCGCCAACCAGCGTGACGAGCCGTTCTGGCGCGAGATGCGAACCATGCCCTGGCCAGACAGTCTGTCGGCCAAGGTCGAGGCCTTTAAGTCGCGCGGCCTGCTTCCCGACTACGACATCGGCGTCTTCCTGCCGCCCAGCTGGCTCGCCGTACTGGTGGGGCAGAACATCGTTCCGAACGGCTGGGATCCGCGCGTCGATCGGCTGGAGCCGCATGTCCTGTCCGACAAGCTGGGAGCCCTGCGTGACGCCGTCCGATCGACCGTCGATCGGACGCCCGATCACATGACCTTCATCCGCGATGCGGCTGCGCGCGCACGTGGCCTTCAATGACCGGGACCGAAAAGATATGGGTCATTCAGGGTGGCGGCTTGGCGGCGTGGGCGGCGGCCGCGCTGCTGGCCCGCCACCTGCCATCTGGTAATTCGGTCCTGATCGAAGCAGCCACTCCTCCCGCGCTCGGCGAAGAGCCTGAGGTCGTGATCGCCGAACCCGACGGCGTGCTCGTCCAGTTGTCGAACGGCGCCGACCTGTTGGCGCACGGCCACGGCGGCTTCTTCCTTGGGTCGCTGCTGCACAACTGGCGCGAGGGGCGAGACATCGCCGTCGCCGAGCAGGAGCCGCTGCCTGGGATCGATGGGGTCGCGCTGGCGGACGTCGTGCTGCGCGCCGCCCGTCAGTCGCCCGCCGCCCCCGACTACGCCGCGCTTCTGGAGCCGCTGCTGTTTCAGGCGCGCGTGATGACGGCCGGTCGTTACGCCCATCCCAGCCCGGATCGACAATCGCCGCGCTCTCTTCTTCGTCCCAGACTGATGCTGGACGCGCGCGTTCTGACGGCGCGACTGCGGGACACCGCCCTGCGCGCTGGCGTGCGGGAGACGCTTGAAGATGCCCGTGAAGTCAGGGCCTTCATGACCCTGGAAACGCGAGCGAACGAAGTTTTCAGCGGCGACGGCGACTGGACCGCGCGCCTGGGCTACGACCGCTGTCTGACGGTGCGCTTCGCGGGTGGAGATCACGCGCCGCGTCTGGATATGGCCAACCTGGAAGAAGGGCTCGCGAGCCGTAGCCCCCTGCCCGGTGGCGGCTTCGCCAGTCTGGCCTACGCCGCAGATCGCGCGACCGCTGACGTAGCGAAGACGGCGCTTGCGGCCTGGTTGGGCGGCGTTGATGTCGCCGCCCAGTCGGACGTCGCCCTCGCCCCCGGCCTGGATACGCATCCCTGGAGCGGCCGTCGTCTTGCTCTTGGTCCGGCGGCGGCGCGCTTTGGCGACGCCTTGGGCCTGGAGAGCGCCGCGCTGGAGCGACAGCTGACACAACTGGTCTTATCGCTGCCGGGCGCGTCCGCGCAGATTCCAGCCTGCGCCGAGGCTTATAATGATGCCGTCGTTCGCGACATCACGCACCGCGCGGACCGACTCCATTTGATCCTTCTGTGCGGATCGCAAGGCCAACGACTAGCCTCGGCTGGCGACGACCTGGCGCGTCGCATCGCTCAGTTCACGTCTCGCAACGCCGGTGTCGGCCTGGATGGCGATCCCTACGACGCACAGCACTGGACCATGCTGATGGCCGGCCTTGGCCTGACGCCGCGCCGTTACGACATCCAGGCCGACCGTCTGGACATCAAGAGCGCAACGGCTTCATTGGGGCGAATGGTCATAGCTTTCGACCAGACCTTGGCCGCCCTGCCCGCCCATTCTCAGTTCATCGAACGGCTGCGCGAAGGCGGCTGATCCAGAAAGAAAAAAAAGGGCGTCGATCAGATCGACGCCCCAAGTCTTCGCTCAGAGAAGAGGTTTTAGAAGGTGTAGCGCAGGCTGAACGTCACGCGACGGTCACTGCGGAAGTAGGACCGCGGGGCTAGCGGGCCTGCCTGGTTCGCGCCGTTCAGGTTGTAGGACGTCTGCTGCTGCGTGACGGTGACCTCGTCCAGCAGGTTGGCGCCATACAGGCCGATCTTCCAGTTGTCGTTCAGGGTGTAGAAGATCGAACCGTCAAGCTGCCCGGTCGAGTCGTTGAAGATCGGCGAGAACGGGTTCACGTCGTCGCGCGGCGTCAGCAGGAAACCGTTGCGCCAGTTGTAGGCCAGGCGCGCCGACAGACGATCCCGCTCGTAGAAGACCGAGAAGTTGTAGGTGTGCTTCGACAGCTGCTGCAGCGGCAGTTCCAGACCCACATAGCGCGGCTCGGTCACAGCATTGGGGAAGGTCGAAGGCTCGACGTAGGTGTAGTTCGCCTCGATGCCCAGCCCGCTCCACAGGCCTGGCAGGAAGCTGTAGGTCTGCTGATAACCGACTTCGAAGCCCTTGATCCAGCCGGACCCGATATTGACCTGCTGGTTGACCTGAGCATCCGTGGAGACGCCCTGCGCGTTGCTGAACTGCTGGACGGTCGAGCCGCTGGCCAGGATGTCCGACAGGTCCTTGTAGAAGGCGTTGAAGGTCACCGAGCTGCCCGGCTTGAAATACCATTCCACGCCCAAGTCATAATTCCACGAGCGGACGCCCGTCAGCTGCGATCCGCCGGTGAAGGTGGTCAGCAGCGGGGCGGTGTTGACGTCGCCGCCATTGTCCCGGACCTGGTTCATGTCGGTGTAGAACAGGGTGGCGGCGAAGGCCGTCACGCCGAAGTCCGGGCGCGTCATGGCGCGCGACACGGCCCCGCGGAACACCCATTCCTTGTACTTCAGATTGACGTTCAGGCTGGGCAGCCAGTCGTCATAGCTGTTGCCGCGCTCGACCTCTTGGAAGCTGCCGTCGCTGAAGGCGACCAGCTGGTTCAGACGGTCGTTCGACAGCAGGCAATAGCCCGGCGCCGACTGCCCCGGCTGGATGGTCGAGCAACGGAACTGCGCAATCGCCGCCGCATTGGCCTGGGTCACCGGAATGTTCTGACCAGGGAAGCGCGGGTCGAAACCGTTCGCATCACCGAAGTTCTGCGCGATGTTGGGGCTGGAAATGAAGCCGCGCGTCTGGAAGTCGGTCTTGGCGTAGCGAACACCCAGGTTGCCGGTGACGGCGGTGTCTGGACCGAAGACATCATCCCAGCCGAAGTCGAACCGGACATAGGCCGATGTCGTTTGTTCGGCCGAGTTGTTGATATCGCCCGGCAAGAACGGCGTGCCGGCGATAGCGCCCGGACGCTGATCCAGCGGACGCCAGGTCGAGCCCGAGCTGCTCGCTGCAGCCAAGGCCGCTTGCAGCGTGCCGTCCCGATAGGCCGCAATCAGATCGGCTGTCGGATAGAAGCCGTTCATCGGCGTCGGATTGTGACCGCGCTGGAAGTTGGGGAAGTCGTAGGCTTCGACAGCGAGCGGACCTGTGGTCTGGAACGGCGTGACGCCGCCAGCCCAACTCTCGGAAATCGCACCCCAATTATAGGCGGTGTAGCGACGCGTCTGCTCGCGATCCGAATAGCGTGCGCCCATGCGAATGGCGCGCAGCGGCGAATTGTCGAAGTCGTATTTGATGTCCGCCTTGAACGCGGTCTGATCACCGTCCGACTGTTCGATGTGGTCCATCGCCGAACGATAGTAGAAGTTCGACGGGTCGTTTGTGCTGGCAGACGGCTGACCTGACGCGTCCACGAACTGGATGTCCGGGACGCCATGACGCCCTTCGCCGATCAAGGTGTAGAGCGGCGTGATTGCGCCGTAGACGCTCATGTCCAGATCGTCGGCGCTGGCCTTGCTGTATTGCGCATCCAGCCAGATCGACAGGCGATCGGTCGGATGGAACTCGGCGGCCAGAGAGAAGTCTTCGGTCAGGGTTTGCAGATCGCGCTGACGCTTGGGCAGAACCTGCAGGTTCGGCGCATTGCTGACCAGCAGCCCGCTCGTGAAGACGCCGTTGGAATCATAGGTGAACGACTGGCCCGGCAGGGGGGTGGGATTGCCGCCGCTACCCAGATCGACCTCGACCACGCGCTCGCCCCAGGCCGAGGTCGAGTCGGCGCGGATGTATTCGCCGGTCAGCTTGGCGCGGCCGTCGGTGGATTCCCACTGCAGCGAACCGTCCAGGGTCGAACGCGAACGGTCGAACTGCTGGGTCCGCACCGCACCGCCGCGCGGCACATAGCGGCGATCGTTGCCGTTCGACAGATCGGACCGGTAGGTGAAGTCGGTGAGGTGGCTGCCGTAAGCTTCGGAATACAGGTCGGATTCGCCATAGCTCAGCAGGGCGCCGAACGAGCCGTACTGGGTGTCCCAGACGTTGCTGATCAGGGACGAGAAGCCCAGGCCCGGCTTTTCACGCAAATCGCCATAAGAGCCTTCCGCCGTCGCGCCGAAGACGAACTTGCGGCTGTCGAACGCCTTGCGGGTGCGCAGATCGACGACCCCGGCGATGCCGCCTTCGATCCGGTCGGCCGTCGCGTTCTTGAACACCTGCACGCTCGACAGCAGTTCCGGCGACACGTCGTTGAAGCCCAGGGCGCGCCCCGTGTTCACGCTGAAGGCGTCGCGGCCGTTGAACTCCGAGCGGACATAGGACAGGCCGCGAATGATGACGTTAGAACCTTCGACCGAGAAGTGGTCGGGGTCGGTCGGCCCCTGGAAGCGGTTGATGTTCACGCCGGGGATGCGCTGCAGCACCTCGTTGACCGACTTGTCCGGTAGGGCGCCGATATCGTCGGCCGTGACTGCGTCAACAAAGGTGTCGGAGTCGCGCTTGATCGCCTGCGAGGATGCGATGCGCGCTCGGATGCCGGTGACGACGACGTCGTCGACCTGCGCCGCATCGTCCGTGGCCGGGGCAGTCGTCTGCGGCGCCGGCGTCGATTGGGCGTGGGCGGCGCTCGCGCCGACGACGGCGACGGTCAACGCCAGGGCGGACACGGAACGGCGCAGCCCGCGAGCGGCGGGCGCATAGCCGGCTTGGAACATCTCTGACTTCACTTCTGATCCCCCCGAGGACGGTTCAGCCCGTCGCAATCGTTTCGGCAGCCTTGATCGACCGTCCGCGAGCGTGTTGGACTACCGATTGACAGCGATGTCAACGCCTCTCGCCAAACTTGGCGCGTTTCTATCGGCGGGTTCAGAAGCGGTGCGCGTGCACCGTTGCGACAGACGCCATTCTGCTGACACGGCTTGCAGGCGGCAGGCCCGCCCTCAAAACGCCTTACGATTCATCGTCGTCGTCAGGATGCCTTCGTGCGTTGGCAGGGCGTCGGCCGTGCGCCAGATGCTGTCACGGATCGCCGACAACCGGCCCAGATTGGCGTCATGATTGATGACATCTGAAATCGGGTGACGCCCGTGCGGCGTCAGTCCCTGCCCCACCGCGACCGCCAGCCAGCTTGATTCGGAAAAGATGTCATGGTCGCGCCTGACGATCCGACCCGTATCCTCGAACAGGGCGATCTTGGCCGCCAGCCGGTCCGGGATCGGCATGTCGCGCACCTGGCTCCAGAACGGTCCCTCTCGCTGGTTGACCTTGTAGTGCAGGATCAAGAAATCGCGGACCGTGACGAATTCCTCCTCCATCAGCGCGTTGAACTCACGGCGAAGGCCCTCGCTGTTTTTGTGCGACGGAAACAGGGTGATCAGCTTGGTGATGGCGCTTTGGATCAGGTGAATGCTGGTCGATTCAAGCGGCTCGAGAAATCCGCTCGACAGTCCGACCGCCACGCAGTTGCGCTTCCAGCAGTCTTTGCGCCTGCCCGTGGCGAACCGCAGGCGACGCGGCTCGGCCAGCGCCGCGCCCTCCAACCGCGACATCAGCGCGTCCTCGGCCTCCTGATGCGAGATGTGCGCCGAGGAATAGACGTAGCCGTTGCCCACCCGATGTTGCAGAGGGATGCGCCACTGCCATCCGGCTTCGCGCGCCGTCGATCGTGTGTAAGGGGACAACGCCCCCTCCCGCACACACGGGACGGCGACAGCGCTGTCACATGGAAGCCAGGAACTCCAGTCCTCATAGCCGGACGTCAACGCCTGCTCGATCAGAAGGCCGACGAAGCCGGTGCAATCGATGAAGAAGTCGCCTTCGACGACCCGCCCGTCGTCAAGCCTTACGCCTGTGATGTCGCCATCCGCCGCCTGCTGGACCTCGACCACCCGCCCTTCGCGCCGAACGACCCCCAGCCCCTCCGCAAAGAGGCGCAGGAAGGCGGCATATAGCGCCGCATCGAAATGATAGGCGTAGCCCAGGCTGGACAACGGCGACTGCGGCCCGCCCTGCGGATGAACGAAACGGCCACGGCGTGCGGCCTGCCAGGCCATGGAATAGGTTTCCAACGGCTCCGACCCGCCTTCGGCGCAGGCTTTCAGCCAGAAATGATGAAAGGCGATGCCTTCCATATCCAGCCCGAAGGCGCCGAACGGATGGAAATAGCGCTCGCCCTCGCGTCGCCAGCCGTCGAACTCAATCCCCAGCTTGAACGTGGCCTTGGTCCCACGCAGGAAGTCCGGCTCGTCGATCCCCAGGCGCGCGTTGAACTTCAGGATTTCCGGGATCGTCGCCTCGCCGACGCCGATGATGCCGATCGCCTCGGATTCGACCAAGGTCACGGTCTTGCCGGCGCCCGCGAACGCATGCGCCAGCGCGGCCGCCGCCATCCACCCCGCCGTGCCGCCCCCGACGATGACGATGCGATCTATGATCAAGGATGAGTCAGCCAAGTTGCACCTCAGTCACGATTATCGGACTCGATTGCGGATTCACCAATGGCATTAGCTTGTTCTGTGGCCGAGGTGGCGCGGAATCGATCATCATGCTCGTTAGGTTTATGTGTTCAGCTTTTTTCTAGAACGGCGCTAGGCGCAACGCCCTACCCTTCATCACTCACCGAGGTCGGCAATGCGCCAGTAGCGGACATTGACGTCTGGCTGGATAGCAGACCTTCAGCTTCATCGATGGCGGAGCGCATCCATCACGATCTGAAAGGCGGCGAGGTTCTGTCGGCGGCTGGGATAGTAGAGGAAATAGCCGTCGAACCTCGGGGACCAGTCGTCCAAAACCAGTTCCAACGCGCCTGACGCCAGATTCGCCGCGACGATGTCCTCCGGCACATAGGCGATTCCCAGCCCGCTGACGGCCGCGTCGATCATGGCGTAGGAGTTGTTGAAGGTGACTTGGCCGTCGACCCGGACGCGCAGGGCCTGACCGTCCTTCTCGAACTCCCAGGCATAGAGGCTGCCCGCCGACTCGTGGCGCATGTTGATGCACGCGTGGGCCACTAGGTCCTTGGGGTGCTGCGGCCTCCCGCGTTCGGCCAGATAGGCGGGTGACGCGACGGCGACGAGACGCCAGTCGGGACCGATGCGCACGGCGATCATGTCCTTCTCGACGCTTTCGCCGAGTCGAACGCCGGCGTCGAACCGCTCTTCGACGATGTTGCGGAAGGTGCTGTCGAGGATCAGTTCGACCTTGATGTCGGGATAGGCGGCGAGGACCGGCTTGAGTTTAGGCCAGACCACGCTGTCCAAAGCGTGGTCGGACAGGGTCAGTCGGATGGAGCCTGCCGGCCTGTCCCGCACGCTGGTCAGACTTTCGATCTCCTGTTCGATCTCGGCCAGGCGCGGGGTGATCGTCTGAAGCAGACGCTCGCCGGCTGCCGTGGGCGCCACGCTGCGCGTCGTGCGGGTCAGCAACCGGATGCCCAGACGCGCCTCAAGCTGACGGATGGCATGGCTGAGCGTGGATTGCGCTACGCCGATCCGGGCGGCGGCCTTGGTGAAGCTGCGCTCCTCCGCGACGATCTGGAAACAGGTCAACTGGTTCAGGTCCGGTCCGCCCATGGTTGGCCTCTCGATTAATCGTCTACATCGATTAGTTCATGCCGATCTCCATGGCTAATCGCTTTGAAGGCCAGCGCCTAGTTTGTCCCTCGACGAAAGAGGGAGACCACCATGCTCGCCGCCGCGGCACCCACATCCGAAGCCACGACGCCGACCGCCGCCTGGGGCGCAGTGCTATCGATGGCGCTGTGCGTGGCGCTGCTGATCGCGTCGGAGTTCATGCCGGTCAGCCTGCTGACGCCTATGGCCGAGGGCCTCGACGCCTCCGTCGGGCAGACCGGCCAAGCCGTGTCGATCAGCGGCCTGTTCGCCGTCATTGCCAGCCTAGCCGTGAGCACGGTCGCAGGGCGGCTGAATCGCAAGTGGGTTCTCATCGGTCTGACCGGCCTGATGGGTGTGTCACTGGTCCTGGTCGCAGCCGCCCCGAACTTCGAGGTCCTGATGGGCGGCCGTGCCGTGCTCGGCCTGTGCATCGGCGGCTTCTGGGCGCTGGCGACCTCCGTCATCATGCGACTGGTCCCGGCGTCGGATGTGCCGCGCGCCCTTGCCCTGATGTATGGCGGCAAGCGATCGCCGCCGCCTTCGCCGCGCCGATCGGCAGCTATTTCGGCGGCCTGTTCGGCTGGCGCGAGGTCTTCTGGGCGCTGACGCCGCTCGTGGCCGCCAATCTGGTCTGGCACCTCGTCGCCCTACCGTCGCTGCCGGCCCGTGGACAGCGAGGGATCGGCGATATGCTGGACCTGCTGCGTCGGCGGTATTTCCTGATCGGCCTTATCGCCTCGATGCTGTCGTGGGGCTCGGCCTTCACCCTCTTCACATACCTGCGGCCCTTCCTCGAACAGGTAACCGGCGTGGGCGTCACCGGCCTGTCGATCCTGCTGCTCACGCTCGGTTGCGCCGGCTTCGTGGGCACCTGGGCCTCGGGCCGCTTCATCACAGGTGACGTCTCCAGGCTACTGCGTCTGCCGGCCCTGACCATGGGCGCGGTCACCGCCGGCCTGCTGGTCGTCGGCGGCTGGCCGATCGCAGCAGGGGTTCTTCTGGTCGTCTGGGGCGCCATGAACACCGCCATGTCGGTGATCTGGATGACCTGGATGTCGCAGAACGCCGAAGACGCGCCTGAAGCCGCAGGCGGTCTGATGGTCGCCGCCGTCCAGGCCTCGATCCTTCTGGGCGCCGTCGTCGGTGGCCTGCTCCTCGACCACCTCTCGATCCACGCCGTCCTGATCGCCAGCATCGCCCTCGCCGCCGTGGCGGTGCTGATCGTCCGCGATGGACGCACCCTGCTGAAACCCCTCTGAACCCAAACCCACGGAGCCCGACATGACGCAGACTTCCCCCGACCTTCAGACCTGGCCAGCCTCCGCGATGGACCGTCGCGGCCTGATGAAACTGACCGGCGCCGGCGTGACCGCCCTGGCCGCCGCGTCGCTCCTCCCCACCTCCAATGCAAAGGCGCAGACCATGACCAGCGACTGGGACAAGGTGTTCCCCCGCAACGACACGGTCGACCACCAGAAGGTCACCTTCACCAACCGATACGGCATTACGCTGACGGGCGACCTCTATCGACCCAAGGGCCGCGACGGCCAGCGCCTGGCGGCTCTCGCGGTCGGCGGTCCGTTCGGTGCAGTCAAGGAGCAGTCGTCGGGCCTGTACGCCCAGACCATGGCGGCGCGGGGATTCGTGGCCCTGGCGTTCGATCCCTCCTTCACAGGTGAGAGCGGCGGAGAGCCGCGCAACGTCGCCTCGCCCGACATCAACACCGAAGACTTCATGGCGGCGGTCGACTTCCTCGGCCTGCACCCATCGGTCGACCAAGAGCGGATCGGCGTCATCGGCATCTGCGGCTGGGGCGGCATGGCGCTGAACGCCGTCGCCACGGACAAGCGGGTCAAGGCGGTCGCGACCAGCACAATGTATGACATGTCCCGCGTCATGTCGCGCGGCTACAACGACAGCGTCACGCCTGAGCAGCGGGCCCAATCACTGGAGCAGATGAGCCGCCAGCGCTGGGTCGATGCCCGCAACGGCGGCCCTGCCTACGGTCCTGCAGCCAACGAGCTGAAGGGCGGCGAACCTCAGTTTCTGGTCGACTACCACGCCTACTATATGATGCCGCGCGGCTATCACGCGCGGGCGGTGAACTCCGGCAACGCCTGGTCGGTCACGACGCCGCTGTCGTTCATGACCTTCCCGCTGATGACCTATATCGCCGAGATTTCGCCCCGGCCGATCTTGCTGATCCACGGCGAGAACGCCCACTCGCGCTACTTTAGCGAGGCCGCCTTCGCGGCGGCGACCGAGCCCAAGGAACTGGTGATCGTCCCGGGCGCCAGCCACGTCGATCTCTACGACCGCGTCGATCTGATCCCCTTCGATCGCCTGACCCAGTTCTTCGAAGAGCATCTGTCGTGATCGGCTCGATTGTTTCAGCCACAGCCGCCTTGTTGGGCGGAGAGCTCCCCAAGCAGACGCAAGGAGACGCACCCGTCATGGACATCACACGCAAGGCCGACCAGACCACAAGCGTAGGTTCGCCTGACTTCTTCACCGGCCGCGTGACCATTCGCGGCCAGTTCCAGCGCGAGGCGCCCTCCCGCGTCGGCGGCGCCATCGTCCACTTCGAGCCCGGCGCCCGCACCGCCTGGCACGTCCACCCGCTGGGCCAGACCCTGATCGTCACCGAAGGCGTCGGCTGGACCCAGATCGAGGGCGGACCGAAGCTGGAATTCCACGCCGGCGACATCCTGTGGTGCCCGCCCGAGCACAAACACTGGCACGGCGCGACGCCGCACGAGGCCATGACCCACATCGCCATCCAGGAAAGCCAGAACGGCTCTCCCGTCACCTGAATGGAGCATGTGACCGACGAACAGTATCTCGCCGACACGTCGGCCACAGAAGCAAAGGCCGATCAATGACCGACAACATCACAGGCAAGACCGTCGTCATCACAGGCGCATCGAGCGGCATGGGCGCGGCGGCAGCCCGTCACCTGGCCGGAAAGGGCGCGGCCGTCGTCCTCGGCGCGCGCCGCACCGACCGCATCGACGCCCTCGTGGCTGAGATCACCGAAGCAGGGGGCAAGGCCATCGCCGTGGCGACGGACGTAACGAAGCGGGACGACCTCCAACGACTGGTCGCGGCCGCCGTCGAGACCTATGGCCGCATCGACGTGCTGATCAACAACGCCGGCGTCATGCCCCTGTCGCCGCTGGAGCGGGTCAAGGTCGACGAATGGGATCAGATGGTCGACGTCAATCTGAAGGGCGTCCTCTACGGCGTCGCCGCCGCGCTGCCGCACATGATCGCCCAGAAGTCCGGCCACATCATCAACGTCTCGTCCGTCGCGGGCCACAAGCTGTTCGGCGGTTCGGCGGTCTATTCCGCGACCAAGTTCGCGGTGCGCGCCCTTTCGGAAGGCCTGCGTCAGGAGATGGCGCCCCATAATATCCGGACCACGATCATCTCCCCTGGCGCGGTCAAGACTGAACTCCTCGATCACATCAGCGAGACGGACGTCCAAAAGGCCAACCAGGATTATGTGGGTCAGATCGGCGTACCTGCCGAAACCCTGGCCCGGCTGGTCGCCTTCGCCATCAATGAACCCGAGGACGTTGGGATCAACGAGATCCTGTTTCGGCCGACGGCTCAGGAACTCTAAGTCCTCAGCAGCCGCTTGCCGGGTGATCGCCAGATCGCCCGGCAATTCCGGACAGAAGGAGGCTGGAAAATCCTATGGGTTCGGTAGCGCCTTCTCAGAAGCGCCATGAGGGGCGGTCGAACCTCAATTTCTCAGAAGCGCCATCAGCGGACGATGAGTTGCCGACCGGAAGCAGACATCCGGAAGGTTTTGGAACGGACGGCTCTGAACTCGGCTTACCAGAGTCATTTTGAGGCTCGCTAAGCCGGCAGGATCGTCATCCGCCGAGACAGCAGGCGCCAGCCGGATGTGGCACCGATCACCCGGAAAGTCACTTCGCCAAACGGGACTCGGTGGCGGTACCCTTCGCCAAATCAGCCAAATAGGCCGTGGTCGTCGCCTGCGCCGAAGCTTCGTTGCGCAACAGCGGAGTTCTGAATTGCCGGGCTCGATCCATGTCCGCTTTCGCGACAGCCCGCCAACCACGGGCCCCGTCCGTAGTCCAGCCCTTTAGAGACTCGCAGACGACGAATATCCGCTTCGGCTTGCGGACGACGATCTCCAGCATGACCGGTTCATCCAAGTCGGCGCAGGCGTAAGCGATCTCCATCCTCAGATAGCCATGAAATGTCGCCAGCGTGGCGACTGACAAAGCCCGCACGGCGCGCGTCCGATGCCGAAGCGGGCCAGAAAACCGGAGATCATCAACGTTGCCCCCTCCCACCCAGGCTCAAGAAGATGGAGGGTGAGCCGACGAAACGCCAGCAGGGCAAACGGGGCGCCCGTCCGGACGCCGTCGCTGGTTTGCGACCTTTGCCGACTTGGTAATTTCGGCCAGGATGTCGGCTGCTATGAACAATCGGTGAGGACGATGACGCCGGCGTTGGACGAGGCCCTTCAGACCATCATGGCGCATCTTGACAGGTGGCTTGAGCCGCCCCCGGAGCCTGGTGTCACCATGAGCCATGAAGTTGTGCTGGAGAGCCTTCAATGGCTGTCGGCGGCGAACTATGGAGCGGCTGTTCACCTGACGCGTCTTCGCAACGCGGGTGTCGAACTCAAGCGTGAGGACGGCAAGGACCTAGACCGCTGGATCGTGGAGCAGGTTCGAATGGCGAGCCTCGCCGGTTCAGCGCGAACCGAATACAGCGAGCGCAAAGGGTTGGCGGGCGTCGGATAGCGGGATGTCGATTGGCGCCGAGAGATGCTCGCTGCCGTCACCATCTGTTGGATCGGGGCGTCAGCACCTCCAGCGGCTCCAGCGAACTTGAGTATTGATCGCTTGTTCGGCTCGACGGTAAGTTCAGGCCCTGGATGCATGGCAAACAGCAGTCGGTGGAGCTTTCAATCTCATGACGCTTCCCATCGCACTGATAGTCCTCTCCCTCGGACTGACGATGCCAGCACAGGATCCCGCACCTCCGCCCATGCCGGGACGCCCCCCGCCTTTGGCCGCAGGCACGGGTCTGCGAGGCGTGCTCGGCGAAGATTGTAATGATGGACGCGACGCTACGGGCCGATGGTCGCACCGCAGTGGAACGAGCCTCGCCCCCGCTCAGCAAATCTGGTTGAGCATCTCGTCGCCCGATTTCGACGCCGTCCTGGAAGTCGTCGATCCTGCGGGGCAGGTCGCATTCCGAATCTCAGATCAACGCGGCGGTGAACAGACAGGAGCCTTCTTCAGGGCCGCCGGCGAACCGTCGTCGAGCGGCGAGTCCCGCGCCTACACGCTGCGCATAACCTCTGATCGACCGGGGGAGCGCGGACGATGGCGTGTCGAGGATCGGCGTGACGGATCGAATGCTCCCCTGTTCGCCAATGTCTTTCCCGACCCAGCCAACCCGTCGCGGACATTTTGCGGGGCATCGTCTGCAACAACCCCGTGACGCCAAACTCCAATACAGCAGCCGAGAAAGCCCTCGACGCCTACCAGCCGCTCTGGTTGCCGGCATAGGTCAGGCAGGCGGCCGCCCGATGGAGAAGTTCGCTCTCGCCATCGGCATACAGATCCGCCAATGGCCCAAGCTCTACGGACTGTCGCGCGGCAGTAAACGGGCCGACATTCCTCCCGACGCACAGCCAGTGCAGGACGCCATCCTTTTCCCGTGTCACCAGAACGACTTGTCCCGAGGCTGCCCCCGCCTTGCCCAACGCATCCGACAAGCACACTTCAACGGGCGACGGGTCGGTCCGACAGGCGTCGAGGGCCTTCGCTGACACTTCACTGGGTCTGATGCGGACGTAACCGGGCTGCAGCTTCTCGATAATCGTCTGAGTAGCGGCGCGGCCGTCTGCCGTTGTGCTTTCGTCGGCGAGCTGGACGACCGAAATCAGGGGCGGCGGCGGGCCCAACTGCACCGTCAAGGCGGCGAAGATCGACGCGTATATCATCATGCTCGGTTCCTCATCGCGCCGGCGCTCCGCTAAATCTTGGATCGAGACTACGGGCGAAATCGAGCGGCCACGCATTGTACACGACACTATCGGGGTCGCCGACACCGTCCATGTACGCAACCCAGTACTCGCCGGCGCGCGGAGCCGGCCGACGTTCCCGGCAGTTCGGGATTTCCGCATGTCCGAGAAGCAGGTTCAAGGCGGGTTCCGCGCCCTCCACAACGCTCACTCGGGTCGCCATTGCCCGCCACTCGTTTTCTGGATTCGACGGCGATGTCGGGATCACGTCCTCGATTCTCACGACGGCGACGGTCGTGTACTCACGCGACATGAGTGTCCCAGGGTTGGGCGATCGCCGACAGGCGCTCGCCGCATCCGGTGAAGCAAGCGCCGCGCAAATGACCAGACCCGTCATCATCCTCATCGCCATCACCCCTTAGTACCCGATTGCCTTCGCTGAGCCATAGCTGGTCCCCTGATCACATCTGACGACAGGGGTCTTGGCAACCGGGTTGCTGAGGGTTGATTGTTCATCACCTCCCCTTAGTCTCGATGGACCAAGTTCGGGATTTCCAATGCACCGCATCGTTACCGCAACGGCCGTCGGCCTATACCTCACCCTGTTCTCAAGCCCTGCGAACGCCCAGTCCGCACGCGAGCTGCTGGACCGCGAGGATGCGCGGTTCTGCGCTCACCCTGACGTATGGGCGCGCGCGGGCGTTGTCGTGAAGGGACTTCTACCGACTTGGAAGTTCACCACCGCCCAACGCGATGCGATGATTGTCTCCTTTTCCGACCAACGCATCGAATTCGAACACCCGGACCGGATCCAAATAATTTGCTCCGCCACCGTGACGCTCACCAGCGCTGGCCACGCCCAGTCGATACGGACCCGCTTCGACGCCCTGCCAAGAGAGCAGGCTCAGGACTACAGGCTCGAAGCGACCGATGGCTCGGACCTGCTCGAATTCCTGATGGCTTTCAAATCGCCATAGCCGTCTGAACGCCCGCAGATCCCAAACGCTCGGCGGGCCACTTCACCCTGCTCGCGTCCGTCGAGCACACTGTGTTTGCGTTTAGGAGCGATTGGTACTCGCACGGCACCGGACTGTGACTATTCAGATGGCCGATACCGACTGCAGGGCCCCAGCAGAGGTACTACATTGGGTCGCGCGGCTACTAGCCGGCGTCCGGTCCCTGAAGCGAAACCTCGACCCGGCGATTGCGCCGATGGTCCGGGGCTATCCCGTTGAGAGGGCGACTGGCTCCGTACCCTGACGACGTCATCGTTCGCTGGCCTGACAACTGCCGTCGTGCCACATCGTCTTCCCAAATCGCCATCCGCACCTTGGCCGAGCGTCGATGCGAGAGTCCGGTCGCATAGTCTGGACTGTTCTCCGACTCCGCCAGCGTCGCATGGCCCTCGATCAGGAGGTCCTTGTCCGGATGCGCCCGCGCGAAGCGAGAGAGAGCCACCATGCTCTGAGTCGAGACCTCGTCGCTGTCTGCGGCGAATTCCACGACGATGCGGTTCTGAGCCTGTCCGGCCCCGACCGGGGATGCGGCCACAGCGATGACGGCCATCGCCAGCATGATCGACTTCATTCGTCCCTCGTATGAGTTCTGCGCCTCGTGCCCAATTCTATGCTCCGAAGCCCGCTCCTGCCAAGCCACAGGCCTAACCCTATCCGGCCCTGCTCGGGCTGTCAGAGTTGAGCGAGCGGTCGACCTTCGATTAGTCCGACGATGCGTTCATTTTGCCGAGTGGTCGCCAGATCACCCGGACATGCAGAAGATTAAAGCGGACTCCAAATGGCCACCAATGAACTCCGATCTTCGGTGGTGCGAGCAGCTTCGAAGCGCCAGAGGCTCACGCTGGCAAACCGGCACGAAGCGGACTCTCCGAAAGTCGCCAAAGAGTCACAAGCGGCCCTTCAGATGTGAGCCGTTTTGCCTTGTCCACAGGAAGTTGGCGGCGACCTAGCTAGCTCGGACGACGACTTTCAACTGTCGCGCGCTGCAACAGCGACCTCGCTTGGTGCTGCAACGCCAATCTAGCCGTCGTCCACTAATTTAATTACCTAGGTCAGCAGGTTAAAACTGCAACATAGAGCGAACTTGGGCCATCTGCGAAATAAATTGATTAGGGTCGATAGGCTGAGCTAGATCGCCGAAGCCTTCCACTGCTCGAACAAGGACTTCGGCAAGGCATCGTAGAGGTCGTCCGAGGTCAGCCCCGGCCCAAAGCGTTCTGCGGCGTCGGAATGAAGCCAGACGGCGGCGCAAGCGGCATCGAAGCTGTCCATACGCTGGGCCGCCAATCCGCCGATCATGCCAGCCAAGACGTCGCCGGTTCCGGCTGTCGCCAGCCACGGCGAGCCGTTGTCGTTTCTGCGGACGCGGCCGTCAGGCGATGCGATCAGCGTCTGGGCGCCCTTCAAGACGATCGTCGCCTGGGCCGCTCGCGCCGCCTCTTTAATGGCCATTTCGCGGCCTTGCGCAAGCAGGCCTGGGAACAGTCGCTCAAACTCACCTTCATGCGGCGTCAGGATGTCGTCGCGATCCAACACGGCGAACAGTTCGGCCGTTCGACCCTTGAAGACCGACAGGCCGTCGGCGTCGATCACCAGAACGGCGCCGGTCGAACCCAGCGCCTGAATGTTTACGATCGTCGCATCGTCCAGCCCTGCGGCAGGTCCGATCACGATGGCGTCGCTGCCGGCAGCTTCTCGACTTAAGTTTTCGGGTGAAGAAAAAGGCGTCAACATCACCGCCTGCACAGCCGGCGCGATCACCGACGCTGCATCTGGCGGACAAAGGATTCGCACGACACCAGCGCCCATCCTGAGACCTGCATGGGCTGCAAGCCGCGCGGCGCCGGTATGATGCGCCTTTCCTGAAACGACCGCCAAACGTCCACGCACATGCTTGTGCGTTTCGGCGCTCGGCCAAGGCAGAAAATTGCGCCAGATCGCCGGGTCGTTGGTTTCTATCATCCGCGTTCCGATTATCCTTCGCCAGCCTGCGAAAATCGCTTGCTTTGAGCGGCCCTGCTGTGTCCCATTCGCGCCCGAGCGCCGCTGCATTCCGTGCGCCGCTCCGGGGTCGCCATGAAGAAAATCGAAGCCATCATCAAGCCCTTCAAGCTGGATGACGTCAAAGAGGCGCTCCAGGACGTGGGCGTGCAAGGCATGACTGTGCTGGAGGCCAAGGGATATGGTCGCCAGAAGGGTCATTCCGAACTGTATCGCGGCGCAGAATACGTCATCGACTTCCTGCCCAAGATCAAGATCGAGGTTGTCGTCGCCGACGACCTGGCGCCCGCAGTTGTCGAGGCCATTCAGACCTCGGCTCGTACAGGCAAGATCGGCGACGGCAAGATCTTCGTGTCCGACGTCGCCGAAGTGATCCGCATCCGCACCGGCGAAACCGGAGCCCAAGCCGTCTGACCTGACTACCCTCCCCGGCCCTCGGCCCTCGGGTCGCTGTCCGGTCTCCTCCCCAAACGACAAGAACAGGACTTTTCGAGAATGAGCGCCAGCAAGATCCTCAAAGAGATCAAGGATGAGGAGGTCCAATATGTGGACGTCCGCTTCACCGACACGCGCGGCCGTCTGCAGCACGTCACCTTCGACGTCGATCTGGTCGACGAGGACTTCCTGAACGAGGGCACGATGTTCGACGGCTCGTCGATCGCCGGCTGGAAGGCCATCAACGAGTCCGACATGCTGCTGAAGCCGGACCTGACCACGGCCTACATCGATCCCTTCTATCAGCAGAAGACGATGTTCCTGTTCTGCGACGTGCTGAACCCGGACACCGGCGAGCCCTACAACCGCGACAGCCGCTCAATGGCCAAGAAGGCGCTGTCCTACGTCCAGTCGTCGGGCGTGGGCGACCAAGTCTTCTTCGGACCGGAGGCCGAGTTCTTCATCTTCGACGACGTACGCTGGTCCACCCAGCCGCACGACACCGGCTACAGCTACGATTCGACCGAGTTGCCCGCCAACACCGGCGCTGAGTATGCCGAAGGCAACATGGGCCATCGCCCTGGGCCCAAGGGCGGCTACTTCCCCGTCAATCCGGTCGATTCCGGACAGGACCTGCGCGGCGAAATGCTGGGCGTCATGCGCGATCTGGGCCTTCAGCCCGAGAAGCATCACCACGAGGTGGCTCCGGCTCAGCACGAACTGGGCCTGAAGTTCTCGGACCTGCTGACCATGGCCGACCGCCTGCAGCTCTATAAGTACGTGATCCATAATGTGGCCCACGCCTACGGCAAGTCGGCGACCTTCATGGCCAAGCCGATGTTTGCGGACAACGGTTCGGGCATGCACGTTCACATGTCGATCTGGAAGGACGGCAAGCCCCAGTTCGCCGGCGACCAGTACGCTGGTCTGTCGCAGGAATGTCTGTGGTACATCGGCGGCATCATTAAGCACGCCAAGGCGATCAATGCCTTTGCCAACTCGACCACCAACAGCTACAAGCGTCTGGTCCCCGGCTATGAAGCCCCGGTGAAGCTGGCCTATTCGGCCCGCAACCGTTCGGCCTCGATCCGCATCCCGCACGTCTCCTCGCCCAAGGCCAAGCGTCTGGAAGCGCGCTTCCCCGATCCGATGGGCAACCCCTATCTGACCTTCGTCGCCCTGCTGATGGCCGGTCTGGACGGGATCGAGAACCGGATCGATCCGGGCGCGCCCGCCGACAAGAACCTCTACGACCTGCCGCCGGAAGAGCGCGGCTCGATCCCCGAGGTCTGCGGCTCGCTGCGTGAAGCGCTGGAGAACCTGGATAAGGACCGCGCCTTCCTCAAGAAGGGCGGCGTCATGGATGACGACTTCATCGACAGCTACATCGAGCTGAAGATGGAAGAGGTGATGCGTCTGCAACTGCATCCGCACCCTGTCGAGTTCGACATGTACTACAGCTGCTGATCATCTGATCGCAGCCAAGACAAAGGGCCGGGGATCGCTCCCCGGCCCTTTTTGCATGGCCTGGCTGTTTCGAGCAGCGATCAACACGCCGCCGCGGCGCTAAGCGATCTCGGCTTCCAGATCGTCCGCCTTCTTGCGGCGCAGCTCGATCAGTCGCACGCACCAGATTGAAATTTCGTAGAGGATGACCAAAGGCACGGCCAACATCAGTTGGCTGATCGGATCGGGCGGCGTGACCACGGCTGCGACCACGACGACAGCGACGATGGCGTAGCGCCGACCGGCCGCCATGACCTTGGAACTGATCAGACCGGCGAGGCCGAGAAGAGTCGTCACCACAGGCAGCTGGAAGCAAAGGCCGAAGGCGAGCAGCAACGAGGTCACCAGGCTGAGGTAGTCGGAAATCTTGGTCGTCTGCGCTACGGATATGCCGTCGGTGGCGACTTGCTGGCTCAGCGAGAACAGCATCACGAACGGCAGCATGACGTAATAGACCAACGCCCCGCCGAGGCAGAACATCACAGGCGCGGCGATCAGGAACGGCAGAAACGCCCCGCGCTCGTTGCGATAAAGACCCGGCGCCACGAACCGGTACATCTGCCACGCCATGACCGGGAAGGTCAGGACTGCCGCACCAAAGGCCGCGATCTTCATCTTGGTGAAGAGCTGTTCCAGCGGCGCCGTGGCGATCAGCTGGACAACGGCGGCGCTGCCTGGCGGATAGGGTTTGATCCCCGTCATCACCGCGATCAGTTCGATGGGATTGGCGTGCCCGCCGGTCGCCAAAGCTGCGGCATGGATCGCCACGGCGGCCTGATACGGCTTGATCAGCGCAATCTGGATCTGATTGGCGAAGGCGAAGCAGAGAATGAAGGCCAGGAAGAAAGCCACCACACAGATGAGCAGTCGTCCGCGCAGCTCGATCAGGTGATCCATCAAAGGCGCGCGTGACGCTTCGATCTCGGCCTCGTCACGATCGGAAGGCGTCACAGGTCAGCGGCTTTCTTGCGCGAGGTCTTGGGCTTGGCGGCTGCAGGCTTGGTCTTGGCCGCCGGCGCGGCGGTCTTCGGTTTGGCGGCTGAGCGAGGCTTGGCGGTCGCCGATCCGGCGACAGCCGCCCCCGTCTTTGCCTTGGGGGCCGCTCGCTTGGATTTCGTCGTCGTAACGGGCTCAACGGGCGCGGGCGTATCCGGCCATTCATCGGCCGCAGACGTCATGATCGGCGCCTCCGTCTCGGGGGCAGGCAGGGCAGCCGCCGCAGTCGGCCCGGTCAATCCGGCGTTGATGTCCTTGAACGCGGCGTCCGCCTCGGCGCCCAGGGGATACATGGCCCCCTGCCCCGTGCGCAGCGCCTCGACCTCCTTACGCAGGTCGTCCAGTTCGGACTGACGCGCCATCTCGTCGAAACTGGATCGGAACTCGTTGGCCATGGCGCGCGCCTTGGCCACCATCTGACCGACGCGCCGCATCAGGACAGGCAGATCCTTTGGCCCCACAACAAGCAGGGCCACCAGGCCGATCACAACTATTTCGAAACCCCCGATACCGGGGCCGAGCCCGCCCATGCGTCAGCCCTTACAGACGACGACTAGCGCTTCAGCTCTTCCTTTTCCGCCTCGGTGCGGGGCAGCGAGCTGACGCCCTCGTGCGGGCCGTCCTTCTTGTCGTCGTCCTTCAGGCCGTCCTTGAAGGCGCGGATGCCCTTGGCGGCGTCGCCCATGATGCCCGACAGCTTGCCCCGGCCGCCGAACAGCAGCGCGATGACGACGATGACGATGGCCCAATGCCAGATGCTCATGGAGCCCATGGCTAATCTCCTCGCGGGGATCGGTCATCCGATCCCATCCACTCTTATTCGACCCGCATATAGGCGCAGTGATGGCCCCGCGCCAAGGGAGGCTGTAGGTCTGCGCGACCATGAGTCCCTCCGATCACGTCATCATCCACACCGACGGCGCCTGCAAGGGCAATCCGGGCCCCGGAGGCTGGGGCGCCGTGCTTCAGGCCGGTGGTGGCCACGAGAAGGAACTGTGGGGCGGCGAGGCAAACACGACCAACAACCGCATGGAGCTGATGGCCGCCATCATGGCGCTGGAAGCCCTGAAACGGCCCTGCAAGGTCGAACTGCATACAGACAGCAAATACGTCATGCAGGGGATTACCGAATGGATGCGCGGCTGGAAGGCGCGCGGTTGGCTGACGGCCGACAAGAAGCCTGTGAAAAACGCAGAGCTGTGGCAGCGGCTGGACGCCGCGCGCCTGCGTCACGACGTAAAATGGCGGTGGGTGAAGGGCCATGCCGGCCACGAACTGAACGAACGCGCCGACCAACTGGCGAATCGCGGTGTCGCGGAACTGCCCCGGCGCTAGACCGCCTCGACCTCCTTGTCCGGCTCGGCTGGACGTCGGCGGACCCGCGATCCGCTCATCACCGCGCCAAACAGGGCCGTGACGGCCGCGATCTGGAACCCGTGACCGACGCCGTTGATCGGCGCGGCCGACAGCAGGAAAGCCACCACCACGGCGCCCAGGGATTGCCCGACGACCCGCGCCATGCCCAGGGTGCCGCCCGCTGCGCCGGCACGATTTTTCGGGGCCTCCGACAACATGGCGCGATTGTTGGGCGACTGGAAAAATCCGAAGCCCGCGCCGCAAAGGGCCATGCGCCAGATGATGTCGAAATGGCTCGAATTGGCATTGAGAAAACTGAGCGCCATCAGGCCGCAAGCAAACAGGCTAAGGCCGATGGCGCCCAGCACGCCCGCCGAATAGCGATCAGACAGATGGCCGGCCAGCGGCGCTGCGATCATGGTCGCCAGTGGCCAAGGCGTCATAAGCAAGCCGGTCTGGACCGCCGTAAGCCCCAACGCTCCCTGGAGAAAGAAGGGCAAGGCCACGAACGCCATCATCTGAGCGGTGAAGGATATGACCGATGTTGCGACCGACAGGCTGAACATTGGTCTCGCCAGCAGGTCGAGGGGGATCAGCGGCGACGTCCGTGAGCGCTCGTGGCGAATCAGCAAGATCCCGGCTGCCAGCCCTGCCCCTGTCAGACCGAAACCCAAAACGGCCGCTTCGCCATGCGCCAGCGATTGAAGGCCGGTGATCAGCAGGCCAAACGCGGCGGCGTTCAGCGCAGCCCCGACCCAATTCAGCTTTCGCGGCTGAAGTCGGTTGTGCGGCAGGGTGAAATCCGCCAGCGACACCGCTATCAGGCCCATCGGCACATTCAGCGCAAACAGCCAGCGCCAGTGTCCGACAGCCAAGATAGCGCTGGCGATGGTCGGCCCCGCCGCCGCCGCCAGCGAAACGATCACCGCGTTGATTCCGACTGCGCGACCCAGCAGTCGCTGCGGATAGGTGTAACGGACCAAGGCTCCGTTGACGCTCATGATGCCCGCTGCACCGAACCCCTGAACAACGCGGGCGAGGCTGAGCGTCTCGATGGAGTTGGCGAACACACACGCGCTGGAGGCCAGGGTGAACACGGCCAGCCCCGCCTGCGACACACGCCGATAGCCAACGATCTCGCCCAGCGACGCCAGTGGCAAAAGAGCGACCACGATGGCGATCTGATAAGCGTTGACAATCCAGATCGAGGCGGCCGATGACGCCTGTAAATCCTGCGCGATCGACGGCAGAGCGACATTAGCGATCGCGCCATCCAGAACGGCAAGCGTGATGCCCAAGCCGATGGACACAATGGCCCAATAGCGCCTAGGTGTCGGCAAGCCGTCAGTGACGGCGTTCTGGGGTTCTGTCATGCCTGACGAACGCCGATGCGACCGTTGCGTTCAGACGGGTGATTGCACCGTCAGCAAAGAGCCGTTCACGCGCATCACGACGACATCCTGTCCTTCGACCGGCGCCTCGCCCACGATCTCCGCCGGCCATTCGGCGCCGGAGATAAAGACGCGACCGCGGCCCGAAACGAACGTTTCGACCACCCGCGCCCGTTGGCCGACCAGACGGCTGTCGCGATCATTGATGTCGGGACCGTTGGGATTGGCTTTGGAGATCAGACGGCGGGACAGCAATGTGGCGATGACGGTCAGAACCGCGAAGACGGCCACCTCGCCCGGCAGCCCCAACCGCACGCCCGCCGCCGTCATGACCGCGACAACGCCGGCCGACACAGCGGGCCAAAGCAGCCATTCGGTCGAGAACATCGCCTCGACCGCCAGCAGCAGAACCCCGATCGCCAACCAAATCCAGAACGGCTGGGCGACATAGAGATCAGCAAGCGACATCATCGGTCAGCCTCCTTCGATCAGGCCGAGGGTGAAACGGAGCCCCCGGCGGGGCGGCGGGGCGGCGCAGGCCGCACGGGCGGCGTCGCGCCCGAGTTCTGGTCCTTGGCCAGGCTGACCATCTCGCCGATGCCGGCGATCGTGCCGACCAGGGCGCCCATTTCGGCGGGCACGATGACGGTGCGTTGCTGCGGGCTGCGGGCCAGTTCCGCGAAGGCCTCGACGTACTTCTGAGCCACGAAATAGTTGATGGCGTTGACGTCCCCGCGGGCGATGGCTTCCGACACCATGGCCGTGGCGCGGGCCTCGGCTTCGGCCTCGCGCTCGCGCGCCTCGGCGTCGCGGAAGGCGGCCTCCTTGCGACCCTCGGCCTGAAGGATGGCGGCCTGTTTGGCGCCCTCGGCGCGGGCGATGGCGGCGGATTTCTCACCGTCGGCCTCGGTGATGACGGCGCGACGTTCACGCTCGGCCTTCATCTGGCGAGCCATGGCATTGGTGATGTCGGTCGGCGGGGTCAGGTCCTTGATCTCGATCCGATTGACCTTGACGCCCCACGGCTCGGTTGCGGCATCGATGACGTGCAGCAGGCGCGTGTTGATGCTGTCACGCTGGCTCAACACCTCGTCCAGTTCCATCGAACCAACCACGGTCCGCAGATTGGTCATGCACAGCTGCGAAATCGCATAGGGCAGATCGTCGACGCGATAGGCGGCGCGGGCGGAATCCATCACCTGGATGAAGACGATGCCGTCGACCTTCACCATAGCGTTATCCTTGGTGATGACCTCTTGGGTCGGCACGTCCAGCACCTGTTCCATCATGTTCATGCGGCGGCCTACCCTTTCCACGAACGGGGTCAGGAAGCCGATGCCCGGGCTCAGCGTCTTCGTGTACTTTCCGAAGCGTTCGACTGTGAATTCACGGCCTTGCGGCACGATCTTGATCACGCTGATCAACAGCACGATGGCCAGCAGCAGCACGACGCCGGCGAAGATGGTGGTCACGTCCATTCAGATCCCTCCCTGACGCGGCAAGCCTACCCGCTGCGCGCGAGCGACGCCAGACAAACCGGGAGGACAGCCGCCTTAAAGGCCGCGCTTGGCCCGCCAAGCCGCCAAACGCACGCTGACGTCACGTTCGATGTCGCCATAGAACAGGTTGTAGGGCACGATCTTGCGTCGGTCCGCCCAACTGCCGCCTGCCGTCAAAAAATCGGCGTCTGGCGCGCTATGCCACAACAGGCCGCCACGACATTCCGTGGAGATCAGCCGACCAGTGAGAGCCGGTCGGGCGCCCCATTCCAGGCCGGTCGCATTGGTCGCGCCGCTGTGCTGACGCGCCGCGGCACGCGGCTGGCTCGCAGCACCCGTGACCGGATTTACGCAGACGGGGTCAGTAGACAGGCTTACCAGATCGCCGCGATCGTCCCATTCCAGAGCGCGTCTCAGCTTGCGCCGTGCGCCTGGTTCGTCGCCGTCCTGCACCGACGCCCAGGCCACGATACATCCCGTTTGGTCGGCCGTGTCGCAGGGAGAGATCGCCTGCCGGAACATCTCGCGCCCGACCAGGGTCTCGATCAGATAGGCGGCGACAAGCCTGTCCTTCAGCGCCGGACTGGCGCGGAGCCGGTCGCGAACGAGACGCGCCGTCAGTTCCCCGCCCTGTTCGACGCCGGCGATCACGATCGGGCCGGCAGGATGCTGTCGCAGCCACAAGTCGAAGGCGGCCTTCACATCCTCATAGGCGAAGGCGCGCGCTTCACGGGCGTCGTCTCGCAAGGTCAGGCGCGTGTAAAGGCTGGCTTGGCGATACAGCGGCGCGCTTACCCTTCCTTCCCGAGCGAAGGGCGACGCATAGTTGGGCAGCACGACGCGTCGCATATAGGCGTTGGCCCGCGCATCGTCGATCGGCCCATTCCACTCGGCGCCACCATCGAAGGTGGTCGGCATGACGAAGAAGACCGCCGCCTGGTTGGGCGCGCCCTGGTCGATCAGCGCCCAGGCGGATGTCTTTCTATAGTCGGGTGCAGGCGGCGGCTTGTAGGTCTGGAACGGCACCTGCGGGTCCAGCCCGGCCCTCAGAATGTCGCCGCTCCACACCGCAACGGCGGCCGTCAGCACGAAGACGGCGGCGAAGCCTGCATATCCGACCCATTGCCTGAAGGTCAGCCGACGCATCAGCGGTACGGATCAGCCGTGGCGAGGAAGTCCTGCACATAGCGCCGCACGCCCTCTTCCAACGGCGTGGATTGACCCTCGAAGCCTGCGGCGCGGATGCGATCCATTCGGGCTTCGGTGAAATACTGGTAGCGGTCGCGGATCGACAGGGGCGTATCGACATAGTCGATGGAAGGCGTCTTGCCGGCGGCCTCGAAGGTGGCGCGGGCAAGATCGGCGAACGACCGCGCCTGGCCCGAGCCGGCGTTGAATATGCCAGAGACCTGCGGCGACTGGAGCAAAAACTCGATGATATCGACCACATCGTCGACGTAGACGAAGTCTCGCATCTGGCCGCCATCCGCATAGTTCGGATTGTGCGACCGAAACAGGGTCACGGTCTCGCCTGCCGCGACCTTGGGCCAGATTTGAGCCACGACCGACTTCATTCCGCCTTTGTGACCTTCGTTCGGGCCATAGACATTGAAGAACTTCAGCCCCGCCCACTGGGGCGGCGCCTGACCCCGATCCGCCTGCCGAACAGCATACTGGTCAAACAGCATTTTCGAATAGCCATACGCATTTAGCGGGCGAAGCTGCGACAATGAGTCTGCATCGTCATCGTCGTTGAAGCCCGTCTCGCCGTCGCCATAAGTGGCAGCGGAAGACGCGTAGATCATCCGCGAGCCTCGAATTGCGCACCAGTCCCATAGGTCGCGCGACAGGGTGAAGTTTGTCCGCAGGATGAGGTCAGCGTCCGGCTCGGTCGTCGAAGAAATCGCGCCCATGTGCACTACTGCCTCAATCCGCTCGGCGTGGCGCTCCATCTGTTCGAACAATTCTTCGGGCGACCAGAAGTCAGCGATCGCGTGTTTGGCCAGGTTCTTCCACTTGGCCAGGTTGGCCGTCTCCAACCGATCGCAGACGACGACATCATAGGCGGTCTCGGCTGTCAGCCGCGCAACGATGTTTGAACCAATGAAACCGGCGCCGCCGGTCACGACGATCATTCTCGGCGTCACTGAGCGCTCCCTGTCATCTTCTCGATCGTTCGCGTGGTCGAATAGCCATCCTTGAAATCCGCCAGCTTGACCTCGCCGCCCCAGCTTTCGACCAGATCGCCGCCCACGACGCCCTCTCGCGTATAGTCCGAGCCCTTGATCAGAATATCAGGACGCAGCCGTTCGATCAGGGCGATGGGCGTCGGGTCGTCGAAACTGGTGACGCGATCGACGCTGGCCAGCCCGCCGATGACGACGGCGCGACTGTCCAGATCATTCACCGGTCGCCCTTCGCCCTTCAGTCGTTTGACCGAGGCATCGGTGTTCAGCGCCACGACCAGGCGATCGCACCAGCTGCGCGCCTGCGCCAGATAGGCCACATGGCCGCGGTGCAGGATGTCGAAACATCCATTGGTGAAACCGACCTTCAGGCCCTGACGTCGCCAGCCCTCGACCTCGACCGCCAGTTCGTCGATCGGCGTCACCTTGGATACCGCAGCGGTGGCGTGCTGGCTCAGCTCGGCTTCGATCAGCTCGGCGGGTGTGATAACCGCCGTCCCGGCCTTCCCGACAACCACGCCAGAGGCCAGGATGGCGAACTCGACCGCCATCTCCAGCGACGCACCCGCGCCCAGCGCCAACCCAATGGCGGCCAGGCCTGTATCGCCGGCGCCAGACACGTCGAAGACCTCGCGCGCCCGGCCCGGGAAGTGCTTCACGGGTTCACCGCGCCGCGCCAGGCTCATCCCCTTGCCCGCACGGGTGACGATGATCGCCTTGGCGGTCGTGGCGGCCAGCAAGGCGGCCAGCGCCGTCTCGACCTCGGGGTCCGTACCGACCGGCAGGCCGGTGGCGCCGGCCAGTTCCGACGCATTGGGCTTGATGACATCGACGGCGCCGTAGCGGTCGAAATCCCTTCCCTTTGGATCGACGACGACCGGCGCACCAGATTTCTTCGCCGCGTTCAGCGCCGAAGCCAGGAGCGCATCGCTGACGACACCCTTGGCGTAGTCTGAGAGCAAGTAGACCGAGGCATCAGTAAACGCGTCCGAATCGTGGATCGCGGTCGGCGCAGCCTCGTCATCCAAACGCAAGAGCTGTTGGCCGCCCGAAACGAAGCGTGTCTTTACGATTGTGGACGCGCCTGCCGGCCTCGCCACGACGTCCTCGATGTGCGGTTCGGCGGCGATAAGAGCGGTCAATTCCGCGCCAGCCACGTCGTCGCCGATCACGGCGCCCAGCCGCGCCACCCCACCCAGAGCCGCAATATTGCGCGCGACGTTGCCGACGCCGCCCGGCATGGCGACGGTTCGGCTGGTGCGGAGCACAGGGATCGGCGCCTCGGGCGAGATGCGGCTGACCTCGCCGTAGACGTAGCGATCCAGCATCAAGTCGCCGACGCAGGCGATCTTCAAGCCGCGCACGCGCTCCAGCAGGCTTTGCAGGGCACCTAGGTCCAGGGTGTCAGACATGGGTCCGACCTAGAGGATTCAGGCGGCGTGCGCCACCGGCGCCTTGGCCCCGATCTTGATGGCCAGGTCGTCGAAGGCGATCAGTTCGGCGGCCAGGGCCTCGAATTGGCTCAGCGGCACCATGTTTGGGCCATCCGACGGCGCATTATCCGGGTCCTGGTGCGTTTCCATGAAGACTGCATCAACACCGACGGCCACCGCCGCGCGCCCTAGCACCGGCACGAACTCGCGCTGACCGCCCGACGACGCGCCCTGCCCGCCCGGCTGCTGAACGCTGTGGGTCGCATCGAACACGACGGGGCAGCCGATCTCGCGCAGCACCGGAAGCGCCCGCATATCGCTCACGAGAGTATTGTAGCCAAAGCTGGCGCCGCGTTCACAGGCCATGACGTTGGGATTGCCGGCGCCGACCACCTTGGCGATGACGTTCTTCATGTCCCAGGGAGCCAGGAACTGACCCTTTTTGATGTTGATCGCCTTGCCGGTGGCGGCGGCGGCCAGCAGCAGGTCGGTCTGGCGGCTGAGGAAGGCCGGGATTTGCAACACATCGACGACCTCGCCGACCGGACCACACTGAACCTCGGAGTGGACGTCCGTCAGGGTTGGCAGGCCGGTCACCTCGCGAATCTCGGCGAAGATCGGCATGGCGTCTTTCAGACCGATGCCCCGCGCGGCGCTGGCGCTGGTCCGGTTCGCCTTGTCGAAACTGGTCTTGTAGATGATGCCGACGTTCAACCGCTCGCCGATTTCCTTCAGGGCATGGGCCGTCTCCAGCGCGTGCTGGCGGCTCTCCATCTGGCAAGGACCGGCGATGAAAGCGATTCTTGCGCCGCCACCGATGACGACAGGCGTCCGAAGACCTTCGGACAACGTAATGACAGCGTTGGGTCGGCTCACGAGGCGGCTCTTTCGACGTTCGGTGTTGTGGAGGCGGCTTTTGCCGCAGCTATTGGGCCATCAGGTGGCGCTCTGAAGGGATGAGCGCAAGTTATCACGGAGTTCGCCCGCGTGGCCACCAAACCTGTCATCCTGTGGTTTCGCCGCGATCTGCGACTGCATGACAATCCCGCCCTGAACCACGCGGCGGAGACGGGGCGACCAATCCTGCCCGTCTACATTCTAGACGAGCATTTCGAGCGGCCGATGGGCGCCGCGTCGCGCTGGTGGCTCGACAAGTCGTTGAGGGCGCTGGATGCCGCGCTTCAATATCGCGGTTCGCGCCTGATTCTGCGCAAGGGCAATGCGCTGAGCCAGCTTCAGGCGCTGATCGCCGAAACCGGCGCCAACGTTGTTTTTATGAACCGCCTGTTCGAACCAGAGGCGTTTGAGCATGACGCCGAAATCGCCCATACGCTCAAGGCGGACGGCGTCGAATGCCGTGGCTTCAATGGCGCCCTGCTCTGCCGCCCGGGCGAGGTGCTGAACGGTTCGGGCCAGCCGTACAAAGTCTTCACGCCGTTCTTGAGAGCTCTGCTGGCCACGGCCGAGGCGCCGGCTCACACAACGGGACCTCGCCAGATACAGACGCCCGAAACGGTTCAATCCGACGACCTCGACGGCTGGAAGCTGCATCCCCACCGTCCGGATTGGTCCAAGGGCTTCGACTGGACGCCGGGGGAGGATGGGGCCTCGCAGGCCTTATCCAGGTTCATACCATCCGGCCTGAAGACCTATGCGAAGGATCGCGACTTTCCCGACCGGCAAGGCGCCAACAGCCGCCTGTCGCCGCATCTTCACTGGGGCGAGATCAGCCCTTGGCGGGCGATAGACCGCGCCCGACAGGAAGCCAAAGACGGCAAGGTGTCATCATCGGAGGCCGACAAATTCATTGCTGAGATCGGCTGGCGCGAGTTCTCGGCGCACCTGCTGCACCATTTTCCCTACATCACCGAGCGCGCGTTCCGTCCCGAATATGACGCCATGCCCTGGCGTAAGGACGACGCGAGCCTCAGGGCGTGGCGACAGGGGCGGACCGGATACCCGTTGGTGGACGCCGGGATGCGTCAGCTCTGGACGACGGGGTGGATGCACAATCGGGTGCGAATGGTCGTCGCCTCCTTCCTGATCAAACATCTGCTGGTCGACTGGCGCGAAGGCGAAGCCTGGTTCTGGGACACGCTGGTGGACGCCGACCGGGCCAGCAATGTGCAGAACTGGCAGTGGGTCGCAGGGTCGGGCGCAGACGCCTCCCCCTTCTTCCGCATTTTCAATCCCATCACGCAGGCCGAAAAGTTCGATCCCGACGGCGGCTATGTCCGTCGGTGGGTGCCGGAACTTCGCCGCCTGCCCGACCCCTGGCTACAGTCGCCCTGGACCGCACCCGCTGAAGTGCTGCGTGACGCCGAAATCGTTCTAGGGCGCGATTACCCCAAGCCGATCGTCGAACATGAGAAGGGCCGCGCCCGGGCGCTTGCTGCCCTGAAGACCGTTTCCGGTCGCGGCGACGACCACAGCGACCGTGATTGACCCCCTTTGTATTCCGCGTTGAAAGTCAAAAAATGAGCGTCGCACACGCCGATATCGAAGCCGTCGCCAGCCGAACACCGCGCGTGTTCGCTATGATGCTGCGGCTTCTGGCCACCAACTGGACCTTCGGCCGCTTGACGGTGCAACTGCCCAATGGTGAGACCCATGTGCTTCAAGGCAAGCAGCCGGGCCCCAGCGGCATAATGACGGTGCGCGACTATCGGTTCGCACGCCGCGTACTCGCGGCCGGCGATATCGGCTTCGCCGAAGGCTATATCGCGGGCGAGTGGGACAGTCCGCACTTGGCCGGTCTGCTCGAAACCCTGGTGGACAACTACGATCACATCCGGCGCCTGTTCGACGGCAACCTGATCATGTGGGTGGTCAACTGGCTGAGCCACCGCACCAATCGTAACAGCAAGACCGGGTCGAAGAAAAACATCCATGCCCACTACGATCTGGGCAACGCCTTCTATTCCCAGTGGCTGGACGGCACGATGACCTATTCATCGGCCCGCTTCAGCCGCGATGGTGAGGCACTGGAGGCGGCGCAGCGCGAGAAATACGCCGCCTTGGCCCGAATGATGGATCTTCGGCCGGGCATGTCGGTGCTCGAAATCGGCTGCGGCTGGGGCGGCTTCGCCGAGTTTGCGGCGCGCGAGATCGGCGCCAACGTCACTGGGATTACGATCTCCAAAGAGCAGCACGATTTTGCTCGCCAGCGCATGTTCAACGCGGGTCTTAGCGACCGCGCCGATATTCAACTGATCGACTACCGCGATGTGCAGGGTCGATTTGATCGGGTGGCGTCCATCGAGATGTTCGAGGCTGTGGGCATGGAGTACTGGCCCGCTTACTTCGGCAAGGTGCACGACGTCCTTCAACCTGGCGGCAGGGCCGGGTTGCAGATCATCACGATCCAGGACGACCTGTTCGACGAATACAATGCCCGGACGGATTTCATCCAGAAGTACGTCTTCCCCGGCGGCATGCTGCCCTCCGAAGACCGGCTGGCGCCAGTCGTCTCGAAAGCCGGACTGTCATGGCAGTCGGTGGAACGGTTCGGCCTCGACTACGCTGCGACGCTCAAGCTTTGGGATGAGCGTTTCCAGGCGTCCTGGGGCGAAATCAGCAAGCTTTCCGGCTTTGACGAAAGATTCCGCCGGCTCTGGCACTTTTATCTGGCCTATTGCGAGGCCGGATTCCGCTCTCGCCGCACCGACGTCATCCAACTGAGCCTGTCTCGCCCATGAGCCCGCTGATTTCGACGACGGACCTCGCCGCGAGATTGGCCGCGCCGGACTTGCGGATCGTCGATGGCAGCTGGCACCTGGACGGCCGCGACGCGCGCGCCGATTTTGAACAGACCCATATCCCTGGCGCCGTCTTTTTCGATCTGGACGCCATATCGGATCGAGGTAGCCCCCTGCCCCATATGATGCCCACGCCAGAGGCCTTTGGCGCTACCGTTGGGGCGCTGGGCCTCTCCGTCGACGACCAGATCGTCGTCTATGACACGGCCGGATTGTTCTCGGCGGCGCGCGTCTGGTGGATGCTGAAGACGATGGGCGCGACGAGGGTTCAGGTGCTCGACGGCGGCCTGCCGCGCTGGCGTGACGACGGCCTGCCAACCGTCTCCGGGCCTTCAGTCGCAGATGCAAAAGACTTCCATGCCAAGATCACGCTCGATGCTGTCGCCTCGTTGGATGACGTGCGCGCGGCCTTGGCCCAGGACGCCCAGGTCGTGGATGCGCGCGCCGCACCGCGTTTCAAAGGTGCGGCGCCCGAACCTCGCGCCGGTGTTCGCATCGGCCATATGCCCGGCGCGCGCAATCTCCCCTATGGTCGCTTGCTAAACGACAATGGCACTATGAAGCGTGGCGCGGCCTTGGCGCAGGCCATTGCGGACGCTGGCGTGGATATCAGCCTACCCGTGATCACGACCTGCGGATCCGGAGTGACCGCCGCAATACTGACGCTGGGCATGGCCGAACTCGGTCGTTCGTCGCGGCTTTATGACGGTTCCTGGGCTGAATGGGGCGCCCGAACGGACACCCCCGTCGAAACCGGCTGAGATCAGCCCGGCGGCGCCACGGGGACGACATCGTCGGCGTCGATCGGCTCGTCTTCCTCGCCGCGCGAAACGACAGTCGCCAGAACCAGGTCGCCCGTGACATTCAGCGTCGTGCGGCACATGTCCAGGAAGCGATCCACGCCCAGGATCAGGCCGATGCCCTCCGGCGGTACCTTCACCATCACCAGGATCATCGCCACGACCGGTAGCGAACCGGCCGGCACGCCCGCCGTACCGATACCGCCAAGGATGCAGACCAGCATGACGATGATCTGCTGCGTGATCGTCAGGTCGATGCCGAAAAACTGAGCCAGAAACAGCACCGTCACGCCTTCAAACAGGGCCGTGCCGTTCTGATTGGCAGTGGCGCCGACCGTCAGGACGAAGCGGGCGATCTTACGCGGCAGCTTCAGCTCCTGCTCCGCCGCCTTCAGCGACACCGGCAGAGACGCGTTGGATGAAGCGGTCGAGAAGGCCACCACCATCGGCTCGCGCACGCCCTTGAAGAATGCGATCGGCGACCGGCCGCCAAGGATCCAGATCACCAGCGGATAGACGACGAACATGTGGATCGCCATCGCGCCCACCGCGACGCCGACATAGGCCGCGAGGCGCACCAAAAGGTCCCAGCCGAACAGGGCCGCCAGGTTGAACATCAAGCAGGCGATGGCGATGGGGGCCAGTTTGATGAAGAGGTTGATCAGCTTCATCGTGACTTCGAACATGCCCTCGATGACCTGCTGCAAGCGGTCGGTCGCAGGCGACTTGGCCATCACCAGGCCGATGCCGAAGAACAGAGCAAACACCATCACCGGCAGGATCTGGTTCTCGGAGGCCGCGGTGAAGACGTTCGACGGGATCAGATCCAAGAAGAAATCACCCAACTGGATGGTTTCGGGCGCGCCGCTGACGATGCCGGCCGCGCCGTCACGTCCCTGGTCCAGCAGTTGCTGCGCGAGGACCGGGTCCACGCCCCTTCCGGGCTGGAACACATTGACCATCACCAGGCCGATAACCACCGCGATGGTGGACACCAGAATGGTCAACAACAGGGTCTTGATTCCCGCCCGTCCAAGCGAGCTCAGATCGCCCATCTCGGCCACGCCGACCACCAGGGCCGAAAACAGCAGCGGGATCACCATCATGAACAGCAGGCGAAGGAAGATCTGGCTCAGCGGTCCGGTGACGTTGTCCGTCAGCCAGACCACCCAGGCCGTATCCGCTCCCAGCGTCAGATTGACCAGCAATCCCCCGATCAGACCGACCGCGAAACCGATCAACATCAGCCAGTGCAGCGCAAGGCCGCCGCGTTTCGTCTCGGTCATCTGTCCCCCAGGAAGCGATGCAAGCATCGGCGCTTATCGGATCGGCAGGCCATAGATCAAGCCGGCCGGGCGCGCGTTCCATTGTGCGTTCAAACCGCGCGCCAGGTCGAGCGCCGATTGCGACCCCAGATTCCGCTCGAAGATTTCGCCATAGTTTCCGACCGCACCCACGGCGTCCTTGGCCCAGGCGTTCGACAGCCCCAGCATGGGTCCGAACTCGCCCTCGGCACCCAAAAGACGTCGCACGCGTGGGTCCGTCGTCGTCTTGAACTGATCTTCGGCATTGGCCTTGGTGACGCCGAGTTCCTCGGCCAGCATCAGGGCGTTCAGAGTCCAGCGGACGGTCGAGGCCCAGCGTTCGTCGCCCGCCTTGACCACCGGCCCCAGCGGCTCCTTGGACGCCACGTCGGACAGGATCACATGTTCGTTGGGATTGGTCAGCACGGTCCGCGCGGCGGCTAGCGCAGAGATGTCGGCGCTGAAGGCGTCGCAATCTTCACGGCCATAAGCGTCACGCGCCGCCTCTTCCGTCTCGAACACGACGGGCCGATATTCGATGCCGCGAGACCGGAAGTAGTCAGCGGCGTTGGCCTGGGATGTCGAACCCGACTGAACGCAGACCCGCGCGCCCGTCAGTTCTGTCGCACTGTTCAGGTTCAGCGAACGCCGGACCAGGAAGCCCTGGCCGTCGTAATAGTTGACGCCGGCGAAGACGAACCCTTCGCCCGCGTCGCGGCTCATCGTCCAGGACGAGTTGCGCCAAAGCACATCGATGCGGCCGTCGTTCAGCGCCGTGAAACGATCCGACGCCGACAGAGGCACGAACCGCACCGCATCGGCATCGCCCAGCACCGCCGCCGCCGTCGCGCGACAGAAGTCCACGTCGAAGCCGCGCCACTGGCCGCGATTGTCGGTGTAGGCAAAGCCGACCAACCCCTGATGCACGCCGCAATTCAGGCGACCGCGGCGCTTGATGGCGGCCAGCGTCGGGCTTTTTGCGACCGCAGTCGAAGACGCTTGCGCGGGCGTGGCGGGGCTGGTTTCCGGTGCAGGGCTGGCGTCCTTGCGCCCGCAAGCCGTCGTCATCAGCACAACGGTCATCGCTCCGATCGTCCAGCACCGCATCGCGTTCCTATCCCTCGCCGCTTGCGCCCCGGTGGCTTTAGAGGCCTTTAGGGACCGATCCGCAACCCATCGGAGGGGCCATGTCGCTGCTTTCGGACCGCACCCGCCTGATCGCCGCCGCCACTCGACGCGGCCAGGGCCGCCGCGGCGTCAATCCGCCGATCGAACGCGCCTCGACAATGTTGAGCGATAGCGCGGCCGTCATGCGCGACGAGACCGACGGGCCGACCTATGGCCTCAGCGGCGGCAGCGCCGCCCGCGATCTTCGCCGCGCCCTGGCCGATCTGGAGGGGGCAAAGGACGCCTTTCTCGTTCCGTCGGGTCTTGCGGCCGTCACGGTTCCGCTACTGGCGCTTTTGAGACCAGGCGACGAGGTGATCACAACGGACGCCGTCTATGGTCCGACGCGCCGGTTCCTGAGTCGGTATCAATCGGCCCGCGGCGTCACGACCCGCTTTTTGCCCGCAGACGCAGACGCGCAGACTGTTCTGGCCGCCATCGGCGAACGCACCCGGTTGGTGCTGATGGAGTCGCCAGCCTCCCTCACATTCGAAATTGTCGATGTCACCGCCGTGGCCCAGGCCTGCCGCGCGCGAGGCGTCCTGACGGTGGTCGATAATACCTGGGCCGCCGGCCTGGCCTATCGTCCGCTGGCCCATTGCGTGGATGTCAGCGTTCAGGCCGTCACCAAATATGTCGGCGGTCATTCGGACGTGCTGATGGGCAGTATCGCTTCAAACGACCCCGCCTGCCTGCGCGCCATCGGCGACGCCATCGAAGACCTCGGCTGGCATGTGTCGCCCGACGACGCCTGGCTGGCGCTGCGCGGCCTGCGGACTTTGCCGCTGCGGTATGCCGAACAGGCGCGGTCAGGCTTGATCGTGGCGGAATGGCTGCAAGCCCGGCCCGAGGTTTCCCGCGTCCTCTACCCGCCCCTGCCCGGCTCGATCGGCCATGACCTGTGGCGGCGAGATTTCACCGGCGCCGCGTCCCTGATGGGCGTGGTCACGAAGGGCGGCGACAGGGCGGCGGGCGAGGCGTTGCTGAACGCCCTGACCCTGTTCGGCCTGGGCTATTCCTGGGGCGGGTTTGAGAGCCTGATCACTCACGAAACCCATCAGATGGCCTACCGCAACCAGCCGCCCGGGCTTGAGGGCGAACTCATCCGACTGCATGTCGGTTTGGAAGACCCCTCAGAACTGATCGCCGATCTGGAACGAGGTCTCGCCGCCTTCACCGCCGCGCTCACGGTTCCTTAAGCGACGCAAAGGACTGTGCGCCCGTGCGTGAACCGCCCGTTCATATCCCGGATGATTCTCCGCCGCTGTGGGAACAGTGGGCGGCCGGCTTCGTCGTCTTCATGCTGACCGGCGCCCTGATCGCACCCGTCATCGCTCCGACCCAGGTCGAGACGCCGATCCTGCGGTTCATCTGGTTGCCGGTCTATGCCGTCATCGCCGGCCTGATCGTCTTTCGCTTCGACAAGGTCATCCGCGCCTGGCCGGCATGGCTGATGATGTTCGCCCTGGTCGCGCTGTGTTTCGTCTCAAAATACTGGTCCATCGACCCCGAGGTCACTGAACGCCGCGTCATCGCCATGGCGATCAACAGCGCCTTCGCCATCTATCTGGGCGCCCGGTTCCGAGACGACGCCCTGCCGCGCGTCCTGATGTACACCTGTCTGGTGATGGCGGTCGGCAGCCTGATCATGGTGTTCGGCTATCCGAAGGTCGGGGTGCACCAGTTCGACAACGCCGGCCTGTGGCGCGGTCTCTGGTACGAGAAGAACCAGATGGGGCTGGTCATGGTGGTAGGCGCCGTCTCCGCCGCAGCGACCCTGGCCGCCGATCATATCGCGGGACGCAGCCATCGGTTCTGGATCTGCCTGCTGACATTGGGCCTCACCACGCTCTTGGTGCTTGCCACCCAGTCCAAGACGTCGCTTCTGTGCTGGGGCTTGGGCCTGGGCATGATCGGCGGATGGTGGGCGTTGAAACAGGGCGGCGCCGTCATCACCGTCATCGGCATCTGGCTTGCCGTCATCGTTGCGGCGGGCGCAACCTGGCTGTGGAACTCCGACTCCGCCGCAATCCTCGAGGCGCTGGGCAAGGACCCGTCGCTGACAGGCCGCACCCTGATCTGGGAAGCCCTTATGCGGAAGGTCGCCGAGCGCCCCTGGACCGGATATGGCTTCAGCGCCTTCTGGGGCGTGGACTCGATCCCTGCGCGCGAAATCCGCATCGAGACCCAATGGCCCGTCCCCTCCGCCCACAACGGCTGGATCGATCTGCTCGTGCAACTGGGCTGGCCCGGTGCGGTGGCGGTAGGGGCCATCATGGCACTCTCTGCGATCTTCGTCATCGCGCGCACGAACGGGCTCGGTGCGCGCGAAGGCTATTGGAGCATCGCCTATCTATCCGCCTTCACCGCTTTGAGCCTGTCAGAGAGCGTCCTGCTGACCCACGCTAACCTGCCGTGGATCCTGATGTTGGCGATTATGGCCCGCTCCGTGACCTTCGATCCGGCCCCGGTTCGTGCGCCGCTTGCTCGACCGGCCTCACGGGCCTACCAGACCCGGTCCCGAATCGCCTCAGACTATGTGAATGGCCGCCGACCTCTTCGCTTTTGACGACGAACCCGAAGCTCGCAAACCCGAGCCGCCCAAGCCTGTTGCGGTGACCCCGCCTGCGGCTGCGTCCGTTATCGCCCCAACCCCCGCGCCGCCACCTGTTCAGGCCACAGCTACGACGGCGGCCGCCACCGGCTATTCCGCCTCATCCATCGAGGTGCTGGAAGGGCTTGAACCCGTTCGCAAACGCCCCGGCATGTATATCGGCGGCACCGACGAGCGCGCCCTGCACCACCTGTTCGCCGAAGTCCTGGATAACGCCATGGACGAGGCGGTGGCCAAACACGCCAAGCTGATCACCGTCGATCTGGACGCCGACGGCTATCTGTCGGTGCGCGACGACGGACGCGGCATCCCGGTCGATCCGCATCCGAAACATCCCGGCAAGTCGGCGCTGGAAGTCGTCATGACCGTCCTCCACTCCGGCGGCAAGTTTTCCGGCAAAGCCTATGAAACCTCAGGTGGTTTGCACGGCGTCGGCGTCTCGGTCGTCAACGCCCTGAGCGAAAGCGTCGAGGTCACGGTCTGGCGCGACGGTTTCGAATGGAAACAGGCCTTCAGCCGCGGCCACGTCCTGGCCCCGATCCAGCAAATTGGCCCGTCCAAGAAGCGTGGCACCTTGATCCGCTTCAAGCCCGACGACGAAATCTTCGGTATGGGCGCGGCCTTCAAGCCCGCTCGTCTATTCCGCATGGCGCGGTCAAAGGCCTATCTGTTCCGGGGCGTCGAAATCCGCTGGACCTGCGCTCCGGAGCGGATCACCGACGCCACACCGGCGCAGGCCAGTCTGCACTTCCCCGGCGGCCTCGCCGACGCCTTGATCGACCGCATCGGTCAGATGGAGACAGTCACCCCGACCTTCGCCGGCCGCGCCGAGCGCCAAGGCGAAACGGGCGCCTTCGAATGGGCCGTCACCTGGTCGCCGATCGGCTTTGGTGAATCGGACGGCTTCATCCAGTCCTACTGCAACACCGTCTCCACGCCCGATGGCGGCACGCACGAGGCCGGCTTCCGCGCCGCCTTGGTCAAGGGTCTGAAATCCTACGGCGAACTGACCAATGAGAAGCGCGCCGCGATCATCACGGCCGAGGACGTCATCGCCAACGCCGGGGCCCTTATCAGCGTCTTCATCCGCAATCCCGAATTCCAGGGCCAGACCAAGGACCGTCTGTCCTCGCCCGAGGGGGCGCGCATCGTGGAGCAGCTGCTGCGCGACCCGCTGGACCACTGGCTGACCGAGAGCCCCAAACAGGCCAACGCCCTGCTCGGCTTCGTTGTAGATCGCGCGGAGGATCGGCTACGTCGCCGTAAAGACAAGGAGGTTCAGCGCGCCGCCGCCACCCGCAAGCTGCGCCTGCCCGGCAAGCTGTCGGACTGCAGCCGCCAGTCGGCCCAAGGCACCGAACTCTTCATCGTCGAAGGCGATTCGGCGGGCGGCTCGGCCAAACAGGCGCGCGACCGCACCACCCAGGCGATACTGCCCCTGCGCGGCAAAATCCTCAACGTCGCTTCCGCCACCGCCGACAAGCTGCGCGCCAATGTCGAACTGTCCGACCTAGCCCTGGCCTTGGGCGTCCAGCCCGGCAACCGGTTCAATATCGACGACCTGCGCTATGAGCGGATCGTCATCATGACCGACGCCGACGTGGACGGCGCCCACATCGCGGCCCTGCTGATCACATTCTTCTATCGCGTCATGCCCGAGACAATTCGCCAGGGCCGGGTCTTCATGGCCTTACCGCCCCTCTATCGAATTTCGGCCGGTCCCTTGAGCGAATACGCCCGCGACGACGCCCACCGCGACGAACTGCTGGCGACCGTGTTCAAAGGCAAGAAAACCGAGATCGGCCGGTTCAAGGGCCTGGGCGAAATGATGGCCTCCCAGCTGAAGGAGACCACCATGGATCCGAAGAAGCGCACCCTGGCCCGCATTACGGTGCCCGACGCCGAGGCCAGCATCGAGGACCTAGTCGAACGCCTGATGGGCAAGCGCGCCGACGCGCGCTTCCAGTTCATTCAGGAAAACGCTCAGTTCGTGAAAGAAGAACTCGACGTCTAGGGGCCTCGCCGCCCTTCCAACGCAAGGCGACCCCTGACAAAAGGGGGCATGCAGACGCCCGCCCCCTCCGCCACCGTGCTTGACGAACTGAAGGCCGCGCTCGGTCCGGGCGGCTGGACCCAGGATCCTGATGTCATCGCGCCGCATCTGACCGAATGGCGCAATCGCTGGACGGGCAATACGGCGATCCTGTTGACCCCGCGTTCGACGGAAGAGGTTGCGCGCGCTGTGACGATCTGCGCTCGAGAGGGCGTCGCCATCACGCCCCAAGGCGGCGGCACCGGCTTGGTCGGCGGACAGATCCCCTTCGGCGAGGTCCTGCTGTCGACCCGCAAGATGCGCGCCGTCCGCGATGTGACTCCGCTTGACGACGCCATGACGGTCGAAGCCGGCCTGACCCTGCTGGAGGCGCAGCAGGCGGCGACAGCGGCCGGCCGCTATTTCCCGCTCAGTCTTGCAGCCGAGGGCTCAGCCACCATTGGCGGCGTCATCTCCACCAATGCCGGGGGCACCCAGGTTCTTCGCTACGGCATGATGCGCGACCTGGTCTTGGGTCTTGAGGCGGTCATGCCCAACGGCGAAATCTTCCGGGGCCTGAAGCGGCTGCGTAAGGACAACACCGGCTACGACTTGAAACAGCTGCTGATCGGCGCCGAGGGCACATTGGGCGTCGTGACCGCCGCCACGCTGAAACTCTTCCCCATCATGCGCTCGCGCGCCGTAGCGGTGGTCGGGCTGGAAACAGCCGCCGCCTCGGTCGAACTGCTCGCCCGCGCCAAGGCCGAGACGGGCGGCGGGGTGGAGGCCTTCGAACTGATGAAGCGCCTCGGCATGGAACTGGTGCTGAAGAACATTCCCGACACCCGCGAGCCGCTGGACTCGGCGCCCGATTGGTACGTTCTGATCGAGATCGCTTCGGGCACGCCCGGCGGCGCCGAGGCCCAGATGGAGGCGCTGCTCGAGGTTGCCTTCGAGGAAGGCCTGATCACCGACGCCGCCATCGCCCAGAACGACGCACAGCGCGCCGCCTTCTGGCGTCTGCGTGAAGAACATTCGGCGGCCCTCAAGCCCGAGGGCGGCGGCTGGAAACACGACGTCTCCGTCCCCATTAGCCGCATCGCCGATTTCATCGACGAAGCCTCGGCCGCCGTCGAACGCTTCCACCCCGGCGCCCGCATCTCGGTCTTCGGCCATGTCGGCGACGGCAATCTGCACTACGACATTCTGCCGGGCGTCGGTCAGGACATTCCCGCCTTCATCGGCCGCTGGAAGGAAGGCTCGCAAGTGGTTCACGATGTTGTCGGAGCCTACGACGGCTCGATTTCGGCCGAACACGGTCTGGGTCGGCTGAAGACCGAAGAGGTCAAGCGCTACAAGTCCCCGCTCGAGATCGGAACCATGGCCGCCATCCGCCGCGCCATCGATCCCAAGCGCATCATGAACCCGTCAGTTCTGTTCTAGAACTGACGGGCGGGTCGCCTATCTGAACTTCCGCAGGCCTCTTGGGCCTTGACGACCGGTGCCGGCGCGTTTGCCCAGCCAGTCTTTCCAGTCGGGCCAGTTGCGACGACGTCCGCCGCCGTCGGCCCATTCCGGTCCCGTCTCTGCGTTGAAGACGGTGATGTCGGCGAGGCCGCCCTGTTTGAAGCTTTGCAGCTTTACACCCTTGCCACGTCCCATTTCGGGCAATTCAGCGAGAGGGAAGATCAGCGTCTTGATGTTCTCGCCGATGGTCGCAACGTGATCTCCGGTCACCCGCAGCACCGCCAGCATTTCGCCGTTAAGCACCTGCTTGCCGCCGCGCTTCTGGGCCAGGGTATCGTCTTCCGGCGCAATGAAGCCGTATCCGGCCTTCGATGCGATCAGCAATTTGCCGCCCGGCTGATGCGCCAGCACGTTGATGATTTCGGCCTTCTCGTCCAGATCGATCATCAGGCGCAGCGGCTCGCCATGCCCGCGTCCGGACGCCAGCTTGTCCGCGCCTATGGTGAAGATGCGCCCGTCCGACGCCGCCACCAGCAGCTTGTCGGTCGTATAGGCCGGGACGAGGTAGGCGAGTTGGTCGCCTTCCTTGAACTTCAGCTCCGACGGATCCTCGACCTTGCCCTTGGCGGCGCGGATCCAGCCACGTTCCGACAAGATGACGGTGATCGCCTCGCGCGGGATGAAGGCCTCGGGCGCGACGAAGGCGGACGTGTCCACCGCCTCGGCGATCGTCGTTCGGCGCGGAGAGATCAGCGCCTTGCGCACGGCCTCAAGTTCCTTGGAGATCGCCTTCCACTGTTTGCCTTCAGACGACGTCAGCGCTTTCAGGTTGGCAAGTTCTTCGGACAGGGCATTGAATTCCTTTTCGATCGTCATCTCTTCCAGACGCGCCAACTGACGCAGTCGGGTGTCCAGGATGAAGTCGGCCTGAACCTCCGTCAGGCCGAACCGTGCGATCAGGACGGCCTTGGGCTGCTCTTCCTCACGAACGATGCGGATCACTTCGTCCAGGTTTAGGAAGACGATACGCAGGCCTTCCAGCAAGTGCAGGCGCTTCTCGACCCGCTCGATCCGCCATTGCGAACGACGGTTCAGCACCTCGCGCCTGTGATCCAGGAAGGCGCGCAGGCAATCCTTCAGACCCATGACGCGCGGCGTGCCGCTGGCGTCCAGCACGTTCATGTTGATCGGGAAGCGGACTTCCAGATCGGAAAGCTTGAACAGGCTTTCCATCAGCATTTCAGGCTCGATGGTGCGGTTCTTGGGCTCCAGGATGAGGCGGATATCCTCGGCCGACTCGTCGCGCACATCGCCCAGCAGCGGCGCCTTCTTGTGCTCGATCAGGTCCGCCAGCGCCTCGATCAGTCGCGACTTCTGCACCTGATAGGGCATTTCGGTGACGATGATCCGCCACACGCCGCGCCCCAGGTCCTCGGTTTCCCAGCGCGCGCGCAGGCGTACCCCGCCCCTGCCCGTCTCATAGGCGTCCAGGATCGAGGCATGACCCTCAACCGCAACGCCGCCGGTCGGGAAGTCGGGGCCCGGTACATGCTGCACTAGGTCTTCGGTCGTCGCGTCCGGCCGCTCCAGCAACAGTTGGCAGGCGTCGATCAGTTCGCCGAGATTGTGCGGCGGGATCGAGGTGGCCATGCCGACCGCGATGCCGGACGAGCCATTGGCCAGAAGGTTTGGGAAGCCCGCGGGAAGGACGATCGGCTCCTCGTCCTGGTCGTCGTATGTAGGCCGGAAGTCGACGGCGTCCTGATCGATGCCGTCCAGCAGCAGGACGGCGGCGGGCGTCAGCTTGCACTCGGTGTAGCGCATGGCCGCCGCGCTATCGCCGTCGATATTGCCGAAGTTCCCCTGACCGTCGACCAGCGGATAACGCTGGGCGAAATCCTGGGCCAGGCGCACCAGGGCCTCGTAGATCGAGGCGTCGCCGTGCGGGTGGTATCCGCCCATCACCTCGCCGACGACCTTGGCGCATTTGCGCGCCGCCGCCTGCGGGTTCAGCCGCATCTGATGCATGGCGTAGAGGATGCGCCGGTGCACGGGTTTGAACCCGTCACGCACGTCCGGCAGGGCGCGATTGGTGATGGTCGACAGGGCGTAGGCCAGATAGCGGCGGCTGAGCGCCGTCTCCATCGGCTCGTCGATGATGCGGCCGCCTTCCGGCGGCGGGGCGTGGATCGTCATGGCTCTGCGAATCGGGGATCGGAAGCGGGAAGTCTAGCCCGTAAGGCGCCAGATTGGGGGATAAGCGCGCTGGGGAGTCACCAAACTGCTCCGCCGTGCGTATGTGAGAGACACACCCTCATCAGGCCGCGCCATGATCCTATTCCTGCTGTCCTATCTCGCCGGCGTTCTGACCATCGTCAGTCCCTGCATCCTGCCGGTTCTGCCCTTCGTCTTCGCGCGAGCGGATCGGCCGTTCATCCGCAACGGTCTGCCGTTGTTGGTCGGGATGGCCGTGACCTTTGCGGGGGTGGCGACGCTGGCGGCGCTGGGCGGCGGCTGGGCGGTTCGGGCCAATGAGGTCGGGCGCTGGATCGCCCTGGCCGTCATGGCGGTGCTGGGCGTCAGCCTGCTGTTTCCGGCCGTGGGCGATCGCCTGATGCGGCCGTTCGTGGCGGCGGGGTCCTGGCTGACCGATCGCGCCGAGCGCCAGGGCGGCGATCAGGGCGACGTGCGCTCGTCCCTGCTGCTCGGCGTCGCAACAGGGCTGCTCTGGGCGCCGTGCGCCGGACCCATTCTGGGCGTGATCCTGACGGGCGCAGCGCTTCAGGGCGCCGGCGTCGGAACGACGGTTCTGCTGCTGGCCTATGCAGCAGGCGCGGCGACATCGCTTGGCCTGGCCCTGCTGGTGGGCGGTCGCGTGTTCAAGGCCATGAAGGGCGCGTTGGGCGTCGGCGAATGGGTGCGGCGCGGCCTGGGCGTTCTGGTGCTGATCGGCGTGGTCGTGATTGGCCTGGGTGCGGACACGGGACTGTTGACCCGGATCTCGGCCGCCAGCACGGGCCGGATCGAACAGGCGCTGCTGGGCGGGATCGGGCGCGGCATGCCGACGAACCAGGCCCCGGCCGATCTGGCAAATCTGCCCGTCGAAGGGGTGATGCCGCCGCTGACCGGGGCGACGACCTGGATCAATACCCCGCCGCTCACGACCGAGCAGCTGAGGGGCAAGGTGGTTGTTGTCGATTTCTGGACCTACTCCTGCATCAACTGCATCCGCTCCATCCCCTACGTCCGCGCCTGGGCTGAGAAGTATAAGGATCAGGGTCTGGTGGTGATCGGCGTACACACGCCCGAGTTCGCCTTCGAGAAATCCGAGGCCAACGTCCGCCAGAACATCCAGCGGCTGGGCATCACCTATCCGGTCGCCATGGACAATGAGTTCGCCATCTGGCGGGCGTTCAAGAACCAGTACTGGCCCGCCCACTACTTCATCGATGCCAAAGGACAGATCCGTCACCACCACTTCGGCGAAGGGGACTATGCGGGCTCCGAACGCGTGATCCAGCAACTTCTGAAGGAAGCGGGCGCCGCGAACGTCGCCAGCAACGTCGTCACAGTCCAGGCTGAGGGCGCAGAGGCCGCCGCCGACATGGCCCAGGTCGAATCGCCGGAGACCTACGTCGGCTATGGCCGCGCCGAGAACTTCCGCTCGCCCGGCGGCCTGGCCAACGACGTGATCAAGGACTATGTCGCCGCGCCGCTGAAACTGAACGATTGGAGCCTGTCGGGCCGCTGGCGCGTGACGCGTGAGCATGCCGACCTACAGGCGGCCGGTGGCCGTATCGCCTTCCGCTTCAAGGCGCGCGATCTCCATCTGGTCATGGGGCCCAGCAAGCCGGGCGCACCCGTCCGCTTCCGTGTCCTGATCGATGGCGCGGCGCCGGGCGCGAACGCCGGCAGCGACATCGACGCCCAAGGCCTCGGCCGGGTCGACGGCGAGCGGCTGTACCAACTGGTCCGGCAGACGGGCGCGGTGCGCGAACGGACGTTCGAGGTCGAGTTCCTGGATCCCGGCGTGCAGGTCTTCGCCTTCACCTTTGGTTAGAGGCGGCCGGCGTCGCCCAGCTTGTCCAGCATCCACACGCGCGCAGGCGGCAGGGGCTTGTTCTGCGGGTGGAAGACGAACTGCTCCAGGAAATGCCCCGTCAGGTCGAACCCGGCCCGGACGTCGCCCTCGATCAGACCCGATTGGGCGCCCAGCATGAAGGGCGGAAGGGTCAGCATCTTGTCGGCATAGGGCGCGCCGGCGTCACGACTGACGGCCCGGCCCGTGCGCGGGCTGACGTAGATCAGGTCGTCGGCCGTGCCGGTTGCGGCGCATTTCGACAGGTCCAGGCCGAAGCCCAGGTCTTCCAAAAGGCCCGCCTCGAACCTGACGAAGATCGCAGGCCAGACCGCAGGCATTTCGAATGCCGCCATCAGCGCCTCGAACGCCAGAAAGACGCCGGGATGCGGTTCACGCTCCGGCAACGCGCCTTGGGTCACACCCGCCGCCGCCGCCAGCCCGTTCAGCGCCAGGGCGTCGTCGAACAGGGCGCTGGGCCCCTCGCCTACCGGCTCCAGCCGCACAGCGCCGAGGTGATCCGAGGTGCGGGCGCGGTAATCGGCCACGACCCGCGCGCCCGCCTGCAAGAACGGCTTCATCTTGCGCGATGCTCCGCCCGCCACATAGGCCAAACGCCGGCCGTGGCTCTCCGTCAGCAGATCGACCACGGCGCCCGTGTCGCCGTGGCTGCGCGCCGACAGGACGAACGCCTCTTCGTGGAAGTCCATCAGTCCGCCGGACCTTGAGCGATCACCCCGACCACGCTCTTGGCCTTGTCGTTCGGCACGGTGAAACTCAGCACATATTGCTCGATCTTCCAGCCATTGTCGGTCAGCCGCAGCACGCCTGAGCCGCGCGTCAGGCCGTAGGCGTCGTTGTCCAGCAACTCATCGAACCAGACGATGCAGCGGCAATCGCCCGGCGCCAGGGTCGCCACTCGGTCATGCGGGCGATAGGTCCAGCCTTTCCCTTGCGAGAAATAGGGCGTGGCGTAGGCGCGAAACTGAGCCAGCGACCAGCGCTCGGTCGCATCCGTGCCGATGAACCGGGCGTCAGGCGTGAACAGACCGAAATAGGCGTCGCCGTCCGCTCGCGAGGCCGCCGAGTGCATTCGGTCGAGAACGGCGCCTGCCTCGACGACCGGATCGCCCGCAGCCTGCGTCGGCGCAGCGGAAAGGACGAGAGCGGCAAGAAGAGCGATCATGGTCCCGTTCTACTCCTGTTCCCCTCGCCGGGAAACAGTCGGACGCATCAGCGCGCCAGCGTGGTCGGAAACTCGTGGCCCAAGGCCTCGGCCATCGCCTGCTGGCTGATCAAGAAGACCTGGTCACGCAGGTGATAGTTGTTGGACAGGACGATCACCGTCACGTCGGCGTCCGGCTGATAGAGCATCAGGTTGCGGAATCCGCCCCAGCTGCCGGTGTGGTAGATCTGGCGGTCCTGGAAGCTGGGCCGCACCTGATCGCCAAGACGGTTGGCGAAGATGCCAAAACCCCAGTCCCGACGCGGATGGCTGCGTTCGTTCGGTTTTGTGTCGGCCGGCGCGTGATCGGCCAGCATCTGTTGATAGCTGGCGGGGGTCAGCAGGCCGCCGCGGTGCAGCGCCCTTTGCCAGACCAGCAGATCGTCCAGCGTCGAATAGACCGCGCCGGCGCCCGCCACGATAGAGGTGTTGGCGTTCGGCTGGGCCGCCAGACCGCCGGGGAAGTTGGCGTAGCCCATGATGACGCGGTGATCGCCGCCATCGAGATCAAGCCCGCTATCCTTCATGCCGAGAGGCTTGAAGAAGGTCTCGCGCATATAGGTCTGAAAGGGCTTGCCGCTGGCCTTTTCGACGATGGCGGCGGCCAGATTGAAACCGGCGTTGTCGTACTGAACCTTGGCTCCCGGCTCAAACTGAAGACCGAACCGTTTCGAATCCTCGGTCAGGTCGTCCAGCGTCGCCGGCGTCGTGCGGCGCATGCCCCAACCGGGCCGCGCCATCAGGTCGGGAATGCCCGAAGTATGCGACAGAAGATGGCTGATGCGGATGGGCGCCCAGGCCTGCGGACAGGGCTGGATCCATTTGCAGACCGGATCGGAGACATTCAGCTTGCCCTCGTCCTGAAGCTTCAGGATCGCCGTCGCCGTGAACTGTTTGGAGATCGAGGCCAGGCGGAAGCGCGAGCCCAGCGCAAGCGGCCGATTTTGCTCGTAGTTCGCCTTGCCATAGACCTGGCGGAACAGGACCTTGTCGCCCTTGGCCACCAGAACCGCGCCCATGAAGCGGCCTGAAGCGGCTTCGCGATCCAGGCGCGCCGCCAGCTGCGGCAGGTCCTGAACCACGACCAGGGGAGGTCGTGGCGGCGCATCGGCGCGCTGGGTCGCCAGTTCCACATCGGTCTTGGGCGCCACGGCCGTGGCGATGCCGCCCCAGACCGCGCCGCCAAGGATCAGCGCCCCGAGGACGCCCAGAACGAGCCGGGGATGCCCCCCGGCGGTACGCGGCACATCAAACACAGGAACTCAGACGTCGAAATCCAGACCGAACTGGGCATAGAGGGCGCGGCTGTCCTGCCATTTCGGATCGACCTTGACGGTCAGGAACAGATGCACCTGACGGCCGAGGATTTCGTTGAGCTCCTCGCGCGCCTTCTGTCCGATCCATTTCAAGGTCTGGCCACCCTTACCCAGGACGATGGGCCGCTGGCTCTCGCGCTCGACATAGATGGTCTGCTCGATCCGAGCCGAGCCGTCGGCGCGATCCTCGAAACTGGTGGTCTCCACCGCCGCCGAATAGGGCAGCTCCTCATGGACGCGCAGGTAGACCTTCTCGCGCGTGATCTCCGCTGCAAGAACCCGAACCGGCACGTCGGCCGCCTGATCCTCGGGATACAGCCACGGCCCCTTCGGCATGGAAAGGGCCAGACGCTGCTTCAGATCCTCGACGCCGTCGCCATTGGCCGCCGAGATCATATACACCTCGGAATAGACGCCGCTTTCGAACAGCTTCTGCGATAGCGCCAGCAGGGTGTCGCGGCGCATACCGTCGATCTTGTTCAGCGCCAGAACGACCTTGGTCCCGGTGGCCTGCAGGTTGACGATAATGGTCTCGGTGTCCTCGGCCGAGCGACGATCGGCCGCCGTGCCCTCGCGGCCTTCGGCGTTGATGTGCGACTGGGCGTCGATCAGGTGAACGACGATGTCCGCATCTTCAGCGCCGCCCCAGGCTGAAGCGACCATGGCCCGGTCCAGGCGACGACGTGGCGTGAAGATGCCGGGCGTGTCCACCAGCACGATCTGGGCGTCGCCTTCCATGGCGATGCCGCGCACGGGGAAGCGCGTCGTCTGCACCTTTTGCGTGACGATCGACACCTTGGAGCCGGTCAGCCGGTTCACCAGCGTGGACTTGCCGGCGTTGGGTGCGCCGATGATGGCGGCAAAGCCTGCGCGCTGGTTTTCGATATCGGTCAAATGACGCCTTCACGTTTGAGGAGAGCCGTTGCGGCCGCCTTCTCCGCCTCCTGACGCGAACGCCCTTGCGCGGTCAAGGGCTGCACGTCCTGCACGGACACTTCGACGGTGAATGTGGGCGCATGATCCGAACCCGTCCGATCGGCGACGCGATAGGTCGGCAGCGGTCTGCCCTGCCCCTGCGCCCATTCCTGAAGCGCCGATTTCGGATTGGTCACGGTGCGGGACGGCGGCGCCGACAGTTCGTCGGACCAGGCCCGTTCGAATACGGCCTTGGCGGCATCCAGCCCGCCGTCCAGATAGACGGCCGCCAATATGGCCTCGACCGCATCGGCGATGACGCCGGCCTTGCGGCGCCCGCCGGTCTTGGTTTCGCCGGGCGATAGCCGCAGCGCAGGCCCAACGCCCAGGGCTTCGCCCACGCGGGCGCATGCGCCCTTGTCGACCAGGGCGTGCAAGCTGGACGAGAGTTGGCCTTCATCCGCCGTCGGAAACTGAGCCGACAGGCGCTCGGCGACCAGCAGACCCAGCACCCGGTCGCCCAGGAACTCCAGCCGCTCGTTGTCGCGTGGACCGTGGATGCCGACCGGCGCGCCCTCGCCCACGCTGGCGTGTGTCAGGGCGCGCTCCAGCAAGGCCTTGTCCTTGAACCTGTGTCCCAGGCGCGTCTCCAGCGCCGCGACCGCTTCGGCTCTCAGATTAGCCATCAATGGAGGACGTTGAAGAACCGGTTCAGCCGCACGTTGAACCAGCTGACGGGGTTCCACAGCGACGATCCGGGCTTCCAAGAGAACAGGATGATTTGCGCCTTGCCGACCAAGTTCTCGGCCGGGACCATGCCCACGCCGCTGGACTGTTCGACTCGGCTGTCGATCGAGTTGTCGCGGTTGTCGCCCATCATGAAGTAATGTCCAGCCGGGACCTCATAGACGGGGGTGTCGTCCAGATCGTTTCCAGGACCGAAGTCTTGGGTCATGAAGCTCTTGCCTTCCGGCAGGGTCTCGCGGACCTCCGTCACCGGGCGCGGGCCGAAGATGTCGTTGATCTCCTGCTCGCTGACCACGACGTCCTGCACCGGCTTGTCGTTGATATACAGCTTGTTGGCGATCATCTGGATGCGGTCGCCGGGCAGGCCGATCACGCGCTTGATGAAGTCGGTCTTGTTGTCACGCGGCAGTTTGAACACGACGATGTCGCCGCGCTTGGGCGCCGAGCCCATGATCCGCCCGTCGAACAGCGGCGGGCTGAACGGGATCGAGTGTTTGGAGAAGCCGTACGACCACTTGGAGACGACGATATAGTCGCCTTCGTACAGGTTCGGCTCCATCGAGGCCGAAGGGATGGTGAAGGGCTGGAACAGGAAGATGCGCAGCACCATCGCGATCACCAGGGCGAAGACGATGGTCTTGAAGATTTCGCCGGTCTCACTGGCCGCCGAGGTTGCCTTGTCGCCGCCCTTGGGCGTCTTGGCGTAGACCTTCTGGTTCGCCGTCGTCGGCTCCTGCACCGACTTGACCGGAGCGTCCGCCTCCGAGGCCGCAAATCGTTCTTCGGGGGTGGCGTCGCGATTGGCGTCGTCGGGCTTTTGGTCTTCGCTCATGCGATCAGGCATCCTCGCCGCGTCCGCGCGGTCATCGCGCACGCCTATAACCTGATTACGACTGCGGCAAGGCTTCGATCACGACGAAGGCGAGCGCATAGGGATGTTCGTCGCTCAGCGTCAGGTGGATTTTCGCCTCGTGTCCGGCTGGCGTCAGACGCGCCAGATGCTCAGCCGCATGGCCGGTCAACGCCATCGTCGGCTGACCCGAACGCAGGTTCACCACCCCCATGTCGCGCCAATAGACATCGGCGCGCATCCCGGTGCCCAGGGCCTTGGCGCAGGCCTCCTTGGCGGCGAACCGTTTGGCGTAGCTCCAGGCCGGGTCCGGTTTCCGATCCGAGCGGGTGCGTTCCAACTCGGTGAAGCAGCGGGTCTTGAAGCGATCGCCGAACCGATCCAGCGACGCCTGGATGCGTCGGATGTCAGATAAATCTGCGCCGACGCCGATGATCATTTGGCCGCATCCATCGCCGCTCGCATCCGGCGGATCGCCCCGTCCAGGCCGATGAAGATCGAGTCGCCGATCAGGAAATGACCGATGTTCAGCTCGCGGATTTCCGGAATCGCCAGCATTCGCGGAGCCGTGTCGTAATCCAGCCCGTGGCCCGCGTGGACTTCCAGCCCCAGGACATCGGCCTGGGCGGCGGCCGCGGTGAGGCGTTCGAACTCGACTTCCCGCTCTGCCGGATCAGTCAGGTGGCAGTAGCGACCGGTGTGGAACTCGACCACCTGGGCGCCGACGGCGGCGGCGGCCTCGACCTGCGCTTCGGACGGTTCGATGAACAGGGAGACCCGGATGCCGACGTCCGCCAGCGTCTTGACCACGGGCGCGATGCGCGCCTCGTGGCCAGCCACCGCCAGACCGCCCTCGGTCGTGACCTCCTCGCGCCTCTCGGGCACCAGACAGGCGGCATGCGGCTTGTGACGCAGGGCGATGGCTAGCATCTCGGTGGTCACCGCCATCTCGAAATTCAAAGGCTTGCCCGCTCGCGCACACAGGGCGCTCAGCACGTCGATATCGGCGTCGGTGATGTGGCGGCGATCTTCGCGCAGGTGGGCGGTGATTCCGTCGGCCCCGGCCGCCAACGCCGCCTCGGCCGCGCGCGCAGGATCGGGGTGTGTGCCGCCGCGTGCGTTTCGCACCGTGGCGACGTGGTCGATGTTGACGCCCAGCCTGACCCGTTCGCGCATGGCTCTACTTCGACAATCTGCGGCTGCCGGGATCTTCCACCGGAAGGGCGGCCAGTTCAGGCGGAAGAGCGTCGGCTGGGTAAGCGGGCACGTCCAGCGACGCCAGGGCGATCAGCGGTACTCCCACATCCGCCTTGCCGCCCGAGCGATCGACGATACAGGCGGCGGCGATCACCTCGCCCCCGGCGGCTTGGATGGCGGCGATGCATTCGCGCGACGACAGCCCGGTCGTGACGATGTCCTCGACCATGACCACGTTTTCACCCGGCTCGACCGAGAAGCCGCGACGCAGTTTGAACGCCCCGCCTTCGCGCTCGACATACATCGAACGGACCTTCAGATGTTTGGCTGTCTCATAACCCGGGATGATGCCGCCCACGGCCGGCGAAATGGCGACATCGACGGGGCCGACCGTGGCCGTGATCTTGTCCGCCAGCGCCTTGCACAGCCGCTCGCAGCGCGCGCCGTCCATGAAGACCAGATTCTTCTGCAGGAAGACCGGGCTGTGCAGACCCGACGACAGGACGAAATGGCCTTCGCGCAGGGCGCCGGCGTCGCGAAACTCGTTGAGGACGTCTTCAGTGTTCATGACAGGGTTCTAGACCCGGATCGCGCGCGGATGAACCCTGCGGCGACGCTTCATTCGATGTTTTCGTTCGGCCGAAGCCCGCGCGAGAGCAGTTCAGCCCAGACGCCCTCCGCGTCCTCGGCGAAACCGATCAGGTCCAAATCCGACGGCGCGATCATTCCGTGCTCGACCAAGGCGTCGAAACCGATGACAGAGGTCCAGTAGGCCTTGTCCACCAGAACGACCGGAACCGGCGGCGCCTTCTTCGTCTGGCGCAGGGTCAGCATTTCGAACATTTCGTCAAAGGTGCCGAAGCCGCCGGGAAACACCACCAACGCATTGGCGCGCATCGCCAGATGCATCTTCCGCATCGCGAAATAGTGGAAGCGGAACGTCAGCTCCGGCGTCGAATAGGCGTTCGGCTCCTGCTCATGCGGCAGGGTGATGTTGAAACCGACGGACGGCGCGCCCGCGTCGACGGCCCCGCGGTTGGCGGCTTCCATGATGCCCGGGCCGCCGCCGGTGGCGATGACATTGTCGCGGGGTTCGCCAACTCGACCGCGCAGCGCTCCGCCGCGCTCGGACGCCAGTCGACCAAAGGCGCGGGCCTCTTCATACCAACGGTGCCCTTCGCGGATGCGCGCGCTGCCGAAGACGACGATGGTCGAGCGCACGCCCCAGGCCCTCAACGCCTCCTCAGGCTTGGCGTATTCCATCAGGAACCGCACGCCACGCATCGAATCGCCCAGCAGGAAGTCCTGATCCATCGCCGCCATGCGATAGGACGGCGAGGCCATCTGCGCCGCGTTCGGTTTTACCGGGTCACTCATTCGCCCCGCGCGCGCTCGACGGAGTCGACCGACGGATTGGCCCTCAGCGCCGCGATGATCATGGTCGCATGCTTGGCGTCTTCGACCTCGACGTCCACGTCCACGTCGAAGAAGTCCTGCTGACGATGCGCCATCGACAGGTTGATGATGTTGCCGCCGGCCTCGCCGATCAGGGTCGTGACCTGACCCAGCACGCCTGGCGCATTTCGGATCGTCGCGCGAATACGGGCGGCGGCGACCGCGTCCGTCTCGGCCTGAGGCGTCCATTGCAGGTCATGCCAGACCGAGTCGTCATCGGCGAAGGCGGCCAGGGTCTGGCAATCAATGGTGTGGACGGTCAGGCCGGATTCGGGCTCCAGAATGCCGACGATCCGGTCGCCCGGAACGGGCGTGCAGCATTGGCCGAAATGAACCGACACGCCCGGCGTCAGCCCCCCGCCGCGCACGAACAGCCGCGCCTTCTCGCCCTCGATGCGCTGCTTCTCGGGCCCAGCCTTCAACCGCCCCTTCAGCGCGGGGAACAGGATTTCGGCCGCCGTCGTCGGCGACAACCGTCCGCGTCCCAGGCCTTCGAACAGATCGTCGTCGCTCGCGACCGCCAGCAGTTCCAGAACCGGCTTCAACGACACGTCGGTCAGGGTCTTGTCGACCCGGCCCAGGGTTTGATCCAGCGCGACGCGACCCAGCTTGATGAATTCCTCGCGCTCGGAGGTGCGGATATGGCGGCGAATGGCGGAGCGCGCGCGGCCCGTGACCGTCAGACTGCGCCAGTCGGCGGGCACTTCGCGCTTGGAGCCCCGAATGATCTCGACCACGTCGCCGTTCTGGAGCGGCGTGCGCATGGGCTTCAACTCGCCATTGACCTTGACCCCGACGGCGGTGTCGCCGACCTCGGTGTGGACGGCATAGGCGAAATCCAGCGGCATTCCCCCGCGTGGCAGGGTGACCAGTTGGCCCTTCGGCGTGAAGACGAAGACCTGGTCCAGATACATTTCCAGCTTGGCGTGCTCGACCCAGTCCTCGCCGCCCTCGCCATGCTCGATCACCTGAACCAGGTGGCGCAGGTTCTGGAGCGGGTCACGCCCGCCGCCCTGTTCCATCGCCTCGCGGTCAAAGCCGTAGGAATGGTTCTTGTAGCGCCAGTGGGCGGCGACCCCGTCCTCGGCGATCCGGTCCATGTCCTCGGTGCGGATCTGCATCTCGATCCGCAGCCCCCGGGGGCCGACGACGGTCGTGTGCAGCGAGCGATAGTTATTAGACTTGGGCGTCGAGATGAAATCCTTGAACCGCTCGGGCACCATCGGCCATTCGCGGTGGATCACGCCCAGCGCCCGATAGCAGTCGTCCTCCGCCTCGACGATCACGCGGAAGCCGTAGATGTCGGACAAAGACGAAAAACCGACCGACTTGCGCTGAAGTTTGCGCCAGATCGAATAGGGCGTCTTCTGTCGGCCATAGACATTGGCCTTCAGACCCGCTTCGGACAGGACCCGCTCGACCTCGCTCGCCACCCCGTCGATGGCGCGACCATGCTCCAGCTTCAACGCCTCCAGCCGCCGCTCGATGGCGGTCTTGGCCGTTGGGTTCAGATGGGTGAAGGCCAGTTCTTCCAGCTCGGACGCGATCGAGTGGATGCCGATGGACCGTCCCAGGGGCGCATAGACTTCCAGCGTTTCGCGGCTGATCCGCTCGCGCTTCTCCGGCTTCACGAACTGGAGAGTGCGCATATTGTGTAAACGGTCAGCCAGCTTGACCAGCAGCACCCGCACGTCCCGACTGATCGCCAGGATGAACTTGCGCAGGTTCTCGGCCTGGCGCGTGTGTTCGGCCTGAAGCTCCAGCCGCGACAGCTTGGTCACGCCCTCGACCAAGACAGCGACCTCTTCGCCGAACATGCCGGCGATGTCGTCGCGCGTCGCCGACGTGTCCTCGACCACGTCATGCAACAGGGCGGTGACGATGGTGGCGGTGTCGAGCTTATAGTCGGTAAGGATCCCCGCGACCTGGATCGGGTGGGCGAAATAGGGATCGCCCGAGGCTCGCAACTGCGAACCGTGCATTTTCATCGCATAGACGTAGGCGCGGTTAAGAAGCGCTTCGTCGGCGGTAGGATCATAGGCCTTAACGGCCTCGATCAGCTCAAACTGACGCAGGATTGGCGCGCGCTTAGGCTGCGGCGCCGGATCGACGAGCGCCGTCTGAGGCTCGTTTTTGTTTGCAGCTTGGGGCGCCGGCGGAACCGTCTCGGTCCGCGCCGGCAGGATAGTGACGCCAGGGGCTCCCTCGGGCGTCAGTACCGCTCCTCCTGACCGCCGTCGCGGTCGCTTTGCAGGGCGCGGATCAACTCCGCCTCGGCCATGTTCATGTGCTGCGGCGAGGCCAGCAGGGCGACCGTTTCCGCCTCGTCCTCGGCTTCCGTCCGCTCATCGACGCGTTGCAGCGTGGTGATGATGGTTTCGCGCAGTTCGTCCGGCACGACGGTGTCGTCGGCGATTTCGCGCAAGGCGACGACAGGGTTCTTGTCGTTGTCGCGGTCGATCGTCAGGGCGGCGCCGTTGGCGATGCTGCGGGCGCGGTGGCCAGCCATCAGCACCAGACCAAAGCGGTTCGGAACCTTCTCGATGCAGTCTTCGACGGTAACGCGGGCCATGGAATTCCTCGAACGCGGGGGAGAACCGCGTCAAATACAGATGAGGACGGGTTTTTGCAACGCCACAGGGGCGGAAGTTGGGCGTCAGTCGGTCCGACGCGCCAACGGGTAGGCGATGATCAGCACCAGATCGTCCTCGCCCATCTGCTGAATGCCGACATTGCCGCCATCGTAAAGATAGGCTGTGTCGCCGGCCTTCATCCGGGTCGTCACGCCGTCCGTGGTGACATCTCCTTCCCCGCTGACGACATGATAGACCTCGTCGTGCGCGATGACGTGCAGCCCGATAGACGATCCTGGATGCATGATGCGCTTTCTGAACTCCATCGATCGGTTCGGTGCCATGCCCGAAATTCGATAGGCCGTACTCATCCCCATGCCGTTGTGCGGTGGCGGCTGGCGCACCATCGTGTCCGCCTCATGAATCACCAGACCCACGCCCATCGGCGGTGAAGCTGGTGCAGGATGCAATTCCTGAACTGACGTTGACAAAAGCACGGCGGCGAAGGCGAGGCTGAGCATGACATGTCTCCCGGTGTCAGCCGGATCAGCTCACGAACAGTTGCCTACTTCAATGGGTGCGCATCGCGACCGACCGACGCGGCTTGGCCTAGATTTTCGGCGCTCGCGCGCTTGGTAGGGTGCACCCAGCTCGGCGCGATCTCGGCGATAGGGCCCATGACGAACCGGCGCTCGGCCGCGCGGGGATGGGGCAGGATCAACCCCTGCAGGTCACCGCTCAATCGTCCGTAGGCGATCAGGTCCAGATCCAGTGTCCGCGGCGCATTGCGCACCGACCGCTCGCGGCCGAACGCATCCTCGATCCGGCCGAGCGTCTCCATCAGCATATGCGGATCATGGTCGGTGCGGACGATGACCACGCCATTCAGGAAGGCTGGATCATGCGGATCGGGCCAGGCCTGGGAAGACCACCACGATGAGCGTGCGACGACATCAATCCCTTCGCTGCGAAAACGTGCGAGCGCCGCCTCCAGCGCTTCGGTGCAGGAAGACCATGCCCCCTTGTCATTGCAGCCCAGGGCCACGATGACTGCATCATTCAGGTCGAACCCGTCATCGATTCCGACGGCGACCGAGCGATCCGATTTTTCATCTCTTTCGACGGCTTCGACCATGTTTCATCCCACCGACCGGCTGGCGATCTTCATCGACGGCTCGAACCTCTACTCCGCCGCCCGCGCCCTGCAGCACGACATGGACTTCCGGCGGATGCTCGACTGGTTCCGCGAGAGGTCCATCCTGACCCGCGCGTATTACTATACGGCCGTGGTCGAGGGCGAAGAATTCTCGCCGGTGAAGCCGCTGGTCGACTGGCTCGACTACAACGGCTTTTCGGTCGTCACCAAGCCGGTGAAGCGGTTCACGGACAATAGCGGCCACAGCCGGATCAAGGGCAATATGGATATCGAGATCGCGGTGGACATGCTGGAGCTGGCGCCGCACATCGACCATGCGGTGCTGTTCTCGGGCGATGGCGACTTCCGGCGAGTGGTCCAGGCGATCCAGGCCAGGGGCGTGCGGGTCACGGTCATCTCGACCCAGAAGACCCAGCCGCCGCATATCGCCGACGAACTGCGTCGTCAGGCCGACGCCTTCCTGGACCTGAACGATCTGATGGCCGACTTCGGCCGCCCGAAGGCCGCCCAATGACCTTGACGCCCGAACCGCCCCGCGACTGCCCCCTATGCCCTCGCCTGGTCGCCTATCGTCAGGAGAACGCGCGTCAGAATCCAGACTGGTGGAACGGGCCGGCCGCCTCGTTCGGCGATCCGAACGCGCGCCTGCTGATCGCCGGCCTTGCGCCCGGCCGTACCGGCGCCAACCGGACGGGACGTCCCTTCACCGGCGATCACGCCGGCTGGCTGTTGTACGACACCCTGAAGAAGGCCGGCTTTGCACAGGGCCGTTACGATCCTAACGGCGACGATGACCTGACGCTGACGGACTGCATGATCACCAATGCGGTCCGGTGCGCCCCGCCCGGGAACAAGCCTCTGCCGATCGAGGAGACGACCTGCCGTCCCTTCCTGATCGACCGGCTCAAACTGCTGCCGAATCTGAGAGTGATCGTGACCTTGGGCGACGTTTCACGCCGCAACATCCTGAAAGCGTTCGGACGGCCAGCGTCAGCGATGCCGGCGGGTCATGGGGCGCAGGGCGAAGCCGGCGGCTACGTGATTCTGAACAGCTATCACTGCTCCCGGCTGAACACGAACACCGGTCGCCTGACGCCGCAGATGTTCGGGGAAATCTTCGCGCGCGCCCGAACCCTGATCGAGGCCTGAGCCTCAGCCCTTGTCGCGCATCAGGCGGGCCTTGTCGCGCTGCCAGTCGCGTTCGGCCGAAGCCTCGCGCTTGTCGTGCAGCTTCTTGCCCTTGGCCAGAGCGATCTCCAGCTTCGCCTTGCCTGCATCGTTCAGGTAGAGCTTCAGCGGAATGATGGTCTGACCGTCGCGCTGGACCGCCCCCATAAGCTTGTCGATCTGCTTTCTGTGCAGCAGCAGCTTACGCGGTCGGCGTGGCTCGTGGTTGAAGCGGTTTGCCTGCTTGTACGGCGGGATATCGGCGTTGATCAGCACGATCTCGCGCCCCTCCACCGCCGCATAGCTTTCGGCGATATTGGCTCGGCCGTCGCGCAGCGCCTTGATCTCGGTGCCCAGCAGCTGGATCCCGGCCTCGATATTGTCTTCCAGGAAATAGTCGAACCGCGCGCGGCGATTTTCGGCGATGACCTTGGATTTCGATTGCGGCTTGGGGGCCATCAGATGACGCCCGCCGCCGCCATGGCGCGGTCGATGAAAGGTTTGACCGCATCGGAGGTCGGCGACAGTGGCAGACGCGACTCCTCATTGCACAAGCCGAGCTTGGCCAGGGCGTATTTTGTCGGGGCGGGCGAGTTGTCCAGGAACAGCGCCTTGCACAAACTAATCAGTCGGTCCTGCCAGTCGCGTGCTGTCGCATAATCTCCGGCGGTCATCGCATTGTGCAAGGCGACCATGGCCTCCGGCGCGACATTGGACGCCACCGAGATCAGGCCGACGCCGCCATGGGCGTGGTAGCCGAGATAGCTGGGGTCGTCGCCCGAGATCAGGTCGAACTGGCCATCGATGTTTGCGCGCATCCAGCTGACGCGGCTCATGTCGCCCGTGGCGTCCTTGATGCCGACGATGTTGGCGTGGGCCGCCAGCCGCGCCACTGTCTCATTGGACAAATCGGCCCCCGTGCGGCCCGGCACATTGTAAAGCAGAATCGGCAGTTGAACCGCGTCGGCCACCGCTTCGAAATGGGCCGCCATGCCTGCCTGGGACGGGCGAATGTAATAGGGCGTCACGATCAAAGCCCCATCCGCGCCCACCGTCTTGGCGTGGCGGGTCAGGTCGATGGCCTCCTTGGTATAAGGCGATCCGGTACCGGCGATGACGGCGATGCGCCCGGCCGTCAGACGCACGCACAGTTCGATGACGTGCTTGTGTTCATCTAGGTCCATGCTGGCGCCCTCGCCCGTCGTGCCCATCGGGACGACGCCGTGAACCCCTGCGGCGATCTGACGCTCGAGCAGTTTGGCGAATGCGGCTTCGTCCACGTTTCCGTCACGAAGTGGTGTGATCAGGGCGGTGATCACGCCCTTGAACAAGGGGGCGTTCATGAGACTAAGCTGGCCTGCGTGGGGAGTGACGATGGACGGATGTTCATCGCCTTTGCAATGAGCGCGGGACGTTAGGTCGCCAGCGGCTCCGCCGCAACCGGGATTGAATGGGAACAGGACAGATCATGATCGCGACCAGTCTGGCGGCGGCCCTCGCCGTCCTTGCGCCGAACCCGCAGGACGTCCTGCCTACCCAGCCTGTGCCCTATGCTTCGGCGTCCTCGTCCGTCCCCGGCTATTCGGCGACCTATCAGGGCCGCGTGCTGAGCGATCAGGACACGGCGCTGTTTCGTCAGGGGCTGGCGGCGGCCCGTGCGCGCGATGTGTTCGGCGCCCAGTCCGCTATGTCGCAGATCAGGGACGCCTCGGCTCGCAAGCTGGTCGAATGGGCGCTGATCGACACCTCGGGCGAGCAGTTGCCCTACTCGGACCTCGCGCGCGGTCAGGCCGATCTGGCGGGATGGCCGCGCGGCGAATCGCGACGCGCCGCCGCCGAAAAGGTGCTGGACCGGTCCGGCATGGGCGCGGACGCCGCCTTGGCCCTAATGTCTGACGGAAAGCCGACGACGGTCGAGGGGGCCATCGCCTACGCCTCCGCGCTGCAGCAGCGCGGCCGCCAGGATGAGGCCCGCGCCCTCGTCCGCGACTGGTGGCGCACCCGCTCCTTCGATGACGCGCCGCAGTCGCGTATCCTCAGCCAATGGGGCTCCTGGTTGACGCCCGCCGATCACGAGGCGCGGCTGAACATGCTGCTGCTAGGTCCGCACGGACCGGCGACGCGTAGCATGATCAATCTGGTCTCGCCCGATCGCGCCGCCATCGCCAACACGGTGATGACCCTTCGCTTGGCCTACAGCCCCGACGCCGTCATCGCCAATCTGACGCCGGCCCAGGCGGCCGATCCGGCGGTCGTGCTGGAGCGTGTTCGCCTGCTGCGATCGCAAAATCGCCAGTCCGAAGGCTTTGCGCTGCTGGCCAATCTTCCGCCGGCGCCAGGCCATACTACCGGCGACAACACCCTGTGGAGCGAGCGCCGCAACTACTTCCTCGACGCCCTGCAACAGGGCAACTGGCGCGCAGCCTATGACGCCATGAACGGCCACGGCTTCACCTCGGGCGACCGGATGGTGGACGCCGAATTCTTCGCCGGCTGGGTCGCCCTGACCAAGCTGAACCAGCCCGAGGTCGCCGCCCGCCATTTCGAGGCTCTGCGCACCGCCTCATCCACGCCGATCACTCAGGGCCGCGCCTACTATTGGCTGGGTCGCGCCGCCGAGGCGCGCGGCGAACGCGACGCCGCCCTCGCCTACTATCGCAACGGCGCCCAGCATTGGCAGACCTTCTACGGTCAGCTAGCGGCCGAGAAGGCGGGCTTGACCACCCTTCAGCTGCCGGGGGAACCTGTGCCTTCACAGGCGGACATCGCCCGCTTCGAAGGCAATGAGATCGTCCGCGCCACGCGGATTCTGGGCGAGACCGGCGAGATGAGCCTGCTGCGCGTTTTCGCCTATCAGCTGGACAATGACCTGCCGACCATCAACGACCTGGCCCTGCTGATGGACCTGTCGCGCGGCTATGGCGAAGGCTTCACCGCCATGATGGTGGGGCGCGCCGCCAGCCAGCGGGGCTTCGTCATGCCCGAGCGGATGTATCCCGTCCGCGTCCCGCCCCAGGTCGCCGGCGCCGCACCGCTGGAGTTCACCCAGGCGATCACGCGTCAGGAATCCAGTTTCGATCCCCGCGCCCGCTCCGGCGCCGACGCGCGCGGCATGATGCAGTTCCTGCCGTCCACCGCCTCCGGCGTCGCCCGCCGTCTGGGCATGAGCTATTCCGCCGAGCAGTTGTGGGATCCCGACTACAACATGACCCTGGGCAGCTATCACCTCGGCGAGCTGATGGCCGCGAACAACGGCTCCATGCTCCTGGCGACGGTTGGCTACAACGCTGGACCGGCCCGCCCCAGCCAGTGGATCGCCCGATGCGGCGACCCGCGCGGCGATGCGATCAAGACCATCGACTTCATCGAGTGCGCGCCCTTCACCGAGACGCGCAACTATATGATGCGGGTGATGGAAAACATGGCGGTCTACAAGGCGCGCCTGAACGGCGGCACGGCGCCGCTGACGCCCTCGGCCGACATCTCGCGCGGATCGGCGGCCGGCGCGCGGCCCTATATCGCCTACTGAGCCCGGCGGGCCGCCAGCAGCGGCCCGTTCGGCCCCTCGATCCACTCGCCGTCCAGCCCGAAGACCTGGCGCAGGACGGCGGGCGACAGCGCCTGGATCGGTGGGGCGTCGGCGACCACCCGTCCCCGATCCAGCACAACGATGCGATCCGCCACGGTTGCAGCCAAGGTCAGGTCGTGAAGACTGACCAGCACCCCTGCCGCGTCGCCAGCACGCGCCCTCAGGCGCTCCAGCACCAAACGCTGCGCATCCGGGTCCAGCCCCGCGATCGGCTCGTCGGCCAACAGCAGCGGCGCATCGACGACAAGGGCTCGCGCCAGCAGAACCCGGGCACGCTCGCCGCCTGACATCTCTGCAACGCCGCGGTCCGCCAGATGACCAGCGCCGACTTCGTCCAGAGCGGCTCGCGCGCGCATCAGCGCATCCGCGCCTGACAGGAAAGGCGCGCCGAGCGCCGCCACCTCCACCGCCGGCAGATTCCAGGCGATGCGCCGGTCCTGCGGCAGATAGGCGACGCGTTCCGCCCGCTGGCGATGGGACAGATCGACGATGTCCGCGCCGCCCAACCTGATTTGTCCGCCGGTCGTCTCCAGCAGGCCCACAGCCGCGCGGATGGCGCTGCTCTTGCCCGCCCCGTTTGGTCCGCACAGGGCCACGACCTCGCCCGCCGCGACCGACAGGCTCACCCCGTCCAGCACAATGGCCTTGCCCAAGCGTGCTTGAACCGTCTGCAGCGACAACAGGCTCACAGCCGCCACTCCCGCGCTGCGCGCCAGGCGATCAGAGCGAACAGGGGCGCGCCGATCAGGGCGGTGAACACGCCCAGCTTAAGCTCCTGATCCGTCGGCGTCAGTCGCGCCAACAGGTCCGCGACGATCAGCATCAGCCCGCCGGCGAGCGCCGAGGGCGCCAGAATTCGCTTCGCATCACCGCTAACCGCCGCGCGCACCAGATGCGGCGCCGCCAGGCCGACGAACCCGATGACGCCCGCCACCGCCACGGCCGCCCCTGTTGCCAGGGCCGCCGCGATCAGGGCGAAGGCCCGCAACCGTCCCATATTCAAGCCCGACGCCGCCGCACCGTCGTCGCCTAGGGTCAGCATCCGCAGACCTGTGCCCGACAAGGCAGCAAAGCCCCCCGCGACGATGACGGCCGGCGTCACCCAGGCCACATCGACCCAGCTTCGGTTCTGCACCGATCCCAGCAGCCAGGACATGACCTCGGCCGAGGCGATGGGCGACGGCGACAGGTTGAAGATCAAGGCTGTCGCCGCGCCTGCGAAACTGGACACCGCCACTCCGAACAGGATCAGGGCCTCGGGCGCCCGCATGGCCCTGGACGCCACGATCAACAGTGCGCCCGCCAGCGCCGCGCCCGCCAAGGCCGACACCTCGACGAGTCCCGGCACGGCCGCAGCGCCAAGGACGATCGCCAGCGCCGCGCCCAGGGCCGCCGTCGCCGACACGCCCAGTACGCCGGGATCGGCTAGCGGATTGCGCAACAGCCCCTGCATCACCGCGCCTGCCAACCCCAGGGCCGCGCCGACGACCAGGGCGCAGACCGCGCGCGGCGCTCGCACCTGCCATAGCACCTCGGCCGGACCGGATGTCGGATCGCTGAAGGCAGCCGCATACTGATCGACGCTGAACGCCGTCTCGCCGGCCAGCACCGCTAAGGCCAGCGCCGCGACGATCAATCCGGTCAGAACCAGGCACAGCCGAACTGTTCTGTTCACGGCCGCCCCTTGGCCATCATCTCAACCGCATCGGCGGCGAACCAGGCCGGGCAGGTCAAGGTCGCGGCGGGCAGGCGCGCCGCCGTTCGACCCTCGGCCGCTCGCGCGACAACCGGATGCCGCCCCGGTCCGCGCAGGTCGGCGCGCAGCTGATCGAAGAAGCCGAGCACAAATCGCACCGGAGGATTCATCGCGATCCGCTCGACGCTGAGTGCGCCAAAACCGGGCGCGGCCGACAGATTTGAAAATCCGGCCGCCCGCATCATTGCATCGATCAGCGTGCCTGGCCCCGCGGTGAAGCCCCCCGAGGTCAGATAGACTGCCCCCGGCGCCTCAGCCGCGCGCTTCACCGGCGCCGCTTTGGCCAACTTCCCGTCCATCTGTCGCTCTAACGCCTGTCCGCGCTCAGCCTGTCCCAGATCCCGCGCCACAGTCCGGATATTCCGTCGTACGCCCTCCAGATCAATCGCATCATCGATTGTGACCACCTTGACGCCGCGCTGCGTCAGCGCGGACAGCAGGCGCAATTCGCCGCCCCAGTAGCGCACCACGACGTCAGGCTGAAAACCCACGGCGGCCTCGAGCGTCGGACGCAAACGCTTGTGACCGACCGCCTGCTGACGCAGCCAGGCGTCAGGATCGTCGGCGCGCGGCGATAATGCGATGTCTGAATCCGGCGCTAGAGCCAGCACATATTGGTCGGCGCACTGGTCCAGCGCCATGATCCGCAAGGGCCTGGCCTGAGCCGTGCTGCTGAACGCAAGAGCCGCCAAGGCGACGCAGATATGCTTCATCCTTCGATCAGACCGGCGAACAGGGCGTCCAGGGTCGTGCGAACCAACGCCCGTCGATCCGACCACGGAAAATAGGGCTTGGTGATCATGAGCGACACGATCCCGTGCGCCGCAGCCCAGATCGCCTGGGCGATCGTTGCGGGATCCCCCTTCATGCGTCCGGCCGTCACGGCGTCGCAGACGGTGGCTTCCAATGTCGTGAACAGGCTGGAGCCCAGTTCGCGCGCCGCGTCCTGGGCGCCCTCTCGCGCCTCGACCGGCCGTGTCAGATAGATCAGCCGATAGGCGTTGGGATGGGCGAAACCGAAGTCGATATACCCCTCGATCATCCGCCGCAGCCGCTGCTCGGGCGGCGCGGCCTCATCGGCGACGGCGGCGTTCGACGCGATCAGACGGGCGAAGGCGTCGCGACAGATTTCCTGCAGGATCGCGCCCTTGTCCGGGAAATGCATATAGAGCGCCGTCGATGACAGCCCGACCTCGTCCGCGATCTTACGAATCGTCGCGCCCTCATAGCCGCGTTCGACGAAAATGCGCTCGGCCGCCGCCAGGATTTCGCCCCGGCGTGAATGGCCTTCGCCCTTGGGCTTTCGGGTCGTGCGCGAGGCGTTCGAAAGTTCAGACAAGCCGCTGCTCCGGGTGAGGCGCCCTGAATAGCGACAATCCGTCCCGGACGCCAACCGACTTGCAGAACAAGGTTGTTTGAAATAGCGATTAGGGGTTGTGGCGCTTTGGGGGCGGATGCGGTGAAGGATTGGGCGCATCCGGGGATCAGGCCCCGCAGAAATGGCGCCTCACGACGCACGTGGAGCGGTTTCCAGGTCACGACCTTGATCCTGCTTACGCTGACATCCGCCGTGGCGCTAATCCGCTGGCCCCAAACCGCTCTCACCGTCGCCCTGGTGTTGTTCCAAGCCGCGTTCGTTGTGTGCGCGCTGTGGAAGGCCGTCATCGGTATCGCCAGCCTGCGACGCCCCGCGCCTGTTCCGCGTCCGATCGAATGGCCGCGCTACACCATTCTGGCGGCGCTTTATGATGAGGCGGCTGTGACCTCGCAGTTGATCGCCAACCTCGGCCGGATCGACTATCCGGCGCACAGGTTGGAGGCGTTCATCGTGCTGGAGGCGCATGATGAGGTCACACTGGCCGCAGCCCAGGCGACGCCCAAACCGCCGTGGCTGAAAATCCTGATCGCACCGCCGGGCAGCCCCCAGACCAAGCCGCGTGCTTTGAACTACGCCTTGGGTCACGCGCGGGGCGATCTGGTCACCATCTATGACGCAGAGGACCGACCGCATCCGCAACAGCTTCGCCAGGCGGCGGCGCGTTTCGTCGCCCAGCCCCGGCTGGGTTGTCTTCAGGCGCCGCTTCGCATCCGAGGATCCGGCAAGCCTGGCTCCTGGTTTCTGGATCGGCAGTTCGCCTTTGAATATGCGGCCCTGTTCGAAGTGACTTTGCCGGGCATGGCGCGGCTCGGCCTGCCCTTTCCGCTTGGCGGCACAAGCAATCACATCCGCATGACGGCGCTGCGTGGCGCAGGCGGCTGGGATGCGCACAATGTCACCGAGGACGCCGACCTGGGCTTTCGCCTGTGGTCGATGGGCTGGAAGCTCGGCGTCATCGACAGTCCGACGTGGGAGACGCCGCCGGGCGCGATGGACCGGTGGCTGCCCCAGCGCGCCCGGTGGCTGAAGGGTTATATGCAGACCTGGGGCGTGCATACGCGGCGTCCCAACGCCTTGGGCCGGCGCGGAATCTTGTCGCTGGTCATGACCTTTGGGCGCGGCGATCCTTTCGGCGGCCGCCCATGCCCCGACGCTGGCCTGGCTGGTTCTGGCTATCGCCGTCTGGGCTCTGTCCGGCGTCTTGCCGCCTTTGCCCGGAGGCTCGCTAGGCGTGCTGGCCCTGGGCGTCATCGCCGCCTGGAAGAGCTGCGCGGTCGGAGCACGACGCGCCGGGCTCGATTATCGGCTGGGCGATGTGCTGGCTGCGCCGGCATACTGGGCGCTGCTCAGCCTCGCCTTTGTCCATGCAGCCTGGCGGCTGGCGGTCGAACCGCACGTCTGGGACAAGACCCCGCACGATCGCGACGATCAGATGCCGGAATTGACGGTCGTGGCGCTGGACGCTGGACGCGAGGCGGCCTGAGCGCCTATCAGCCCGACGATGGCGCCCGTCCTTTCCAAAACTCCCGAAACGCTCGTGACCTTCGGCTGGTCCGACTATGCCCTGCTGGACAGCGGCGACGGCAGGAAGCTGGAGCGGTACGGCCGCTACACCGTCGTTCGGCCCGAGCCGCAGTGTTTCTGGTCGCCCCGCGATCCGAAAGCCTTCGAAAGCGCGACAGCGACGTTCGATCCGCAGCAGGAAGAGGAAGACAGCGGTCGCTGGCGGTTCGACAAGCACGGCCCCATCGACGCCTTCCCTTTGAAATGGCGCGATGTGAAGTTCACCGGCCGCTTCACCCCCTTCCGCCACCTCGCCTTCTTCCCTGAACAGGCGGCCAACTGGGAATGGCTGGACGGACGGGTGCGTGACTTCGCACGTTCGGCCGGCCGCGCGCCGAAGATACTGAACCTGTTCGGCTATACCGGCGTCGCGAGTCTGGCTGCGGCCGCCGCAGGCGCCGAGGTCACTCACGTCGACGCGTCCAAGAAGTCGGTCGCCTACGCCCGAGAGAACGCCGAGCAGTCGGGCCTGGCCCAACATCCGATCCGGTGGATTGTCGAGGACGCGCGCAAATATGTCGCGCGCGAAGTTCGTCGCGGCTCGAAGTATGACGGCATAGTCCTGGACCCGCCCAAATACGGGCGCGGCCCTACGGGCGAAGTCTGGCGACTGTTCGAGGACATGCCGGGCCTGCTCAAGGACTGCGCCTCTCTGCTGGCGGACGATGCCGACTTCCTGCTGCTGAACGCCTATGCGGCCCGCGTTTCCGGCCTGTCCCTGGCGCATCTGATGGTCGAGGCGACCCAGGATCGCGGCGGCCGGGTCGACTGGGGTGAACTGGCCCTGTCCGAAGACGGCCCAGACGCCCGCGCCATCGGCCTGTCCTTCTTCGCGCGGTGGAGCCAATGACCGAACGCGTTATCACCTCCCTGACCAACGACACGGTCAAGGGCGTCCGCGCCCTGCATATGCGCAAGGAACGCGACCTGACCGGCACCTTCCTGGCCGAAGGCCTGAAGTTCATCGGCGAGGCGCTGGACCAAGGACGCGCGCCCCGGATGCTGCTGGTCGGCGAGGGCGCTCGTCCCCATCCGTTGCTTGACCGCGCCAAGGCCGCCACGCTCAAGGCCGGCGGCGATATCATCGTCGTCACCCACGCCATCCTCGAAAAGATCAGCCGCCGCGACAATCCGCAGACCGTGCTCGGCGTGTTCGAACAGGCCTATGCCCCTCTCGACAGTCTGAACCCCGCCTCGGCTCCCTGCTGGGTCGCGCTGGAGCAGGTGCGCGATCCGGGCAATCTGGGCACCATCATCCGCACGGCGGACGCGGCCGGTTGCGGCGGAGTCATTCTGATCGGCGATTGCGTCGATCCCTATTCGGTCGAGGCCGTGCGCGCGACCATGGGCTCGGTCTTCGCCGTTTCGATCACCAAGACGACGCCCGAAGCCTTCCTGACCTGGCGCAAGCGCTGGCCCGGCAGCGTCGTCGGCACACGACTCGACGCCAAGGTCAGTCACCGCTCATCCGTCATGCAACGGCCGTCGCTGATCCTGATGGGCAATGAACAGGCGGGCCTGACCGACGATCTGGCCGCCGCCTGCGACGTCAACGTCAAGATCCCGATGCGCGGCCGCGCTGACAGCCTGAACCTGGCTATCGCCACCGGCATCATGGTCTATGCCGCGACGGATGAAGCCTAGCGCTTCTCCTCCGGCGCCACGCGGCCCATGCCCCACAGGGCCGCGATGGTGACCAGGGCCGAAATCGCCAGATAGCCGCCGACGGCTCCCGGCCCGAATCGCTCGGCCAGCTTCAGCGCGACATAGGGCGCAAGTGATGCGCCCAGGATGCCCGCCAGATTAAAGGCCATCGACGCGCCGGTGTAGCGCACCGCCGTCGGGAACGGCCGCGCCATGGCGGCACCGATGGGGCCATAGGTGCAGCCCATCAGGGCGAACCCCAGCGCAAAGAAGATCAGCAGGCCGCTGAGGCCGCCCCCGAACAGCGGCGCGAACAGAAAGCCGAACAGGCCGATCCCCACGGACGAGGCGATCAGCACCCTGACCTGCCCGTATCGATCCGCCAGCAAGGCTGTCACGGGGATGAAGGCAGCGAAGAACAGCACGCCGATCAGCTGGATGGGCAGGACATCGGCCCGGGCTAATCCCATCCCTGTCGTCGCCCACCCCAGGGCGAAGACGGTCATCAGATAGAACAGGGTGAAGGTCGTCACGCCGCTGAAGGTGCCCAGAACCAGCGCCGCCTTGTGATGGGCGAACAGGGTCACGGCCGGCGCCTTCACGCGCTCGTCGCGATCCACGGCCTTCTGGAACTCGGGCGTCTCGGTGATCTTCAGCCGCACCCACAGGCCGACGAACACCAGGATGGCGCTGGCCTGGAACGGAATTCGCCAGCCCCAGCCCTCGAACGCGGTCTCGCTCATCGTCGACGTCAGAACGATGAAGGATGTGGTGGACAGGATGAAGCCGATGGGCGCGCCCAGTTGGGGGAACATGCCGAACCAGGCCTTCTTTCCGGGCGGCGCGTTCTCTGTCGCCAGCAACACCGCCCCGCCCCACTCGCCGCCCAGGCCCAAGCCTTGTCCAAATCGACAAAGAGCCAGCAGCAAGGGCGCCAGCAGGCCGACCTGCTGGTGCGTCGGCAACAGGCCGATAGCCACCGTCGAAAGCCCCATGGTCATCAGCGCCGCAACCAGCGTCGCCTTGCGTCCCACTCGGTCCCCGAAATGCCCAAAGGCCAGGGCGCCGATGGGCCGCGCGAAGAAGGCGATGGAGAAGGTCGCGAACGACGACAGCAGCGCAGTACCCGGATCCTCGCCAGGGAAGAACAGCGTCGGGAACACCAGGACGGCCGCGGTTGCGTAGATGTAGAAGTCGAAGAACTCAATCGTCGTGCCGATCAGGCTGGCGAACAGCACGCGGCCGGTGGAGTTCTTCGGCAGGACGTCGGACATCTTCTTCTCCCGGTTGTCCCAGCGATGCCCGTTTCCCTCCCGCCGCGTCAAGGCGATCAGGCGCCGCGCGGCTTGACCCGGTTCGTCGCTTGCGCCTCGGCCGGGTTTTCCGGCCACGGATGACGGGGATAGCGGCCGCGCATCTCCGCGCGCACCGCCGCCCACGAGCCTGACCAGAAGCGCGGCAAGTCCTTCGTCACCTGCACCGGCCGTCGCGCCGGCGACAATAGGGCCAGGGTCAACGGCACGCCGTCGACGGTCGGATGCGTCGTCACGCCGAACAGTTCCTGCACCCGAATATCCACGCGCGGCCCGCCCTCGGCGGCATAGTCGATGTTCGCTGAGCCCAACGGCGTGACCAGACGCGGGGGCGCCAGCTCGTCCAAACGGCGTTGCAGGTCCCAAGGGATCAGCCCGCGCAAGGCCTCGGCCAGACGACCGTCAGCGATCCCATCCAGCGATTTCGCCCCTTCCAGCAGGGGCCACAGCCAGTCCTCACGCGCCGTCAGCAGGGCGTTGTCCGACATGTCGGGCCAGGCTGTGTCGCGCGCGTGCAGGAAGGCCAGACGTGCGCGCAGTCCCGACGCCTGCTCGCCCCATTTCAGCGCGCTCAGCCCATCCGCCTCGATCTCGGCCCGAAGGGCGGCGGTCAAGGTCTTCGCATCCGGCGCGCCGACGATCTTTTCGTCCAGCACGATGGCCCCGATGCGTCGAGAGCGCCGGATCACCGAGCGCCCCGACGGTTCGCGCGCCAGCCGGTCCTCCGTCGAGATCAGGCGCGCCAGATCGCTGTCGATCTGGTCCGCCTCCAGCGCCGCCGCCAGTCTCACCCGGTCGCGCGTGTCGCCGCCGCCGAGTTCGGCGATCGCCAACCAAGGCTCACGCGCCAGATGGTCGGTCGCCTCCAGCACGGCCCCTCGCCCACTAGCCAAAAGGAATTCACCCGCCTTGCCCCGCGCCTTTGCGATCCGCTCGGGAAAGGCCTCGGCCAACAGCAGTCCAGGATCGATCGTCCGTCCCGATCCGCCGCCCGCGGCGCGCGCCCAGCGCTCCGCCAGTTTGATCGAATCGCGCGCTCTCTGCGTCCGATCGCGCTCCAGCCCGATCAGGCGATCCGCCAGGTCAATGCTCGATCCGCCCAAACCCGGCTCGCTCAGCACCGCCGCGATCCGTGCGCCCGTCATCGCGTTGCCGGCGTCGGACGCCACAGCCAGCATGTGGGCCAGCCGCGGCGACAGCGGGATTTTCGTCAGGCGCAGCCCGTGTTTCGACAGTCCGCCATCGGCATCCAGCGCACCCAACCGTGTCAGCACCTTGCGCGCCTCGGCCATGGCCCCAGCTGGCGGCGGGTCGAGCAGGGCCAGCCCCTCCGCCGAGCGTGCGCCCCACCGGGCCAGGTCCAGGGCCAGCCCGGTCAGGTCCGCCTCCTGGATTTCCGGCCGTTGATGCGGGACCAACCCGCGCGTCTGTTCCTCATCCCACAGGCGGTAGCAAACGCCCGGCTCGGTGCGCCCGGCCCGGCCGCGCCTCTGTTCCGCGGAGGATCGGCTGACCTTGACCGTCGCCAGCCGGGTCAAACCGCTGGAGGGTTCGAATCGCGGCACGCGCGACAGGCCGCCGTCTATCACGACCCGCACGCCTTCGATGGTCAGACTGGTTTCCGCGACCGAGGTCGCCAGCACCAGCTTGCGCCGCCCCACAGCCGCCGGTTCGATAGCCCGGTCCTGTTCGGCCCGGTCCAGTCCGCCGTACAGGGGCACGACATCGATGTTCGGTAGCCGCAGCCGCTCGTTCACAAGCCGAGCGACCCGATGGATTTCACCCTGCCCTGGCAGGAAGACCAGCACCGACCCCGTCTCCTCGCCCAGCGCTGTCAGGCAGGCGCGCGCCACCGCCTCTTCGAACCGTTCGGACGGATTGCGGCCCAGATACCGGGTCTCGACCGGCCAGGCCCGTCCCTCGGCCTCGATCACCGGCGCGCCGTCGAGCAGGCGCGAGACCCCGACCACATCCAGCGTCGCGGACATGACCAGCAGCCGCAGGTCCTCGCGCAGCAGCTTTTGCGTGTCTCTCGCCAACGCCAGCCCGAGGTCGGCGTCCAGGCTGCGTTCATGGAATTCGTCGAACAAGACTGCGCCCACGCCGTCCAGCCCCGGATCGTCCAGAATCATTCGCGTGAAGACGCCCTCGGTGATCACCTCGATGCGTGTGTTCGGGCCGATCCTGCTCTGCAGTCGGGTGCGATAGCCTACCGTCCCGCCCGGCTGCTCGCCCAGAGTCGTCGCCATCCGGTCTGCCGCCGCCCGTGCGGCCAGGCGTCGCGGTTCCAGCACCAGCACCTTGCCGTCCAGCCAGGGCTGATCCACAAGGGCCAGTGGCACGACCGTCGTCTTGCCCGCCCCCGGCGGCGCCGCCAGCACGGCCGTATTGCCCGCGCTCAGGGCGACTTTCAGCGGTTCCAGAACGGCGTGGATGGGCAGCATGCGTCGCCTCTAGCCTGCCGACGTGTGATCACGAAAGCGTCGTCGCGCCTTAACCACCCCGTCATGCGCGTTGCGCGCCGCCTCATCCGTCGCTAGCGTCCGCCCCAAGCAGCCGAGGGGCTGCATCAAAACGTGGGGGTATTTTATGTGGCGCGTTAAGTCGCTCGACGCGATCCTTGCCACGGCCGAGAAGAAGTCGCTTCACCGGTCGCTTGGTCCTATTCAACTAACGCTTCTGGGGATCGGGGCCATCATCGGCACCGGAATTTTCGTCCTGACCGCTTCGGCCGCCCAAAAGGCCGGACCGGGCATGATGATCAGCTTCGTCATCGCCGGCGCCGTCTGCGCGGTCGCAGCGCTCTGCTACTCCGAACTGGCGTCGATGGCCCCGGTTTCGGGCTCGGCCTACACCTACACCTACGCCGTGATGGGCGAACTGCTGGCCTGGACGGTCGGTTGGGCGCTGATCCTGGAATACGCCGTGGCGGCGTCGGCCGTGTCGGTCGGTTGGTCGGGTTATGTGCTTGGGCTGATAGAGAACGGGTTCAAGTTCGACTTCCCCGACCTCCTGTCCGCCGGGCCGACCTGGTCGATGAACGGCTTCATCCCCACGCCTGACTTCTCGGCCGGGATCGTCAACATTCCCGCCATCGTCGTAGCCCTGCTGGTGACGGCTCTGCTGATGGTCGGCACCACGGAATCGGCCCGGGTCAACGCAATCCTGGTGGCGATCAAGGTCGTCGCCTTGACGGTCTTCATCATCATCACCCTGCCGGTCATCAAGTCGGCCAACCTGTCGCCGTTCGCTCCCAATGGCCTCTTCGGCCAATACTCGGGAATGGGCATCGTCGGCGCCGCGGCCTCGATCTTCTTCGCCTATGTCGGCTTTGACGCCGTTTCGACGGCGGCCGAAGAAACCAAGAACCCGCAGCGTAACGTACCCATCGGCCTGATCGGCTCGTTGGCCATCTGTACGGTCTTCTATCTGCTGGTCGCGCTCGGCGCCGCCGGCGCCATCGGCGCGCAGCCGGTTCTGGGCGCCGCCGGTGAAGCGGTCCAGCCGGGCTCGCCCGCCTTCGTCGCCGCCTGCACCCTGCCCGCCAACGCCGAAATGCTGGTCTGCTCCAACGAGGCCCTGGCCCACGTTCTGCGTGTCGTCGGTCACCCCCAGATCGGCAACGCCCTGGGCACCGCCGCCTTGCTGGCCCTGCCGTCGGTCATCCTGATGATGATCTTCGGTCAGACCCGCATCTTCTTCGTGATGGCGCGCGACGGCCTGCTGCCGGAAGGCCTGACCAAGATCCACCCCAAGTGGAAAACGCCCTATATCGTGACCGCCGCCACCGGCATCGCGGTCGCCATCGCCGGTGCCCTGTTCCCGGTGGGCCAACTCGCCGACATCTCGAACTCGGGCACCCTGTTCGCCTTCTTCATGGTGTCGATCGCGGTGCTGGTGCTGCGGGTCAAGGATCCGAACCGTCGCCGTCCGTTCCGTACGCCGCTGATCTGGGTGTTCGCGCCCCTGTCGGCGTTCGGCTGCGCCTTCCTGTTCTGGAACCTGCCGCACGACGCCAAGATGGTGCTGCCGATCTGGGGCGGCATCGGCCTGGTGATCTACTTCCTGTATGGCTACCGCAAGAGCCACCTGGGTCGTGGTCTGGTCGAGGTTCACGAAACGGACCGCGACGTCCCGCCGCCACCCGTGCCGCCGATCAGCTAGGGCCAAACCGGGCCTGTCGCACCAATCACGGCAGGCCCATCTATCGGCCTCAAGTAGCCGGCAAGGGCGATAGGCCAAGAATAAAGAAAGGCCCCGGATCGCTCCGGGGCCTTTTTTGTCTTGGTGCGGATGAGAGGACTCGAACCTCCACGCCTCTCGGCGCTGGAACCTAAATCCAGTGCGTCTACCAGTTCCGCCACATCCGCATCGAGGTAGGACGGGCCTTCTAGGGGCGTTTCATCGTTGCGGCAAGAGCCAACGAACCGGAACAAACAGGGTCTGTGCGACACAATCCGGAGGGACCGCGTCACAAAATCCCCCACACTCTGTTCCGCAAGCGTTCACGGTGCGACTTGCTCATGTCTGACCGTTTCACCGCCAACAAGCTCGCGTGGCTGGAGCAGGTGCAGGATGATGGTGAGCTGAGCGCCACAGTTTTCGCGGTCGCGTTCGGCATCGCCCGCCACTTGAACCGCGAAACCGGCGATGCCTGGCCCAGCCAAGCCACCCTCGGCGAGATGGCCGGTGTGTCCGATCGTCAGATCAGAAAGCTGCTCAAGATCCTCCACACCCAAGGGCATCTCGATATCCAGACGGGAGGTTTCCATCGGCCCGATAGGTACCGACTGATCCTAAAAGACCGGAACTCCAGTTCCAGTCATGACCGGAACCACAGTTCCGCCCTTACCCCTCAAGACCGGAACTCCAGTTCCAGAGAGACCGGAACTCCAGTTCCGCCTAACCCTTTGAGAGAACTCTTTGAAAGAAGTGCTGCGCTGTCTCGTGACGAGGAGAGCGAAGCCGACCGCATTTTCGCGATGATGCCGAAGGGCTCGGCGAGCAGATCGAACAAGTCCAAGATCCGCGAAGCCGTGGCCAGCATCGTGAGCGAGGGAACCCCTGCTCTGTCGCTCCGGATCGCCGTCGGTGCTTTCGTGGCGGCCTCCCCTGACGCCAAGGACCAAGACGGGCGGTTCATGGGGGCGGCCCATACGTGGCTCACCGAGAAGCGAGGCTGGGAAGCCTACCTGCCATCGGCCGACGATCTGTTCTTGAGAAGCCGGCCCCCTGCTGAGGTGCAATGGTTCCATCGCGTCAGGTCCTGGCAGCACAGCCCCGGCTATTGGCGCATGAAGCAGGACGACTTCGGTCCTGAGCCCGATTCGCCGAATACCCGCGTACCCCAGGCCGTACTGGCCTATTGCCTCGAGAACACACCACCACAGCCACGGCCAGCCAATGACACACACCGGCTTAACCAGAAGCGGATCCGATGGCAATGAAAGAGAATGCGCCGCCGGAACACGCCAGCCCGATCAGCTATTCGGTGCGGCTCCCTGCCCTTTCGCGAAGCAGTCGGGCTTCGTTGAGCTCAGTCAAATCTGAAAGCCTCAAAAAGGGCCGCCATACGAATATCGTCTGGGATTTCCGATCTGGGATGGAATGGACGTTCTCCCAACCGACCGAACACGATCTCGGCAGCTTGGCCCGCAACTTCTCTTGCCTGCCGAATGTCGCTTTCGCTCATCGTTCTTTTCGCCATCGCCAAGGTGAGGCTCAAAATCATCATTGTCTGATAGCCGGCCTGCTTAGCAGACCACTCCGTCATGTCAGGTGAGTAAGCGACCAACGCGTCCGACACGTGTTCGCTCATTGTCTTTCCCAGCCGCTTGGCTTGATTTTCCGCCCGACGGTAAACGTCATATTCGATGTAGGCTTGTATGCGCGGGCGTCGCGTAACCACTGATTTTCTCCCTAGGGGTGGATCGTCAGCAACCCACTTAATTGACTGATTAGACGCGGTAAATAGACATAGCGATGTTGTGGGTCACTTGTGACCCATTTTGCGCCCGGGTTTTAATGTTAAAATACAGTGACTTGGACCCAACGCAGGTGTGCGTAATGTGTGCATCATCCCTCACAGGATGATTTTCCTATCGGCCCCTTTGGGGTGAATTCGTTTTTGCCAACGATTTGATTTGTGTGAACGCTAGGCTTCGCTCGCCTTTAGGCGCTCATGAAAGATGGAAGATTTTCAAGCGTGGCCATGGGTGGAACAAATTTCGCGGTCGGGGACGGCAGACCCCATCGGGTGCCGTACAAGTCGTGCGCTTACTCAGACTGGTCCCATGCGCGGTCGCGACTCCACATTCGCCGGCCTGCGTGTCAGGGTTCGGCCGGGAGGACCGACTGATGGCGACACGCAAGACCCTCGTCAGATCACGCGCCGGCGTTCGGCTTCAACACATCGAACATCTGGCGCGGCAGCAGGTGGTCCAGTCGTCCTGGCGGCTTTCAACCCTGCGCCAAAACCCGCCCCGCTCATTTGCGGATGAGATGGAAGCGGAGGACGCCTTTGACATGGAGGTCATCGCTTCGCTCACCGATCCCCTTATCATGGACATGCAGCGTCGCGGACTGATCGACTGAAATGGCGGCCAAGCTGAAGGTCTTCACCTGGTCCGACGGCTTTCATGCCTTCACCGTCGCCACCACCTCGCGACCCAAAGCGTTGGAGGCCTGGGGCTCAAAGCAGGATCTGTTCGCAACTGGCCTGGCCAGTCAGCTTTCCGGCGGACCGGATTACGAGGCCGCCCTGGCCTCTCCTGGCGAGGTCATCGAGAGGGGCCTCGCGATCGATGTCGGCAAGATCGGCAAGGCCAAACCCGCCAAACCTCGGGGACCATCCAAGGCGAAGGCCGCCAAAATTGAAAAGCTGCAGGCGGCGCTGGCCGATCTGGATGAACGCCATCAGGCGGTAAGGGCTGATTTCGAAGGACAACAGGCCGCGCTAAGCCAGGCGCGTCAGGAGGCGGAGGTGACCTATGAGGCGGAGCGCAAATCCCTGGCTGCGGCTCTGAAAAAGGCCAGAGCCTGATGTGCAACCTGTACCGCCAGCGCTCCGGCCCCCAGGCCATATTGGATGCGGCGAACGCGATGCGATCGACCGTCGGCAACCTCGCGCCGGGCGACATCTATCCTGACTATCCGGCACCGATCGTGCGCTGGGAGGGCGCAGAGCGCATACTCGCTTCGGCGCGCTGGGGCTTGCCGTCGTCCAAAAAGATGATCTTCGACAATGCGACGAAGCGCGCCGACAAGCTGCGCGCCAAAGGCGGCGAGGTCGACTTCCAGAAGATTCTGGAGTTCGAGCCCGACAGCGGCACGACCAACGTCCGCAACACCCGGTCCAGCCATTGGCGGCCACATCTGGCGCCGGCATCCCGATGCCTGGTGCCCTTCACCGCCTTCAGCGAACCTGGCCGAGACGCCGCCGGCAAATACCGACCCGTCTGGTTTAAGCTCGCGGGAGACGAGCCCGAGCCCCTGGCCTTCTTCGCCGGCATTCACGTTCGGGCCCACACCAGCGTGCGCAAGATCAAGACCGGCATGGAGACGATCGACGTCTTCGCCTTCCTGACGACCGACCCCAACGCCGAGGTCGGCGCGGTGCACCCCAAGGCCATGCCGGTGATCCTGACGCAGTCCGACGAGATCGAGGCCTGGATGACAGCTCCGTGGGAAACGGCCAAAGCGCTGCAGCGGCCGCTGCCCGACGGCGCTCTGTCAGTTATCGACACCTGAACCGCGTAAAGCGGCCGATCGTTGATTAAAGACGATCCGATCCCGTTCTGGCGGTCGACACAAGGTCTGCGGTCAACGGATCAGGCGAAAGGCCCCAGCGTGCAAGCGCCGCGTCGAACACGGTTGGATCGGCCGCCACGGCGGCGAACAAGGTCATCGACGAGCGGAATTTGAGGTCATCGGGCGATCCGAACAGCTGAAGCACCGACGCCACCGGCGCCGTGCTCGCGGTTTGGGCTGCGCGGATGAGACGCGCCCCTAAT
>NZ_LMOY01000013.1:0-215720 GCF_001423685.1 Brevundimonas sp. Leaf168 | reverse complement strand
GCCAGTCGAAGCGGCCTCCATGTTAATATCGTCCATGACGCGATAGCCGGCGTCGATGGCGCCGTACCAGCCATTGGGTTCTGCCGATGCGGCGCCAGCCGACAGGGCCAGGGCGGCCGCTGCGCTGGAGGCCAGCACGAAAGTCTTCATACGCATAGGGGGGTATCCCTCCGCCTCTGTTATAGTAGGGGGCGGGTCTACCGCCTACGCGGGTCTTACCAGCCTTGCTGTATAAGGTCGAGGCGGAAACGTGACGGCATCGATCAGCAAAGGCGATACCGTGGCCTTGATGATACAGATGAATTTGGCGTCCACGCACAGAATAGTTAATCTCTAGCCGTTGATGCGTCACAATCTCCCGCAGCGAGACACTCTAACCTATGCGAGTGTCACGGCTCGATCTTTGGATCGACCATCTGCATCCCGAGCCACTCTCCTATCAGCGCCGGCTTGTCGGCCCCGTCGATCTCGACCGTCAGTTCGTGCTTAAGCAACCAGCGTCCGTCGCCCTTGTCGTCGGCCGATAAAAGCTTGAAGCGACCGCGAATGCGTGATCCCGCCGGCACCGGCGCCAGGAACCGCAGCTTGTCGAAACCGTAGTTCACGCCCATCACGACGCCATCCAGCGGCGCCACGGCGTCATAGCTCATGGCTGAAGCGAGGCTCAGGGTCAGAAAGCCGTGCGCGATTGTCCCGCCGAATGGCGTGGCCCTGGCCGCTTCCGGATCGACATGGATGAACTGGTGGTCTTCGGTGCAATCGGCGAAGGCGTCGATCCGGGCCTGAGTGACGTCGAACCATTTCGACACCCCAACCTCCTGACCGATCAATGCTTGAAGTTCACTAACCTGGGTCATTGTGCGTTTCCTCAGTTCATTTGATGTGAGGTTGGCCGACCCTTGTCACGAAGAAAAGATCCTCAGCCGCTAAAGCGCCCCTCGATGATCTCGGCATACAGTGTCGGATCGACGTTGCCGCCCGAAAGGACGATGGCCGTCGTCCGTCCTTTCGTCTCGATCTTTCCGGCAAGCAGGGACGCGAGCGAAACGGCGCCGCCCGGTTCGAGGACGATCTTGAGATGGCGGAACGCAAACCGCATCGCCTCGGCGACCTCGCCGTCCGAGACGGTGATCGCCCCCGCCAGCCGCCGGTTGATCGGCCAGGTCAGCACACCCGGCATCGGCGACATCAGGGCGTCGCAGATCGAGGGCGCGCCCTGTGGATGACCGACCCGCTCTCCGGCCGCCAGCGACCGCGCCGTGTCGTCGAAGGCTTCCGGCTCGACCACGAACACCTTTGTCGCCGGACTGCGTTCGGCCATGACCAGATTGATCCCGGCCATCAACCCGCCGCCGGACGCCCCGCATAGCAGCTGGTCGAAGGGCGCATCCGCCTGATCCACCATTTCCAGCGCCGCCGTCCCCTGGCCCTCGATAATGAAGGGATCATCGAACGGCGGAACCAGGATCGAGCCACGCTCGGCGGCGATGGCCGCGCCGATGGCCTCGCGGCTTTCAGTCCAGCGGTCGTAGAAGCGCACCTCGCCGCCGAAGCCGATCACGCCCTCGACCTTCACCCTGGGCGAATCCGACGGCATGACGATGATCGCCGGCGTCCCGACCATGGTGGCGGCGGCGGCGACCCCCTGGGCATGGTTCCCGGACGAGAAGGCGACGACGCCGCGCGCCTTCTCCTTGTCGGTCAGTCGGCTGATGCGGTTGTAGGCGCCGCGAAACTTGAAGGCCCCAGCCCGTTGCAGGCTTTCGGCCTTCATCAGAACCCGCCCGCCGACCGCCGCGTTCAGGGCGGGGCTTTCGAGCAGGGGCGTGCGGACGGCGACACCATCGATCTGGCGGGCGGCGTCGAGAACGCCTTCATAGCTGGGCAGGTGCGTCGTCATATGCTCCCCTTAGCCCAAGACGCAGCCGGGAGAGAACCATGAGCCTGATCCTCGCCATCGACCAGGGCACGACCTCGACCCGCGCCATCGCCTTCGAGGTCGCGCCTCAAGCCGCGCGAAGCGCGGTAGGCGAAGAAAAAGGGGATCTAAGGCCCGCCGCGGTCAGCCAGATCGAGCTGGCCCAGCATTTCCCCAAGTCCGGCTGGGTCGAGCATGACGCGGCCGAAATCTGGACCGCGACGCTCCAGACCTGTCGAGAGGTGGTGCGCAAGACCGGAGGCGTCGCCCGCTTCAACGCCATCGGCATCACCAATCAGCGCGAAACGGCCGTGATCTGGGACGCGGCGACCGGCGAGCCGCTGCATCGCGCCATCGTCTGGCAGGATCGCCGCACCGCCGACGTCACCGCCCGTCTGACGGCCCAGGGCAACGAGCCGATAGTCCAGACCGCCACCGGCCTGATCCTCGATCCCTACTTCTCGGCGACCAAGTTCGCCTGGCTCCTGGACGCCGTGCCCGGGTCGCGGGAGCGTGCGACGAAGGGCGAGGTCAAGCTGGGCACGATAGACGCCTGGCTGATCTGGAAGCTGACCGGCGGCCGGGTCCACGCCACCGATGCGACCAATGCATCACGCACGTCGCTGATGGATCTGAGGACGGTCGAATGGCGTGACGACCTGTGCGCCTTGTTCGACATCCCGCGCGAAGCCCTGCCTGACATCGTCCCTTGCGCGGGTGTGATCGGCGAGAGCGATCCGGCGATGTTCGGCCAGCCTCTGCCCATCGCCGGATCGGCGGGGGACCAGCAGGCGGCCCTGGTCGGGCATGGGGCGCTGAAGGCCGGGGACGCCAAGATCACCTATGGCACCGGCGCCTTTCTGGTCGCCAATGTTGGCGCGGAGCCCGTGGCCTCGACACGGCGTCTGTTGGGCACGCTCGGCTATCAGGCCGACGGCCAGACCGCCTATGCGCTGGAGGGATCGATCTTCTCGGCCGGCTCGGCGATCCAGTGGCTGAGAGACGGGGTCGGGCTGATCTCGGAATCGCGCCAGTCGGAGGCGATGGCGCAGACCCTCAAGGACAACGGCGGGGTCTATATGGTCCCCGGCTTCACGGGTCTGGGCGCGCCGTGGTGGGAGCCGGAGGCGCGCGGGACCATCGTCGGGCTGACACGGGATTCCGGTCCGGCCCATTTCGTGCGCGCCGCGCTGGAGGCCCTGGCCTATCAGACGCGCGACCTACTCGACGCCCTGGCCGCCGATGGCGCCCCGCCTCTGAAGACGCTGAAGGTGGACGGCGGCGTCACCGCCAACAGTTTCGCCATGCAGTTCGTCGCCGACATCTGCGAGGTCGAGGTGGAGCGTCCTGCCTTCCAGGAGATGACGGCCCTGGGCGCCGCGCGCCTGGCGGCCCTGGGCGTCGGCCTTTTGCCGGACTTGGAGGCGCGCCCGGCCGAGGCGCCCGCCTGCTGGAAACCACGCATGAAGGCGGACGAGCGCGAGCGTCTGCTTTCCGGCTGGCGTCGGGCCGTGAAGGCCGCCATCATCGCCGCGTCGGACCGGGCGTGAGATCCGGACGGCTCAAGGAAACGACGAGGACCGCCGCATGACCGACGCCGCCCCGCTGGACGCCCAAAGCGCCTTTTCCGGCACGCGCGAGGTCGATCCGCGCTATCGCCTGGACGAGGCGGCGCTGGATGCCTGGATGCGCGCCCACGTCTCGGGATACGCCGGCCCGCTCACGGTGCGACAATTCAAAGGCGGCCAGTCGAACCCGACCTATGAACTGGTGACGCCCACGCACGCCTATGTGCTGCGTCGCAAACCGCCCGGCGTCCTGCTGCCCAGCGCCCACGCCGTGGATCGCGAGTTCCAGATCATCTCGGCTCTGGCCGCGCAAGGCTTCCCCGTCGCCAAGCCTCATGCCCTATGCCTGGACGAGACGGTCATCGGCTCGATCTTCTATGTGATGGACAAGGTCGAGGGTCGGATCTTCTGGGATTTGAAGCTGCCCGGCCTGACGCCCATGGAGCGGCGCGCCGTCTATGAGGCCCAGACGGACACGCTGGCTCGGCTGCACGCCTTCGATCCCGCCGCCATCGGCCTGGGCGACTACGGCAAGGCCGGAAACTATTTCGCGCGTCAGGTCGCCCGTTGGACCAAGCAGTACCATGCGTCTGAGACCGAGCCGGTTCCGGCGATGGACCGGCTGATCGCCTTCCTGCCCGAAAGCCTCCCGGCCGAGGGCCCCAGCCGCATCGTCCACGGCGACTTTCGTCTCGACAACATGATCCTGGCGCCGGACCGAGCAGAGGTTCGCGCCGTGCTGGATTGGGAGCTATCGACCTTGGGCGATCCGATGGCCGACTTCTCCTATCTGCTGATCGCCTGGGCCATTCCGGCTTCGCTGCGCAACGGCCTCGCCGGCGCCGATCTGGAGGCCCTGGGCATCCCGTCCGTCGAGGAGACCGTCGAACGCTACGCCGCGGCGACAGGCATGCGGCCCGCCAATCTCGACTGGCTCTACGCCTATAATCTGTTCCGCTTGGCGGCCATCTGTCAGGGCATCGCCGGCCGGGTCCGCGACGGCACGGCCGCCAGCGCCCACGCCAGGACCATGGCGGCCCAGGTCGGTCCGCTCAGCGACGCGGCGTGGGCCTTTGCGAAGCAGGCAGGCGCCTAGTCCCTGACGGCGGCGCCCAGGATGCGCTTGTCCGTCTTGCCTTGCACCAGCACCGCCACGGCCTCGCCGGGGCGGGCGGACGGCAGGGCGTAGAGCATCGGGCGGCCGCGCCATTCGCCCAGGCGCGTCACACCGCGCACGACGTTCATGTGCCGCACGGCCTGGCCGCGGTTCTCGCCCTGGCGGACCTCGACCACCTGAGGGCCGGGCGTATAGGTCACCGCCACCACCTCGGCGCCGCCGACCGGCGCGCGGCCGGAACCGACGCCGACGCCGGCTCCGTTCTCGCGGAATTCGATTTCCGGCGGCCAAGCCTGACGGACCGCCTCCTGATCGATGGCGGTTTCAAGCTCGACGCTGCGGGCCCCCGACACCTGACGTCGGCCGTCGATCACGACCTGGGGCGTCGAGACGCCGCGCTGGCGCAGGGCGGCGCGATAGGCGCGCTGGCGCTGAACGAACTCCGGCCGGGCGAAGGTGTCGGTCCAGCCGAGGTAATCCCAGTAGTCGACGCCATAGGTCAGGGCGATCACGCCTGGCTGGGCCGCCGCCTTCTCCACCGCCGCATTGGCCTCGATGCAGCCGCCGCAGCCCTGGGCGGTGAACAGTTCCACGACGACCGGCGGGCCGCTGGCCGACGCATGACGCGGCGCAAGCGGCGGACGCCCCGCCGCCGGCTGGGCCGCCGAGGCGACGGACATGAGGGCGCCCGCCATGACCGTGCCCGCGATGATCCAGCCCTTGGTGTTCATGCCGTCGTTCTTAGCCCTTGGGCTGCAATGGAGCGCCTCATATTCGCGTGAGCCAATCGGGGCTCAAGCAGCGCAAAGCGCGATAGCCCCCAGGAACAAGCCTCAATCCATCAGCTGTTGCGACAGATAGACATAGTGGCGGGCCCAGCGACGGGCGTTGGCGACCGGGTCGGCGTCGTTGGAGTGACCGCCGGCCGTGTCCTCATAATAGAGGTGGTCATAGCCCATATCGCCCAAGCGCGCGGCGAACTTGCGCGCATGGCCGGGATGGACCCGGTCGTCGCGGGTGTTGGTTGTCAGATAGACGCGCGGATAGGGCTGGCCCGGACGGAGCTGCTGATAGGCGGAGTATTTGGCGATCCACGCGGCCTCTTCCGGGATGCGCGGGTCGCCGTATTCCCCGATCCATGACGCCCCGGCCGGCAGTTCGTGATAGCGCAGCATGTCCACCAGCGGGCTCTCGATCACCGCCGCGTTGAACAGTTCAGGGTGCTGGGTGATCGACACCGAGGTCAGGACCCCGCCGTTCGACCGACCATAGATGCCCAGACGACGCGGGCTGGTGATCCCGCGCTGTTCCAGATCGCGCGCCACGGCGGCGAAGTCGTCAAAGGCCTTCTGGCGATTTCCGTCCAGTGCGGCTTGGTGCCAGTCGGGTCCGAACTCGCCCCCGCCGCGAATGTTGGCCTGCACGAAGACGCCGCCCCGCTCCAGCCACAGCTTGCCCATCTCAGGCTTGTAGGCCGGGTTCAGGCTGACCTGGAAACCGCCATAGCCCAGCATGACGGTCGGGTTCGACCCGTCCAGCTTCATGTCGCGCGGGCGGGTGACGAAATAGGGAATCTTCGTCCCGTCGGTCGAGGTCGCCTCGAACTGTTCGGTCACGTCGCGAGACGCGTCGAACTTTGCCGGGGCCGACTTCAGCGCGATCAGGCTCGCGGCGTGCGCATCGGCCAGGCTGAGAGTCGGTGGAACGAGGAAGCCCTGGGTCGAGACGAAGACCTCGCCGCGTGATTTGGACGAGTCGCCCAGACCGACCGCGAGATTGTCGGGGACGGTGATGTCCTTACGTGGCCAACCCCACTCACCCCTGTCCTGAAACACAGCAGCCCTGCCCCGAACGTTGTCGGTGTAGGAAACGACCACACGGTCCGACAAAACGCGCACATCGCCCACCGCTTGGCGCGCATTGGGCGAGAATATCAGCGGCGCAGCGTTGCTGATAATGACCTGATCTTCGCGCGCTTGAAGCACCTCGAGCGCTATCGACAGCAGGTCGCCGCCCTTGAACGCCCCTCCGCTGGGTAGATTCCAGTTCTCTTCCGGCGAGAAGATCAGGGCGTCGTTCAGGACGCCGTAGACCGAGACGCGGGCGGGCAGACGAAGCTGAGTCGTTTTACCATCGTGGCCCAGGCTCCACGTCTCCGACCGGAAGGTGTCCAGCGGGCGGGTAATGATGACGGCCGTCACATTGCCGTCCTTGTCGCGATAGACGGCGGGGCTGACGCCATAGCCGCCGTCGCCCTGTTCGCCGCGATAGACCTCGGCCGCCTGGGCCAGGGTCTGGCCGCGCTTGAGCGTCTTGACGATGAAGGGATAGCCGGACTCCGTCATGGTTCCGGCGCCGAAGTCGGTGGCGACCAGAAGCGTGTCGCGATCCAGCCATTCGATGCGGTGCTTGCCCTCGGCCAGGTTGAACCCGCCATCGACGAAGCGCTTGGTGGTCAGGTCGAACTCGCGCACGACCACCGCGTCCTTGCCGCCGTCGGACAGATTGATCAGGCAGCGGGTGTCGTCCGGCGCCAGACAGTCGGCGCCTTTGAACACCCAGTCCTTGCCCTCGGCCTTGGACAGGGCGTCGATGTCCAGCAGGGTCTCCCACTGCGGCGTCGCAGTGCGGTAGCTGTCCAGCGTCGTGCGACGCCAGACGCCCTTGGGATTGGTCGCGTCCTGCCAGAAGTTGCCGACGCCGTCGCCCAGGAAGGACGGGCTGGGGATGCGGTCGGTGGCGGTCAGGATCGCCTGGGCCTCGGCGCGGAAGGTCTCGTAGCGCGGGTCGCCGGTCAAGACGGCGAGGGACTTTCGGTTCTCCTCGGCGACGAAGGCCATGGCCTCGGCCCCGTCCACCTGCTCCAGCGCCAGATGGTCGTCGGCCGCCGCGACGCCCGCCGGGGTCAGATCGCGGGGGAAGTGGGGCGGCGGCCCCATGCGCTCTGGGTCAAAAGTCACCCAAGCGTCATTTGTGGCAGGCGCGGTGGCGCAGGCCCCCATCAAAATCGCCGGAATCGCGGCGGACAGGATCAGGTGACGCATGGCTTGAACTCCGCAAATCTGATCCTCCCCCGCGTCGCGGGGGAGGGGGACCGCCGTCAGGCGGTGGAGGGGGCGGAACCAGACACGGTGCGCGGGGTCGCCCCCTCCACCACTTCGTGGTCCCCCTCCCCCATTTCGCTGCGCTTCATGGGGGAGGATTGTAGAAGGACTATTCCTGCGCCGGCGTGTCCATCAGGCGGCGCGACAGATAGGTGTATTCCAACGCCAGGCGACGCGCGGTTTCGCGCAGGTTCGCCCCGGCTGCGTGGCCGCCATCGACGTTTTCGTAGAACAGGACCGGATAGCCCAGCTCCTCAAGGCGTGCCGCCGCCTTGCGGGCATGGCCTGGATGGACGCGGTCGTCCTTGGTCGAGGTATGAATGAAGACCTCGGGGTAGGGCTGGCCCGCACGCAGATTCTGATACGGCGAATATTGCTGAATCCAGGCGCGCTGCTCGGGGATGTCCGGGTTGCCGTATTCGCCGATCCAGGAGGCGCCGGCCAGCAGCTTGTGGAAGCGCAGCATGTCGAACAGGGGTACCTGGATGACGGCGGCGTTGATCAGGTCCGGCCGCTGGGTCAGCATCGCGCCCATGAACAGCCCGCCTTGCGAGCCGCCCATGATGCCCAGCTTGGGCTGGCTGGTGATGTCGCGGGCGATCAGGTCCAAGGCCACGGCCTGGAAGTCCTCGTGCGCGCGCTGGCGGTTCTGTTGCAGGGCCGCCTCGTGCCAGCGCGGGCCGAACTCGCCGCCGCCGCGCGTATTGGCGATGACATAGACGCCGCCCCGCTCCAGCCACAGCTTGCCGACCGTCGCCGAATAGCCCGGCAGCAGCGAGCTTTCGAACCCGCCGTAGCCGTACAGCAGCGTGGGGTTGGAGCCGTCCAGCGGCATGTCCGCCTTATGCACCACGAAATAGGGGATCATTGTCCCGTCGGCCGAACGGGCCTCGTGCTGATCGACCGTCATGCCGGCAGCGTCGAACTTGGCCGGCATGGACTTGACCTGATCCACCGCGCCGGTCGCCGCATCGGCCAGCCATAGGCTGGACGGGTTCAGATAGCCGGTGACGCTGACAAAGACCTTGTCGTCCTTCTCCGAAGCCGAACCGACGCCGACCGAGACGTTCTGGGGCAGGTCCAGCGTCGTGTGCGCCCATTCGCCGCCACTCCCTTCTGAGCCTGGCGTGTAGACCCGCACCGAACCGCGCACATTGTCATACAGGGCCACGACCAGCCGGTTGCGCGTGACGTTGACGCCCTCGATGGCCTGGCGCTCGGTCGGACGCAGCACCAGCTGAGCCGGGGTCGCTTGGTCGGCCAGCCAGGCCTCCAGCGGCCAGGCGATCAGGTCGCCGGTCTTGAAATCCTGACCCGAAGGCGCGGTCCAGTCCTGTTTCAGCGACACCAAAAGCTGCCCCTGGACCAGGCCGGTGATGTCGGACTTGGGCGGCAGTTGAAGCTGGGTCAGGGCGCCGTCGTCGCCCAGGCGCCAGGTCTCGGACGAATAGAAGTCCACCGAACGGTTGATCAGCGTCGCCTTCACCGCCCCATCGGCGTCGCGCAGCGTATAGCCGGACACCGACACGTCGGTCGGCTGGCCAGTGAACAGGGTCTCGGCCTGGTCGGGCGTCTGGCCGCGCTTCATCCGCTTGACCACCATCGGATAGCCCGAGTTGGTCAGGGTGCCGGGACCGAAGTCGCGCGAGATCAGCAGGGTGTCCTTGTCGATCCAGGATGCGCCGCCCTTGGATTCCGGCAGGGTGATGCCGCCGTCGACGAACTTGCGCTCGACCGTGTCGAACTCGCGCAGGGTCACCGCGTCCTTGCCGCCGTTCGACAGGCTGATCAGGCAATAGCGTTCTTCGGGCTGAAGGCAGGTCGAACCCTTGTAGACCCAGTTCTGGCCCTCGGCCGCCGCCAGGGCGTCGATGTCGAGGATGGTCTGCCACTCGGGCGTGGCGGTGCGATAGCTGTCCAGCGTCGTGCGGCGCCACAGCCCGCGCACATGCTGGGCGTCCTGCCAGAAGTTGTCGATATGGCCGTCGTGGGTGAAGCCGGGCGAGGGGATGCGGTCCTGGGCCTGGACGATCTCCAGCGCCTGCTGGTGCAGCGGCTCATAGCGCGCGTCGCCCTGCAGCACGGCGAAGGTGCGTTCGTTGTGGGCCTTGACCCATTCCATCGCCCGCGCGCCCTCGACCTCTTCGAGCCACAGATAGGGATCGGTCGCGTCGCTGGTCGCGAAACCGCCAGATGCGGGGGCGGGTGAGGAGGCGGGGGTCTGGGCCATGGATACCGAGGTCAGGCTGGTGGAGGCGAGAAGCGTCGCAAGCGCGACGGCGGAAGCACGGATCATGGACAGGTCCCCGAAAACGAAGCCGGCACCTTAACGACGCCTTCCCGTGCGGCAAGCCGTGCGACCTTACCGTTTTGTCACACCGGCGGAACGCGCCGCATCATCCCTCGTCGGGAATGCAAAGCAGATTGCCGCACGCCTTGCAGTGGACGGCGTCGGGGTCGTGGTTCTGCAGGCCGCAGCGATCGCAGGGAAAATGCACCTTGTGCGGTCGGATCAGGGCCTGGGCGAGGCGCAGGAACAGGGTGATGCCGACCAGCATGACGGCTATGGACAACAACCGCCCCCACGGCCCCGGCAGGGTGACGTCGCCAAATCCGGTCGTCGTCAGGGTGGCCACTGTGAAATACAGCGCATCCACATAGCCGGCGATGCCGTCATGCCCCCTGAAGGTCGCATAGACGAAGCCGGTCGCCACGAAGACGAAGGTGATCAGATTGGCCAGGGCGCGCGCGATCCCTTCAACCCGCGTATCGTCGAACCGCGCCCCCACGGTGCGCCAGAAAAAGTCCGAGTTCAGCAGGGTCCACAGCCGCAGCATCCGCAGGAAGCCGAGATTGAACAGCCAGGCCGGAAACAGCAGGGTCGCCAGCACGAACAGGTCGACCCAGACGATCGGCCGCTTCAGCCAATCCTTGATGTTGGCATAGGCATAGGCCCGCGCGGCCAGGTCCAGGGCCAGGATGGCGGCGATGAAATAGTCCAGCGCATAGAAGGCCCAGCCCATGTTCTTCAGGATGGGCGCCGCAAGGAAAAAGCCGATGATCGCCAGGTCGATCACGATGACGGTCAAGCGGAACCGCACCGCCGGCCGTTGACTGCCGTGATACAGGTAGCGCAGCCGGGCGCGCAGTCGCAGGCCGTTGTCCTTGGGGTCGGTTTCGGTCTGGGACACGCTGGTTTCCGCGACGCTGGGTTGGGCCTATATGGCCTGCATGACCCGTCCTTTCGTCAAGATGAACGGCGCCGGCAATGACTTCGTCGTCGTCAATGCGCTGGAACAGCCGTTCGCTCCCGGCGAGGACCAGATTCGTGCGCTGGGCGACCGCCAGACGGGCGAAGGCTTCGACCAGCTGATCGCCATCGAACCGTCAGACACGGCCGACGCCTTCATGCGGGTGTGGAACGCCGATGGATCGATGGTGGAGACCTGCGGCAACGCCCTGCGCTGCGTTGGCTGGCTGTTGATGCAGGCGAACGCGTCGGACCGCGTGGTGATCGACACGGCGGGCGGCCCGACGACGGCGACGCGCGCCGGCGACCACCGTGTGACCGTGGACATGGGCAAGCCTCGCCTGGGCTGGACCCAGGTGCCGCTGGCCGAAGAGATGGACACGCGCGGGATAGAGCTTCAGGTCGGCCCGATCGACGCGCCGATCTTGCACACGCCCGGCGCCGTCTCCATGGGCAATCCGCACGTGGTCTTCTTCACCGACCGCCAAGACGACGGCTTCGTCACCGGTTCCGGCTCGCTGGTCGAGCATCACCCGCTGTTCCCGCAAGGGGTCAATGTCGGGTTCGCAAACGTGCTGGACCGCGATCACATCCGTCTGCGGGTCTGGGAGCGGGGGGCCGGCCTGACCAAGGCCTGCGGCACCGGCGCCTGCGCCGCCCTGGTCGCCACTGCGCGGCGCGGCCTGACCGAACGCAAGGCGACGGTCGTCGTCGATGGCGGCGAACTGCTCATCGACTGGGATGCGGAAACCGATCACGTCCTGATGACCGGGCCGGTCGAGATCGAACGGACGGGCGTGCTGTCGATCTGACGGCGTTGACGCTGACGCGCAGGCAAGTCTACGGGCCGATTGCGCAGGCTTCCTCCGCGTCAAGGGTTGGCGCGGCCCGTCCCAGCCTCTAGGACACGAACGGTTACAGCCACGCCGACGCCCTGGACGACCGATGCCCGATCAGACCGAAAAGCAAACCTTCTCCGACGACGAAGCGCTGGACTTCCACCGCATCCCGACGCCGGGCAAGATTTCCATGGCGCCGACCAAGCCGATGGCGACCCAGCGCGACCTGTCGCTGGCCTATTCGCCGGGCGTGGCCGTGCCGGTCCTGGCCATCGCCGCCGATGCGGACAAGGCCTACGACTACACCTCAAAGGGCAATCTGGTCGCCGTCATCTCGAACGGCACCGCGATCCTGGGCCTGGGCAACCTGGGTCACATGGCTTCCAAGCCGGTCATGGAGGGCAAGTCGGTCCTGTTCAAACGGTTCGCCGACGTCGACAGCTTCGACGTCGAGGTTAAGACCACCGACCCGGACGAGTTCATCACCGTCGTCAAGAACATCGGCGACACCTGGGGCGGCATCAATCTGGAAGACATCAAGTCCCCCGAATGCTTCGTCATCGAAAGCGAGCTTCAGGACCTGCTGGATATCCCCGTCTTCCATGACGACCAGCACGGCACCGCCATCATCTCGACCGCCGGCCTGATCAATGCGGTCCATATCGCCGGCAAGAAGCTGGACGAGATCAAGGTCGTTCTGGCCGGCGCCGGGGCGGCGGGCCTGTCCTCCATCGCCCTGATGAAGGCCGCGGGCGTCAAGGCCGAGAACACCGTGATCTGCGACCGCGACGGCGTCGTCTACAAGGGTCGCGACCACGGCATGGACCAGTGGAAGGCCGCCCACGCCACCGATACGCCCCTGCGCACTCTGGCCAAGGCCATGGTCGGCGCCGACGTGGTGCTGGGCCTGTCCGCCAAGGGCGCGATCACCAAGGAGATGGTCGCCTCTATGGCGCCCAATCCGATCATCTTCGCTATGGCCAACCCCGACCCCGAGATCACGCCCGAGGACGTCAAGTCTGTGCGTTCCGACGCCATCATCGCCACGGGCCGCTCGGACTATGTGAACCAGGTCAACAACGTCCTGGCCTTCCCCTATCTGTTCCGGGGCGCGCTGGACGTGCGGGCGCGCCGCGTGAACCACGAGATGAAGATCGCCTGCGCCCAGGCCCTGGCTGCCCTGGCGCGCGAAGACGTGCCGGACGAGGTCGCCGCCGCCTATCGCGGACGCAAGCTTAAGTTCGGCCCGGACTACATCATCCCGACGCCCTTCGACCCGCGCCTGATCTGGTACATACCGCCCTTCATCGCCCAGGCGGCGATGGACACCGGCGTGGCCCGCGTCCAGATCGAGGACATGGACGCCTATCGTCACGCGCTGCGTTCGCGCGTCGATCCGTCCGCCGCCCTGATGCAGAAAATCAGCTCGGCCGTGCGCGGCGGGCCGAACAAGCGCGTCGTCTTCGCCGAGGGCGAAGAACCCGCCGTCATTCGCGCCGCCTGGGGCTTCAAACAGGCCGATCTGGGCACCCCGATCCTGGTCGGCCGCGAGGATCTGATCCGTCAGAACGCCGCCGAGGCCGGTCTGAACTTCGACGAGCTGGGCATCGAGATCACCAACGCCCGCGTCTCCGACCACAATGTCGAGGACACCGACTGGCTGTACGAAAAACTTCAGCGCCGGGGCTATCTGCGCCGAGACGTGCAGCGGATGATCAATCAGGACCGCAACTATTTCGCCGCCACCCTGGTCGCCAAAGGGCGGGCCGACGCCATGGTCGCGGGCGTGACACGCAACTTCAACATGGCGCTGAAGGAGGTCCAGCGCGTGCTGGACGTGGACGACACCCTGATCGGCCTGTCGATCCTGCTGGCCAAGGGCCGCACCCTGTTCGTCGCCGACACCACGATTCATGAACTGCCCAACGCCGAGGAGTTGGCCGACATCGCCGTCAAGGCGGCCGATACGGTGAGGAAGCTGGGTCGCAATCCGCGCGTGGCCTTCCTGTCCTATTCCACCTTCGGCAACCCGCCCGGCGACCGCGCCGAGAAGGTTCGTGAGGCGATCCGCATCCTGGACAAGAAGGGCGTCGATTTCGAATACGAAGGCGAAATGCCGCCGGAAGTCGCGCTGGATCCCAAGGGTCACGCCGCCTACGCCTTCAACCGCCTGACCAAGCCGGCCAACGTCCTGGTCATGCCCGCCATCCATTCGGCCGCCATCTCGACCAAGCTGGTTCAGGCCCTGGGCGGCGCGACCGTGATCGGTCCGCTGCTGGTCGGTCTGGAGAAGCCGGTGCAGATCGTGTCTCTGGGCGCCTCGGTCAGCGAGATCATCACCGCCGCCACCTTCGCCGCCTATGACGCCGGTCCCGCCTTCCAGGGCTCGGGCCTGACCTCGGCGCCGCGTCCCCCCGCGGCCGTGGTCGAGCGTTGAGCGAAGCCTCGCCATTTCCGCCCGCCGCCCCGCCGCCCCGGCGGGTTGAGCCGGGCCTCTATCTGGTCGCCACGCCGATCGGCAACCTGCGCGACATGACGCTGAGGGCGCTGGACGTGCTGGCCGCCGCCGATCTGGTGCTGGCCGAGGACACCCGCGTCACCGCCAAACTGCTGAGCGCCTATGGTCTGAAGGCCAGGCTGGAACGCTGCGACGACCATGCGTCCGGTCGCGCCGCCGAACAGGCGATCGAACGGCTGCGTGAGGGTCAGGTGGTGGCCCTGGTTTCGGATGCGGGCACGCCGTTGGTCAGCGACCCCGGCTTCGTCGTCGCCCGTGCGGTGATCGCCGAAGGCCTGCCCGTCCATCCGATCCCCGGCGCCTCGAGTCTGTTGGCCGCCCTGTGCATCGCCGGCCTGCCCGCCGACCGGGTGCTGTTCGCCGGCTTCCTGCCGCCCAAGACGGCAGGCCGCACCGCCGCGCTGGAAGGCTTGAAGAGCCAGCGCCAGACGCTGGTCTTCTTCGAAAGCGGGCCGCGCCTGAAGGACAGTTTGACCGACATGGCCGCCGTGCTGGGCCCGCGCCCCGCCGCTGTCGCCCGCGAACTGACCAAACTCTATGAAGAGTGTGTGCGCGGGACGCTGGACGACTTGGCCGTCGATCCCCGTCTGGATAGTCCCAAGGGCGAAATCGTCGTGGTCGTCGGCCCCGGCGAAGCGGTCCAGGCGACCGAAGCCGACGCGGACGCCGCCCTGATCGACGCCCTTCAGACCCTGTCCACCGGCGACGCCGCCTCGGAGGTCGCCAAGGCTTTGGGTCTGAACCGAAAAACCCTTTATCGCCGGGCGCTGGAGCTGAAGGGCAAGTGAAGCGCTTGTCTCGTCCCGCGCCGGTCCGTCGCTCCAAGGCGGCGTGGCGTCAGGCGAAGGGCGGGATGGCGTTCAAGTCCGGTCACGCCGCCGAATGGATCGCAGCCTTCTGGCTCATCCTGCGCGGCTATCGCGTTCTCGGCTTCCGTCTGAAGAGCCGGGCCGGCGAGATCGATCTGCTGGTCTGTCGTGGTCGGGTGCTGGCGGTGGTCGAGGTCAAGCGCCGCGCGACGATGGAGGCGGCCCTGCTGGCGCTGAAGCCGGTCCAGTACGATCGACTGATCGCGGCGGGCGAGGCGATCCGGCGCAATCGGCCGGGCCTGCAACGTCTGGAATTGAGAATTGATATGGTGGCGCTGGCTCCCTGGCGCGTTCCACGTCATCTTCGCGGCGTCGAGAGGCGCTGACGAGGGGATCGCATGACGCGCGAGGAGGCCGAGGCCGTCCTGACCGCCGCCGGTCAGGCCGAAGACGACGCCTTCCCCCTGCTGGAGGCGGCGATCGCCTGCGCCATCCATGACCATCCGTTGCGTGATCCCGAGCCTGTTCGCGCCCTGGCCCGCAACGCCTGCGAGCGGCTGAAGGAGCGGATTGGCGGCGAAGGTCCCGACGAGGCCCTGGCCGAAACCCTGTGCGCGGACCTGCGGCTGAACGGCGACCTGATCCATTACGACCATCCCGACAACACCGACATCATCGCAGTCGCCGAGCGTCGGCGCGGCCTGTCCGCCGTGCTGGCGGTCTTCTATCTGCACGCGGCGCGCGCGGCCGGCATCACGGCGGCCGGCGTCGATTTTCCCGGCCATTTCATGGTTCGCGTCGAGACGCCGGAAGGTCCCGTCGCCCTGGATCCGTTCAGCCAGGGGCGGCTGATCCTGCCCAGCGAACTGACGCGGCGCGCGCTTCGCGCCGGTCTGATGCCGCACGTCGCGGATCGGCTGGATCTTCTGATGGCGCCAGTGACGGATCGTCAGTCGCTGATCCGGCTGCAGAACGTGCTGTTCAGCCGCGCCATTCGCGGTCGGGATTATGAAGGCGCGGAGCGGTCGGCCCTGCGTCGTGCCCTGCTGGACCCCGAAGACCACCGGCCGTGGCTCGATGTCGCCTCGGCGCGCGAGAAGCAGGGGGCGCTCGCGGGCTCTCTGCAAGCCCTGGCGCGGGCTCAGGGTCTGGACGGCGTCGAGGAGGCGCGGCGGTTCACGACCTTCGAACGCGTGCGGATGCAGTTGAACTAGACGACGGCCTCGCCGCGCAGCAGGCGAGGCAAGTCGCCTGTCGCGCCGCCCGCCTCCTGCATGAAGGCGCGGCGCAGAGGGCCGATGCGGTTGACCGCCGCCATGCCCAGGTCGCGCGCCAGACGCACCGGCGCGATGTCGTTCGAGAACAGACGCACGAAGGCGTCGAACCCCGCCGCCAGGGCCGCGTTGTCGAACCGGCGCCAGCGGGCGTAACGCTCCAGCACGGTTTCCGACCCGATGTCCTCGCCCAGACGCGCGGCCTCGGCCAGCACCTCGGCCAGAGCCGCCGCATCCTTCAGCCCCATGTTCAGACCCTGACCGGCGACGGGGTGAACACCGTGCGCCGCATCCCCGATCAAGGCGATGCGCGGCGCGATAAGCTTCTCCGCCAGGCTCAGCGACAGCGGATAGACGAAGCGCGGGCCCTCGACCGTCGCGCCATCCAGAAACTCTCCGAACCGCCGCATCAGATGGGCGTGGAAGGCGTCGTTCGAGGCGTCGCGCAGCGCCTCGCCCCGTCGCGTCGTCTCGGTCCAGACCAGGCTGGCGCGCTGATCCGTCAGAGGCAGGACGGCGAAGGGGCCGCTGGGCAGGAAATATTCGTGCGCGACATTGCCGTGGTCGCGACCCAGCCGCACCGTGGCCACCACGCCGCTCTGGCCATAGCCCCAGCCGACAGTCTCGATCGCGGCGGCGCGGCGCACGGCCGAGCCTCGCCCCTCGGCGCCGACGACCAGGGGCGCGATCAGGGTCGATCCGTCGGCCAGGGTCACGGTCGCCTTGCCCGCATCGGTCGCGACGCTGGCGACAGAAGCCGGGGCCCGCACCGCGATCCCCGCGCGCGTCACCGCCTCGGCCAGGGCCGCACGGATGCGACGGTTCTCGACCATATAGCCCAGCGGCTCGCCGCCGGTGCGGCCTCCGATCTCGTCGGCGTCAAAGCGCAGGAAGGCGGGCGAGGCGGACCGACTGGCCGCGCCCGGCCGACGCCCGTCCGTCACCAGAATATGATCCATCCGACAGGCGTGGGGACGAAGGCTTTCGCCCAGGCCCAGCGCGTCCAGCATGCGGAAGGTCGAAAAGGCCACGGCGGTCGACCGTCCGTCGAAAGTCGGCGCCAACTGGGCGCTGAACGGCTGCGGATCGACCATCACGACCTTCAACTGCGCTTGCGCCGCCGCCAGGGCGAAGGCCGCCCCGGTCAGCCCCGCGCCGGCGATGACGATGTCGTAGCGTTCGATGTCAGCCATGACAGGCTTGTCGCGCCGTCGGGGCCAAAGGTCCAGAGGACGGTTTGTCCCTCGCCAAGGCCAAGCTGGTAAACAGCCCCTTAACCCTGTGGGTGCGACAAAGGCGGTCGAACGTCAGCCGCCGGAAGGTTCGACCCTTCATGTCCACCGCCCTCGTCATCGGCCGCCAGGCCTGGATCAGCGCCCGCATCCTGTGGGACGCGCCCTTCGTGGTGCGGTTCAGGGGCGTCTTGCAGGCGCTGCTGGCGACCCTGCTGCTGGTCGCCCTGGTGTCGTGGAATCCGGCGGACGCCAGTCTGAACGCCGCCTCCAGCCTGCCGACGACCAACTGGCTTGGGGCGAACGGGGCCCTGTTCGCCGACCTGTTCATGCAATCGCTGGGCCTTGCGGCCTGGCCTGCCGCCCTGCTGCTGGTCGCCTTCGGCCTGGCGCGCGCGGTCGGCGATGCGATCCAGCAAAGGCTCAAGCCCACGCCGCTGAAGGCCCTGGCTGCGACCGGCGGGGTGCTGCTGCTGTCCAGCGCGCTCGCCGCCCTGGCCGCGCCCGCCGCCTGGCCGCTCGCCGCCGGTCTGGGCGGTTTGTGGGGCGATGCGGTGACAGGCCTGGCGGCGCGCGGGATCGGCGCCCTGCATATTCCCGGCGGTCGGATCATCGCTGGCCTCGTCTTCCTGGTCGCTGGGCTGTGGCTGGTCGGTTTCGCCATCGGCCTGCGCGCCATGGATTTTCTGGACGTCCTGCACTGGGGCCAGTCGCTGCGCGCACCCGCGCCGCCTCAGCCGAAGCCCCAGGCCGCCCGCGAAAAGGCGCCTGCCAAGGCCCGAGCGCCCCGCGCGGCCCCACCGGAAGAGACGCCGCTGGCCCCGACCTACTCCGAAGAGCCGCCTCAGACCGCCTATGACGACCTGCCGCCTTGGGAGGACGACGCCGTCCAGCCCGCGCCCCGCCCCTCGGCCGCCCGCCCGGTCGAGCCGCGCGTCGCTGCGGTCAAGGCGCCCAAGGTCCGCAAGGACGACTTGGACCAGCAGGCTTTCGACTTCGTGCGGCCCGAGGGCGATTTCGACCTGCCGCCGCTCGGCATCCTGACCAAGCCGGCCCAGCGCGTCGGTTCGGTGGACGAGGACTCCCTGAAACAGAACGCCAAGATGCTGGAAGGCGTGCTGCAGGAGTTCGGCGTGCGCGGCGTGATCGACCAGATCCGTCCCGGCCCTGTCGTGACGCTGTACGAACTGGTGCCTGCGCCGGGCGTGAAGCACGGCCGCGTGGTCGCCCTGGCCGACGATATCGCCCGGTCGATGTCCGCCCGCGCCTGTCGGATTTCCGTGGTTCAGGGCCGTAACGCCATCGGCATCGAACTGCCCAACGCCAAGCGCGAGACCGTCTATCTGCGCGACCTTCTGGCCAGCGCCGAATACGACAAGAAGGGTCACCTGCTGCCCTTGGCGCTTGGTGAGACCATCGGCGGAGAACCCTATGTCGCCGACCTGGCGCGCATGCCTCACCTGCTGATCGCCGGCACCACCGGCTCGGGCAAGTCGGTGGGGGTCAACGCCATGATCCTGTCGATCCTGTATCGCCACAGCCCGGCGGAGTGCCGCTTCATCATGATCGACCCCAAGATGCTGGAGCTGTCGGTCTATGACGGCATCCCGCACCTGCTGGCGCCGGTCGTGACCGATCCGAAAAAGGCCGTCGTCGCCCTGAAATGGACCGTGCGCGAGATGGAGGACCGCTATCGCCGCATGTCCAAACTGGGGGTGCGCAACATCGCCAGCTACAACGAGCGCGCCCGCGAGGCCCAGGCTAAGGGCGAGCATTTCGAACGCACGGTCCAGACCGGCTTCGACGACCAGGGCCGCCCGGTCTATGAGTCCGAGAAGATCCGCCCCGAACCCCTGCCCTTCCTTGTCGTCGTCATGGACGAGATGGCCGACCTGATGCTGGTCGCCGGCAAAGACGTCGAGGGCGCGGTTCAGCGTCTGGCCCAGATGGCCCGCGCCGCCGGCATACACCTGATCATGGCCACTCAGCGCCCGTCCGTGGACGTCATCACCGGCACCATCAAGGCCAACTTCCCCACCCGCATCTCCTTCCAGGTCACGTCCAAGATCGACAGCCGCACCATCCTGGGCGAACAGGGCGGCGAGCAGCTGCTGGGCCAGGGCGACATGCTCTACATGGCCGGCGGCGGGCGGATCACCCGCCTGCACGGCCCGTTCGTCGACGACAAGGAGGTCGAGGACGTCTGCAAACACCTGAAGGCCCAAGCCGAGCCCGACTATCTGGATTTGATCACCGACGAGCCCGACGGCGACGGCGATAACGGTTTCGACGAAAGCGGCGGCGGAGGCTCGGGCGACGACCTGTACGACCGCGCCGTCGCCGTGGTCACCCGCGACCGCAAGGCCTCGACCAGCTACGTCCAGCGTCGGCTCCAGATCGGCTACAACCGCGCCGCCTCCCTGATCGAGCGGATGGAGCAGGAAGGCGTGGTCAGCCCCGCCAACCACGCCGGCAAGCGTGACGTCCTGGCCGGCCCTCCGCCGATGGTGTGACAACAATCGAGGAACGGCTGCGGCTCGGAGCCGTTGTCTGACCCGCTATCGCGTCCAAGCTTCAGCATTTCGATGAACAGGGCTTCATCGCAGCGCCGGAATATGGTCAGGCTCGCGTCATTCCGACGCCAAGCCAACCGGGCAAGACGGCAGGATCGACAACCATCCCGAACGGGAGACGAACTTCATGACCTCGCGCACCAAGACCCTGGCCTTGCCGGCCGCCGATCTGCACCGCCGCAGCCTGCTGCTGGGCGCCGGCCTGACGACCGGCCTGATCGCGCTGGGCGCCTTCGACGCCGCCCATGCCCAGTCCAACCTGTCGGCCGAGGATCGCGCCGTGGTGCAACAGGCGCAGGGCTATCTTCAGGCCCTGACCTCGGCGCAAGGGACCTTCACCGAAACGGGCCCGAACGGCCAGACGCGCCAGGGCCGCTTCTATCTGCAGCGTCCCGGCAAGATGCGGTTCGAATACACCAACCCCGCCGGTCTGCTGGTCGTGTCGGACGGCTATAACGTCAAACGCTACGACCCGCGTCTGAACAGCTTCCAGCAGGTGCCGCTGGGTCGCACCCCGCTGTCCACCTTCCTGGCGCGCAATGTGCGGCTGGATCAGGGCGTGCGTATCGAGCGCGTGACCCGGATGGCCTCGGGCGCATTCGCCATCACGGCGCGGGATTCCAACCGCCCGAACGACGGTCAGGTCGTGCTGGCCTTCGCCGGCAATCCGATGCGGCTGCAGGAATGGACCATCACCGATCCTCAGGGCGCCCGCACCCGGACCCAGCTGACCGCGCTGCGGCCCGCGTCCGGCCTGTCGGCGCGCCTGTTCCAGCTCAGCGATCCGACCCGTCGTCCCGGCCGCAACTAAGGGCGTTCAGTCTAGAGTGTTCTTGGGGGCGGGTGACCATTCCTCAACCCCTGTTCCCCTAGATTGGCCGCATGAGCGCGACCGCCCCGCCATCCGGCGTCCCATCGCTGAAATGGATCGCGGCGGTCGGCGCGGGCGCCTTCAGCCTGTTCATGCTGGGCGCAATGGTGGTCGAACCGGCTCTGAATCGCCTGATCGCGCCGATCGACGCCTCTGCCAGACCTCGCGTGTCCGGACAGGTCGAGGTCGGGGAAGTCGTGCTGTCCGGCCGCTACGTCGCGGCCAAGTCCGACATGGCGCTCGACGTGGACGGCGGCGCGCTGAGCACGACCACGGGCGGCCGCCTGACCTCGTCGCCGCATCGGCTGGTTCAGGCGGATCAGCAGGCCAGCGTCTCAAAAAGTTTCACCGACGCCATGGCCGTGCCGCCGACGGCCCAGATTGAGGTGCGGCGCGTCACGGCTGACGAAGACACGCGGCTGTGCGCCGGTCATCCCGTCGGATGGCTGGCCTTGGCCGTGCGGCGCGACGGTTTCGTCCTCATGCCGGTGCGACAGGGACCGCCGCCGGGCGCCCTGCTGGCCGACGACCGCCTGTGCGCCGTGCTGGACCTCAGCCGATGATGCGAGCCATGATGCTGGCGGCGCTGATCGGCCTGGCGGCGGCGCTTCTGACCTGGACCCGGCCCGGCGCGACGGATCGGGCGACAGACCCCGTCGTCATTCAGGTGCTCGACAACGGCTTTCACACCGATATCGCCGTCCCGCGCGCCGCGCTTGAACGCCGCGGCGGTCCTCTGGCGCTTGCAGTCCAATCCTTGGCGCCCGGCGACTGGATACTGATCGGCTGGGGCGATGCGAAATTCTACGTCGATCAGCGGCCGATTTCGGATCGCTTGCCCGACGGGGCGCGCGCCTTTCTGCATCCCGGCAATCGATCGGTGCTGATGCTGGCCCCTCGACGCGACGATCCGCGCCTTGCCTATGGCGAAGACAGCGCCGCCCTGACCTTGAGCCGCGCCGCGTTCGATCGTCTGGCCGCGCGGGTCGAGGCCTCGCTTGATCTGTCGAACGGCCGGCCGCACATCGCAGCCCTGCGTCCCGGCGACGACGCGCGCTTCTTCGCCAGCCGCGAGACCTTCTCCATCCTGCATCTGTGCAATCACTGGACTGCCGGTGTCCTGAACGCCGGCGGCGTGGCGATCCGGCCTGTTCCGGCCATCACCTCGGGCGAGGTGATGCGCTCGGTTCGGACCGCCGAACGGGCGCGAAAACTGGACAGACCCCCGCTGCGGGACTAGACCGCCCGACTTTCGCCTATCCGGCCGGGTCCGATCCCCAGCGGGCGAACAAGAAGGAGAGGCCGATGGCCCACAAGCAACACACCCGCAACGCCTCCGGCCCCGCCGGACCCAGCCAGCGCCAGCTGCGCGCCGGCGAGCTGATCCGTCACGCCCTGGTCGACATCCTGCGCGAGGAGGATATCCGCGACGAGGCCCTGGCCGGGGTGTCCATCACCGTGACCGAGGTGCGCCTGTCGCCGGACCTGAAACACGCCACCTGTTTCGTCGAGCCTCTCGGCGCCGGCGTCGAGGCCGCGCCGACCAATGGCCATGAGAGCGAGATCATCAAGGCGCTGAACGTCCACGCCAAATTCGTGCGCGGCCAGCTGGGCCGTCGCCTGGACATGAAGTTCACGCCCGACCTGAAGTTCCGCCACGACGAAAGCTTCGACGCCGCCAGCCACATCGACCGCCTGTTCGACGACCCCCGCGTGCGCGCCGACCTGGAGCGCCGCGACGACGAGGGCGATCAGTGATCCTCCGGCCTCAAGTAGCGCGAAGCGCGGTAGGCCAAGCATAATGGCTCGCAAGAAGAAGGGCGACATCGTCGACGGTTGGGTCTGCCTGGACAAGCCGTTCGAGATGGGATCGACCGAGGCCGTCAGCCGCATCCGTCGCCTGTTCAACGCCCAGAAGGCCGGTCACGCCGGAACGCTGGACCCGCTGGCCAGCGGCATCCTGCCCATCGCGCTGGGCGAGGCGACCAAGACCGTGCCGATGATGATGGAGGCGCAGAAGGTCTATCGCTTCACCATCAACTGGGGCGTCTCGACCGACAGCGTGGACCGCGAGGGCGAGATTATCGGCCGCTCCGACGTGCGTCCCACGGTCGATCAGGTAAGAGCCGCCCTGCCTGCCTTCGTCGGCGAGATCGACCAGACGCCGCCGCGCTTTTCCGCGATCAAGGTGGACGGCGCCCGCGCCTATGACCTGGCCCGCGACGGGGTGGAGTTCGAGCTTCAGGCCCGCCGGGTGACGATCCATTCGGCCGAGGTGACGGATGCGCCCGACGCCGACCACGTGGAACTGACCATCCGCACCGGCAAGGGCGTCTATGTCCGCTCGCTGGCCCGCGATCTGGCCGCCGCCCTCGGCGCCGAGGGTCATGTCAGCGCCCTGAGACGCGAGCGCGTGGGGCCGTTCAGCACGCAAAACGCCGTCACTCTGGATTCTCTGGAGGAAATGGTGCATAGGGGCGCCGCCTCGGAAGGCTTGCTTGCCGTCGCGACCGCTCTGGACGACATCCCGGAACTGGCCGTGAATGAACAGGACGCCTTCTCGCTTCGGCAGGGACGCCCGATCGTTCTGCTCCCCCGTCAGGTGGAAACCCTCAAGGATCGTCTCACCGGCGGTTCGCGCACGGTTTCAGCCTTTCAGGGCCAGACCCTCGTCGCCCTCTGTCAGTTGCGGGCCGGCCGGCTAGAACCCGACCGCGTTTTCAACCTCTAGGCCCGCGCCATCCGGCAAGGGCCGAGACCCCACGGCCTCAAGTAGCGCGAAGCGCGATAGGCCAAGAAAGGACTCTACGATGTCGGTTACTGCTGAACGCAAGCACGAGATCATCGCCGATAACGCCCGCTCCGCTGGCGACACCGGCTCGGCCGAGGTTCAGGTCGCGATCCTGTCGGAACGCATCGCCAACCTCACCGAACACTTCAAGACCCACAAGAAGGACAACCACTCGCGTCGTGGCCTTCTGAAGATGGTTTCGCAACGTCGCCGCCTGCTCGACCACCTGAACAAGGTCGACGCCGGTCGCTACCAGGCGCTCATCTCCAAACTGGGCCTGCGCCGCTAAGGCGTCGGAACAGTATAGAATACGCTTTCGAGGCGCGGGCGGTCACGTCCGCGCCTCGTTGTGCAACTAAGCGCTTCCAGGCCAAGTGGCTGCCGGTTGGCCGCCCGGGAAGCGTGACTACAAGACACGACCTGTGCGCCGCAGGACTTACCGGCGCAGCTGCGAGGGCCATGACGGTCCTCTCCCGGTCGTCGCGATGGCGCGGCGGCCTCTGGATCGAAGGACTGAACGCCGACGCATCCGCCCCATGATGGGACCCCGCACGGAATACGCCGTCCGGGATACGAAAGACGAAATATGTTCGACATCAAACGCAAGACGATCGATTGGGCCGGCCGCCCGCTGACCCTGGAAACGGGCCGCATCGCCCGCCAGGCCGATGGCGCCGTGCTGGCGACCTACGGCGAGACCGTGGTTCTGGCCACCGTCGTCTATGGCCGTGCGCCCAAGCCCGGCCTGGATTTCTTCCCCCTGACGGTCAACTATCAGGAAAAGACCTTCGCCGCCGGCAAGATCCCGGGCGGCTACTTCAAGCGTGAAGGCCGTCCGTCCGAGAAGGAAACCCTGGTCTCCCGCCTGATCGACCGTCCGATCCGCCCGCTGTTCGTCAAGGGCTTCAAGAACGAGACCCAGGTCGTCGTGACCGTGCTGCAGCACGACATGGAAAACGACCCCGACGTTCTGGGCATGGTCGCCGCCTCGGCCGCCCTGACCATTTCGGGCGTGCCCTTCATGGGCCCCATCGGCGCCGCGCGCGTCGGCCTGATCGACGGCGAGCTGGTGCTGAACCCCGCCATCGACCTGATCCCGTCCTCGGACCTCGACCTGGTGGTCGCCGGTACGCAAGACGCCCTGATGATGGTCGAATCCGAAGCCAAGGAGCTGTCGGAAGAGAAGATGCTCGAGGCCCTGATGTTCGCGCATGCGGGCATGCAGCCGGTGATCGACGCCATCATCGAACTGGCTGAACACGCCGCCAAGGAGCCCTTCGACTTCCAGGCCGAAGATCACTCCGACGTCGTCGCCTCGATCAAGTCGCTGGTCGGCGAAGACATCAAGAGCGCCTACACCCACGCCGGCAAATACGAGCGCCGTTCGGGCGTCGACGCCGCCAAAAAGGCCGCCGCCGCCAAGCTGGTGAAGACCGACGAGAACCCCGACGGCGTCGACGGTTCCAAGTTCTCGGCCGCCTTCAAGGAGTGCGAAGCCGAAGTCCTGCGTCGCGACATCATCGAGAACGCGCACCGCGTCGACGGCCGCGCCCTCGACAAGGTCCGCGCCATCGTGTCGGAAGTCGGTGTCCTGCCGCGCACCCACGGTTCGGCCCTGTTCACGCGTGGGGAAACCCAGGCGCTGGTCGTCGCCACCCTCGGCACCGGCGAGGACGAGCAGTACATCGACAGCCTGCAGGGCACCTACAAAGAGAACTTCCTGCTGCACTACAACTTCCCCCCCTATTCGGTGGGTGAAGCGGGCCGCATGGGTTCGCCCGGCCGTCGCGAAATCGGTCACGGCAAGCTGGCCTGGCGCGCGATCCGTCCGATGCTGCCGACCAAGGAAGACTTCCCCTACACCATCCGTCTGGTCTCCGAGATCACCGAGTCGAACGGCTCGTCCTCGATGGCCACGGTCTGCGGTTCGTCGCTGGCCCTGATGGACGCCGGCGTGCCGCTGGTCCGTCCGGTCTCGGGCATCGCCATGGGCCTGATCTTGGAGCCGTCGGGTGAGTTCGCCATCCTGTCGGACATCCTGGGTGACGAAGACCACCTGGGCGACATGGACTTCAAGGTCGCCGGCACGTCTGAAGGCATCACCAGCCTTCAGATGGACATCAAGGTCGCCGGCATCACCAAGGAGATCATGAAGCAGGCCCTGACGCAGGCTTCGGCCGGTCGCCTGCACATCCTGGACGAGATGTCCAAGGCCATGGATGCGCCGCGCGCCGAACTGGGTGAACACGCGCCCAAGATCGAAACGGTCAAGATCCCCGTCGACAAGATCCGTGAAGTCATCGGTTCGGGCGGCAAGGTCATCCGCGAGATCGTCGAGAAGACCGGCGCCAAGATCGACATCGGCGATGACGGCACAATCAAGGTCGCCGCCAACGACCAGGAGAAGATCGACGCCGCCAAGGCCTGGATCCAATCCATCGCGTCGGAGCCGGAAGTCGGAACCATCTACTCCGGCAAGGTCGTCAAGGTCGTCGATTTCGGCGCCTTCGTGAACTTCTTCGGCGCCAAGGACGGCTTGGTCCACGTGTCCCAGATCGCTCTGGAACGGGTCGCCAACCCGGCCGACGTCCTGTCGGAAGGTCAAGAGGTCAAGGTCAAGTTCCTGGGCTTCGACGATCGCGGCAAGACCAAGCTGTCGATGAAGGTTGTCGATCAGGCCACGGGCGAAGACCTGACGGCCAAGATCAACGCCGAGCGCGCCGAGCGTGGCGAAGAGCCCCTGTCGGAAGACACCGGCGGTCGTCCGAAACGTGACGGCGGTGATCGCGGTGGCGATCGCGGACGTCGCCGTCGCGACTAAGCGACCTCGCATCCAAGACTGATGAGGCCCGGCGGAGCGATCCGCCGGGCCTTTTTCTTTGGGGCCGCGCAACGGCTGTCCGCGATTTCACTTGCCGCTTCGGCCCATGCAGTTTCCATTGCCGCATCCAAGTTCGAGGGGCCGTTCCATGTTCGATCGTCGTCGTCTTCTTCAGTCCGCCGCTTTGGGCGCCGGTCTCGTCGCCGTGGGCGGCCCCGCCTTCGCGCGTCAGGCCGGGGCATCGCAGGGCGACGCCGCCGCCCAACTCAAAACCTTCATGGACGCCACGTTCGAGCAGACGCTGGACAAGAGCCCTGAGGTCGTCACCATGTTCGGCATGGACAAGGGCGACCGCGCCGCCGCCAAGTCCAAACTGACCGTTCCGACACGCGCCGAGGAAGACGACCAGCGCGCCTTCACGCGTCGCCAACGCGCCGAACTGTCCCGCATCGACCGCTCTAAACTCGATGCCCGCAACGCCAACTACTACGACAGCCTGACCCAGAATTTGGACGGGGTGATCGCCACCTACGACATCCCCTACGGCCAGGGCGGCTGGCCCAATCCGTACCGCGTTAGCCAGCAGGGCGGCGCCTATCAGTCCACGCCCGACTTCCTGGCCAACCAGCACACCATCGAGACGGCCGCCGACGCCGACGCCTATGTCGCCCGCGTCAGCGCCTTCGCCGACGTGCTGCTGGCCGAGACGGATCGACTGAAGGAAGACTATGCGCTGGGCGTCATCCCGCCCGACTTCATCCTGGCCAAGGCCATCCGCCAGCAGGACGGCGTCTTGGCGACCCCGGCGGCGAGCTCGCCCCTGACCCAGTCGATCGTCGACCGGGCCCGCGCCAAGGGTCTGATCGGCGACTGGGGCGCCCAGGTCGAACGGCTTGTGACCGAGCGGGTCTATCCGGCCCTGGCCGCCCAGAACGCCGTGCTGAAGGCAGCCCAACCGAACGCCGTGCACGAGGCCTCGGTGCGCCGCCTGCCGCAGGGCGAGCAGTATTACGCCAACAGCCTGCGCTACATCACCACGACCCGGCTGACCGCCGACGAAATCCACCGCACCGGCGTGGAACAAATGGCCGATCTGACGGCGCGCGCCGATGTGTTGCTGAAGGCGCAAGGCCTGACGCAGGGTTCGGTCGCCGAGCGGATCAAGGCCTTGGGGGATGATCCCAAATACGTCTACGCCAACACCGACGCCGGCAAGGCCGAGCTGATCGCCAAGCTAAACGCCCAAATGGCCGACATGCAGGCCCGCCTGCCCAACGCCTTCGGCCGTCTGCCCAAGGCCAAGGTCGAGATCAAGCGCGTCCCCACCGAGATCGAGGCCGGGGCGCCGATGGGCTATTACAACTCGCCCAGCCTGGATGGGACGCGGCCCGGCATCTATTGGATCAATCTGAAGGACACGGCGGAATGGCCGTCCTGGACCCTGCCGACCCTGACCTATCACGAGGCGACGCCGGGTCACCATCTGCAGATCAGCCTGCAGCAGGAGAGCGAGTCCGCGCCGCTGCTGATGAACCTGCTGGGCTTCTCGTCCTACGTCGAAGGCTGGGGGCTATATGCCGAACAGCTGGCCGACGAACTGGGCGCCTATGAGAACGATCCGATGGGTCAGATCGGCTACCTGCAATCGCTGATGTTCCGCGCCGCGCGCCTGGTGGTCGACACCGGCATCCATTCCAAGGGCTGGAGCCGCGAACAGGGCATCCGCTACATGATGGAGGCCTATGGCGATCAGGAAGGCGCGGCGACGTCCGAGGTCGAACGCTATTGCGGATGGCCGGGCCAGGCCTGCGCCTACAAGGTTGGCCACAACGAATGGGTCCGCCTGCGCGAAAAGGCTAAGACGACCTTGGGACCCAAGTTCGACATCAAGGGCTTCCACGACACGGCGCTCGCCGCCGGCGGCGTGCCCCTGTCGGTGCTGGAACGGATCGTCGACGGCTGGGTCGCGACCCAGGCCTAGTTTCGGCGCTCAGTCGGCGACGGTCAGGCCGTCGGCCTGGCGCAGGCGGTTGTGGATGTCGGTGGCGGCGACGGCGGCTTCGGCGGTCGCGACGGCGATCTGGTTGAGGCCGCGCACGACGTCGCCGGCGGCATAGAGGCCCGGCACGCTCGTGGCCTGATGCAGATCGACCTCCAACCGGCCGTCGTCGGCCAGACGCGCCTCCAGCCCCTCGGCCAGTTCGGCGTTCGGCGATGTGCCCAACGCCGAATAGACAAGGTCGAATGCGCGGCTCTGGCCGGCGTAACTTAGGGCCGTCACCCGGTCGTTTTCGATGTCGATCGCGTCCAGCGGCGCCAGGATCAGTTCGACGCCCAGCCGTTCCAGTTCGTCGCGCCGGCTGAGCGCGTCGGGCGCGCCGATATGGATCAGGGTCACACGGTCGGAATAGGTGCGCATGAAGGCAGCCTCCCGCGCGCCCTTGTCGCTCTGGCCGATGATGGCGACAGCCTTGTCGGTCGCCTCATAGCCGTCGCAGATGGGACAGATGCGGACCAGCGCCTTGCGCACCGCGTCCTCGACACCCGGCAGATCCGGATGGTGATCGACGACGCCGGTCGCCAGCAGGACGGCGCGGGCGCGGATGGTGCGGCCATCCATCTCGGCGACGAAGCCGTCGCCGTCCTGGGTCAGCCGCTGGACGCGACCCGATTCGACGACCGCGCCATACTCCTCGGCCTGCTCGCGCATCCGCTTGAGGATGTCCGCGCCGGTGACGCCGGCGGGAAAGCCCGGCATATTGTGACTGAGCGGAATCCAGCAGGCGCGCGGCGCGCCGCCATCCACCACCAGGGTCCGCCGACGAAAGCGGCCGAGATAGGTCGCCGCCGTCAGGCCGGCCGGACCGGCGCCGATGATCAGAACCTCTGGGTCGTTCACCGCGTGCGCCAGGTAACAGGCCACAGGTCGGACGGCACGCCGGCGCATTCGCCCATCACGCTTTCCTGCGTCAGGGTGAAGCCCTGTCCCGTCCAGGCCCAGGTCTGCGCCGCGCCGCAATCGCCGAGGCCGCGCGCCTTCGCAAAGGCCGACAGGGTGCGGGTCTTGGGATCATAGGCGCCGTTGATGGTCGCGTTGTCGGGCATGACCGGATCGGACCCGGGCCCTTCCGATCCGGCGAGGACCGCAGGTCGCGGATCGCGACCACCCGGCCCCGTCAGATACCAGTTGTGCGTCAGGTTGTAGGCGCCGGCGCCGCAGGGCACGGCCCACAGCTCGGTGCGGGCGTCCAGGCGAGCGGACATGACCATGTCGCTGATGTCGGGCGTGGCGGATTCCTTTAGGCAATCGCCGACCTCGGTGCGGGCGCGCAGCGCGGCGGGCAGGCGCTGGTTCTGATCGCCGAACCCGGCCTGATCGACGGCCGGGGCGGGGGTGACGGTCGGCAGCGACGGCGCGACCGGCACAAGGGCGGCCGGACGGTCGCCGCGTCGGATCAGGGCAGTTGGCGTATCCAGACGTCCCTGCTTCTCGTCGATCCACAACAGGGCGGCGGCGGCGCCGTGCAGCGACACCTCCTGGGTCGAGGCGCCGCGAATGATCATGACCTTGCCCTGGGCCAGGGCGTCGAGGGCGGTACGGGCGCCGTCGCGGATTTCACCAACGGGCGCCTCGGCGTCGCTCGCCTCGCCGAGCACGGCCGGATAGGCGCGGCCGTCGATGGTCAGGCTGAGGGAGCCGGCGCCCTTGGCCTCGCCTTCGGGCCAATAGCCGAAGAGGATCTGCGGCTGGGCGTCAGGGCCGGGCGCCAGGGTGATACGGACCCAACCGGCTGCGAACTCTGGCGCAAAGCCGAAGGCCCAGCATGTCCCGTCGTTGCCGCAGGTGGCGCTCCAATCCCGGAAAGTCTTGGTTTCAGGGCGGATCTGCAGCACCGGCGCAGCGGCGGCCGGCGCAGCAGAACGGGCGGCCTTGGTCGCGGCAGGCATCTTGGCCGCATCCTTGTCTCCGCATCCGGCGATGGACAGCGCAGACAGGACAAGGGCCGAAAGGGCGACGCCGCGCCACAGGCCGTTCAGAGTCATGCCTTCTTCAACTCCGACGGCTTGTGCGCCGCGAGTGCGCCGGTCTTGGCGCTCTCGACGATATACTCCGGATTATCCTTGGAGGCCGCAACCTTGTGGCCCTTGATCTTGGTCTCCGAGGTGACCTTCTTGACCACCTTGCCGGTCGTGGTGCCCTGGCTGTGGTCCCACTTCACCTTGTCGCCGGCCTTGAACGTCTTTTCTGACATGATTGTGCTTCCTGCTGTGTCGCTTCCTGTTCAGCGATCAGCCTGCGCATCAGTTCCGCATCGATCACGGGCGGCGCCTCGCAGAAGGTGACGATCCAGCGATCCACCAGCTGGCGCTCTTCCTCCGTCATCCTGCCGTCCATCTCTGTTGCTGGGTTCAAGAGAAGTCCGGGGGCGGCAAAGGGTTCAGGACCGATCTGCGTTATTCCGGGCGGCGACGACGGGCGGCGGGGTTTGCGCGGGCGCGCGGCCTCGCTATACCGCCGCCACGACATTCCCTTCCCCACAGTCACAGGCGGACCGCACGCATGGCCAAGATCAAGGTCGAAAACCCCATCGTCGACATCGACGGCGACGAAATGACCCGCATCATCTGGCAGATGATCAAGGACAAGCTGGTCTTCCCGTTCCTGGATCTCGAGTTGGACTACTACGACCTGGGCATGGAGCACCGCGACGCCACCGACGACCAGGTGACGATCGATGCGGCCCACGCGATCCAGAAGCACGGCGTCGGCGTGAAGTGCGCCACCATCACCCCGGACGAAGCCCGCGTGCAGGAGTTCGGCCTGAAGAAGATGTGGAAGTCGCCGAACGGCACCATCCGCAACATCCTGGGCGGCGTGGTCTTCCGCGAGCCGATCATCTGCTCGAACGTGCCGCGCCTGGTTCCGGGCTGGACCCAGCCGATCGTCGTCGGCCGTCACGCCTTCGGCGACCAGTACAAGGCCACCGACTTCCTGATGCCCGGTCCCGGCACCCTGACGATCAAGTTCGTCGGCGAGGACGGCGAAGTGATCGAGCATGAGGTCTACAAGGCCCCGGGCGCCGGCGTGGCCATGGCCATGTACAACCAGGACGCCTCGATCCGCGAGTTCGCCCACGCCAGCTTCGCCTATGGCCTGCAGCGCAACTACCCGGTCTATCTGTCGACCAAGAACACGATCCTGAAAGCCTATGACGGCCGCTTCAAGGACCTGTTCCAGGAAGTGTTCGACGAACATTACGCCGAGGAGTTCAAGGCGCGCGGCCTGACCTATGAGCACCGCCTGATCGACGACATGGTCGCGGCTGCGATGAAGTGGTCCGGCGGTTTTGTCTGGGCGTGCAAGAACTACGACGGCGACGTGCAGTCCGACGTCGTGGCCCAGGGCTTCGGCTCGCTGGGCCTGATGACCTCGGTCCTGATGACGCCGGACGGCAAGGTGCTGGAGACGGAGGCCGCCCACGGCACCGTGACCCGCCACTATCGCCAGCATCAGAAGGGCGAGGCCACCTCGACCAACTCGATCGCTTCGATCTTCGCCTGGACGCGCGGCTTCAAGCACCGCGCCAAGCTGGACGGCAACGCCGCCCTGGATCAGTTCGCCGACACCCTGGAGAAGGTGGTCGTGGACACCGTCGAGGCCGGCTTCATGACCAAGGACCTGGCGCTGCTGGTCGGCGATCAGCAGGGCTGGCTGACCACCGAGGGCTTCCTCGACAAGGTCGCCGAGAACCTGAAGACCGCTCTGCCGGACGTGGGCTGAGGATAAGGGGAGTTGGAACGCCACGAGGCGTCCGGCCCCCTCCACCGCTTCGCGGTCCCCCTCCCCCGATGGGGGAGGAGACGTCCTCAAGCAGCGCGAAGCGCGATAGGACAAACAAGAATGGCCCCGTCGGATCGCTCCGGCGGGGCTTTTCGTTGTGCGAAGGGCCGGGGCGTGCATGATCGGCGGTAATGAGGATGCGTTCGTGAAGCGGCTGTTCGGAAACCTGGTGCTGGCGGCGGTGGTCGTGGCGGTGCTGTCCTTCTTCGCGGCGCCCGCGGTGGCCTTCTTCGCCATTCGGTCGGCGGCCGAGGCGAACGACGTGGCGGGGCTGGCGCGCCTGATCGACTTCAACGCCGTGCGCCAGTCGTTGCGGCCGCAGCTGGCGGGGCGGCCCGAGGCGATGGCGCCTGCGCCGTCCTTCCTGGAAGATCCCATCGGCGCCTTCAGGCGTCAGATCGAGCAGAACCCGATCCTGCGCCAGCCGGACGTCGACGCCTATCTGACGCCCGCCGCCCTCGACGCCCTGCTGAAGGGCGAGGGCCGATACGCCAGCCAGCGCACGGCGGCGGGCGTGGCGCCGGCCTCGGAACGCAGCCGCAAGCCCTGGCCCAGCCCCGCCTATTGGAGCGTCAACCGGGCGCGCATGGCGGTGACGGATCAGGGCGGGTCGCGCACCCTGTTCACCTTCGAGCGGCGCGGGCCGTTCGAGTGGAAGCTGGTTCACATCGGCCTGCCCGACGGGACGGCGCCGGCGACGCCGGCCGTCACCGTCACCCCCCGATAAACCCGGCAACCGACGCCGCCCAGCCTGCGTTGGCTTTCCAAGGAGACGACATGAGCCGCAAGATCATAACCGGAGCCCTGATCGCCGTCGTCATCGGCGTCGTCGTCGCCCTGTTCGCCTCGCCCTTCGTCGCCGCCCAGGCGCTGGTGCGGGCCGCGCGCACGGGGGATGCGGCCGGGCTGGAGCGGCAGGTGGACTTCCCGGCGTTCCGCACCAGCCTGAAGAGCGAGCTGAACGCGCGCGCCGCCTTGGAAATCCGTAACCGGACCAAGGGCGACACCGGCCTGGCCGCGCTGGGCATGCTGCTGGCCCCGTCGCTGGTCGAAGGCGCGGTGGACAACTTCGTCACGCCGCAGGGCATCGCCGCCATGGTTCGCTCCGGCGAGACGCCCGAACCGGAACGGCCCGTGCCCGCCGACGACACGCCGGCCGCGGACAAGGACAAGATCCGCCAGTCCTGGGCCTATCGCGGGCTCAACACCTTCGCCGTCACCCTGACGCGCGACGACCGGCCGGACGATGCGCTGGTGCTGATCATGGAACGCCGCACGCCATTTACCTGGAAGCTGGCCGGGGTCGATCTGACGCCCGACCCGATGGGTTGAGACGGTCGGGGACAAAAACACCGTCTAAAGTGTCTAATTCGTCTGATTGGACGGCGGGGCGTCGATCAGAAAGTGAGTGCAATTGGTGCACTTTGCCTTTGGGTGCGCGGCCTCCTCTGTGGTGAGCGCAGAGTATAGGCCGTCCCTGCGGCATGCGCAGGAAGCGGACGCTGCGGCCGTCTAAGCCGCTGAGTTGCAAGGCTGTCAGGTTCCAAATTTCGATGGATTACCCTCTCCCTTCGGGAGAGGGCTTGAGCGCACGAGCGAGCAGCGATCGTACTTGCGCGAAAGGGCGAGGGTCGGCTGGTGCGACTTGGCCCATCGACCCTCATCCGGCCCTGCGGGCCACCTTCTCCCACCGGGAGAAGGATCGAGGCGATTAAGCCAGCGCCGCGCGCACCGCCGCCAGGCCGTCTTCGGCCTTGGAGCCGTCGGGGGCGCCGCCCTGGGCGAAGTCGGGTTTGCCGCCGGCGCCTTGGCCGCCCATGGCGATGACGGCGGCGCGAGCCAGGTCGGCGGCGTTGACGCGGTCTGTCAGGTCGGAGGTCACGGCGACGGTGACCGCGGCCTTGCCCTCGGTGACGCCGATCAGGGCGACCACGCCGGTGCCGACCTGTTTCCTGAAGTCTTCGGCGACGCCGCGCAGACCCTTGCCGTCCACGCCGTCCAGCACGCGGGCCATCAGCTTGACGCCGTTGATCTCCTCAGGCGCGGACGACGCGCCCGAGCCGCCGCCAAGGGCCAGCTGCTTCTTCAGCTCGGCGACCTGTTTCTCCAGCGACTTGACCGAGGCGGTCAGGCTGTCGACGCGGGCGGGGACGTCGGCGGTCTGGACCTTGAAGCTCTGGGCCAGCGAACGGGCGACGCCGGCCTGGGCCAGCAGATACTGACGCGCGGCCTCGCCGGTCAGGGCTTCGATGCGGCGCACGCCGGCGGCGACGCCGGTTTCCTGAACGATCTTGAACAGGGCGATGTCGCCGGTGCGCGCGACGTGGGTGCCGCCGCACAGTTCGACCGAATAGGGGGCGTTGTCGCTGACCAGCGAGCGACCGAGCGTCAGGACGCGGACCTCGTCGCCGTATTTCTCGCCGAACAGGGCGATGGCGCCGGCCTCAATCGCCTCCTGCGGGGCCATCAGTTTCGTCTCCGCCGGGACGTTCTGGCGGATGACGGCGTTGACCTCGGTCTCGATGGCCGACAGTTCGGCCTCGGTGAGCGGGGCGCCGTGGCTGAAATCGAAGCGGGCGCGCTCGGCGTCGACCAGCTGACCCTTCTGGGCGACTGCGGGGCCGAGCACATTCTTCAGCGCCGTATGCAGCAGGTGGGCGGCGGAGTGGTTGGCGCGGCTGGTGCGGCGCTTCTCGGCGTCCACCAGCTGGGCGGCGCGGGTTCCGATCTCCAGCTTGCCGGCCGTGACCTGGGCCACCAGGACATGCAGGTCGCCGGCGTGTTTGCGCACATCGATGACCTCGGCCTCGCCACCCGGCCATTCCAGGGTTCCGTGATCTCCGGCCTGGCCGCCGCTTTCGGCATAGAAGGGTGTGGTGTCGAACAAGACTTCAACGATGTCGCCGGCCTCGGCCGTCTCGACCGGCGCGCCGGCGTTCATCAGAGCCAGGACCTCGCCCGAGCCCTCGATATTGTCGTAGCCGGTGAAGACGGTCGGCCCCATACGGTCGCGGATCGCCAGCCATTCGTTGGTGTTGGCGGTCTGGCCCGAGCCTTTCCAGTTCTCGCGCGAACGCTGGCGCTGTTCGGCCATGGCGGTCTCAAAGCCGTCGACATTGACCGAGAAGCCGCGACGACGGGCCTCATCCTGGGTCAGGTCCAGCGGGAAGCCGTAGGTGTCGGACAGGGTGAAGGCCGTCTGGCCGTCCAGCATGTCGCCGGGACGGAAGCCCTGAACCGCCGTGTCGAACAGGGCCATGCCGCGGCCGAGCGTGGTGCGGAAGCGGACCTCTTCCTGCTTCAGCGTATCCTCGATGAAGGGCTGGGCGCGGGCCAGTTCAGGATAGGCGTCGCCCATCTGGGCGACCAGGGTCGGGACCAGACGGTGCATCAGGGGATCGGCGGCGCCCAGCAGGTGGGCGTGGCGCATGGCGCGGCGCATGATGCGGCGCAGCACATAGCCCCGGCCTTCGTTCGACGGGGTGACGCCGTCGGCGATCAGGAAGGACGACGAGCGCAGGTGGTCGGCGATGACCCGGTGGCTGGCGGCCTGGTCGCCGTCCGACTTGGTCGAGGTGGCGTCTTCGGACGCGGCGATCAGGGTCTTGAACAGGTCGGTTTCGAAGACCGAATGCACGCCCTGGAGCACGGTGGTCATCCGTTCCAGACCCATGCCGGTGTCCACGCTGGGCTTGGGAAGGTTGCGAACGATCTGATCGTTCTCCTTCTCATACTGCATGAAGACGTTGTTCCAGATCTCGACGTAGCGGTCGCCGTCCTCGTCCGGCGAACCGGGAGGGCCGCCGGCGATCTTGTCGCCGTGGTCCCAGAAGATTTCGGTGCAGGGCCCGCAGGGACCGCTGTCGCCCATGGCCCAGAAGTTGTCCGAGCCGGCGATGCGGATGATCTTGTCGTCGGAGAAGCCGGTGACCTTTTTCCAGATCGCGGCGGCCTCGTCGTCATCGATATAGACGGTGACCAAGAGGCGTTTGGGGTCGAGGTCGAAGTCCTGGGTGACCAGGTTCCACGCCTTCTCGATGGCGTGTTCCTTGAAATAGTCGCCGAACGAGAAGTTCCCCAGCATCTCGAAGAAGGTCAGGTGGCGCGCGGTGTAGCCGACATTGTCCAGGTCGTTGTGCTTGCCCCCGGCGCGGACGCATTTCTGCGAGCTGGTCGCGCGCGGATAGGGCGGCTTGGCGGCGCCGGTGAAATAGTCCTTGAACGGCACCATGCCCGCATTGACGAAGAGCAGCGACGGATCGTTCTGCGGCACCAGGGGCGCCGAATGGACCTTGGCGTGGCCGTCCGCCGCGAAATAGTCGAGGTAGGTGGCGCGGATCTCGTTCAGGCTGGGCATTCGTCGTGTCTTCGGCTGGGGCGGTCGCTAGGAACCGGCGTCATATAGGGTTTTGGCGGGGAGCGCATCATCTCCGGGGGGAGAGGCGTGCGAGCCAGAGAACACGATGTCTCCTCCCCGCTTTGCGGGGAGGGGGACCGCGAAGCGGTGGAGGGGTTGTGGCCGCTTCCCTGCCCTTGGTCGGTGACGGTCCGAAGAGCCCCTCCGTCACTGCGCTGAAGAAGCGCCGCGCCACCTCCCCGCAAAGCAGGGAGGTGACGGAAGCGCCTGCCTTACACCCTCGGCGGCGGGCCGAACTTGTCGGACTGATAGTCCTGGATCGCCTGGATGATCTCGTCGCGGGTGTTCATGACGAAGGGGCCGTGGCTGAAGACCGGCTCGCCGATGGGATTGGCGTGGCCCAGGAGGACGACGGCGTCGGTGGTCGCCGTGATCTGAACCGCATCGCCGTCGGACAGGGCGGCGAGGTTCCATTGGGGCACGGGGGTTCCGGCGACGGCGATCTCGCCCTTGACGCCATAGAGGAAGACGTTGCGGCCACGGGCGACGGGAGTCTCGAACGTCGCGCCGGCGGGCAGGCGCGCGACCGCCAGATGAATGTCGATCAGCGACTGGATCGGCGCCTTGACGCCCAGCCAGTCGCCGGAGACCGGCTCGACCGTGACGCCGGCCTCGGTCGTGAAGGTCGGGATGTCGGATTTCTGCAGGCCGATATAGTCCGGCTTGGTCATCTTCAGCCGCGACGGCAGGTTGACCCACAGCTGCAGGATTTCCATCGGCCCGCCGTCGCGCTTGAAGGCGGCCGGTGACAGTTCGGCGTGGATCAGGCCCGAGCCGGCGGTCATCCACTGGATGCCGCCCGCCTTGATGATGCTCTCGCCGCCGCCGGAATCGTTGTGGGCCAGCTCGCCGTCCAGAATGAAGGTGACGGTCTCGAAGCCCCGGTGCGGGTGCGGGCCGAACGGCAGGCCGGCGTTGCCCGGCGCATAGGTCTGGGGCCCGTGGTGGTTCAGGAACAGGAAGGGATCGATCTGGTCCAGGCCGGGGCCGGGCACCGGACGCCGGGTGGTCAGGTCGCCGATGTCGTCGCGATGGGCGGGGTGCAGGCGAAGGACGGAACGGGGCTGGGTCATTCGCTACATATAGGGTGGCGGATCAGCCCTGACGAGACCAGGGTGGGCGAGATCAGCCTGGACGGGTCGCCGTGACAGGACGGGCGCGGCCGTCCCGCATCCATTCGCCGGCCCAGCCGTTCGCCGCCGCATGCAGACGCAGTTCGCCCTCCGACAGAGGGATGACGATGACCTCGCCCAGGGTGGAGACCGGGCCGGCGAAGCCCATTCGGTCGATCCCGGCCGGCGCGTCCAGACTTCGCCAGGCGCCCTCAACCCTACGGCCCTCGCCCCGGTCAGTCAGGGACAGCGACAGCAAGGGGCTTCCGTCCGGCTGGGCGATGCGCCAGCGGCCGTCCAGCGGGCCCATTGCGGCTTCGGCGTCGATCGCGGCCTGGGCCACGCCCTGATCATAGGTCGTCTGGCTGTCGGAGGGGCTGAACTCGTAGTCGCCGGCGTAGTCGTCGACCGCGACCGGAGCCGTCAGGGGGCGGCGATGCAGGTCGGTCGCGGCGTCCCCCTCGGCCGTTTCGCGTCCGAAACGGGACGGCGGCTGATAGGGGCGGACGGACGGCGCGCGATAGGTTTCCGGCGTCGCGTCCAGAAGACCGGTCGTCTGGATGGCGGGCTCCAGGGCGACGGCGGACATCAGGGCGAGCAGCAACATGAGCCCACCCTGCCAAATCGCCGGGCGCGTCGCCTAGCCGTCGATCGGGCGCAGAACGCAAACGTGATCCGTCGTGATGGAACCGACGTAAACCGCACAATCCGTCGATCTGGGGGTCTGTGCGTTGACACCGGCCCCACAGGGTCACAAAAGCCTTCGCAACCGCACACGGCGATTGAATTCATTCGCTTTTGAGAACCATTCGCATGAACCAGCCCAACCCGACGCCGGGTGGCGCCTCAAGCGACCGGACGGGTCGCTTCGTCACTCAACCGAACGGACATATCGCGCCGCTGTCGCCCCACATGGGCGTCTGGCGCTGGCACGTCACCATGACGGCCTCCATCCTGTTCCGCGCGACGATCATCGCCGCCACGGTCGGCGTGCTGTTCGTCCTGGCCTGGCTGGGCGCGCTGGCGTTCGGGCCCGAGGCGTTCCAGAGCGCGCTCGATCTGGCCGGATCGCCGCTGGGCCTGCTGGTCTTCTTCGGTCTGACGGTGGTGCTGTTCTCCTTCATCCTGAACGGCGCGCGCCACACCTATAACGACACCGGCAACGGGCTGACGGTGAAGTCGGCGACCGCCCTGTCGAACATCGCGGTCTGGGGGCCGATCCCGCTGGCCGTGCTGTTCTGGGTCGTGCTGTTCGCCACGGGGAGGGTTTCGCTGTGAGCGGCGCCGCAAAGTTCAAGAACAACGTCAAGGTCTCCGAGCGTCACGGCGCCGGCGAATGGCTGATCGAACGCATCCTGCTGGTGGCCCTGCTGCCGCTGGGCCTTTGGGTCGCCTCGACCGGCTTCACCCTGGCGGGCGCCGGCTATGACGCGGCGATGGCCTGGTTCGCCAATCCGCTGAACGCGGCCCTGATGGCGATCACCTCGGTGATCTTCTTCGGCTACGTCAGCCTAGCTTGGAAAGTCATTCTGGAAGACTACGTGCCCAACGTCGGAACGCGCGGCCTTCTGGTCCTGCTGCTGAACGTCGTCTTCCTGGTGCTGGCCGCCGCCAGCGTCTTCTTCATCGTGCGGCTGGCGCTGGGTTCGGCGCCGCTGCCCGCGGGTTTCGGAGCCTGATTAACTGATGGCCGCTTACGAACTGATCGATCACGAATACGACGTCGTCGTCGTTGGCGCCGGGGGCTCGGGCCTTCGCGCCGCGCTCGGCGCCGCCCAGCAGGGGCTGAAGGTCGCCTGCGTGACCAAGGTCTTCCCCACCCGCTCGCACACCGTCGCGGCCCAGGGCGGCATCTCCGCCTCGCTCGGCAACATGGGCGAGGACAGCTGGCAATGGCACATGTACGACACCGTCAAGGGGTCGGACTGGCTGGGCGACCAGGACTCGATCGAATATCTGGTGCGTAACGCGCCCAAGGCCGTCTATGAGCTGGAACACTGGGGCGTGCCCTTCAGCCGCACCGAAGAAGGCAAGATCTATCAGCGCGCCTTCGGCGGCATGACCCGCAACTTCGGCGAAGGCCCGGTGCAGCGCACCTGCGCCGCCGCCGACCGAACCGGCCACGCCATCCTGCACACCCTGTACGGCCAGTCGGTGCGCCGCGAGGTGAAGTTCTTCGTCGAATATTTCGCGCTGGACCTGATCATGCAGGACGGCGCCTGCACCGGCGTGACGGCGCTGCAACTGGACAACGGTCAGCTTCACCAGTTCCGCGCCAAGATGGTGGTTCTGGCGACCGGCGGATACGGCCGCGCCTACTTCAGCGCCACCTCGGCCCACACCTGCACCGGCGACGGCAATGCGATGGTGCTGCGCGCCGGCCTGCCGCTGCAGGACATGGAGTTCGTACAGTTCCACCCGACCGGCATCTATGGCGCCGGCTGCCTGATCACCGAGGGTGCACGCGGCGAGGGCGGTTATCTGACCAACTCGGAAGGCGAGCGCTTCATGGAGCGCTATGCGCCGACCGTGAAGGACCTGGCCCCGCGCGACATGGTCTCGCGCTCCATGACTATCGAAATCCGTGAAGGCCGCGGCGTGGGTCCGAACAAGGACCACATCTTCCTGCACCTGGATCACCTGGATCCGAAGATCCTGCACCAGCGCCTGCCGGGCATCTCGGAGTCGGCCAAGATCTTCGCCGGCGTGGACGTGACCAAGGAGCCGATCCCGGTCCTGCCGACGGTTCACTACAACATGGGCGGCATCCCCACGAACTATCACGGCGAAGTCCTGACGCTGCGCGACGGCAATCCCGACAGCGTGGTTCCCGGCCTGATGGCCGTGGGCGAGGCGGCCTGCGTTTCGGTTCACGGGGCCAACCGCCTGGGCTCCAACTCCCTGACCGACCTGGTGGTGTTCGGCCGCGCCGTCGGCCTGCGCTGCGGTGAAGTCGTCGACAAGGCCTCGGCCGTGCCGTCGGCCTCCAAGAGCCAGACCGACCAGCACCTGGCCCGCCTGGATCGTTTCCGCTACGCCGACGGCTCGACCCCGACCGCCGAGCTGCGTCTGTCGATGCAGCGCGCGATGCAGGCCGATGCGGCGGTGTTCCGTACCGGCGAAACCCTGCAGCAGGGCACCGACAAGCTGCGCGCCATCGAGGCGGCCGGCGCCGACATCAAGACCACCGATCGCGGCCTGATCTGGAATACGGACCTGGTCGAGACGCTGGAGTACGACAACCTGATCGCCCAGGCGATGGTGACGATCGAGGGCGGCCTGAACCGCACGGAATCGCGCGGCGCCCACGCCCGCGAAGACTATCCCGATCGCGACGACGTCAACTGGATGAAGCACACCCTGGCGTGGAAGCGTCCGGGCGAGCAGGTCCAGATCGATTATCGTCCGGTCCACAACTACACCATGTCCGACGACATCGCGTATATCGAACCGAAGGCGCGGGTTTACTAAGATGGTCCAGCTTACTCTCCCCAGAGGCTCCAAGCCGACGACCGGCAAGGTCCACAAGGCCGCGCCGGGCTCCAAGGACGTGAAGACCTACAAGGTCTATCGCTACGATCCGGAAACCGACGCCGATCCGCGCTGGGACACCTATGAGGTGCCGACCGGCGATCACGGGCCGATGCTGCTGGACGCGCTGATCCACATCAAGAACACCATCGATCCGACCCTGTCGTTCCGGCGCTCGTGCCGCGAGGGCATCTGCGGCTCGTGCTCGATGAACATTGACGGGCGCAACGCCCTGGCCTGCACCAAGGGCTGGGACGAATGCGCGTCCAACAACATCACCATCTCCCCCCTGCCCCACCAGCCGGTGGTCAAGGACCTGGTGACGGACCTGAGCCTGTTCTACGCCCAGTACGACTCGATCCAGCCGTATCTGCAATCGGACGAACCGGACCCTGAAAAGGAACGTCTGCAGACCCCGGCCGAGCGCGAGAAGCTGGACGGCCTGTACGAGTGCATCCTGTGCGCCTGCTGCTCGACCTCGTGCCCCAGCTACTGGTGGAACCAGGAAGAGTACCTGGGCCCGGCGGCGCTGCTGCAATCCTATCGCTGGATTTCCGACAGCCGCGACGACGCGACCCAGAAGCGTCTGGACGACCTGGAAGACCCGTTCAAACTGTATCGCTGCCACACGATCATGAACTGCGCCCAGGTCTGCCCCAAGGGCCTGAACCCGGCCAAAGCCATCGCCGAGACCAAGAAGCTGATGGTCGCGCCGAGCCGCAAGAAGGCGGCCTGAGTATCCGGCGCCGGGGGCCTTGCCTCCGGCGCCGCCTCGTTTAAGAGCGGCGCATGGCCAGCATCACCTATATCGAGCATGACGGAACCGAGCACGTCGTCGACGTGAAGTCGGGGCTGAGCGTCATGGAAGGCGCGATCCGCAACAATGTGCCGGGCATCGACGCGGACTGCGGCGGGGCCTGCGCCTGCGCGACCTGCCATGTCTATGTCGACGAAGCCTGGCGAGAGGCGACGGGCAAGCCGTCGGCCATGGAAGAGTCGATGTTGGACTTCGCCGAAGAGGTCGAGGCGAACAGCCGCCTGTCGTGCCAGATCCGGGTGTCGGACGCCCTGAACGGCCTGATCGTGCGGTTGCCGGAAAACCAGCACTGAAATGATCGACGCGCGGCTGATCGACCAGATCGGCCGATGGATCGACCAGCGCACCGAAACGATGGGCCAGGACGGTCCGCCGATCTTGGGGATCGCGGGATCGCAGGGTTCGGGAAAATCGACCCTGGCTAAGGCCGTCGCCGAGCGGTTCGCCGGGGCGAGCCTGTCGCTGGACGACGTCTATCTGACCAAGGCGGAGCGGGCGGCCATGGCGGCGCGGGTGCATCCGCTGTTCGCCACGCGCGGGCCGCCGGGGACGCATGACTTGGGCCTTCTGAACCGTCTGCTGGATCGGTTGCAGGGGGCGGGGCCGGACGATCTGACGCCTCTGCTGCGTTTCGACAAGCTGGCTGACGACCGGGCGGCCGAGGCGGACTGGCCTGTCGTGAAGGGTCGGCCGCGGGTCATCGTGCTGGAGGGATGGTGCCTAGGCGCGACGCCTCAGGCCGAGGCGGACCTGGTTGCACCGATCAACGCCCTAGAAGCCCAGAAGGATGTCGGGGGCGAATGGCGCAGGGCGGTCAATGCAGCGTTGAGCCAGCCCTACCTCCGCCTGCGCGCGCGGCTGGACGCCCTGATCTTTCTGAAGGCGCCAGGGTTCGATGTCGTGCTGGACTGGCGCTGCGAGCAGGAGGCGGGATTGATTGGGCAGGACGCCGTATCGCCCGAGCGACGCGCGGCCCTGGCGGTCTTCATCCAGCATTATGAGCGCCTGAGCCGGCATATGATGACGGGCGGCGTGGAGGCGGAAATGATCGTCGCCCTGGACCGGGACCGCGGGGTTCGCAGCCTTGAAGGCGGGCTTGGCGCCTGAGCCGCATCTGTGCGTTATCGGACCATGAGCCTGTTTGGATCCAAGCCCACCGTCGAGCCCGACCGCCGCATGAGCGCGCGCCGACCCGCAAACGCGCGCGGCGTCATCTGCGCGCCCGGCCTGGAGACGGCGTGTCTGATCGTCGATCTGTCGGACGCAGGGATGAAGCTGCGGCTGGACAGAGGCGGGGCCTTGCCGCGCGAGGTGGTCGTGGTCGATGTGGCCGCGGGCGTCGCCTATCCCGCCACCGTCGTCTGGCAGCGCGGGCAGGCGGCCGGGCTGAAACAGACCGGGGCCAAGTCGCTGAGAGGCCTGGCGCCGGCGAGGCTGATCCCCGCGCGCGACGCCTGGCTGAGGGCCGGCGGGCGCTGATTGACCGGCCTAGTCCGCCGTGTCGGCGGGCATGGAGCCGGCGTTGATGGCGATGCGGCCCACCAGCCCCTTGACGATCAGGTCCAGCGCCGATCCCTCGCGATAGTCGGCGGCGGCGACGAAGTTCACCCGATCCTCCGAGATCAGGGAATAGACCTTCTTCTGATCCCGCTCGTTGGAGCGCGGATCATAGACGGCGATCGAGAAGCCGCCCTTGGTGTGCATCATCTTCATGGTCGGCACGTCGGTGTCGCCGTCGCCGATGAAGATCATCCGGTCGAAGGGCACGGCGCGCTCGTCGTCGGGGATGAAGTGGTTGATGCGTTCGTGCTCCCAGTGGTTCTTCACGCCCTTGTTGATGCGGAACAGATACTGGGTCTTGGTGGTGTAGTTGACGCCGACCGCCGGCCAGGCCGCCTCACCTTTGTCGTCATAGACGTAGTGGGAGGCGAAGACGTGGGTCAGGGCGGGGCGGATCGGCGTGCCGTCGATCATCTCCTCCAGCCCGGCGGAGATGATGTAATGCTCGATCTCCAGCCCGTATTTGGCGCCGAAGGCGTTCATCCGGTCGAACCAGCTGAGATCCTTCAGCCCCTCGAACAGAGCCACCGCCTCGCCGTGCTGGCGCAGGGTCTTGCGCGTCACCGGGGCGCCGTTCTGGCGCGCGTGATGCAGCATCAGCTGCATGTACATCAGGATGCCGTCGCCGTCGGCGTCCTTGGTCAGGCGCTCGGCCTCTTCCCAGAAGGCGCCGATGCCCATGCCGACGGAGGGGATGAAGGACACCTCCTGCATATTGCCGCGCGCCAGGGTGCCGTCGAAATCATAGATCAGGGCGGTCTTCAGCAGCGGGGTCTTGGGTTCGGCCGTATCGGACATGGGGCGAGATCCTCAGTGGAAGCCCGCCCTCTATATCAGCCCGCCGCGCCCGTCGATTGGCGCCGCTGGCCGAAGGTGGGCGCCGCCGCCTTCTGCTCGGCCCAGTAGTCGGCGCCCGTCGTCGGCTTGAACATGGTGCGGGGCGACCCGTTGCGGGCCACCACGGCGAAGGTGTTGGTCGAGGCCTGATAGATCAGGGTGTCGCCGTTGGGCCGTTTGACGGTCTCGGCGTCGCGCGGAGGCTTTGTCGTGAAAGCCGTGACCTTGGTCAGATAATCCTCGGCCGAGCGTGCGCCGAAGTCTGCGCCGTTGCGGTCATAGAGACGCGCGATCTTGGCGTCGACGGTTTCGCGCCGATTGGCGGTCAGGACCGGCTTTTCCTGCGGCGTTGCGGCCTCTTCGCCTGTTGCCGGCATGGACGTCAGGGCGACGGGTTCGGCGCTCGCCGTCCGATCCCGCGTCTCGACCGCCGAACTGTTGTCGCAGCCGGCAAGCGCCAGCAGACCGCACAGGACCAGCGCGGCCCCTCCCCTTCTCAGCGTTCTCATTCTTCCCTCCAGATACCCGCTGGACGCGACGAAAGCACAACTTTATTGTTCGTGCAATGTTCTCGTCTCGACGGCGTCACGCGCGGCGGCTAGACCGTGGACATGGACAATCGCCTCCTTTCGAACCGCAAGATCCTGCTGATCGTGGGCGGCGGCATCGCGGCCTATAAGGCGCTGGAACTGGTGCGGCTGATCGCCAAGGCGGGCGGGCGGACGCGTGTGATCCTGACCGAATCCGGGGCCGAGTTCGTGACGCCCCTGTCGCTGGCGGCGCTGAGCGGCCATCCGGTGCGCTCGGGCCTGTTCCACCCGGAAGACGAGACCAGCATGGGCCATATCGAGCTGTCGCGCTGGGCAGACCTAGTGGTGGTGGCGCCTGCGACGGCCGGGCTGATCGCCAAGGCGGCGAACGGTTTGGCCGACGACCTGGCCTCGACGACCCTGATCGCCACGGACAAACGGGTGCTGTTGGCGCCGGCGATGAATGTGCGGATGTGGGAGCATCCGGCGGTTCAGGCCAATATGCAGCGGTTGAAGGCCTTTCCCGGCTTCCATGGCGTGGCGGTGGTGGGGCCGGATGACGGAGAGATGGCCTGCGGCGAATATGGGCCGGGTCGGATGGCGGAGCCCGCCGCGATCCTGGACGCCATTTCGGGCCTGCTGGCAGGCGCGGCCGGACAACCGCTCAAGGGACGCAAGGCCGTGGTCACGGCCGGGCCGACGTTCGAACCGATCGACCCGGTGCGGGGCCTGACCAACCGCTCCAGCGGCAAACAGGGCTACGCCATAGCCGCCGCTTTGGCCGAACTTGGGGCCGAGGTGACGTTAGTGTCGGGGCCGACGGCGCTGGCGGCGCCGACCGGCGTGACGCGGATCGATGTGGAGAGCGCGCTGGAGATGCAGGCGGCGACGCAGAGCGCCCTTCCCGCCGACATCGCCGTGCTGTCGGCCGCCGTAGCCGACTGGCGCGTGGACACCATCGCCGGCGGCAAGATCAAGAAGGGACCGGGCGGCCCGCCGACCCTGGCCCTGATCGAGAACCCCGACATCCTGGCCGGCGTCGCCGCGCCCGGTCCGAACCGCCCGGCCCTGGTCATCGGCTTCGCCGCCGAAACGACGGATCTGGAGGCCAATGCGCGCGCCAAGCTTTCGCGAAAGGGCTGCGACTGGATCGTGGGCAACGACGTGTCCGACGACGTGTTCGGATCGGACGGCAACGCCGTGCTGCTGGTCACTGCCGACAAGACCGAAACCTGGCCGCGCCAGTCCAAGACCGCCATCGCCCGGGCCGTCGCCGCCCGCATCGCCGATCTTTTCAAGGCCCCCGAATGACCGAGACCCCGATCCAAATTCTGCGCCTGCCGCATTCCGAAGGCTTGCCCCTGCCCGCCTATGAGACGGCCGGTTCGGCGGGCATGGACCTGCGCGCCGCCGTGCCTGAGGATCAGCCGATGACCCTGGCGCCGGGCCAGAGGGCGCTGGTGCCGACAGGGCTGAAGATCGCCCTGCCGCTGGGCTATGAGGCCCAAGTGCGGGCGCGCTCGGGACTGGCGTTGAAACACGGCATCATCTGCCCCAATGCGCCCGGCACCATCGACAGCGACTATCGCGGGGAGTGCGGCGTGATCCTGGCCAACATCGGCGCCGAGCCCTTCGTCATCCGCCGCGGTGAACGCATCGCCCAGCTGGTGATCGCCCGGCATGAGCGCGCGAACTGGATCGAGGTCGAAACGCTGGACGAGACGGCGCGCGGAACGGGTGGGTTCGGGTCGACGGGGCGGTAGGGACACGAAAGCGACATGGCGCCGATGTCGAAAATCTGGGCGCTGATCGCCAGACGCACCATCTTCTGGTTAGCCATAATGACACTGCTGAATCTGGCAGCGTATCTGATTACCGGATCGAGCGCGCCCTGGGTCATCCTGCCCATCGCGGCCCTCTTCCTCACGCTTGGCATGATGGCGCTTACCTAAGCGCGACCTGGATCCAGGCACTTGGATGGCAGCGTGGGGTCTGGGCCGCTTTTCTACACCAGCGGCGCGGTTGGCTGGATGAGGCTGGCCTTGCGGCGGATATGTTCGCGCCAGGCGGTGTAGAGGCCGCTGCTCGCGATCAGGGCGGCACCGGCCAGGGTGGTGAGGGTGGGCGTCGCGGCCATCAGCCACCAGCCGAAGACGATGGCGCCGACGATCTGGAGATAGTCGAAGGGCGCGACCACGGCGACCGGGGCCTTTTGCAGCGAGGCGGTCATGAAGAGCTGGGCCAGACCGCCAGCGACGCCCGATCCGACCAGCAGGCCGAAGGTGCCGATCGTGTGCCAATGGCCGATGAAGGGCAGCAGGATCGCCCCCACGACCGAGCAGGCGACGAAGAACCAGAAGACGATGGCGGCGACGTGTTCGGTGTCGCGCAGCTGGCGCAGGGTGATGGTCACGCCGGCCGTCAGCACCGCCCCGATCAGGGCGAAGGCCACGCCCGCCAGCGGCAGGACCGACTGGCCGACGCCCGGCCGCATGACCACGATCACGCCGATGAAGCCGACAGCGACGCCGGCCCAGCGGCGCGGGCCGACCGCCTCCTTCAGCACGAAGAAGGACAGGATGGTGGCGAAGATCGGAGCGGTGAAGCTGAGGGTCGTCGCATCGGCGAGAGGCAGCAGCGTCAGCGTCTGGAACAGGCACAGGATGGCCGCGACGCCCAGGGCGCTGCGTCCCAGATGAGCCAGGGGGCGGCGCGTCGACAGGGCCGAGAGGCCGCCCGGCTGGGTCAGCACCCAGGCCAGCACCACCGGCAGGCCGAAGAAGGCGCGGTAGAACAGCATTTCCGGCGCCGCGACGCCATCCTGCGACGCCAGCTTCAACGTCGCCGTCATGATCGAAAAACAGCCCGCGGCGGCGACGCGCAGAAGAATGCCGCGGACGATGTCCTGGCCCGCGGCTTTCGATGGATCAGGCGAAGGCCGCGCGGCGGCGACCATGTCGCGCGCTTAGGCCTGGCCGGTTTCGACCGGCTGCTGGGCGATCTGTTGCTGGCGCGCGATGTAGATGGCGGCGAAGTCGATGGGGTCCAGCTGGAACGGGGGATAGAAGCCGCCGTCCGCCGTGGCGCCCGAGATGATCTCGCGCGCGAACGGGAACAGGTAGCGCGGGCATTCGATCAGCAGCAGCGGCTCGATGTCCTGCTCCTGGACATTGGCCAGCTGGAACAGGCCGCCATAGACCAGTTCGACGTGGAAGACGGGCTGGTTCTCGTGGGTCGCCTTGATCGACAGCTTCAGATCCAGTTCGAACAGGCCGTCGGGGCGACCCTGGGCGGCCATTTCGACGCCGAGGTCGATCGCGGGCTTGCCGTCGATGCGCAGGGATTCAGGGGCGCGCGGGTTCTCGAACGAGAAGTCGCGGACGTATTGCGCCAGGATGCGGAAGCCGGGACCGGCGGGCTGGCCCTGTTGGGCGTCGCCTTGCTGGGGCTGTTCGGCGGGAGGAGCGGCGTCGGTCATGAAACGGTCTTTGGCGCAGTTTGGGGCCGATGAGGCCGGAATGAGGCGCCGCGACTACCATGCCGGGACGCTTGGCCGCAACGTCGCGCGCGCGATTGGGGGCGCGCTTCGCCTTGCCTCACCCTATATGAGCCCGTAATCACGCCAGACTCAGTGTTTGGCGCACCCGTCGTTCGCTACAGGAATCTCCTCTTGAACATGCCGGTTCAGTTCCAGGTCGTCATCTTCGCCTTCATCGCAGCCTTTGTGCTGTTCCAGCTCTACAATGTGCTGGGCAAGCGGGTGGGCCGTCAGCCGCAGGAAGACGCCAAGATCGCGCCGCCCGGCCCGGCCCAAGCCGAAACGCCCAAAGTCGCGGCGATCGACCCGGCGACCCTGGCTTCCATCGCCAGCCTGAAGGCGCGCGATCCGGCGTTCGACCCGGCCCGTTTCCTGGACGGCGCGCGTCAGGCCTATGAGACCATCGTTCGCGGCTACGCCGCCGGCGACCGGACCGCGCTGAAGCCGTTGCTGAAGCCCAACGTCTTCGCCTCGTTCGAGACCGGCATCGCAGCGCGCGAGACGCGTGGCGAGACCGAGACCGTCGAGTTCCTGTATCCGCCCCGGGCCGATCTGGAAGGCGCAGTTGCCGAGGGCGACAAGGCCGTGGCCAAGGTGCGCTTCCTGGCCGAACTGCGCAGCCGGGTGACCAAGGCTTCTGGCGAAACGGCGGACGCGACGACGGGCGAGCCGCTGGTCGAGGAACGCCGCACGGCCGAACACTGGACGTTCGAACGCACCCTGGGCGCGGCGGACCCGAACTGGGTCCTGGCGCGCGTCGAGCCGGCCAACGCCTGATGGCGGTCCGCGGCCGGTCGGGCGCGCTGGCGACGCTGACGGCCGCCCTGGCTGTCGCGGCCTGTTCGACCGGGCCGATGACGCCGACGGGGACGACAGGGCCGCAGACAGGGCCGATCCCCTATACGCCATCGCCCAATCCGACCCCGCCTCCCGCGCCGTCCGACGCTCTGAGCCCCGCCGTGCTGCCGGGCTGGAGCCAGGAGGACCATCTGGCCGCCTTTCGGGCCTATGTGGATGGGTGCGGCGCGGCGCGCGACGAGGCCGCACGCCGGGTCTGCGGACGCGCCAAGGCCATGGCGACGACGATGACGATCACGCCGTCGCAGGCGCGCGCCTTCTTCGAGGCCAGCTTCAGCGCGATCCCGGCTCAGACGCCGGACGGGCGACCGGGCCTGCTGACCTCCTATTTCGCGCCCGAGTATCCGGCGCGGCGACGGCCGGACGCCGAGTTCTCGGCCCCCGTCCTGCCCAAGCCCGCCAATCCACGCGCCGCCGGCGACCGGGCCTATATCGAATCCGCCGCTCGGCCCGAGCAGGCCCTGGCCTGGATGCGGGCCGAGGACCTGTTCTTTCTGCAGATCCAGGGGTCGGGCTATCTGACGTTCGAGGACGGCACGCGCGGCCGCGCCGCCTATGCCGCCGACAACGGCAAGCCGTTCGTAGGCATCGCCCGACCGATGGCGCAGCAGGGATTGTTGCCGCAGAACGGCACCTCCGGCGATGCGATCCGGGACTGGCTGGCCAGCCACCGCGGCTACGAGGCGCAGGCGGTCATGGCGCTGAACCCACGCTACATCTTCTTCCGGCTGGACCCGGACGATGACGGCCACCCGGCGGGGGCGGCAGGCGTGCCCCTGACCGAGCGGCGGGCCATCGCGGTCGACCCGGCCCACTGGCGTTATGGCGAACTGGTCTGGCTGGAGGCCGACGGGGGCAATCTGCGCGGCGCCACGGCCAGCTATCGCGGTCTGGCCATGGCGCTGGACACGGGATCGGCCATTCGCGGACCTGTGCGGGCCGACCTCTATATGGGGCGCGGCGACGCGGCCGGGGCCGAGGCCGGAACCGTACGCCATCCTTTAAGGATGTGGCGCCTGGTCCCGAAGGGTTAGGCGACGGTCAGGGTCACCGCGATATTGCCCCGCGTGGCGTGCGAATAGGGGCAGACGGTATCCGCCTCGGCGACAAGGGCTTCGGCCTCGGCGCGATCCACGCCAGGCAGGCTGACCTCCAGCGCCACCTCTAGGCCGAAGCCCTTGTCGCTGCGCGGACCGATGCCGACCGTGGCGTTGACGGCGGCGTCGGCTGGCACCTTGGCGTAACCGCCCTGAGAGGCGACGAACTTCATGGCGCCGAGGAAGCAGGCGGCATAGCCGGCCGCGAACAGCTGTTCGGGGTTATTGCCGACGCCGGCGCCGCCCAACTCCTTGGGCGTGCCCAGCGCGACATCCAGGGTGCCGTCGTTGGTGGCGGCGCGGCCGTCGCGGCCGCCCGTGGCGACGGCGGTGGTGCGGTACAGGGTATTGATGGACATAGGGATCAGCTCCGGAAGGGCGTAAATATCGTGCGCGATTTAATCGCGTGACGTGATTTAGTGCGCCCGGTAGGAGGCGTCAAGCTTGCGATTGTATCGCGTGCGATTATTATCTGCCTATGACCTCACTCGCCCCCCCCTCCGCCGCCATGGCCGTCGATGACATGCTGTGTTTCGCCGCCTATTCGGCGAACCTGGCGTTCAACCGGTTCTACAAGCCGCTGCTGGACCGGATGGGCCTGACCTATCCGCAGTTCCTGGCCATGGCCCTGCTCTGGCGTGAGGACGAACAGACGGTCGGCCGGCTGGGCGAGCAGCTGTTTCTCGAATCCAATACCCTGACCCCGCTGATCAAACGGCTGGAGGCGGCCGGGCTGGTGACGCGGGCGCGCGACAGGGCGGATGAGCGGGTGGTGCGCGTCAGCCTGACCGACACAGGACGGGCGTTGGCTGTCGAGGCCGCCTGCCTGCCGCAATCGGTATTGGACGCCACCGAGATGACGCCCGAAGCCCTGACCGACCTGCGCCAAGGCCTGGGGGCGCTGCGCGACAAGCTGCGGGCGGCCCAGCCGCCGGCCGAGGGCTAGGCCAGGTCTTCGATCTCGTCTTCGGTCAGTTCGCCGGGGACGATGGTGACGGGCAGTTTGCGGCCGCCGATCTGCGCGCCCTGTTTGATGATGGCCGAGACCAGCGGGCCGGGGCCGCGCGAGCTGGTTCCGGCGGCCAGCACCAGGATCTTGATCTCAGGGTCGGCGGCGACGACCTTCTTGATCGCGGCCTGGGCGTCGCCCTTTTCAATCAGGAAGACCGGCGCGGCGCCGGAGCGGGTCTGCGCCTCCTCGCCCAGGCGGTTGAGCAGGATTTCCGCCTCCTGGCGCTGCTGGCGTTCGATTTCCTCGCGCACGCCCGACCAGTGGGCGTCGCTGTCGGTCGGCAGGACGCGCAGCATGACCACGCGCCCGCCCGTCGATTTCGCCCGGCGCGAGGCGAACCGCAGGGCGGCCTCGAACTCCGGACTGTCGTCGACGACGACGAGGAACTTTCTCGGCATTGCGGCCTCCCCAGCCTGATCAGCGGCTGAAGAGGCCGTGCGACGACGGCTTCGTCAAGCAGAGCGTCCACATAGCGTGCTCAAGTACGCCTAAAGGCCGATAGCACACCTCAAGAATTCACCGCCGCTGTCGCCAGATCGCGGATCGTCGCGTTGGCGATCGTCAGTTTGGCGAAGGTCCATCCCGAGCCCGACTGTTCGATCTCGTCCACCGAGGCGCGCACGCCCTCGACCGTCGCCTGTTTGGAGCCGATCCAGGCGTCAACGGCGGTCTCGGCCGCGTCCTCGCTGACGCCGACCGACGGATCGGAGGCGCGGGCGACGGCGCGGGTCAGGGCCGCCTGCTCGTTCATCAGGTCCTCGATCAGACGACGGACGGCGAGACGATCGAAATGATCCGCAGACGGAATGGAGCCGGCGGCGGCGCGCAGACGGTCGAAGTCGAAGGCGGCCCCGACCTGGTGATACAGGCGCGCCATGGCCGCGACCGGCCAGTTCGCCTCCTGCGCCAAGTCCCCGATGTCGGAGGCGGCGACGAGGGGGCGCATGATGGCGATGCTGCGGCTCAGATCCTCAGGCGCGCCGTGGTCGGCGAAGCGTTTGACGCGCGCATCCAGACGCCCCTGTTCGAAGCGCGACAGGACCGGCGCGCCCTCGGCCTGCAAGGCGTCGGCGATCGGACGATAGCGGTCGATCAGGGCCTGAACCGACAGACCGCCCTTGGCGCGGCGGGCCAACCAGAAGGTCTGACGACGCAGGACGACGGCGATTTCTTGATAGAGGGCGATCTGGGCCTCGGCCGAGATCTTCAGGTCCAGGGCCGAAACGGCGTCCCAGGCTTCGTCCAGACGGAAGACGCGGCGCGCGGCCTCGAAGGCGATGATCAGGGCGGTGGTGTCGCATTCCGCCGAGCCGCGCAGACGGTCGGGGAAGGTCGGGCCGCACATGTTGACGACTTCGTTGGCCATGACCGTGGCGATGATCTCGCGCCGCAGACGGTGGCTCTTCATCTCCGGCTCGAACCGGGCCAGAGCCTCGGGGAAGTAGCGGACCAGGATCTGTTCGAAGAAGGGATCCTCGGGCGCCTGCGAGGCGACGATATCGTCCGACAGCTCCAGCTTGGCGTAGGCCATCAGGACGGCCAGCTCCGGCCGGGCCAGCGGAATGCCCGCCGTCATCAGCTCCTTGACGCGGGCGTCGTTGGGCAGGCCTTCGACCTTGCGGTCCAGTTTTCCGCGCGCCGACAGGCTCTGCATAAACCGCTGCTGGGCGTCCAGGGCGCCAACGCCTTCGGCCTGCTGCAGGGTCAGGGCCAGGGTCTGGTCGTAGTTGTGAGCCAGCACCTTGAGGCCCACCTCGTCGGTCATGGAGGCCAGAAGCGGCGTGCGCTCCTCGGCCGGCAGGACGCCGTTGGTCACGGCTGAGCCGACCAGGATCTTGATGTTGACCTCGTGGTCGGAGGTATCGACCCCGGCGGAGTTGTCGATGGCGTCGGTGTTGATCCGGCCGCCGGCCTGACCGAAGGCGATGCGTCCCGCCTGGGTGAAGCCGAGGTTTGCGCCCTCGCCCACCACCTTGACCCGCAGTTCGTCGGCGTTGATGCGAAGGGCGTCGGTGCCCTTGTCCCCGACCTGGGCGTCGGTTTCGGCCGCCGATTTCACATAGGTGCCGATGCCGCCCAGATAGAGCAGTTCGACCGGCGCCTTCAGGATGGCGCGGATCAGGCTGACCGGGTCCAGTTCGTCCTCGGCGATGTCCAGGGCCGCCTTGATCTGCGGCGTCAGCTGGATCGACTTGGCCGAGCGCGAGAAGACGCCGCCGCCCTCCGAGATCAGCGCCTTGTCATAGTCCTGCCAGGACGAGCGCGGCAGGTCGAACAGACGCTTGCGTTCGGTCCAGCTGGTCACATGATCCGGGTTCGGATCAATGAAGATGTCGCGGTGATCGAAGGCGGCGACCAGACGCGTGGCCTTGGACAGAAGGACGCCGTTGCCGAAGACGTCGCCGGACATGTCGCCGACGCCGACCATGGTGAAGGGCTGGGTCTGGATGTCCTTGCCCATTTCGCGGAAGTGGCGCTTGACCGCCTCCCACGCGCCGCGCGCGGTGATGCCCATGGCCTTATGGTCATAGCCGATGGAGCCGCCCGAGGCGAAGGCGTCGCCCAGCCAGAAGCCGTAGGAGGCCGAGACGCCGTTGGCGATGTCGGAGAAGGTCGCCGTGCCCTTGTCGGCGGCCACGACCAGATAGGGGTCGTCGCCTTCCCAGGCGATGACATTGGCCGGATGGGTCACCGAACCGTCGGCGGCGATATTGTCGGTGATGTCCAGAAGGCCGGACAGGAAGGTGCGATAGGCACGGATGGCCTCGCCCTGGATGGCCTCGCGGTCCGTCGTGCGGGGCAGTTGCTTGGGATAGAAGCCGCCCTTGGAGCCGACCGGCACAATGACCGCGTTCTTCACCTGCTGCGCCTTGACCAGGCCCAGAACCTCGGTGCGGAAGTCGTCGCGACGGTCCGACCAGCGCAGGCCGCCGCGCGCGACGGGACCAAAGCGCAGGTGCACGCCCTCGACGTGCGGCGCCCAGACGAAGATTTCGCGATAGGGTTTGGGCAGCGGCAGGTCGTCCAGCTCGCGCGAGGCGATCTTGATCGAGATGTGCGGCTTGGGCTGACCGTCGGCGTCCAGCTGGAAATAGTTGGTGCGCTTGATCGCGCCGATCAGGGCGGCGATGCGGCGCAGGGCCCGGTCGTGATCCAGGCTCTTCACGTCCTGCAGCAGGGTGACGATCTTGGCGTCCAGCTCGGCGACAGCCGGCGCGCGGTCGTCAGCCGAGCCCCCTTCGGGCGCGAACTTGGCCTTGAACAGCGACAGCAGGGCGCGCGCTACGTCGGGATATTCGCGCAGGGCCTCTTCTTGCACCGTCTGGGAGGGGTCGAGACCCGTCTGCTGGCGATAGTGGGCCAGGGTGCGGATCAGGGCGGCGTCGCGCCATTCCACGCCCAGTTCGATCACCAGGCGGTTGAAGCCGTCGCTTTCGTTGCGGCCGGTCCAGACGGCGGCGAAGGCGTCCTCGAACGGGCCCTTCACATCGTCGAAGACCAGCGCCTCGCCGCGCGGATCCTCCATCAGGAACTCGTGGACGTGGATCTCCTCCTCGCCCATCGGGCGGATCGGATAGCCGTATTCCTCCAGCGTCTTCAGGCCCATGTCAGCCAGGATCGGCAGGACGTCGGACAGGGGCACGGCCGGACCGCGACGATAGAGCTTGAAGCGGAACTGCAGTCGGCTGTCGTCCGGCGTGCGGAAGGCGCGCACGGCGACGGCCTTGCCTTCGCCCGGCAGACCCGTCTCGTTCAGCCGGTTCACATATTGCAGGTCGATCGCGGCCTCGTCGGCGTCATAGCGATCGCGATAGGCGGCGCCGAAAGCCTTGGCCCACTGGGCGCTCAGCGGACCGACGGCGACTTCCTCGACGCCCGAGCGACGCAGGGCGCCTTCGAAACGATCGACCCAGCCGCGACCGGCCTCGGCGACGTCGGCCTCCAGCTGTGCGGCGTCCGGGATCGGGTGGGCGCCGGGCTCGACGCCGATGATGTAGTGGATGCGCACCAGGGGCGCGTCGGACAGCTCCGGATACCAGGCCGAGATGCGGCCGCCCCAGGCGCGGGCGATGATCTGGCCGATGCGTTCGCGCACGGCGGAGTCGAACTTCTCGCGCGGGATGAAGCACAGGACCGAGACGAAGCGGTCGAACGGATCCTGGCGCGAGAAAAGACGGATGCGCGGCCGGTCGTAGAGGTGCAGGATGCCCAGGGCGATGGACAGCAGCTCGTCCTCGCTGACCTGGAACAGCTCGTCGCGCGGATAATTCTCAAGGATGTTCTTGAGGCGTTTCTCATTGTGGCTGCCGGGCGCCTTGTCGGCGCGGGCCAAGGCGTTGGCCACCTTGCGACGCAGCAGCGGCACCTCGGTCGTCAGCTGGTCGTAGGCTTCCGACGTGAACAGGCCGACGAAACGGGTCTCGCCCGTCGCCTTGCCGTCCGGGCCGTAACGCTTGACCCCGACATAGTCCATGTAGGCGCGACGGTGGACGCGCGAGCGGGCGTTGGCCTTGGCCACCGTCACCGGTTCGCTGAGGTCCAGCTGGCGGCGCATCTGGCGCGTCAGGACGGCGGGTTCCGACGCACGACGCAGCACGGTGCGCTCGGGATCGGCCAGAATGCCCAGGCCGTCGGTGGACAGGCCCAGCGGCGCCTCGGCCTCATAGTCGCCGTCGGCGTTCAGCGGATAGTCGTAGTCGCGCGCGCCCAGGAAGACGAAATGGTCGCTCTTCAGCCACTTCAGGAAGGCGATGTTCTCGGCCAGGACGGCGGGATCGACTGGGGGCGGGGTCTCTTCCAGACGCTGCACGGCCTGGCGCATCAGAGACGTCATGGCGTCGTGATCGGCGACGGCGGCGTGGACGTCCGACAGGCTCTGGGCCAAGCCTTCGCCCAGGGCGTCGCGACGCTCCTGAGGCACGCTGTCGATGACCAGCATGATGATCGACAGGCGGCGGCCGTCCAGCTCGACCACCGGGTGGAACAGGGCGCGCACGGACACGGCGGCCTCGGCCAGGGCGCCCATGACGCTGTCGACCAGGAAGGGAGCGTCGGACTGGACGATGCGCACCAGATCGTAATCCAGCACCTTGTCCGATGCGCCGTGCAGCGGGCCGACGGTGATGGCGGGAGCGGCCGCGTCGGTCGGATAGGACTTGGCGGCGGTCCAGGAGGCGGCGAGCAGGGCGGCCAGATCCTCGCCGCTCAGCTCAGGCGTCTCATCGGCGGAATAGTCCTCGTGCGCCTGGGTCAGATAGGTCTGTTCGACTGCGCCGGGCCCGGTCCCCACGATCTTGGCGAAGGCCGCCTCCAGCGCGGCCTTGGTGATCGGCTGAACGGGTTGGCGCAGATCGTGGGCGGTCATGGACGAGCAGTCTCGAACGACGCGGCAGGGCCGCAAGGGATGCGGCGCGACGAGGCGCCACCCCCGCTGACTAGGCCAGGTCCGGTCGCTCGGGAAGCCCCTGGCGACCGTTCATTGTAATGATCAGTGATCAGGTTGGAATTATTGTGCAGCGCCACAAAGCAGAAAGCCGCCGGACTGGGGGAGTCCGGCGGCCTGCGCGAGCGGCGCCTGGAGGGGAGGGGAGGGCGCCGGCTTCGCTTCGCTGCGGTTCGGAGGGGGAGTGTCCCGCAGCGTCGAAATCGAAAATGGGAAGCCCCCTGCGCCGTTCAAGAGCAGATCAGGCGGAATCTTTCGCGACATTTTGGCGCCTCTGAGCGGCGATGAAGACGTCGGCGAATGCGGGCGACAACGGATTCCGATGCTATGCGTTAGGATGGGTCAACGGTGAAGCTGGAGCACCCGATTACATGCGTCGCTTTTTGATGGGTTCGATCGTGGCGGCCGTGGTCGGCCTGTTGCTCGCCGGCGCCGGATACTGGGCCTATTGGAACTTCTATTCGCGGTTCCAGCCGGTCACGATCAGCCGCAATCAGGCCGAGGTGCAACAACTGCTGGACGAGGCGTCCTGGGTGTCGGACGGCAGCGGGGGACAGGCCCTGTATATCGTCACCTATCGCGACAGCGCCTCGGCCCTGCGTTACGCGCGCGACGAGGCGCCCAAGCTGAAGGCGGCGGGGATCGAGACGCGCTACATCCTGTTCGCCCGCCCCGATCTGGAAGGCGCGGCGCAATCGACGGCGGCGGAGCGGGCGACGGTCGCGGAGCTGTGGCTGACGCGCGACTGGCCGCTTTATCAACGCTGGATGGCGACGCCGGCGAACAGCTGGACCGCCGCCGGCGTGCCGCAGGCGGACGGCAATCTGGCGCGCACCGCCGTGGTGGAGGCCGGCCGTCGCTTCAACGAACGGCTCAGCCAACTGCTCCAGGAGTCCGGCGTCGACATCAGCTATCCGCTGATCCTGTGGCGGGATAAGCAGGGCTTCCTCAAGGCCTGCGGCTGCTCGGATCGGCAGGCCTGGGCCTTCATCCGCGACGATGTCGGCGCGCCCGACCGGTTGGGGCAGTCCGACACGGGACCAATCGCGCCCGATGAAGCGGCGCCGGCGCAGGACGCCCGCCCCTCGGCCATGCCCTATCCGGACCTGCCGGCGATCCCTCCGGTCAATGCGCCGGGGAGCGGGACCACGCCGACGCCGCCCTCGCCTGAAGCCCGCCAGGCGACCCCGCCCGCATCGAACCAACCGAGGACGCCGCCGCGCACGGCCCCGGCGCCCAGCAAGCAGGACGACACGACCTTCTACTGATCAGAGGGATCGGCAGGCCGCGACCAGGCGATCGACGTCCTCGGCGTCCTGATACAGGCCGAAGCCGAAGCGGATGACGTCCTCGCGCACATCGGTGACGATGTTCGCTACCCGCAGACCCGCGCACCAGGCTTGGGCGTCGGGATGACGCAATGCGAGGAAACGGGCGCGCGGCGCATCGCCCTCGACGGGATTGAGGATTTCGGCCTGAGACAACACCCCGGCCTGTCCGGACTGAACGGCCTGCTGGAACGTGGTCGCCAGATCGCGCGCATGGGCGGCGATGGCGGCGGTGTCGAGCCCCTGCTGATCCAGCATTCGGCGCACGGCGTTGAAACGATACAGCGGCGTGCAGTCGAAGGTGGCGCCCCAGAAGCGACCGCCGTCGCTGCGGTATTGGACGCCGCCGGGAGGCCCCGACAGGTCGCCGAACTCCGCGAACCAGCCGGTGACGACAGGACGCGGGCAGAAGCCGGGCGGGGCGTGCAGAAAGCAGACGCCCTCGCCCGACATGGCGTATTTGTAGCCGCCGGAGACATAGAAGACCCGGTCCGCCACCGCCGACAGGTCGGTCGGTGTCGCCATGAAGCCGTGATAGCCGTCGATCAGCACCCAAGGCCCTTCGGGTCTCGCCAGGGCGGCAAGCTCCTCGATCCGGTCGAACAGGCCCCCGGTGCGGAAGAAGACTTGGCTGACCACGATCCAGTCGTAACCGCCCTTGGACGCCTCGGCGATAAAGCGGTCGGCGAAGGTGTCGAAAGGGGCTAGCGGAACGCGCGTGACCAGCGCCGCCCCGACCTCTTCCCACCGTTCGGCCTGACGACGGAAGGAGTGAAATTCGCCGTCGGTCGCCAGAATGCGGACCGGCTTGGTCTCCACGCCCGAAAACAGACGCAGCAGGAAGTCGTGGGTGTTGGACGAAAAGACGATGCTGTCGGGCGAGGGCAGGGCCAGCTCGGCCGCGACATGGGCCTGGGCCTCGGGGATCACCTGACCGAAGACGAGATCCCACTTGTGGTCGGCATGCAAGTTGGCGTCGAGCCAGGTCTGCAGCTGCGCCTCGAAACTGGCGTCGGGCCACAGGTGATGGCTGTGCGCGGCGAAATGCAGCCGACCGGGCGCCGCTGACAGGGCGCGGGAGAAAAGGGACTTGTAGGTCATCCCTCTTCTTTAGGACATCTCACCCAGCGCTCAAGCAGCGAGCCGCCACGCGGCGAGCGATAGCGCCCCGGGTAGCGCGCCTCTTAAACCAGGGCCCCGTGGCAGTGTTTGAACTTGCGGCCCGAGCCGCAGGGGCAGGGGGAGTTGCGGCCGGTCATTTCCCAGCCGGGCGGCAGGGCCTCGATCGGCAGTTTGGAGCGGTCGTCGCCGATCAGCGTGCCTTCGGGGTTCTGGGCCGACGGATCAGCCATCTCGTTCTCGCCGGTGCCGGGGTTCAGGTGGATTTCCTGGAACTCGGGCAATTCGGGCGGAGCCTGGAAGCGGAACTCGACCGTCATCAGCCAGCGGGTGACGTTGTGGCGCAGGTCGTAGAGCAGGTTCTCGAACAGCGAGAAGGCTTCGGTCTTGTATTCGTTCAGCGGGTCGCGCTGGCCATAGCCGCGCAGGCCGATGACGCCGCGCAGGTGGTCCAGATGGACCAGGTGCTCGCGCCACTGCATGTCGATCATCTGCAACATGAACTGCTTTTCCAGACCGCGAGTCTGGTCGGCGCCGATCTGTTCCAGACGTTCGGCGGCGCGAGCGTCGGCGGCGGCCAGCAGCCGCTCCTCGATCTCCTCGTTCGACACGCCTTCCTCGGCGGCCCAGTCGTGCAGCGGCAGTTCAAGCCCCAGGGTCGAGCGGACCTTTTCGTCCAGGCCGTCGATGTCCCACTGCTCGGCATAGGCCTTGGGCGGCATATAGCGTTCGACCAGGTCCGACACGACGTCGCGGCGGAAGTCGCCGACCAGTTCCGACAGATCCTCGGAGTCCATGAACTCCTGACGCTGTTCGAACACGGCCTTGCGCTGGTCGTTCACGACATCGTCGTATTTCAGCAGGTTCTTGCGGATGTCGTAGTTGCGGGTCTCGACGCGCTTCTGGGCGGTCTCGATGGCGCGGTTCAGCCAAGGGTGGGTGATGGCCTCGCCCTCAGCCACGCCGAAGGTCTTCATGATCGAGTCGAGGCGGTCGCCGGCGAAGATGCGCAGCAGGTCGTCCTCGCAGGACAGGTAGAATTTCGAGGTGCCGGGGTCGCCCTGACGGCCGGTGCGGCCGCGCAGCTGGTTGTCGATCCGGCGGCTCTCGTGGCGCTCGGTGCCCAGAACGAACAGACCGCCGGCCTCAAGCGCGATCTTCTTCTGGACAGCGATCTCGGCCTTGAACTCGGCCTCCTTGGCCGTTTCCATTTCCGGCGTGACCTCGACGGCCATGTTGCGCTGTTCCAGCAGCCACTTCTGCATCTTCATCTCGAGGTTGCCCCCGAGCTGAATGTCGGTGCCGCGGCCCGCCATGTTGGTGGCGATGGTCACCACGCCCGGCAGGCCGGCGTCGGCGACGATATAGGCCTCCTGCTCGTGCTGGCGCGCGTTCAGGACGCTGTGGGGAATGCCGCGCAGCTTGGTCTCGTAGGTGATGTCATAGGCGGCGTCGCCGATCTTCTCGGCTTCCTTGGCCTTGCCCGCATATTCCGGCTTCAGCGTGCGCGAGGTTTCGACCTTGTATTCGAAGCGGCTCAGCAGGTCCGACAGCTGTTCCGAACGCTCGATCGACACGGTGCCGACCAGGATCGGCTGACCGGCGAGGTGGCATTCGGCGATCTGGCGCGCGATGGCCTGGTTCTTCTCGGCGTGGGTCCGATAGACCTCGTCGTCGTAGTCCTTGCGCTGGATCGGCCGGTTGGTCGGCACTTCCAGCACGTCCATCTTGTAGATGTCGCCGAATTCCTGGGCCTCGGTCGCAGCCGTGCCGGTCATGCCCGACAGCTTTTCGTACAGGCGGAAGTAGTTCTGGATCGTCACCGAGGCCAGGGTCTGGTTCTCGGGCTGGATCTTGACGTCTTCCTTGGCTTCGATGGCCTGGTGCAGACCTTCGGACAGGCGGCGGCCGGTCATCATGCGGCCGGTGAACTCGTCGATCAGGACGATCTCGCCGCCCTTGATGATATAGTCCTTGTCACGCTGATACAGGGTGTTGGCGCGCAAGGCCTGGTTGGCGTGGTGAACCAGGCTGATGTTGGCGGCATCGTACAGGCCCGTGGTGTCGGCGGCGAAGTGACCGCCGGCCTCCAAGGCTTCTTCCATCCGCTCGGAGCCCAGCTCGGTCAGCAGGACCTGCTTCTGCTTCTCATCGAGCTCGAAGGTGTCCTTGTCCTTGATCAGGTCTTTGATCAGGCCGTCGAGGATCTTGTAGAGATCCGAACGGTCCTCGGTCGGGCCCGAGATGATCAGAGGCGTGCGCGCCTCGTCGATCAGGATGGAGTCGACCTCGTCAACGATGGCGAAGTTGTGCGGACGCTGCACCATCTCGCGCCGGTCATAGACCAGGTTGTCGCGCAGATAGTCGAAGCCGAACTCGTTGTTGGTGCCGTAGGTGACGTCGGCGTTGTAGGCCTGCTGGCGCTGGCCCTGGCTGAGACCGTTGACGATGACGCCGACCTCAAGGCCCAGGAAGCGATAGACCTTGCCCATCGTCTCGGCGTCGCGGCGGGCCAGGTAGTCGTTGACGGTGATGACGTGCACGCCCTTGCCGGGCAGGGCGTTCAGATAGACCGGGGCGACGGCGACCAGGGTCTTGCCTTCGCCGGTCCGCATCTCGGCGATGCCGCCTTCATGCAGGATCATGCCGCCGGCCAGCTGAACATCATACTGACGCTGGCCCAGCACGCGCTTGGAGGCTTCGCGCACGACGGCGAAGGCTTCGGGCAGGATCTTGTCCAGGGTCTCGCCGTTCGCCAGCCGGTCGCGGAAGGCGTCGGTCATCATCCGCAGTTCGTCGTCGGACAGGGCGGCGAACTTGGGCTCCAACGCATTGATGCGCTGGGCGTGGTCCTGGAAGGCCTTGACCTTGCGGTCGTTGGAAGAGCCGAAAAGTTTCTTGGCGAAGCCGAGCATATTGGATCCGGTAAGCGGTCGAGCGTCTGCGAGCTGAGCGGCTCTGAAATCCCGTGAGGGGCGGCGATACGGACGCCGTGAGAGAGGCCCTGACCGACCGCAGCCCCGGAGCGCCGCATCAGGCGCGCGCGAAGGGCCGCGCAGACGATCAAAACCCCTCGACTTGGGCGCAGGCGGGACTTAAGCACCGGCCTAACCCCTGTCAACGCGAGGGGCTTTCGGCCGCCTTCGACGGAGCGCCCCCTTGACCCCCTTCCGGCGATCTTCACGCATTCTGACGGCGGCCTTGCTGACGGCGACGCTTTCAACCGCCGCCTGTTCGCGCGGCGGCGAAAACCGGCCGCCCGAACAGGGGGACCAGGCCGTGGCCACGGTCCAGGACGAGACCATCTGGGCCTCGGATGTGAAGCGCGAGGCGGTTGCCCAAGGTTTGATCGGCGAGGACGAGGCGCTGGATACGACGTCGGATCTCTTCCGCCGGGTGCTGGACGAGGTGATCGACCAAAAGCTGCTGGCCGGAGAGGCGCAGCGGCGGCGGCTGGACTCCTCGCCTCTGGCGCAGCGGCGTCTGGAAGCGACGCGCGAACGCATCCTGGGCGACATGCTGGTCGAGAGCGTGGTCAACAAGGCTGTCTCGGACCAGGCTGTGCAGACCCTGTATAATGAGCAGCTGCGGCTGGCGAAGACCTCGGAAGAGATCCGCGTGCGGCTGATCCTGTCGCGCACCAAGCCCGAGGCGGACGCCGTGATCGGCATTCTGGGCCAGGGCGCTGGCTTCGAGGCGGTGGCGGCGGAGCGGTCGATCGACGAGGCGACGCGGTTTTCCGGCGGGGATCTGGGCTATTCGACGCTGGATGTGATGCCCCAAGCCTATGCCGACGCCCTGCGCGACAAGCCGGCCGGATCGACCGTCGGGCCTTTCCAGACCGAGGGCGGCTGGGCGGTTCTGAGGGTCGAGGACCGGCGCAAGGAAAACCCGCCGACGCTGGAGCAGGCCCGACCGCAGATCGTGCGCTATCTGACCTATGAGGGCGTGCGACAGTTGCTGGAACAACTTCGCGGCAAGGCCAAGGTGGATGTCCGCCTGCCCGCGCAGACGCCGCCCGCATCGCCTGCTCCTTCCGCTTCTCCGGGCGCCTAACATGACCAAGCCTCCCTCTACGACCGGCCAGAAGATCGAGCATGCATTCGAAAAGGCGCTGGACCCGTTCGCCACGGCGCTGAAGCGCGCAACCCGCACGCCGGGATCGGATGCGGCGCCAGCCGCCGCGCCTGCGCCGGCCGCCGCCGGCAAGCCGGGTCTGGCCATCTCGCCCCTGGCCGTGCCGTTCCCGACCATTCCGCCGATCGGCGGGGTCGAGATCGCGACCGCGCGCGCCGGCTTCTACAAGCATGAGCGCGACGACCTGGTGGTGTTCCGGTTCGCGCGGGGGACCAGCTGCGCCGGGGTCTTCACCCGCCACAAGATCGGCTCGGCGCCCGTGGACTGGTGCAAGAAGCATCTGGCCGGGGCCGAGGGCGGCAAGGATGTGCGCGCCCTGGTGATCAACGCCGGATGCGCCAACGCCTTCACCGGCAAGGCCGGCGCGGACGCGGCGCGGCGCACGGCCTCGGAGGTCGCCAAACGGTTCGGCTGTCGTCAGCGCGACGTCATGCTGGCCTCGACCGGCGTGATCGGCGTGGTGCTGGATGACAAGAAGATCGTCGCCAAACTGCCCGAGATCGAGAACGGACTGGAGGCGGACGCCTGGGCCCGGGCCGGTCGCGGCATCATGACCACCGACACCTTCCCCAAGGGCTCCTACGCCGAGGCCGAGATCGAAGGCTACAAGGTCCGGATCGCCGGCATCGCCAAGGGATCGGGGATGATCGCACCGGACATGGCGACCATGCTGGCCTTCATCGTCACCGATGCGGACATCCATCCGAACGTGCTGCAGGCTCTGCTGGGCCTGCATGTACGCACCACCTTCAACAGCGTGACGGTGGATGGCGACACCTCGACCAACGACACGGCCCTGCTGTTCGCCACCGGCACCTCGGGCGCGCCGCGCATCGGGCGGGTCGGGGATCGCCGGCTGAAGAGCTTCTCGGCCGCCCTGGACAAGGTGATGCTGGACTTGGCGCACCAGCTGGTGCGCGACGGCGAAGGCGCGACCAAGTTCGTCAAGGTGACGGTGGACGGCGCCGCCTCGCCCGCCTCGGCCCGCAAGCTGGCCAAGTCCATCGCCGACAGCCCTCTGGTCAAGACCGCCATCGCCGGTCAGGACGCCAACTGGGGCCGGGTCGTCATGGCGGTGGGCAAGACCGAGGAACCGGTCGATCGCGACCGCCTGGCCATCAAGTTCGGTCCGCACCAGGCCGCCATCGACGGCGCCCCGTCCCCGACCTACGACGAGGCCAAGATGACCGCCTATATGAAGAACCCCGAAATCGACATCACCGTCGACGTGGGTTCGGGACGGGCGTCGGCGACCGTGTGGACCTGCGATCTGACCAAGGGCTACATCGAGATCAACGGCGACTATCGCTCGTGACCGCTTCGCCCCTTCCCACCGTCCTGGTCGTCGCCGTCGCCCTGGTTGACGTGGATGGGCGGGTTCTGATCGCCAAGCGTCCCGAGGGCAAGAAGCTGGCCGGTCTGTGGGAGTTTCCGGGCGGCAAGGTCGAGCCCGGAGAGCGGCCCGAACAGGGCCTGATCCGCGAGTTGAAGGAAGAGCTGGGCATCGACGTCAGCGAAAACTGTCTCTCGCCATTCGTTTTCGCCAGTCACGCTTACGATTCGTTTCACCTGTTGATGCCATTGTATCTTTGCCGACGGTGGGACGGCGTGGTCACGGCGCGTGAACACGACGGCCTGGCCTGGGTGAAGCCGAGCAAACTTTCGGACTATCCCATGCCGCCGGCGGACGAACCTCTGGTCGCCTGGTTGCGCGACCTGCTCTGACCACCGCCGACCAGGGAGGCCGGCCATGCGACGTCTTATCGGCCGGTTCCTGCGCAATGAGAGCGGGGCCACAGCCATCGAATACGGGCTGCTCTGCGCCCTGATCTTCCTGGCGATCGTGACTTCGATCAGTGCCTTGGCGAACAGCCAGAACGGCGGCCTGGCCGCCACAGTGAACAAGCTGAGCGCCGCCATACAGGCCGCGATCAGCTAGTCCGGCTCGTCGCCCGTCATTTCCTTGACGCCCAGGGCATCGGCCAGCCGCGTCTTGGCCGAGCCGCGCGGCAGGGGCTTCTGCTGGCTGTCGTGGGGTTTCCAGCCGGCCAGGTGGATGATCTCGAACGTCGCCGGTATGCGGCCGTCGTCGAGACCGTATCGCTCGGCATAGAGGGCGGCGGCGCGCGCCACGATACGGCGGCTCAACGGCCGAACAGGTCCGTGCAGGACATTGGTCTCGCCCATGGCGCGCAGGTCGCGGATCAGGGCGAACAGGTCGGCGTAGCGGACAGTGAAGCGGTCCACGTCCGACACCGGCAGGGCGAACCCGACGCGCTGCAACAGGGCCGCCCCGTCATAGCCGTCAGCGAAGGGCGAGACACGCGCCTGGGCGCCGCCGCGCTCCTCCAGTTCGACCTCGGTCAGGACGGCGCGTAGCTCTTTTAGGGTGCCCGCGCCGAACAGCGTGCCGATGAACAGGCCGTCCGGTTTCAACGCGCGCCGGATCTGGGCCAAGGCGCCGGGCAGATCATTGGCCCAGTGAAGGGTCAAAAGAGAGACGATCAGATCGGTCGAGGCGTCGGCCAGCGGCAGCGCGTCCGCACCCGGCGCTGCGCGCTGGGCCAGGGAGACGGGCGTCTGGACGGGGCCGACCCGTCCCGCGGCGTCGCTGGACCGGACCGCCGCATGAAACACGCCTGGATGGGCGGACAGATCGACCGCAACGGGAAAATCGCGCAGTATGGCTTCCAGGCTCTCGGCGGCGTTGGCGGCGGCGCGGGCGTTCAGGAAGTCAGCCTGGGGGAACCGGGCGGCGGACCGCGCCAGCCGCGCCTGACGTCGAACGGCGTCGAAGATGCGCGGGGGGCCGTTGGAAGGGGATTGGGGGGCGGTCATGGACGCACAGGATGGGGGCTGGCGGCGCGCCTGGGAAGGGGCGGGCCGTCACTTGCGCGGAGCGGGGCGGGGACTGGCCGACCTGATCCTGCCGCCGATGGCGCATGATAGCCGAGAGGCGACGGCTGCGGCCGGCCTGACGCCCGACGCCTGGAGCCGGATCAAATTTCTGGAAGCGCCGGTCTGCGACGGCTGCGGGGCGGCCTTCGACTTTGACGGCGGCGCCTTCGCCGAGGATCGCTGCGCCACCTGTATCGCCAAGCCCTATGCGTTCGGGAGAGCGCGGGCGGCATGCCTGTATGACGAGGCGTCGCGCGGCCTGATCCTGAGGTTCAAGCACGGGGACCAGCAGCAGTTCGCGCCCCTGTTCGCGCGCTGGATCGGGCGGGCCGCGGCCGATCTAGTCGAAGAGGCGGACGTGATCCTGCCCGTGCCGCTGCATCGGTTTCGCCTGTTGTCGCGGCGGTTCAATCAGGCGGCCGAGATCGCCCGGCCGCTGGCCCGGCACGCCGGCCGCGACTATCTGCCCGACGCCCTGGTCCGCACGACCCACACGACCAGCCAGGGCGGCAAGAGCCAGCGCGGGCGGCGGCTGAACGTCAAGAAGGCCTTCGCCGTGACCGAGGCGGGCCGGCGTCGGATCCGGGGACGACGCATCCTTCTGATCGACGATGTGTTGACCACGGGCGCGACCGGGGAGGCCTGCGCGCGCGCCCTGATCGACGCCGGAGCGCGCGCCGTGGATCTCGCCGTCATCGCGCGGGTGCGAAACGCCCGTGAACTGACTATGTGAAGAGCGCCCTATCACTCGCCGCGCGGCGGGTCGCTGCTTGAGGGCGCTGAATTTTATATTGGAGATCTGAACTTGGCCGACGTCGTCATCTACACCAAGCCTGGCTGCCCCTACTGCTTCAGCGCCATGTCGCTGCTGAAAAAGAAGGGCGTGGACTATACCGAGATCGTCGCGTCCAACGATCCCGACAAGAAGGCCGAGATGGTCGAAAAGTCCGGCGGCCGCATGACCTTCCCGCAGATCTTCATCGACGGCCAGCACGTCGGCGGCTCGGACGACATCCACGCGCTGGATCGCGACGGCAAGCTGGACGGACTTCTGGCCGCCTGATCCATGAGCAGCGGGCTCGACATCGCCCTGATCCAGACGCGCACGCCGGCGACGGCGCGAGAGGCGCTGGCCCATGTCGAGCCCCTGATCCGCGAGGCGGCGTCGGGCGGGGCGAAGTTCGTCCTAACGCCCGAGGGGACCAATGTCCTGGAGCAACGCCGCGACAGGCGCGATGCGGCGATCACGACCGAGGACGAGGACGTCGCCGTTCTGGGTCTGCGTCGTCTGGCGGCGGAACTGGGCGTCTGGCTGCTGATCGGTTCGGCCATCGTCCGGTCAGGCCAAGCGGGAGATGGCCGCGCCGCCAATCGATCGCTGCTGATCGATGCGTCGGGCGGGATTGTGGCCCGATACGACAAGCTGCATGTCTTCGACGTGAACCTGCCCAATGGCGAGACCTATCGTGAAAGCGCGACGGTGAGGCCCGGCGACGGGGCGGCGGTCGCGGATACGCCCTGGGGTCGGCTGGGCCTGACCATCTGCTACGACATCCGCTTTCCCCACCTGCATCGGCATCTGGCCAAGGCGGGGGCGTCGATGATCGCCGTGCCGGCCGCCTTCACCGCCCCGACCGGGGAGGCGCATTGGGAGACCCTGTTGCGCGCCCGCGCCATCGAGACGGGGGCGTTCGTCCTGGCGCCGGCGCAGGGCGGACTGCACGAGGACGGTCGCCGCACCTGGGGGCGATCCACCGTCGTCGGCCCGTGGGGCGAGATCATCGCCAAGGCGGATCACGACGAACCTTGCATCGTGCGTGCGAAACTGGACATGGAGGCCGTGGCCAGGGCGCGCGCCGCCGTGCCCAGCCTGACCCACGATCGCGATTACCTGCCCGCTGTTTGACGCCCCATGATCCGCTACGCCCTGAAATGCGACCAGGCCCACGCCTTCGAAGCCTGGTTCGGCTCCTCGACCGACTATGACGACCAGGCGGCGCGGGGGCTGGTGGAATGCTCGTTCTGCGGTTCGCACGCGGTGGAAAAGGCGATCATGGCCCCGGCCGTCAGCGGCGCCCGCAAGGCCGATCCCGCCTCTGACGTCGCCGCCAAGATGCAGACGATGATGATGGCCGCCGCCCGCGAGGTCCGCGCCCATGTCGAGGCCAACTTCGACTACGTCGGCGACGCCTTCGCCCGCGAGGCGCGCGACATCCACGAGGGCCGATCCGAGAAGCGCGAAATCTATGGCGAGGCCACGCCCGCCGAGGTGAAGAAGCTGAAGGACGACGGCGTTCCGGTTTCCGCCCTGCCTGACGCGCCGCCAGACCCGTCCAAGGTGAACTGATGACTCTGCAATGGCGGCCCATGCGGCCTACGGACATCGATGCGGTGGTGGAGGTGGCGCGGCTGTCGTTTCCCGACCATTTCGAGGATCGCGCCTGTTTTCAAAACCGGCTGGCGCTTTATCCGCGCGGCTGTTTTGTGCTGGCGGAGGGCGAGGGCGCCGCGCGGGGCTATCTGATCGCCTATCCGTGGAAGGCCGAGAGCGCGCCGCCGCTGAACACGGTGATCGAGGGCCTGCCGGCTCAGCCGGATTTGATCTATCTGCACGATCTGGCCCTGCACCCCGAGGCGCGGGGCGGGGGCGTGACCGGCGCCATCGTCGAGCGGCTGGCCGAACAGGCGACGGAAGACGGCTGGCCCGCCGTCGCCCTGGTCGCGGTCAATGACGCCGTCGGCTTCTGGTCTCGACACGGTTTCGTCGAGCAGCCCGCCGAGGCCATGGCGGCCAAACTGGCCAGCTACGGCGCCGACGCCCGCTATATGCTGCGACCGCTCTAGCGCCGATTGAGCGCGGTCTGGCCGCCCGCGCGCACGAAATGGATGCGCTGAGGACGGGGCAGGGCGACATAGGCCCGGCGTCTCATTTCACGCTCGCAGACGCTGGCGTCGCCAAGACTGTCAGGCGTCAGGACCGCGCGATGGAGGGCGCACCAGTCATGGCTGGCGGCGCGAATGCGGCCGGCCAGGATCATCGCCTCGCCGGGTCGAGCCATGTTCAACCCCTCGGCGTTTACATGCATGTCCGGCGCCTGGCCCGCGCCCAAGGCGGCGGCAAGCGCGGCTGCGATCATCAAATCCATCGTCATTTCCCCTTCGGAATGGGCCTGCGTCAGGCCCGTCGTGGGAAGGAGGCGTCCGTCGACGGCGTCGGATGCGGCGTCGCGGATGAAATATCGGTAAGGCGGCGATCGGCGCGACAAACGCCCGCTCTGGTCTTTCTGTCCACATGCCTGTAAGAGGCGCGCGCCTCCCGCATGCCTTTTCATGACCAGCGGCCGCCCGTATGCCGGCCGCGCCTTTTCGCGATACTCAAATGAACCTGCGCAACGTCGCCATCATCGCCCACGTCGACCACGGCAAGACGACCCTGGTGGACCAACTGCTCGCCCAATCCGGCGTCTTCCGAGCCAACGAGGCGCAGACCGAGCGCGCGATGGACTCCAACGACCAGGAAAAAGAGCGCGGCATCACCATCCTGGCCAAGTGCACCTCGGTGCTCTGGAACGGCAAGGCGGGTGAAACCCGCATCAACATCATCGACACCCCCGGCCACGCCGACTTCGGCGGCGAGGTCGAGCGCATCCTGGGCATGGTGGACGGCTGCGTCATCCTGGTCGACGCCGAAGAGGGCGTCATGCCCCAGACCAAGTTCGTGCTGACCAAGGCGCTGAAGATGGGCCTGCGCCCGATCCTGTGCATCAACAAGGTCGACCGCGCCCACGCCGATCCGGACCGCGTCCACAACGAGACCTTCGACCTGTTCGCCGCCATCGGCGCGACGGACGAGCAGCTGGACTTCCCGCACATCTACGCCTCGGGCCGCAACGGCTGGGCGACGCTGGATTTGAACCAGCCCAACGACAATCTGGCCCCGCTGTTCGACCTGATCGTCGATCACGTCCCGCCGCCCGCCGTCCAGGCCAACCGCGACAAGCCCTTCCGCATGCTGGACGTACTGATCGAAAGCGATCCGTTCCTGGGCCGTCTGCTGACCGGCCGCATCGAGAGCGGCAAGGCCGTTCCCGGCATGGCGATCCACGCTCTGGACCGTGAAGGCAAGGAAATCGAACGCGGCCGCATCACCAAGGTGCTGGCCTTCCGCGGACTGAAGCGTCAGGCCCTGGACGAGGGTTCGGAAGCGGGCGACATCGTCGCCATCGCCGGCATGTCCAAGGCGACCGTGGCCGACACCCTGTGCGCCATGGAAGTCACCGAGCCTCTGCCCGCCCAGCCGATCGATCCGCCCACCATCTCCATGACCGTCTCGGTCAACGACAGCCCCCTGGCCGGTCGCGAAGGCGACAAGGTCCAGTCGCGCGTCATCCGTGATCGCCTGCTGAAGGAAGCTGAGGCCAACGTCGCCATCCGCGTGACTACGACCGAAGGCGGCGACGCCTATGAAGTCGCCGGCCGTGGCGAACTGCAGCTGGGCGTTCTGATCGAGAACATGCGCCGCGAAGGCTTCGAGGTCTCGATCTCGCGTCCGCGCGTGGTGTTCCAGACCGGCGAGAACGGCGAGAAGCTGGAGCCGATCGAAGACGTCATGATCGACGTCGACGACGAGTTCTCGGGCATCGTCATCGAGAAGCTGTCGGCGCGTAAGGCCGAAATGACCGACATGGGCCCGTCGGGCGCCGGCAAGACCCGCATCAGCCTGAAGGCGCCGTCGCGTTCGCTGATCGGCTATCAGGGCGAGTTCCTGACCGACACGCGCGGTTCGGGCGTGCTGAACCGCGTGTTCAGCCACTATGAGCCGCACAAGGGCGCGATCGCCGGTCGTCTGAAGGGCGTTCTGATCTCGAACTCTGACGGTGAAACCGCCGCCTTCGCCCTGTGGAACCTGGAAGACCGCGGCATCATGTTCGTCGGCGCCGGCGAAAAGACCTATCAGGGCATGATCATCGGCGAGAACGCGCGCTGGGACGACCTGGACGTCAACCCGATCAAGGGCAAGCAGCTGACCAACGTCCGCGCCTCCGGCAAGGACGAGGCCGTGCGCCTGACGCCGCCGCGCCAGATGTCGCTGGAACAGGCCATCGCCTATATCGACGACGACGAGCTGGTCGAAGTGACGCCCAAGTCCATCCGCCTGCGCAAGCAGACGCTGAACCCGTCGTTCCGCAAGAAGCGCGTTCGCCCGGAGTAGTCAGCAATCCCTGACTGACGTGCGGTGGGATGCGGCCTATAGACGGCTGACATGAACGCCTCGCCCAGTCTGGATGACCGCCTTGACGAGGCCGCCCGCGCGGAAGACCCGCGCGCGGCGGTCTCTGTCGTTTTGCGCGAGACCTATGACGCCGCCCGCGCCCGGGCGGAGCGCAAGCTGGACGGCGGCATGAAGGGCCGCGACGTGGCGCGTCTGTACGCCGCCGCCGCCGACGAGATGCTGGCTGGCCTGTGGCGAGTAACGACCCAGACGCTGTGGCCGACTTCGCCGGTCGAGGCCGAGCGGCTGGCCCTGGTCGCGGTCGGGGGTTACGGCCGGGGCGTGCTGGCGCCCCATTCCGATCTGGACCTGCTGTTCCTGAGATCGTCCAAGGCGACGCCGCGCGGCGAGCAGGTGATCCAGTTCGTCCTCTATGTGCTGTGGGACCTGGGGGCCAAGGTCGGGTCGGCGGTGCGCTCGGTCGAAGAGTGTCTGAGCCTGTCGCGCACCGACATGACGGTGCGGACGACCCTGCTGGAGGCGCGTCCGCTGGCGGGAGACGAGGCGCTGGCCCAGCTGATGATCGGCCGGTTTCGCGACATGGTGTCGAAATCCGATCCGCGCCCCTTCATCGCCGCCAAGCTGGAGGAGCGGGCCGCCCGGCACGAAAAGGCCGGCTCGACCCGCTACAAGGTCGAACCCAACGTCAAGGACGGCAAGGGGGGATTGCGCGACCTGAACACCCTGTACTGGATCGCCCGGTCCCTGGCGCCCGAAAGCCGGCTGGGCGCGACGGTGATGGACGAGCTGTTCACCCCGCGCGAGCGACGGACGTCGGACGAGGCGTTCGACTTCCTGTGGCGGGTCCGCATCCATCTGCATCTGATCGCGGGCCGGGCCGAAGAGAAGCTGACGTTCGACATGCAGCCCGAGGTGGCCCGGCGCATGGGCTGGCGCGGGCGCGGCGACGAGCCGGCGGTCGAGCGGTTCATGCGGCGATACTTTCTGGTGGCCCGCGACGTCGGCGCCCTGACCCGCGCCATGTCGGCCAAGCTGGAGGCGCGCCACCAGAAGACGGCGCACGGCCTGTCGCGGCTGATGGCGCCGTTTCGGCCCGCCCCCCGCCGCAAGCTGGAGGTCGAGGGGTTCTGGATCGACCAGGGCCGTCTATCGGTCGAGGGGCCGGAGGTGTTCGCCGCCGATCCGGTCAAGCTGCTGACCCTGTTCGTCTGCGCCGACAAGCACGACCTGGACCTACACCCGGACGCCTTTTCGGCGGTGACGCGGTCGCTGTCGCTGGTGACGCCGCGGCTGAGGCGCGATCCGGCGGCGACGCGGGCGTTCCTGGACGTTCTGGCGCACGGTCAACGGCCCTATCGCGTCCTGACCATCATGAACGAGACGGGTCTGCTGGGCCGGTTCCTGCCCGAATGGGGGCGGATTGTCGGCCAGACCCAGTTCAATATGTACCACGCCTATACGGTCGACGAGCACACGCTTCAGGCCATCGGCATCATCAACGACATCGCGCGCGGCAAGCTGAAGACCGACCACCCGATGGCCAGCGAGATCGTGCACCTGATCTCGGACATGGAAGCCCTGATGCTGGGCATGCTGCTGCACGACGTCGGCAAGGGCGGCGAGCGGGGGCAGCTGGAGGACGGCGCCATCGCCGCGCGTCGGGCCTGCGAGCGGCTGGGCGTCGATCCGCGCCGGATCGAACTGGTCGTCTGGCTGGTGCGCAGCCATCTGGCGCTGTCGGACTATGCCCAGAAGCGCGACCTGTCGGACCCGGCGACCATCCGCGCCTTCGCCGAACTTGTCGGCGATCCCGAGCGACTGCGGATGCTGCTGGTCCTGACCGTCGCCGATATCCGGGCCGTGGGGCCGGGCGTGTGGAACGGCTGGAAGGGTCAGCTGATGCGCACCCTCTACAACCAGGTCGCCGCCCTGTTCCGGGGCGAGGACGTGACGCGCGAGGATCCGCTGTCGGCGCATCCGGCCCTGGTCCAGCGGGCGCGCGAGACAGGCGCGGCGGCTGAAGCGGCGCCGACCGCGCCTGTACAGGGGCTGACGGTCCAGACCACCGAAATCTCCATCGCAGCGGCCGACAGGCCAGGCCTGTTCGCCGACCTGGCCCAGACCATGGCCGCGCTTGGGGCCGACGTGACCGACGCCCGCGTGGCGACCGAGGACGGCGTCGTTCTGGACGTGTTTCGTGTTCAGGACGGCGCGGGCCTACCCTATGGCCAGGCCGAGCCGCGTCGCCTGAAGGCTTTGGTCGAGGCGCTGGAAAAGGCCGCGCGGGGCGAGGGCCGTATCGGCCAGGCGCCCGATCCGACCGGCAATGCGCGCAAGGCGGCCTTCGAAGTCCGGCCCGTGGTGATGGTCGATCACCACGCCAGCGAGCTCGCCACCGTAGTCGAGGTGTCCTGCGCCGACCGGCCGGGCCTGCTGGCGGACCTGTCGCGCGTGTTCAACGACGAAGGCCTGAGCATCCGCTCCGCCCATGTCGCCAGCTATGGCGAGCGGGCGGTGGACAGTTTCTACGTCGTGGATCGCAAGGGGCGGAAGATCACCTCGGAACAGCGGATCGCCGAACTGCGCACCGCGCTTGAGGCCGTGCTGGACAGCCGCGCGCCCGCGCCCGCCGGACGCAAGGTCGCCTCGGCTCGCGCCAGCGCACGCGACGTCTCCGACCTGGGCCGCCGCAGCCCGCGCGCAAAGCCCGTATCGCCCGGCGAACAAGCGCGCTAAGCGATAGGATCAAATGTCCGCTCATCCCCGCGAAAGCGGGGACCCAGGTCTTTGGGCGATCAGGCTTTTCGAGTTGGCGATATGCCAATCCCGGACAGGTCAGTGCGCCGCGAAAGCACTGGATCCCCGCTTTCGCGGGGATGAGCGGGGAGAATAGAGCCAAAGATCGCATGAGCCTCGCCCGAAACACCCTGGTGCAGTCGACCCTGACGCTGGGCAGTCGAATTCTCGGCTTCGTGCGCGACATGGCGCTGGCGGCGCGCTTCGGCCAGGGGCCGATGATGGACGCCTTCACCACGGCGTTGATGCTGCCCAACATGTTCCGCCGCCTGTTCGCCGAGGGCGCCTTCGCCCAGGCCTTCGTGCCGGTCTATGGCGGGGTTCGGGCGCGCGAGGGCGAGGAAGCCGCCGCTGTCACGGCGTCCGAGGCGCTCAGCTTCATGCTGGCCGTGGTCGCCGGCTTCTGCATCCTGCTTCAGGTCGTGATGCCCTGGATCATGCCATGGCTGCTGTCGGCCTATCAGGGTCAGCCCGAGGTGCTGCGCGCCGCCGTAATCGCGACCCAACTGGCCATGCCTTATCTGGCCTGTATGACCGTGGCCTCGCTGCTGTCTGGCGTACTGAACACGGGCGGTAGGTTCGCTCTGTCGGCGGCCGTGCCGGTGTTTCTGAACCTGTGCACCCTGGCCGCCCTAATGCCGCCGCTGATCCTGCCGATTCCGCAGGAGACGGTGCTGCTGATGGTGACGGCGGCGGTGACGGTGTCGGGCCTGATCCAGGCCAGTCTCTTGTGGTGGGGCGTGCGGCGTCTGGGCGTTCGGCTGAAGATCGGCCTTCCGCGCATCACGCCGAATGTGCGTCACACCCTGGCGCTCGCCGTGCCCGGCGCCCTGGCGGGCGGGGCGCTTCAGATCAACTCTCTGGTGTCGCAGTTCCTGACAGGGTCGGACGAGGGCGCGCGTTCGGTGCTGTATAACGCCGACCGGCTGTATCAACTGCCGCTGGGCCTGGTGGGCGTCGCTATCGGCCTGGCCCTGGTGCCGCGCCTGACCAAGGCGTTTGTCGATGGGGATCACGAGGGCGGGCAGAAGACGCTGGACGACGGCATCAATCTGGCGATGGCCTTCACCCTGCCGGCGGCGGTTGCCCTGTTCGTCATTCCCTTCTTCATCATCGACGCGACCGTAACGCGCGGCGCCTTCACCTCGGCCGACGCCGCCCGCACCGCCGATGTTTTGCGTCAGTTCGCCTGGGGCGTGCCGGCCTTCGTCCTGGCCAAGGTTCTGACCCCGCCCTTCTTCGCGCGCCAGGACACGCGCCGTCCGATGATCTTCGCCGTGGCCAGCGTGGTCATCACCGTCATCCTGGGCTCGGCCCTATTCTTCTGGTTCCGCCGTCAGGGCTGGGACGGGGTGCTGGGCCTGGCCATCGCCACCAGCACCTCGGCCTGGGTCAATGTCGCCCTTTTGGGCGGGGTCCTGATCCGCGAGAACAGCTGGCGGCCGTCGCCGGCCTTCCTGTCGCGCATCGCGCGCGTCATCGCCGCCAGCGCCATGATGGCCGCCCTGCTGTTCGCCGCCGACGTCTTCTATCCGCAGCTTAGCCGCCTGTTCCTGGCCAAGGAGATCGCCGTCCTGGTGGTCTGCGGCGCCGGGGCGGGCCTTTACGGCTTCTGCCTGCTGGCGTTCCGGGCCGTCACGATCTCGGAACTGAAGGCTACGCTGAGGCGCGAGCCCGGCGGCGGCGCGGTCTCTGGTCTGGACTGACAGACGGCGAACCGATAAGCGCGAGGCCATGACGACCTCGGGCCTGATCCATGACCTGCGATGGCGCGGCTGACCCGCCGCCTGCCTCGCCACGCCTGCCTTTCGACTTTCCGAGACCCGATCCCATGACCGACCAAACCCCGGACGTTGCGACCCCCGTCCCTAACTATGACGGCCCGCGCCGCATCCTGTCCGGCATCCAGGCCTCAGGCGCGCTGCACCTGGGCAACTATCTCGGCGCCCTGAAGCGGTTCGTGGAACTGCAGGACCAGGGCGCGCCGGTATATGTCTTTGTCGCCGACATGCACGCCATCACCGTGTGGCAGGATCCGGCCAAACTGACGGCCCAGACGCGCGAGATCGCCGCCGCCTATCTGGCCTCGGGCCTGGATCCGGAAAAGGCGATCATCTTCCCGCAGTCGGCCGTACGCGCCCATGCCGAGCTGGCCTGGATTTTCAACTGCGTCGCCCGCCTCGGCTGGCTCGACCGGATGACCCAGTTCAAGGAGAAGTCGGGCAAGCACAAGGAACGCTCCTCGGTCGGCCTCTACACCTATCCCGTGCTCCAGGCGGCCGACATCCTGCTGTACAAGGCCACCGAAGTGCCGGTCGGAGAGGACCAGAAACAGCATCTGGAGCTGACCCGCGACATCGCCGCCAAGTTCAACAACGACTTCGGCGTTCCCGGCTTCTTCCCCGTACCCGAGCCGATCATCCAGGGACCGGCGACCCGCGTCATGTCCCTGCGCGACGGGGCGGCCAAGATGTCCAAGTCGGATCCGTCCGACAACAGCCGCATCAACCTGACCGACGACGCCGACACGATCGCCTCCAAGATCAAGAAGGCCAAGACCGATCCCGAGCCGTTGCCGGAAACCCTGGAGGGCCTGAACGAACGGCCCGAGGCCAAGAATCTGGTCGCCATCTATGCGGCGTTGGCGGGCCTGACCCGCGAACAGGTGATCGCACAGTTCGGCGGCCAGGGCTTCGGCGCCTTCAAGCCGGCGCTGGCGGACCTGGCGGTGTCGTCTCTGGCGCCCGTGACGGCCGAGATGCGCCGCCTGATCGACGACCCGGCCGAGATCGACCGCGTGCTGAAGGCCGGCGCCGAACGCGCCGCCGAGGTCGCTGATCCTGTGGTGGACGAGGTCAAGAAGATCGTCGGCTTCTGGAGGGCGTAATGGGCGTCTACGAGGCCAAGGTCGTCTGGACCCGCGGCGACCAGCCCTTTCTGGACAAGGGCTACAGCCGCGCCCATTCCTGGAGCTTCGACGGCGGTGCGGTGGTGCCGGGGTCGTCGGCGCCCTCCAGCGTGCCCGTGCCGATGTCCGATCCGGCCGGCGTCGATCCGGAAGAGGCGATGATCGCCTCTCTGTCCAGCTGTCATATGCTGTGGTTCCTGGCCTTCGCCGCCAACGCCGGCCTGGTGGTCGACACCTATGTCGACGAGGCGTCGGGCAAGATGGGCAAGGACGAGAACGGCAAGCGCTACCTCGCCGAGGTGACGCTGCGCCCCTTCACCAGCTTCGCCGGCCGCGAACCCGATCAGGCCGAGATCGACGCCCTGCACCACCAGGCCCACGACCATTGCGAAATGGCCCATTCGGTCCGCGCGACCATCACGGTCGAGGCGACGATCGGCTAGGCGGCGACCGCCGTCTCTTCCTCGACCAGGGACCTGAACAGGGCGTGGGCGGCGATCATGCCATCCGAGGTCGCCAGGGTGATGTTGGAGGCGGCGCGCGCCAAGTCGCCGGCGGCGAAGACGCCCGGCTGGGTCGTCTGCTGCATGGCGTCCACCTTGATCACGCGCCCCATCGGGGTTTCGGTCATCTCGCAGCCCAGCCGCTCGGCGAAGGGGCTGGCGACGCGCACATTGGCGCCGACGAAGATAGCCTTCAGCTCGAAGAACCGTCCGTCGGTCAGCCGCGCGCCGCTCAGGTCCGGCGCCTCGCCCTCCAGCCGCGCGATGGGCGTGGCCTCGATGGTGACCCCGCGTCGATCCAGCAGATGGGCGTCCTCGGGCGACAGGCCGACGTCCAGATCCATGAACAGGGTGACCTGGCCCCATTCGGCGACCGTCGCCGCATACTGGACCACGTGATCGCCGCGCCCCAGCACGCCGATGGGGCCGCCGCCGATCTCATAGCCGTGGCACCAGGGACAGTGCAGGGCGGTGCGGCCCCAGCGTTCCTTCACCCCCGGGATGTCGACCAGCACGTCCTCGACACCGTGCGACAGCAGCAGCCGGCGACCGCTTGTCCGTGTGCCGTCAGCGAAGGCGACCGAGAAACCGCCATCGATCCGTTCGACCTCGACCGCCTCCGCCATGCGGAAGGCGGCGGTCGGATAGGCCGCGACCTGGGCTCGAGCCGACGCCGTGATCTCAGCGCCGGGCTTTCCGTCATTTGTCAGGACGCCATGGGCGCGAGCGGCGAACCGATTGCGCGGCCGGCCGTCGTCGATGACCAGAACGCGGCGGCGCGCGCGGACCAGCTGCATGGCTGCGGACAGGCCGGCATAGGAGCCGCCGATGATCAGGGCGTCGTGCGGCATGACGTCAGGACTTTCGGGCGTGGGCATGCAGGAGGTCTCTCTTGGGATGTTCGGCCATGCGGCGCGAGAAATCCGCCGCCAGATCGGCCAGGGTTATGTCGTTCAGACGCGCGATCAGCAGGGCGCGGGCGGCGGCGTAGGTCTCGGCCAGGGCGTCATTGACCGCCGCCTCGACCAGGCAGCCGTCGGCCTCGACAGGCGGAGCGGCCGGAAACAGATCCGCGCCGCCAAGGGCTGTGTTCACCTGACCCAGAGTGACCTGATCCAGCGGTCGCGACAGGCGCCAGCCGCCGCCATGCCCCTTTTCCGACGCCACCAATCCCTGCTCGCGCAGACCGGCCATGGTTCGGCGCACCACCACGGGATTGGTCGAAAGGCAGACCGCCAACTGGTCCGAGGTCATGGGCGAGCCGGTGCGTGTCTCATGCTCGGCCATGTGCAGCAGGGCATGGAGGATGTTGGACAGACGAGAATCCCTTTTCATGTAACTGCAATTGTTACGTGATGGATCGCCCGTCAAGAGCGCGGGTCTGCTTTATTTTTCAGCCGTGTGGGACGGCGTCGGTCAGGAAGGCGCCGAAACGGCGCAGGGCCTCGACCGTCAGGGTCGGATCGTGGCGCATCGGGCCATTGTTGGTGGGTTCGTCGAAGGCGTGAGTGCCCGCGGCGATCCAGCTTTCGACCTCGGAGCCGCAGTTGCGGATCATGGCGTTGACCTGTTCGGCGTTGCGCACAGTGGTCAGGTGGTCGCGCTTGCAGGTGACGGCCAGGACGCGCGGGCAATGCCGCCAGGGCTTCAACCGGTTGAAGGCGAACGGGCCGATGTAGGGATAGGCCAGCCAAACCGCCTTGACGCCGGACAAGTCGGCCTCGGCGGGATCGATCACGCCAAAGGCGCCGGGCGTCGGCGCGCCGCTCATCATCTCCATGATCGACCAGCCGCCGTGGCTCCACCCGGCCAGGGCCAGCTTCGTCGCGTCGACATCGGGGCGTGCCGAAACGCCCCGGATCGCCGCCAGCACGTCGCCCACCCGCTCATAGCCCCGGAACGACAAGCCTGTGCAGACCGCCGCCAGGGTGAAGGCCCGGCCCCAGCCGCGCGGGCCGTAGGAATCGATGATGAAGGCGCGCCAGCCCGCCGCCTTGGCGACCTCGGCATAGCGGGGCAGGTGATCGCGCAGACCCCCGCAGCCATGGAACATCAGCACTGCAGGACGGGGCCGGTCGTCGTCCGGGCCCACGACGGTGATGGCGGGCTCCAGCCGGGCCCAACGACGCTTCAGATCATCCATCTCCGACATACGCCGCAGCCGGACGGCGAAAGCCAGTCCAAAAATCCGGTGCTCAACCGGCGCGGCGCAGCGTCAGGTTCAGCCGGCCGCCGCCGGGGATCAGGCGCGACGATCCGGCCAGCACGCGGTCGACGCCGTGGCGGGCCAGGCGCGCGGGTCCGGTCAGGGCGCTGACGTCGCCGCTGTCCAGTCTCAACGTCGTGGTGCGTCCGCCGTCCGCCGCGCCGATGCGGAACGTGGCCGTGTCTCCCAACGACACCGACAGGACAGGCGCGCCGAGATCGGCCTCGTCCTTGTCCTGATGCAGGCCCATCTTCGCCGCATCGCGATACAGATTGACCAGACAGGCGTCCGGCGGTGTGGGCCAGCCGACCGTGGCGTGCCACAGATTGAGCAGCACAGTCGGGATCGCCGGCCAGGGTCGCCCGGTCTCGGGATGGATCGACTGGTAGCGATAGCCGCCCCGGTCGGAGACCCAGCCCAGCGGACCGAAGTTGCTCATCTGAACCGAAAAAAGCCGACCGCCCGGTGTGGTCGGCCGATAAAGCGGCGCGTCATCCAGTCGGGCGAACACCTCGGCGACCAGATCAGCCTGCGCCGCTGCATTGAGCGCCCCCGGCCAGAGCCGGAAGCCCTCGACGGCGCTCTTCACCTCAACGGGTATAGGTGTATTCGCTGACCTCACAGACATTGATGCGCGACCGCGTCAGCTCCTGACCGTTGGTGAACTCGGCCTTGAAGTCATAGATGCAGGCGCCCGAGCCGTCATCAATGTTGATGCGCACATCCTGCCCGCTTTCCAGAACGTCCGAGCCCAGGATGTCCTCTTCCCAGTCGTCGCTGCGTGAATCCGACGCGTAGAAGCGCAACATGGTCCAGCCGGTGCGGTTCTTGATGGTGACGTGCCGATCATAGCCGTCCTTCGACTGGACCATGGGCGTCGCAGCAGGCGGCGCGGCGGCCGCAGCGGAGCCGACAAGAACGGCAGCCGCGACGACGGCCTTCAGCAGGGTCTTGATCATTGTTTCCTCTCCCTTCCTCGATCGCGGTCCCCAGATCGCGACGGGAAATCTTATGCCCGACGATCGCTGTCTCTGCATCTTCGAATTTCCGCGTTCTTCGAAAGCTTTGAATCGCATAACGCCCTTGCGGGCGGGGGGGATTTTCCCATATCGGGGCCAGCTTCGGAGAAACCCCGCGAAACTTGGGGCTATCCAGCCTGATCCACGCCAACCCAACCGGGGGCGGTCACGCGCGGCGCTTCGTCGAAGGCCGCCGCATCGCCCGCCGAACCAGAGAGACTGAAGAACACATGGCCAAGATTATCGGCATCGACCTGGGCACCACCAACTCGTGCGTCGCCGTCATGGACGGCAAGACGCCGAAGGTGATCGAAAACGCCGAGGGCAACCGCACGACCCCGTCGGTCGTGGCGATCCAGGACGGCGCGGAAGTGCTGGTGGGTCAACCCGCCAAGCGCCAGGCCGTCACCAACCCGTCCAACACCTTCTTCGCGATCAAGCGCCTGATCGGCCGCAACTTCGATGATCCCGTCGTCGCCAAGGACAAGGGCATGGTGCCCTATGAGATCGTCAAGGGCCCGAACGGCGACGCCTGGGTGCGCGCCTTCGGCAAGGACTATTCCCCGCAGCAGATTTCGGCCTTCACCCTGACCAAGATGAAGGAAGCGGCCGAGGCCTATCTGGGCGACAAGGTCACCCAGGCCGTGATCACCGTGCCGGCCTACTTCAACGACAGCCAGCGTCAGGCGACCAAGGACGCCGGCAAGATCGCCGGCCTGGAAGTGCTGCGCATCATCAACGAGCCGACCGCGGCGGCGCTGGCCTATGGTCTGGAAAAGAACGACGGCCAGAAGATCGCCGTCTATGACCTGGGCGGCGGCACCTTCGACGTCTCAATCCTGGAGATCGGCGACGGCGTGTTCGAGGTGAAGTCGACCAACGGCGACACCTTCCTGGGCGGCGAAGACTTCGACCTGCGTCTGGTCGACTACCTGGCGGACGAGTTCAAGAAGGAGCAGTCGGTCGACCTGCGCCAGGACAAGCTGGCCCTGCAGCGCCTGAAGGAAGAGGCCGAAAAGGCCAAGAAGGAGCTGTCGACCACGACCCAGTACGAGGTCAACCTGCCGTTCATCACCATGAACGCCTCGGGTCCGCTGCACCTGAACATCAAGCTGACGCGCGCAAAGCTGGAAAGCCTGGTCGAGGATCTGGTCCAGCGCACGATCGAGCCGTGCAAGAAGGCCCTGGCCGACGCCGGCCTGAAAGCTTCGGACATCGACGAAGTGGTTCTGGTCGGCGGCATGACCCGCATGCCCAAGGTCGTGGAAGCCGTGAAGGCCTTCTTCGGCAAGGAGCCGCACAAGGGCGTGAACCCTGACGAAGTCGTGGCCCTGGGCGCCGCCGTTCAGGCCGGCGTTCTGCAAGGCGACGTCAAGGACGTGCTGCTGCTGGACGTGACGCCGCTGACCCTGGGCATCGAAACCCTGGGCGGCGTGTTCACGCCCCTGATCGAGCGCAACACGACGATCCCGACCAAGAAGAGCCAGACCTTCTCGACCGCCGACGACAACCAGTCGGCTGTGACGATCCGGGTCTTCCAGGGCGAGCGTCCGATGGCGTCGGACAACAAGATGCTGGGTCAGTTCGACCTGATGGGCATTCCGCCGGCGCCGCGCGGCATGCCGCAGATTGAGGTCGCCTTCGACATCGACGCCAACGGCATCGTCAACGTCTCGGCCAAGGACAAGGCGACCAACAAGGAGCAGTCGATCCGCATCCAGGCGAACGGCGGCCTGTCGGACGCCGACATCGACAAGATGGTCAAGGAAGCCGAGGCCAACGCCGCCACCGACAAGGCCAAGAAGGATCTGGTCGAGGCGCAGAACGCCGCCGACAGCCTGATCCACTCTACCGAAAAGGCCCTGGCCGAGCACGGTGACAAGGTGGGCGCCGACGAGAAGACGGCCATTGAGACCGGACTGGCCGAGCTGAAGACTGCGCGCGAAGGCACGGATCCAGAAGACATCCGCGCCAAGACCAACACCCTGGTCCAGGCCTCGATGAAGCTGGGTGAAGCCATGTACGCCCAGCAACAGGGCGACGCCGCCGCCGAAGGCCAGCCGGCCGACGACGGCGTGGTCGACGCCGAGTTCGAGGAAGTGTCGGACACGGACGGCGACGACAAGAAGAGCGCCTGATCCGTCACAGGTCGCTGAAATGATACGGCCCCGCTTGTCTTGCGATAGGCGGGGCCTTTTCATGAAACTTGCATCATTGGTCCCGGACCCCATGTCAGCCGGGACATCGATTTCGACCAACGCTCGATAAGAGGCGAGGCGAAAGCGAACGGGGAAGTATGAGGACGAACGCCCGATGGCGCGTGATTATTACGAAGTTCTGGGTGTCGAACGCACGATCGACGCCCCCGGCCTGAAAGCCGCCTACCGCAAGCTGGCCATGGTTCACCACCCCGACCGCAACGGCGGTTCGGAAGAGTCGATGGCCAAGTTCAAGGAGCTGTCCGAGGCCTATACGGTGCTGTCGGACGACAACAAGCGCGCGGCCTATGATCGTTACGGCCATGCGGGCGTGAACGGCGGCGGGGGCGGCAATCCCTTCGGCCAGGGCGGCCAGGGATTCTCGGACATCAACGACATTTTCTCCCAGGTCTTCGGCGATGCGTTCGGCGACGCGTTCGGCGGACGTCAGGGCCGGGGCCAGCAGGGCGGACCACGCCGGGGCTCGGACCTGCGCTACGATCTGGAGATCACCCTGGAGCAGGCCTACAAGGGCGAAGACGTCGAGATCGACATCCCCTCCACCATGACCTGCGACACCTGCGAGGGGTCAGGCGCCAAGCCGGGGACCAAGCCCGTCACCTGCACCACCTGCCAGGGCGCCGGTCGCGTGCGCCAGGCCAACGGCTTCTTCCAGGTCGAGCGCACCTGCCCCCGTTGCCACGGCCAGGGTCAGATGATCGCCGATCCCTGCACCACCTGCCACGGGCATGGCCAGGTTCGCAAAACCCGCACCCTGAACCTGAAAATCCCCGCCGGCGTGGACGACGGTTCGCGCATCCGTCTGTCGGGCGAGGGCGATGCGGGCCAGCGCGGCGGACCGCGCGGCGATCTGTACGTCTTCATCTCTGTCACGCCGCACGACCTGTTCGAGCGCGACAATCTGGACCTGCTGGTCACCGTGCCCGTGCCGATGACGGTGGCGGCTCTGGGCGGCGAGATCGACGCGCCCTGCCTGGTCTCCACGGCCTGCGACGGCAAGTGCAAGGCCTCGGTCGCCGTGCCGGCCGGCGCCCAGACCGGCAAGACCGTGCGCATCAAGGGCAAGGGCATGCCCCATCTGAACGGCCGCAACCGGGGCGATCTGGTCGTCGAGCTGTTCGTCGAGACGCCCACCGATCTGACCGCGCGCCAGCGTGAGTTGCTGGAAGAGCTTGCCCTGTCGTTCGGGGAGGGGCAGAACCCCAGGAATTCCAGCTTTGCCGGAAAGGCGAAGCGTTTCTGGGCCGACATCCTGGGCAGTCAGGACGCGGACGGGTCGAAAGAGAACGCGGTTTGAGCGCAATCTTCCACGCCGGCATTTCCGGCTATCGCGGCCGGATGGGGCGTGCGGTCTCTCAGGTTCTGGATGCCCGCGAGGACGTGGTGGTCGCCGCCCGCTTCGATTGGGGCGAGACCGCCGACCTGTCGCTGTGCGACGTGATCATCGACTTCTCGACCCCGGCCGCCTCGGTGGCCCTGGCCCAGAGCGCAGCCGAGCGCGGCGGCCCGGCCCTGGTAATCGGCTCGACCGGCTTCACAGAAGAGCAGGAGGCCGACCTGATGAAGGCCGCCGAGAAGGTCGCCATCGTCAAGAGCGGCAACTTCTCCTTGGGCGTGAACATCCTGATCGGCCTGGTCCAGCACGCCGCCCAGCGTCTGGACGCCCAGGACTGGGACATCGAGATCACCGAGGCCCACCACCGCCGCAAGGTCGATTCACCCTCGGGCACGGCCCTGATGCTGGGCGAAGCCGCCGCCGAGGGGCGGTTCGCCGATCTGGATGACCTGCGCTCCAAACCCTACGACGGGGTCCAGGGCGAGCGCGAGAGCGGCAAGATCGGTTTTTCCTCCATCCGCGCCGGCGGCATCATCGGCGAGCACACGGTGCTGTTCGCGTCGGAAGATGAGGTGCTGACCCTGAGCCATTCGGCGATCGATCGGTCGCTGTTCGCCAAGGGCGCGGTCGCCGCCGCCGCCTGGGTGCGGACGCGAGGGCCCGGTCTCTATGACATGCAGGACGTGCTGGGCTTCCGGCAGGCATAGTTTTTAGGCGCTGACGCGCCGCGCTACGTTCGCGACGCGGTCGCTCACGACTTGAGCGCTAAAAAGAGACTAAGCCGCGTCTTCCTGCGCCGGCAGGCCGTAGGCTTCCCACAGAGAGCGGTCCTTCAGCGCCTTGGCGAGGAAGGCGACGTGGGCGGCCTGTTCCTCGGGCGTGGAGCGCGGCGCCAGGGGGCGGGGGCGCTGGCCGTAGGCGGCGGTTTCGATGACGCCGCCGGGGCCACGACCGACCGGCGCGGACGACAGGTCCAGCACCCGCTCCTTGCCGCCGCGAAGCTCCAGATAGACCTCGGCCAGCAGACGGGCGTCGATCAGGGCGCCGTGCAGCGTCCGCTCGACCAGCGACACCTTGTAGCGTTTGCACAGGGCGTCCAGCGAGTTGGGCATGCCCGGAAACCGGGTCTGGGCCAGTTTCAGCGTATCGATCCAGCGCGCCTCGCCGGTGATCGGCCGGCCGCACCGCGCATATTCGAAGTCGATGAAGTTACGGTCGAAGGCGGCGTTGTGGGCGATCATCTGCGCATCGCCGATGAATTCGATCAGCTCGTCTGCGATCTCGGCGAACTTGGGCGCATCCTTGACCTTTTCGTCGGTGATGCCGTGAACCCGGATGGCGTCGGGCGGGATCAGCCGCTCGGGATTGACGAACCGGTGGAAGGTGCGGCCCGTCGGCAGCAGGTCCTGGATCTCGATACAGCCGACCTCGATCAACCGGTCGCCCGTCTTGGGGTCGAAGCCGGTGGTTTCCGTATCCAAAACGATCTCGCGCGCCATTCGCCCTTAATGGCGGCATTCGCCTCAGCGCGAAAGGCTCGCCGCGCCTCGCCGGGGAGATATCCACGACGGGTCCAGAACGGCGGCCACGATCGCCTCGACCTCGGCCCGCGCGGCCTCCAAACCCCGGCCGGTGTCGATGACGAAATCCGCCCGCGCACGCTTTTCGGCGTCCGGCATCTGGCGCGCCAGGATGGCGTCGAACCGTTCGCGGGTCATGCCGGGACGGGCCAGGACGCGCTCCGCCTGGATCGCCGGATCGGCGGTGACCACCACGACGGCGTCGACGGCCCTGTCCCCACCCGTCTCGAACAGCAGGGGGATGTCCAGAACCGCCAGTTTCACACCCGCCGTGCGCGCCGCTTCCAGATCCGCCGCGCGATCCTGGGCGACCAGGGGGTGGACGATGGCTTCCAGACGACGGAACGCCGTGTCGTCTTTCCCAAGCGCCTCGGCCAGACGCGTGCGATCGACCGCGCCGTCCACGACGACGCCAGGAAAGGCTTGGCCTACAGGACCGACCGCCGCACCGCCGGGCAGATAGAGGCGGTGCACCGAGTCGTCGGCGTTCCAGACGACCGCGCCCAGATCGGCGAACATGGCCGTCGTCGTCGACTTGCCCATGCCGATGGAGCCGGTGAGGCCGAGCAGGATCATGCCGTCTCGCCCAGATAGGTCATCAAGAGGACCCGAAGATCGAGACGCGGCGGCGGGCGGCGGAACAGGGCTTCGAACGACGGCGCCGCCTGGCCGATCAACATGGCCAGTCCATCCACTGTCCGCAGGCCGCGTTCGCGCGCCGCCGTCAGGAAGGGCGTGGCCAGCGGCTTGTAGGTCATGTCCATCACCACCGTGCCGGGCGCGATTCGGTCGAAGTCGATGCTGGGCGGGACGCTCAGCGCATTGATGACCAGGGCCGCGCCGTCGAAGGCGTCGCCGTCCGCCATGACCCGAACCGAGGGTCCAAGATCGGCGGCCAGGGCCTCAGCACGTTCGGGCGAACGGTTGACGATGCGCACCTCGGCGCCGGCCTCGACCAAGGCGCCGGACCCTGCACGGGCCGCGCCCCCGGCGCCCAGCATCACCACCGGCCGCCCGGCCACGTCCAGGTCCGGCGCCTGTTCCTTCAGGCCGAGCATCAGGCCGACTCCGTCGGAACTGTCGGCCAGCACCCGGCCGTTTTCGAACTGCAGGATATTGGCCGAGGACGTCAGCCGCGCCGCCGCCGTCGCCTGATCCGCCAGGGCGAAGGCCTGTTCCTTGAACGGGGCGGTGACGTTCAGCCCCATGATCAGACCGGCGCGCCCCGCGGCGACCAAGGCCTGAAACCCGGCCGCATCGGCAGGGGCGAAGGGAACGTAAGCGCCGTCGATCCCGCCGGCCGCCAGCCAGGCGTTGTGGATGACCGGGCTGAGCGAATGGGCGACGGGATTTCCGGCGATCCCGGCGACCATGGCGGCCCCGGTTATGCGGTGCGTACTCATGCCGCGATCACCCCCGCCCGACGCAGCTCTTTCAACACCGGCCAGAGCGGCAGGCCCAGCACCGTGAAATAGTCGCCGTCCACCGCCTCGAACAGCTGCGAGCCCAGCCCCTCCAGCCGGTAGGAGCCGACACAGGACAGCAGGGCCTCGCCCTCGGCCGCCAGATAGGCGTCGAGGAAGGCGTCCGAGAAATCGCGCATCCGCATCTGAACCGTATCGACACCGGACCAGACGATCTGGCCCTTGGTCGCCAGCGCTGCGCCGGAATGCAGCTGGTGCGACTTGCCGCGCATGGCTTTCAGCCGCTCGCGCGCCGCGTCCAGAGAGCTGGCCTTGGAGACCAGGCCGCCGTCAAAGGCCAGGGTCTGATCCGAGCCCAGCACCCAGGCGGTCTCGTCATCACGCGAAACGGCCAAGGCCTTGGCTTCCGCGAGACGAACGGCGAGGGCGGCGGCGTCCAGGTTGCTCGACACGGCCTTGATGGCGTCCTCGTCCACATCGGCGACGCGCACCTCAAAGGCGACGCCGGCGTTTTCCAGCATGGCGCGGCGAGCCGCGCTTTTGGACGCCAGGATGAGAGTTTCAGATTTCACCAGGTCGTCCCGATCTTGTGGTTGCGATGCTCGCTCAGAAGATTGGTGATCGCCGCCGCCGTCTCTTCCACCGAACGGCGGGTCACGTCGATGGTGGGCCAGCCGCGCCGCTCGAAAGCGCGGCGCGCCTTGATCGTCTCGTCGCGCACAGCGTCCTGATCGGTGTAGTTCGACGACTGGCTGGCGTTCAGATTGTCGATGCGGTTGCGCCGGATCTGAACCAGCCGATCGGGCGACACGGTCAGGCCGATCACCAAGGGGTTCTTTAGCTTGGTCAGCCGCTCGCCGTCCTCCTGGCCCGGCACCAGAGGCACGTTGGCCGCCCGGATGCCCCGGTGGGCCAGATAGATGCAGGTGGGGGTCTTGGATGTCCGGCTGACCCCGCACAGAACGACGTCGGCGCCCTCCAGCTGATCCAGAGAGCCTTGGCCGTCGTCGTAGGCCATGGCGAAGTCCAGCGCCGCGATCCGGTTGAAATAGTCGTGGTCCAGCGCGTGCTGGGCGCCGACGCGGGTGGACAGGGCCGCGCCGAGATAGCGCGACATGGCCCCGACCAGCGGATCCAGCGCGCCGATCTGGGGCATGTCCAGGCGACGGCAGCCTTCTTCTAGCTGCTCGCGCAGATCGCGGTCGACCAGGGTGTGGAGAACGACGCCCGGCGCGGACTCCACCTCCTGCAGCACCCGCTCCATCTGCTTTGCCGACCTCACCAGGGAATAGATGTGCTCGATCGGAATGACGCCGTCGAAGCGCGCGGTCACCGCCTTGGCCATGGCGTTCAAGGTCTCGCCGGTGGAGTCCGACACCAGGTGAACGTGGAAATAGGTGGCCAGACGGGCCGGTCCCGAGGGTCTCGCAGGGCTCATGAGACTGTCTGTCTCCCTGTTGAAAGTTGGGGGACGGCGTTGGACCGTCGGGGCGCCGTTTTTCTTAGCCGCTGATCGATCCGCCCGCGAGCGGGGATGATGGTGGATCGCGTTGGTCGTCCGCCGCCGGATCATCCCAAGGCGGAAACCGAATTTCCAACCGCTGTGGAAAATCCTAATGAAAGGTTAACGGTGCTTAACCGCGTTCACAGCCGCAAGTCCCCGCAAACCCTTGCCGGTTAAGGTTTCGTTAGGGATTGTCCACCGGCGGGATTGGTCATTCCGACATCCCCGTTAGGGATATCGCAGACGTGGATATCCGCTTTTGTTCCGCCGCCTCCGATCGAGTCATCCCCGCCATTCCACCGCCCTACCTGCCACTTCGAATCTTTTAATTCTTAATCTGATTAGGGATTGAGAGCGGGGGGCTGTGACCTTAATCCTCCGGGATGACCGATCAGACCCAGACTGCCGATCCGACACCCTTGGTGCTCCGGGCTCTCCGCGGGGAGACGTTGGAGCGTCCGCCGGTGTGGTTCATGCGCCAGGCCGGTCGGTATCTGCCGGAATATCGCAAGCTGAGGGCCGAGGCGCCCGACTTCATCGCCTTCTGTCTGAACCCGGAAATGGCCGCCGAGGCGACGCTTCAGCCGATGCGCCGGTTCGGCTTCGATGCGGCCATCGTCTTCGCCGACATCCTGCTGATCCCGCGCGCCCTGGGCCAGGACGTCTGGTTCGAAACGGGTGAAGGGCCGCGGCTGGGCGAAATGCCGATCCCGGGTCGGATGGCCGAACTGGCTCCGGCGGCGGGCGAGCAACTGTCGGCGGTGGGTGAGACCCTGTCGATCGTGCGCGCTGCCCTGGAGCCGGAACGCGCCCTGATCGGCTTCGCCGGCGCGCCCTGGACCGTGGCGACCTATATGCTGGACGGACAGGCGCGCACCATCGGCAAAGGCGAACGCGCCCAGGCCCGCACCTACGCCTATGCCGATCCCGAGCGCGTCGACGAGACGCTGGAGGTTCTGGTCGAGGCCACGGCCAGGTATCTGAAGATGCAGGCCGACGCCGGGGCCCAGGTTCTGAAGATTTTCGAGAGCTGGGCCGAGGGTCTGCCGGATGATCTGTTCGATAGATTGGTCCTGAAGTCCCACCAGGCGCTGGTGAAGCGCACGCGGGAGCTGGGGGTCACTGTACCCCTCATCGGCTTCCCACGGGGCTCTGCGGCGCTCGCAGAGCGGTATGCCGAGGCGGTCGAGGTCGATGCCGTCGCCCTGGACACCGCTTGCCCGCTCGAGGTCGGCAAACGGGTGCAGCAGATCAAGCCTATCCAGGGGGCGCTCGACCCGCTGTTGCTGCGCGCCGGCGGGGATCTGCTGGACCGACGTGTCGATCAGCTGATGGAAGCCTGGGGGCAGGGGCCCTGGCTGTTCAACCTCGGCCACGGCATCCTGCCGGACGTGCCGATCGACCATGTCGAACAGGTTTTGAGACGGATCGGCGCCCAATGAGCAATGCGACCCCCGGCCGCCGCATTGCGGTGGTGCTGTTCAATCTGGGCGGGCCGGACGATCAGGCTTCGGTCAAGCCGTTCCTGTTCAACCTGTTCAACGACCCAGCCATCATCGGCCTTCCGGGGATCTTCCGCACGCCTCTGGCCAAACTAATCTCCAGCCGGCGCGAAACCAGCGCCCAGGCCAACTACGCCCTGATGGGCGGGGGATCGCCGCTGCTGCCCGAAACCCGTCGTCAGGCCGAGGCTTTGCAGGCGGTGGTTGGCGCGCGGCTCGATGGCGATGAGGTCAAGGTCTTCATCGCCATGCGCTACTGGCATCCGTTGACCGAGGAGACGGCGGCAGAGGTCGCCGCCTTCGGACCCGACGAGGTCATCCTGCTGCCGCTCTATCCGCAGTTTTCGACCACGACGACGGAATCCTCGCTGAAGGCTTGGAACGCCGCCTATACCGGCCCGGGCGTCAGCCGCGCCGTCTGCTGCTATCCGGCCGCGACAGGCTGGGTTGAGGCCCAGGCCCAGGCGATCGGCGAGAAGCTGGACGAGGCAGTGGGTCAGCCGGTGCGGGTGCTGTTCTCCGCCCACGGCATCCCCGAGAAGCTGGTGACCGGCAAGGGCGATCCCTATCAGGAGCAGATCGAGACGACGGTCGCCGCCGTCATCGCTGCCATCGAGGCGCAGCGCGGGCCGATCGACCACGCCATCTGCTACCAAAGCCGGGTCGGGCCGATGAAATGGCTGGGCCCGTCAACGCCTGAAGCCATTGAAACCGCAGCCAAAGATGGCGTTGGGGTCGTCGTCACGCCTATCGCCTTTGTCTCGGAGCATATCGAGACCTTGGTCGAACTGGATATTGAATATGGCGAACTGGCCCACGAAAAAGGGGCCAGTCCCTATTTGCGGGCGCCGGCGGTCGGGATTGAGCCACTGTTCATTGACGCCCTAGCTGACGCGGCAGTGGGCGCGTTATCCCACGCGGGCGTCGCGCCGTTCGGCCAGGGGTGCAAGGCGGACTGGAAGGCCTGTCCGCATCGCAAGGGAGGGCAGGCGGCATGAACCCCTATGATCTCGCACGCGGGCTGCACATTCTGGCGGTGATCGCCTGGATGGCGGGTCTTCTGTTCCTGCCTCGGCTCTACGCCTATGACGCCGAGCAGAACGCCAAACCCGAACCGCTGAAAAGCGAAATGCAGACCCTGTTGCGCCTGTGGCAGACGCGGCTGCTGCGCATCATTCTGAACCCGGCGATGATCCTGGCCTGGGTGTTCGGTCTGTGGCTGATCCATATCGACGTCTTGGCGCGCGGCGCCGCCTTCCTGGCCGAGCCGTGGATGGTCGCCAAGCTGACGGGCGTCTTCCTGCTCAGCGGCTGGCACGGCTTCCTGGCGGCCCAAAGGAAGAAGATCGCCGCCGGCACGTCGAAATATTCCGGCAAGTTCTGGCGTATGACGAACGAAGTGCCCTTCGTTCTGGCCATCGTCATGGTGCTGTCGGTGACGACGGAGTGGACGTTCCGATAAGCGGCTCCGCTTGACCTCGTCGGCCGCCTGTGGTTCCGCTGGCGGCGAACCGTTTGGCGTCCCGCGCCGGCGGTCCCTCTCTTTCGTGACGCCTGCAGGCCTTGGAGCCAGCGGGAGCCCGTCGCACCTCCCTTCGGCCTTCCGGCCAGACATTTTCAGAGACCCGTGCCGCAGCCTTCTGGCCGTGTGCGCCCGCGAGCCTGCATCATGACCGACGTCCGCGACACCAATCCCGACACCCCCGAGAACGAAGGCGTGGAGGTTGAAGCCCCCACCCATCACGGCGCTGCGCATGAAGCCGGCGAGGCGGCGGGCGCCGATTCCGGCGTGGATACGACAGCGGACGATGAAGAGGACGGCGAGCCCGTCGTCGCCAACGGCCGCATCACGCTCGCCGAACTGAACGAGAAGACCCCGGCCGACCTGGTCGCCTTCGCCGAACAGCTGGAGGTCGAGAACGCCTCGAACCTGCGTAAACAGGATCTGCTGTTCGCCATCCTGAAGGCCTTGGCCGACGAAGAAGTCGAGATCATCGCAGACGGCGTGCTGGAAATCCTGCCGGACGGCTTCGGCTTCCTGCGCAGCTCCGACGCCAACTATCTGCCGGGGCCGGACGACGTCTATGTCTCGCCGTCGCAGATCCGCCGCTTCGGCCTGCGCTCGGGCGACACCGTCCATGGCGCCGTGCGCGCGCCACGCGAAGGCGAACGCTACTTCGCCCTGCTCAAGGTCGACACGATCAATCTGGAAGACCCCGAAGCGGTCAAGACCAAGGTCCTGTTCGATAACCTGACGCCGCTCTATCCCGAAGAGCGGCTGCACATGGAAATCCAGGATCCGACGCTGAAGGATCGCTCGGGCCGGGTGATCGATATCGTCGCGCCCTTGGGCAAGGGCCAACGCTGCCTGATCGTGGCGCCGCCACGCGTCGGTAAGACAGTGATGCTGCAGAACATCGCCAAGTCGATCGAACGCAACCACCCGGAAGTCTTCCTGATCGTCCTGCTGATTGACGAACGCCCCGAAGAAGTGACGGACATGCAGCGCACGGTGAAGGGCGAGGTCGTCGCCTCGACCTTCGACGAGCCCGCCACCCGCCACGTCGCTGTCGCCGAAATGGTGATCGAAAAGGCCAAGCGTCTGGTCGAACACAAGAAGGACGTGGTGATCCTGCTGGACTCCATCACGCGTCTGGGCCGCGCCTACAACGCCACCGTCCCCTCCTCGGGCAAGGTGCTGACGGGCGGTGTCGACGCCAACGCCCTGCAACGGCCCAAGCGCTTCTTCGGCGCCGCGCGTAACGTGGAGCAGGGCGGTTCGCTGACCATCATCGCCACCGCCCTGATCGACACGGGCAGCCGGATGGACGAGGTGATCTTCGAAGAGTTCAAGGGCACCGGCAACTCCGAGATCGTGCTGGATCGCAAGGTCGCCGACAAGCGCATCTTCCCCGCCATCGACGTGCTGAAATCCGGCACCCGCAAGGAAGACCTGATCACGCCGAAGGACCAGCTGGCCAAGACCTATGTCCTGCGCCGCATCCTGAATCCGATGGGACCGCAGGACGCGATCGAGTTCCTGCTCGACAAACTGCGTCAATCCAAGAACAACTCGGACTTCTTCCAGTCGATGAACACCTGATCCGTCATCCTCAAGCAGCCACGCGCCGCGCGCGTGGCGTTAGGGTAGAAATGGCGTTTCACGTGAAACAGGAGACCGTGCGATGAAGGTCAATGTGGAAGTCGATTGCACGCCGGCAGAGGCGCGCGCCTTTCTCGGCCTGCCGGACGTGACGCCGCTGAACGAGGCCATGGTCGCGGAGATGCAGAAGCGGATGGAGGCCAATGTCGCCGCCATGCAGCCTGAGGAACTGATGAAGACCTGGACCAGCTTCGGCCTGCAGGCTCAGGACCAATTCCGACGCCTGATGGAAGCGGCGGTGAAGTGAGCTTCCGCCCGCTCCGGAGCCGCTCGGTCTGAGTTGATGATCGACACCATCTTCGCCTTGGCGACGCCGCCCGGCCGAGGCGCCATTGCGGTTCTCCGCCTGTCGGGCCCTGGCGTCGAGGCCGCTTTGACGGCGCTGGGCGCAACCCGTTTGAAGCCGCGCATCGCGTCGGTGCGTGACCTCAGCCATGCCGGCGATCACATCGATCAGGCGCTAGTGCTGCGTTTTGTGGCGCCCAACAGCTACACGGGTGAGGACGCCGCCGAACTGCATCTTCATGGCGGTCGTGCCGTCATCGAGGCCGCGAGCCGGGCCTTGATTGCGTTGGGCTTGCGCCCGGCGGACCCCGGCGAGTTCACACGCCGCGCGTTTCAAAATGGCCGCATGGATTTGGCGCAAGCCGAGGCGGTCGCCGATCTGATAGACTCGGAGACCAGCGCCCAGGCCAAACAGGCCTTGGGTCAATTGGACGGAAAGCTCAGCGAGACCTATGCCGGTTTCCGCCGTGATCTTCTTCACGCCTTGGCTCTGGTCGAGGCCGAGATCGATTTTCCCGATGAAGAGGTGCCGGACAACCTGGCCCGTACGGCGGGGCCGGTGCTGGACCGACTTGGAGCCGACCTGAGACGCGCGGTCGATACGGGGCGGCGTGGCGAACGGGTGAGGGACGGTTATCGCATCGTCCTGATCGGAGAGACAAACGCCGGCAAATCGTCGCTGTTCAATGCGTTGGTTGCGCGTGAGGCGGCCATCGTGACGCCGATCGCCGGCACCACACGGGATGTGCTGGATGCCGATCTGGTAATCGGCGGCTATGCTGTGACCTTGTCGGACACAGCCGGCCTGAGAGACAGCGATGACCCGGTCGAGGCCGAGGGCGTTCGTCGCGCCCGGGTACGCGCTGAACAAGCCGACCTGCGTCTCTGGGTCCGCGCGCCTGGCGACCCGGCCGGGGTGGCTGCGAACTACATCAAGGATGGCGATCTGATCGTGGCGACAAAATCCGACCTTGGTGCTTGGTCAGGAGGGGAAGATGGTCTTGAGACTTTAGCGCTCAGCACCGCGAGCGGTGAAGGCCTGATCGAGCTTCGGGACTGGATTGCTTCCCGTCTTGCGAGAGATCTTTCCGGCGCCGACTTCCCTGCCGTGACACAAGAGCGCCATCGACTGCGTTTGCTTGAGGCGTTGGAAAGCGTCGATGCGGCGCGGGCTGCGCTCAATGTGGCGCCGGAAATGGGCGGCGACGACCTCAGACGGGCTGCCGATGCTCTGGCCCGCGTCACAGGTGCGATCGGTGTTGAGGACATTCTGGGCGAAGTCTTTTCTACCTTCTGCATCGGAAAGTAGGTCTAGCCATACCGGTGTTTCACGTGAAACAGAGGTGAGTTGCAGACCGATGAAACTCGCCCGCCTCTGGCGATCGCACCTATTTTGCCCTATGTGGCGGCGATGATATCTCCCCCTGATCTCCTCTTCGACGTGGTCGTCATCGGCGGCGGCCATGCCGGTTGCGAAGCAGCGGCGGCCTCGGCACGGGCCGGCGCCCGTACGGTTCTGCTGACCCAGAAGCTGGAGACGGTCGGCGAAATGTCGTGCAATCCGGCGATCGGGGGGCTGGGGAAGGGGCATCTCGTTCGCGAGATCGACGCAATGGACGGCGTCATGGGCCGGCTGGCCGATGTGTCCGGCATCCAATTCCGCCTTCTGAATCGATCCAAGGGCGCCGCCGTTCGGGGTCCGCGCAGCCAGATCGACCGTCGCCTCTATCGCGAGGCCATGCAGGCCGAACTCCAGGCGACGCCCAACCTGACCCTGATGGCGGGGATGGCCGAGCGGCTTATCCTTGAAGGCGACCGTGTGGTCGGCGTCGTGACCGGCGAGGGAGAGACGGTTGGCGCTAGGGCGGTCGTCCTGACGACCGGCACCTTCCTGAACGGGGTCATCCATCGCGGCGACGAGCGCATCCCGGCGGGGCGGCATGGCGAGGAGCCTTCGACGGGTCTGGCCGCCGATCTTCATGCCGCCGACCTGATGATGGGACGTCTGAAGACAGGTACGCCCGCACGTCTGGACGGGCGTACGATCGCCTGGGACCGTCTGGAAATGCAGCAGGCGGACGAAACGCCGTCAGCCTTCTCCTTCTTGACTGACCGGATCGACGTGCACCAGATCGCCTGTGGCGTGACCCACACGACTGAGGAGACCCATCGGATCATCGCTGAGAATCTTGGCGAGAGCGCCGTCTATGGCGGCAAGCTGTCGGGCCGGGGACCGCGCTATTGTCCGTCGATTGAGGACAAGGTCGTGCGGTTCGCCGACAAGACGAGCCATCAGATTTTTCTGGAGCCGGAAGGCCTGGACGATCCCACAGTCTATCCAAATGGGATTTCGACCTCGGTATCGGAGCCGACGCAGCTCGCTTTCTTGCGCACCATTCCGGGGTTGGAGGCGGTTGAGGTCTTCCGATACGGCTACGCCATCGAATACGACTACGTCGATCCGCGCGAGCTGACGGCGGCGCTCGAGGTCAAGAAGCGGCCCGGGCTGTATTTGGCTGGGCAGATCAATGGCACCACGGGTTATGAGGAGGCTGCGGCTCAGGGGCTGATGGCGGGGCTGAACGCCGCGCGGTCGGCGGCGGGGCAGGAACCGGTGATCCTGGGGCGTGATCAGGCCTATATCGGCGTCATGATCGACGATCTGGTGACGCGCGGCGTTACCGAACCGTATCGGATGTTCACCAGCCGGGCGGAGTATCGGCTGACGCTGCGAGCCGACAATGCCGACCTTCGGCTCACACCCATTGCAATCGAGCTGGGCATCGTCGGCGATGAGCGGCGGATTCGTTTTGAAGCCAAAGCCTCGTCTCTTGTAGCCGCGAGTGCTGTTTCACGTGAAACACTGTTCACGCCCAATGAGGCCGGGGCACTCGGCATTTCGGTCAATGCTGATGGTCGTCGGCGCTCGATGCGCGAACTGCTGGCGTTCCCTGATGTGACATTGGAACAATTTGTCCCAGCCGTGCCTGTGATCTCGACGTGGAACTCTGACGTGCGCGAGCAGGTCCAGATCGACGCTGCCTACGCCAACTACTTGGATCGACAGTCGCAGGATGCGGATGCCCTGAAGGCGGAGGAGGGGCTGATGCTCCCGACCGATCTCGACTATGGCGCCGTTGGCGGTCTGTCGAATGAGGTCAAGGAAAAGCTGGCGCGCATCCAACCTCGCACATTGGGCCAAGCTGGCCGGATCGAGGGGATGACGCCCGGCGCTTTGACGGCGCTGTTGGCCTGTGTGAAGCGCGCGCCAAAGGCGTCGGTCGCGGCCTAATGTTGGAGGCCGAACAACAGGCGTTTCGTGCACGCGCCAATGCGTCGTCCGAACAGATCGCCGACCTCGAGGCCTTTCGGCTGCGGTTGGTCGAGGCCAATGCGGTGATGAATCTGGTGGGTCCGGACAGTCTGCCGGACTTCTGGAACCGCCATGTCTGGGACAGTGCGCAACTGCTTGATCTGGCGCCTGAAGCCAAGACCTGGGCGGATTTGGGGGCAGGAGCCGGCTTTCCCGGCCTGGTGCTTTCCATCATGCTGAAGGGACGAGACGGCGCGCATGTTTGGCTTATCGACAGCTTGGCCAAACGCTGCCGATTTCTGCAGGAGGTCGTGAATGCCTTGTCCTTGCCGGCGACGGTCATCGTCGGTCGGGCTGAGGCGCAGTCTGTGACGTGTGACATTGTCACGGCACGCGCCGTCGCGCCGATGGAGAAACTGCTGGGTTATGCACAGCCCTACTTCCAAAGGGGTGCACAAGGTCTGTTCCTGAAGGGGGAGCGTGCCGAATCCGAGTTGATCGAAGCGCGCAAATTCTGGCATTTCGACGCTGAACTGGCCCCGTCGCGAAGCGACGTGCGCGGCCGCATCGTGACAATCCGGAGCCTCCGCCGTGCCCGCTCAACGCGCTAGAAAGCCCGCCCGCGTCCTCGCCGTGTCCAACCAGAAGGGCGGGGTCGGCAAGACGACGACAGCCATCAACCTCGGCACCGCCCTGGCCGCCATCGGTGAGCGCGTGCTGATCGTGGATATGGACCCACAGGGCAATGCCTCCACAGGTCTGGGTGTTCCACGTGAAACACGGCGCGTCACCATCTATGATGTTGTCGTGGATCAGCGCTCCATCGCCGATGCCTCGGTGCAGACGACGGTGCCGGGTTTGTGGATCGTACCCGCTGATGCCGACATGTCGGGCGTCGAGATCGAACTGAGCCAGGCTGATCGCCGGTCCTATCGGCTGCGTGATGCTCTTCGCGCGCACGACGACGGCCCTACCGCGTATGACTATGTGCTGATCGACTGCCCGCCGTCGCTGAACCTGCTGACGCTGAACGCGATGGCGGCGGCGGACGCAGTGTTGGTGCCGCTGCAATGCGAGTTCTTCGCCCTGGAAGGTTTGAGCCAGCTGATGCGCACCATCGATATGGTCAAGCACAGCCTCAACCCGTCGCTGGAAATCCAGGGCCTGGTCCTGACGATGTTCGATCGTCGTAGCGCCCTGTCGGGCCAGGTGGCCAACGACGTGCGCGCTCACTTCGGCGACAAGGTCTATGAGAGCGTGATCCCGCGCAACGTCCGCGTCGCCGAGGCACCGTCGTTCGGCAAGCCGGCGCTGATCTATGACCTGAAGTGCGCCGGCAGCCAGGCCTATCTGCGGCTGGCCAAGGAAGTGGTGAAGCGCGAACGCCAGCGCCTGAAGCTGGCCGCCTGAGTTTTAATAGAACGGAACAGTATCTTGGCTGAACGACAAAGAGGTCTGGGCCGCGGCCTGTCGGCGTTGATGGGACAGGACGCCGAGGCGCCGGTCGCATCCGACGCGCCCGTGCCCGCCGGTGTGCAACGCGTACCGATCGAAAGCCTGAAGCCCAATCCGGACCAGCCGCGCAAGACCTTCCGCCAAGAAGATCTGGAGGAACTGACCGCGTCGATCCGCGACAAGGGGGTTCTGCAGCCGATTTTGGTGCGGACCCAACCGGGTGAGGAGGGCGTCTGGCAGATTATCGCCGGCGAACGCCGCTGGCGCGCGTCACAGGCGGCGCGCCTGACCCAGGTGCCGATCGTGGTCCACGAGATGGACGACGTCGAGGTGTTCGAAGTCGCGATCGTCGAGAACGTCCAGCGCGCGGATCTGAACCCTCTGGAAGAGGCCGAGGCGTACCGCGTTCTGATGGAGCGCTTCGGGCGGACGCAGGATGCGGTGGCGGGCGTGGTCGGCAAGAGCCGCAGCCATGTGGCCAACACCATGCGCCTGCTGCAACTGCCTGAGCGGGTGCTGTTCTATGTGCGCGAAGGCAAGCTGTCCGCGGGTCACGCCCGAGCCCTGATCAATACGCCCGATCCGGGTCAGTTGGCGGACATCGCCTTTGTGGACGGTCTTAGCGTCCGTGAGACAGAGGCCCTAGCGCGCCGAGCGGTCGAGGGGCCGAAGCCGACGAAGACCAAGTCGGCGTCGGCGGCCGTCGGCGGGGAAGGGGCGGCCGATGTCGCCGCCCTGCAGCAGGATCTGGCCGATGCGCTGGGCCTGAAAGTGCAGTTGTCCGACAAGGGCGGGAAGGGCGAACTGACGATCGGCTACGGCTCGCTGGAGCAGCTCGACGACCTGTGCCGCCGTTTGATGCGCGGCTGAGCGGCGGACTGTGCTAGGGTGTCGATATGACTGAAGACACGACACCCACCGCCGCCGACAAGCTGAAACAGGCGCTCGCCGCCAAGAAGGCCAAGGCGGGTCATGGGTTCAACGCCCAACCGGGCGCCAAGGCCGAAGAGAAGGCTGTGTCGGCGCGCAATGTCGCCATGGCCCAGCCCGCCTTCCGCAAGGCGTCAAAGCGCGGCTAGGGCTAAAGCCCTAGGCGTCTGGCGCGACTTGCGATTTCCAGCAGCAGGCGTTCTGCGATCAGTTGGTCCGGCATTCCGGTCGTCTTGGTGGCGACATCGGCCGTGTTGATGCTGTCCAAGACCCCGTCCAGGGCTTCGAGCCGCCAGGATCGCGCCTGACGCAGCATTTCCGCCTCCTGTTTCCAGAAGACGCCGGCGGCCTTGGCGGCCTCCTTGGCGTTCGCGCCGTTCGCCTGCAAGATATTGATCCGACGCAGCTTTCCGAGATGGATCGCAGCGGAGCGAACGGCCAGCACCGACGATTCGCCCTCGGCGAAGGCGCGCCTGAGCCCCGCCTGCGCCGGGCCAGGACGCGCGCCAAAAGCCTGAAGGGCCGCATCCGACAGGGAGGCGTCCGGCTCGACGCCAAGATGATGCTCCAGCGCATCCATATCCAGCGTCTTGCTGGAGCCGGGGCCGATGAACAGGGCCAGCCGCTCGATCTCCTGCCGCATCAAACCCCGCTCGCGCGGCAGGCGCGCGACGAAACGGTCTAGGGCATCGGACGTCAGGCCCACCTTGTCGGCGGCCAGGGCGTCTCGGACCATGCGGGCGACATCGCCAGTCTCGTCCTCGTAGCAGACGATGCCGACCGCGCCGTTCTCCTTCTCGGCCGCCTTTCTGAGCGCGGATTCGCGGCCCAGCTGGTCGGCCTCGACCACCATCATGGCGTCGGGATTGTAGCCGCCATCGGCGTGGATTTTCAGCGCGGCGGCGACGGCCTTATCCACGCCGGGCTTCAGCGCCGACAGACGGATGCGCACCAGACGACGGCCGCCCATCAGGGACATGGCCGTCAGCGCTTCTTCCAGCTTCGTTTCGTCGCCATCGATGTCGCTGTCGGTCAGGACAGTGACATTGAAGGGGTCGTTCAGATCGGGCGTGACCGTCTTGCACAGCATCTCGGCCCGCTCGGCGACGCCGGACCGGTCCTTGCCGTGGATCACCGCCGCCCGGATCGCCGGATCGGGCGCCTTTAGAAAACGATCGATCTCGGGGCGTTTGGCCAGGATCACGGGTTCGACAGCGCCTGCATCAGATCCAGTCGGATCAGGCGAGCCAGTTCGGCTGCGGCGCGCTCCTCGCCGTCCTGCTGGGCGGCGATGGCGGCATAGGGCTGGTCGGCGGTGGCGTAGGTCGTGGTGACCGTTTCCGTGCCGCTGACAGGCATTCCGCCGGCAGCCGGGGTCAGAGTCCAGGTCGCCTTGACCGTGAGTTCATAGCGGGTGGCGGTGTCGTCGATGCGGCGACCCAGCGAGCGGCGGTTCTGCTGGACCTCGGTCGTCAGGCGATACAACGGCGTCGCGCCGCGATCCCAGGCGAGGACGTCTTCCAGCTGCTCGCGCAGGCGATAGCCCAGACGGTCATCCTGGGTCGTGACGGCGATCCGGCGCAGGGATGAACCCACGGCCGGCTCGGCGTACATGGGCGTGAAGCCGCAGGCGGAAACCGCCAGAGACGCGAGAACCGCGCAAGTCGCCGCAATACGCATCAGCCGGCCACCAGATTGACGATGCGGTCCTTGACCACGACGATCTTCTTCACGCTCAGACCCTCCAGCCGCGCCTTGACCGTTTCGTCGGCCAGGACCAGGGCTTCGACCTCGGACGGCTCCATGCCGCGCGGCACGCGGATTTCCGCGCGACGCTTGCCGTTGATCTGGATGGGCAGGACCACCTCGTCGTCGGCCGCGAGCGCAGCGTCCCACACGGGCCACGGCGCGTCCAGAACCATCCCGTCTTCCCCCAGCCGCGTCCAGGCTTCTTCGGCCAGGTGCGGGGTGAAGGGGGCGATCAGACGGGCCAGCGCCGAAAGGGCCTGACGCTTGGCGTCGCCGCCGGCTTGGGCATTGTCGCGAATGGTGGCGACGAAGGCATAGAGTTTGGCGATGGCCGAGTTGAAGCGGAAGCCTTCGACCCCTTCGGATACAGCCTTGATGGCCTTGTGCGTCTCGCGCAGCAGCTCGGCGTTGGCCTTGTCCTCGCCCGCGAAACCGGCGTCATAGGTGTCGAACAGGGTCCAGGCGCGCTGGACGAAGCGGCTGGCGCCCTCGACGCCGCCAGGGGTCCACTGCACGTCCCGCTCGGGCGGGCTGTCGGACAGGACGAACAGGCGACCAGCGTCCACGCCGTGGCTTTCCAGGATTTCGGCTGGGGCGACGACGTTCTTCTTCGACTTTGACATCTTTTCGATGTCGCCGATGACCAGGGTCTCGCCGGTCGACAGCTGGCGGGCCGAGCGGACGCCGTTGTCGTTCTTCAGCTCCACATCGGTCGGCTCGACCCAGGCGCCGTCGGCCCGGCGATAGGTCTCGTGGACGACCATGCCTTGGGTGAAAAGGCCGGCGAACGGCTCCTTCACCGACAGCATGCCGGCGTCAGACAGGGCGCGGGTGATGAAGCGGGCGTACAGCAGGTGCAGGACCGCGTGTTCGACCCCGCCGATATATTGATCGACGGCCAGCCAGCGGTCGGCGGCGGCCTTGTCGATCGGCGCCTCGGCTGTCGGATCGGTGAAGCGGGCGAAATACCAGCTGGAATCGACGAAGGTGTCCAGCGTGTCGGTCTCGCGCGTCGCATCTGCGCCGCACGACGGGCATTTGACGTGCTTCCAAGCGGCGTGACGCGCCAACGGGTTGCCGGGCACGTCGAAGGTCACATCATCAGGCAGGACCACCGGCAACTGATCGGCGGGAACCTCAACGACGCCGCAGGACGGGCAGTGGATGATCGGGATCGGGCAGCCCCAATATCGCTGGCGCGAAACACCCCAGTCGCGCAGCCGATAGATGGTCTCGGCGCGGCCTTGGCCGGCGGCCTCGACCTTGGCGATCGCGGCGGCCTTGGCGGCCTCGACGTCCATGCCGTTCAGGAAGTCGGAGTTGAAGATGCGGCCGGGGCCGACATAGGCCTCGGTTCCGATTTCGACTGTCTCGGCGTCGTCGGGTTTGACCACCGGCGTCACCGGCAGATCGTATTTGCGGGCAAAGTCGAGGTCGCGTTGGTCATGGGCCGGGCAGCCGAAGATCGCGCCCGAACCATAGGTCGACAGCACGAAGTTGGCGGCCCAGACGGGCAGGGTCTTGTCCGGATCGAAGGGATGGCGGACGCGAACGCCCAGATCCACGCCCAGCTTCTCGGCCTTTTCGATCTCGGCTTCGCTGGTGCCGGTCTGAGCACAGGCCTTGATGAAGTCCGCCACGTCCGGCCGATGTTCGGCGATGGCCTTAGTCAGGGGATGGTCGGGCGCCAAGGCCAGGAAGCTGGCGCCGAACAGGGTGTCGGGGCGGGTGGTGTAGACCTCGATCGGATCGCGGGCGTGATTGGGTTCGCCCTCGGGGGAGGCGGGCAGGAAGGCCGGCGCCTCGGCGATATCCCACCACAGGGTCGCGCCCTTGGACTTGCCAATCCAGTTCTCCTGCATCAGCCGGACCTTTTCGGGCCAGCGGTCCAGGGTCTTCAGACCGTCGATCAGGTCGTCAGCATAGTCGGTGATGCGCAGGAACCACTGGTTCAGCTTGCGCTTCTCGACCAGGGCGCCCGAGCGCCAGCCGCGTCCGTCGATCACCTGTTCGTTAGCCAGGACCGTGTTGTCGACGGGATCCCAGTTGACCACCGCATCCTTGCGATAGACCAGACCGCGCCGATACAGCTCAAGGAACCAAGCCTGCTGCTTGCCGTAGTATTCCGGATCGCAGGTGGCGAACTCACGCGACCAGTCCAGCGACAGGCCCAGCAGCTTCAGCTGCTCGCGCATATTGGCGATGTTGGAATAGGTCCAGCCTTTCGGGTGGATGCCGCGCTCCATGGCCGCGTTCTCGGCCGGCATGCCGAAGGCATCCCAGCCCATCGGATGCAGGACGTCGTACCCTTGCGCGCGCTTGGATCGCGCCACCACGTCGCCCATCACATAGTTGCGGGCGTGACCCATGTGGATGTTGCCCGACGGATAGGGGAACATCTCCAGCACATAGTATTTCGGCCGACCGGTGTCCTTCGTGACGAAGGCGGAAGCCTCGGCCCATCGGGCCTGCTGGCGGGGTTCGGCGGTCTTGGGTTCGTAACGGGCCACGGTCGTCCTGAAAGTAGAAAGGGCGCTGACGCCCTCCCGGCTCAACTAGCCCGAAGGACGACAGCGCCCAAGAAGTAATGCGTCCCACAAACTCTTGGACGCGTCGCGCTCAAGCAGCCCGAAGGGCGGTAGCGCTACAAACAACGCGAGCGCCGGCTTTAGCCGGCGTTCGACAGATTCAGCTGGCGCGCCTTGGTTAGGATGGCGTTTTCCAGATCGGCCTCGGTCTGGGCGGCGACCGGGGCGGCGGTCCACTGACCATCGGCGCCCTTCACTTCCTTGGTCACCGTGACGTTCAGCGCGTCGGCGCGCAGACGGGTGTCCAGGATGAAGACGGTCGCCTTGAAGCGCTCGTTCGGCGTCTGGGGGTTGATGTACCAGTCATAGTTGATGACGCCGCCCCACGGATCGGCGGTCAGCAGCGGCATGAAGCTGAGGGTGTCGAGCGAGGCGCGCCACAGGAAGGCGTTGACGCCGATGCCCTGTTGCACGTTCGTTTTGGGCGCAGACTTCTTGCCGCCGACGAAGGGAATGCTCGAGCAGGCCGACAGGGACGCGCCCAGGGCCACGCCCGAGACCAGCACGACCGCGACGTTCCGAACCAAGGCCTTGTTGAGGCTCATCAAGAGAAGTCTCCGTAAACTCAGGGACGTGAGAGCCCTCGCCCGCACGCGCGCACGGCATGAAAAATGCCGACTGCCAGGCTCTATAACACGGCGAAAAGGGGCGATGACAAGGCGAAGTCGGTTCCCGTCGCCTCGCGCGTCGCGGTGTTTTGTGAAGGGCATGTGAGATTTCGCCGGAATCCGCCCGAATCCCGTGACGCCTGAGACACATACGCCGACAACAATGCGCGGGAACCTTGTTATCGCCGGCTCATTGCGTTGACCGCGCAGACACCCGGTGTCTAATCGCGGGGCTCACGACCATATAAGGTCGGTTCAGGGTTGAAACGCCGCCTCATGGCGGGGTTCGAAGGATTTGGTATGCGGTTCGGTGGTTTCCTGGCTGTGATGATGGCGACGGCGGCGATGGCCGCGTCGACGTCGGCGCTTGCCCAAAGCACATCCACCGTTTCCCTTTCGGAGGCCCAGGCGGCGCAGCGCAATGCGCCGGCACCGCAGCGTCGAGGCCTGCGCCTGAACGACCGTGGTCGCTGGGGTCTGGATTTCAACCTGAACCAACCCGTGGGTCGCGAGACCGACTGGGGTGACGTCGAGGCCGGCGCCTATTACCGCCTGAACGACCGTCTGCGTGTCGGCGCCGCAGCCGCCGTCAGCACGCCGGAAGCCGATCCGGCCCGCGCGCCCGAAACCAACGGCCGGGCCCAGCCCCGCGTCCGTCTGGAAACCATCTTCAAGTTCTGATTTCGACCGGTCAGCGAAACGCTGACTGGATCGCACTTACCGCCGACAGGCCGCATGCGCGCGTGCGTGCGAGCGTTGCGGCGTTGTCTGGCGTGACGCCGCCCAGCGCATAGACCGGCAGGCGGGCGGCTTTCACATGCTGTTCGAATGCAGTGACGCCCAATGCAGGTTTGCCAGCGGACGCACCGCCCGCCGGAAACACCGGCGACAGGATCAGGGCGTTCAGGTCTTCGGGCGGCGGGGATAGGCCGTGCCAAGCCGCTGTCAAAATCCAGTCGGGTCGGTCCGAGCGAATGCGCACGGCCTGCTCCACCGCACTTTCAGGGAGGTGGAGCCCGTCGGCGTCGATCGCCTCGGCCAGATCGGGGTCTAGTCCGACCAGCAGTTTCACGCGCCGATCGGCCGTCGCTTCCCGAAGCCGATGCCCTGTGTCGACGGCGTCGGAGGCGCCAAAGGCGCGATAGATCACCGCCGAGCCGGCGGGCAGGCGCGCCGCCGTCTCCCACGGTCGGAGCGTGCGATCCGGGTCGGTGAAGAACAGCATCGGCGGCAACGCTGCGGCGGCCGGGCTGACAGCGGCGGCGGCGCGGTTTAGAGCGGTCGCGGCGTTCCAGAGCGCGCGCGCATCGTCGCTGTAACCGGCCGGCAGGATCATGACCTCTTCTTCCTCCGCTTTTTCCGCCCCGTCCATCGCCGAAAGGGTCGCCGAGGTGCGGGCGCGCATCGACGCCGCCTGCCATGCGGCCGGTCGGGATCCAGCGGACGTGATCCTGACCGCCGTCTCCAAGACGCAAGCCCCCGAGGCCATCGACGCCATCCTGGCGACGGGTCAGCGGATCTTCGGCGAGAACCGGGTCCAGGAGGCTCAGGGCCGGTGGGCGGACCGTCGCGGAGCCTTGCCGGGCCTGGAGTTGCGGCTGATCGGCCCGTTGCAGACCAACAAGGCCGAGGATGCGGTCGCTCTGTTCGACGTGATCGAAACCCTGGACCGCGAGAAGCTGGCGCGGGCCCTGGCGCAGGCGGGCGAAAAGCGCGGCCGATCGCCGCGCGTCCTGGTCCAGGTCAACACCGGCGCGGAGCCCCAGAAGGCCGGGGTCCTGCCCGATGCCGCCGACGCCCTGATTGCGGCTGCGCGCGACACCTATGGGCTGACGCTCGACGGTCTGATGTGCATTCCCCCGGCGGATCAGGACGCAGAGCCGCATTTTCAGATGCTGCGGGCCATGGCCGAACGAAACGGTTTGTCGGTCCTGTCGATGGGTATGAGCGGCGACTATGAGACCGCCATCCGGTGCGGCGCGACGCACGTCAGGGTCGGAACGGCCTTGTTCGGGGAACGAAATCGACCCGAAACGCCCTCTAACTCGTAACCCGATGTGAATATTCGCACCCCCAAGCCTTGGCGCGGGGGCCAAGCCTCGCCATTGTCTGTCCCATGCCTACGCCCAAGACCATTCTGATCATCGACGACGACGACGACCTGCGCGAGGCCCTGGCCGAGCAGCTGAACCTGCATGAGGAGTTCAAGACCCAGCAGGCCGCGACCGCGACCGATGGCGTCCGGATTGGGCGCGAGATCCGCGCCGATCTGATCCTGCTGGACGTCGATCTGCCCGACATGGATGGCCGCGAGGCCTGTCGCCTGTTGCGCAAGGACGGGGTTTCGACGCCGGTGATCATGCTGACGGCGCAATCGGCGGACGCCGACGCCATCCTGGGCCTGGATGCCGGAGCCAACGACTATGTCACCAAGCCCTTCCGGTTCGCCGTGCTGCTGGCGCGCATCCGCGCCCATCTGCGCAGCCATGAACAGTCCGAGGACGCCGTCTTCACCATCGGCCCCTACGAGTTCCGGCCCGCCGCCAAGGTACTGATGGACGCCAAGGGCAAGAAGGTGCGGTTGACCGAGAAGGAAACCAATATCCTCAAATACCTCTATCGCGCCGGGGCCAAGCCGGTGTCGCGCGAAGAGTTGCTGACCGAGGTCTGGGGCTACAACGCCGGGGTCACGACTCATACGCTGGAAACCCATATCTATCGCCTGCGCCAGAAGATCGAACCGGAACCGGGCCATGCGCGTCTGCTGCTGACCGACGCGGGCGGATACCGGCTGCAGCCTTAACAGCTCAGTCGGCCGTCTTCGGGCGGACTGTGAACAGCGGCAGGAAGACGTGGACCAGCGGGCCGATGGCCAGGGCGTAGAGCACCGTGCCCACCCCGACCGAGCCGCCCAACAGCCAGCCGACGGCGATAACGGCTAGTTCGATGGCCGTCCGCACCCATTTGACGGGCCAGCCGGTGCGCGCGACGATGCCGGTCATCAGACCGTCGCGAGGGCCGGGACCGAGGCCTGCGCCGATATAGGCGCCACTGGCCACGCCGTTCAGGACGATGCCTGCGATGAGCAGGCCGGCCCGGAGCGGTAGGCCCAGGTCGGACGGGATCCAGTCCAGACCGAAATTGGCGACCGTGCCGATGACCAACACATTGGCCACAGTGCCGATGCCAGGCTTCTGGCGCAGAGGAATCCACAGCAGCAGCACGGCCATACCGATCAGATTGACCACTATACCGAAGTTGATCCCGGCGTGCTTCGCGAACCGCTCGAACACCCCTTGGTTCAGCACGTCCCATGGATCCAACCCGAGATCGGCGCGGACGATCAGGGCGATGGACAGGCCGTAGAGAAAAAGGCCGGCGAAGAGCTGGATCAGGCGACGGGTCATAAATCGATCTGATGCGCCAAACTGGCTATCGAAAACAGGGCCAGTTATGCCATTCTGGCCCCATGTCGTCGCGGTCGATCGGTCTTGTTTCTCTGACACGCCACCTGGGCGCTTGGCGGTCGCAGGGTGCAGGCGCAGCCTACCGGCAGCTCGCAGGGGCGATACGACTGCTGATTCTGGATGGCCGATTGCCCTTGGCGGCGCGGTTGCCCGGCGAACGGGAACTTGCCCAGGCACTGGGCTTGAGCCGAACGACCGTCTCGGCCGCCTGCGGACGCTTGCGGGATGACGGGTTTCTCACCGGCGGGCAGGGCGCCGCCGCACGTACAAGCCTGCCGGCCGGACCGGCGCCGCGTCACGAGGCGACGCAAACGGACAGGTCCGGCGTGATCGACATGACCGCCGCCGTCCTGCCTGCCGATCCCAATGTGCACGCGGCCTATGTGCGGGCGCTGGAGCGGTTGCCGGCGAACCTGCCGGGACATGGTTATGAGACGGCGGGGCTGGAGCAACTGCGCGAAGCGGTAGCGGCCGGCTATCGGCGGCGCGGCCTGGCGACCTCTTCGGGGCAGATTCTGATCACGCACGGCGCGCACAACGGCTTGGTCCATCTGCTGCGCCTGACGACGCGGCCCGGCGCCCCGGTGGTGTTCGACCATCCCACCTATCCGCAGGCGATTGACGCCATCCTGGCGGCGGGCGGTAGCGCCGTACCCGTCGCCTTACCGGACGGCGAGGGCGAGGAGGGATGGGATGTCGAGGGGTTGATTGCGGCCTGCCGCAGCAGCAACGCGGCCATGGCCTATCTGGTGCTGGACCACAACAATCCGACCGGCCGTATGATGCGGGCGGCGGACCGGACGCGCTTGCTGGCGGGGCTGAAGGGGTCGGAGACCCTGCTGGTGCTGGACGAGACCCTGGTCGAACTGACCTTGAGCGGACCGCCGGCGCTCAGCGCCTCGGCCGTCGATGCGCCGCGGATGGTCAGGCTGGGTTCGATGTCCAAAAGCGTCTGGGGTGGTTTGCGGATCGGTTGGATCCGCGCGGACCGGGCGGTGATCCAGCGCCTGGCCCAAAGTCGCGCCAGCTTCGATCTGGGTGTTCCGATCCTGGAGCAGCTGGCGGCGGTCGAACTTTTGAACGATGGCGGCAAGGCCCTGGCGGCGCGCCGGCCTCTCCTGCGCGCCCGGCGGGATCATCTGCGGACGCGGCTCGCTGAAAAACTGCCTGACTGGGTCTGTCCCCGCCCGGCTGGGGGATTGTCCCTGTGGGCGCGCCTGCCCGGGCCGATCAGTTCCGCCCTCACGATCGCGTCCGAGGCCGAAGGCCTGCGCCTCGCCGCCGGTCCGCGATTCGGCGTCGACGGCGCCTTCGAACGCCGGCTGCGCCTGCCCTATACCTTGCCGGAAGATCAGCTGGACGAGGCGGTGGTCCGGCTGGGGCGCGCCGCCAGAAAGGTCGGCCGGGGTCGAAAGGCGCCGGCGTCGGTCAAGCCGGTCGCCGTCTATTGAGGATCAGACGTCCAGATCGACCGTGACCGGCGCATGGTCGCTCGGACGCTCCCACTCGCGGACGTCGTCGTGAATGCGGGCGGTGTCCCTGACCACGGCGGGGGTCAGGCCGGGCGAGGTCCAGATGTGGTCCAGGCGCAGACCGCGATTCGATTTGCGGAAGTCGGCGGCGCGATAGCTCCACCAGCTGGCCAGTTTCTGGGGCTCGGGGAAGCGGTCACGAAGTACGTCGGCGAAACCACCCGTCTCCTGAAGCCGGTTCAGAGTCTCGACCTCGATCGGCGTGTGGCTGACGATCTTGGACATGTAGCGGTGGTTCCAAACATCGCCCTCTCCCGGTGCAATGTTGAAGTCGCCGGCCATGACCAGGGGGCGAGACTTGTCCTGCTTGGCCACGATCGCAGTCAGCTGTTCATAGAAGTCCATCTTGTGATCGAACTTGGGGTTCAGCTCCCGGTCGGGAACGTCGCCGCCGGCCGGGATGTAGAAGTTCTGCACGTCGATGCCGGACACGCGGGCCGACACGCAGCGCGCATGACCCAGTTTGCACACCTGGAAGGTGTCGCTGTCCTCAAGCGGCAGGCGGCTGGCGATGGCGACGCCGTGCCAGCCCTTCTGGCCCGCCACGCGAAGGTGGGGCATGCCCATGTCCTCGAAGGCGCCGCGCGGGAACTGATCCGTGGTGCACTTGATCTCCTGCAGCATCAGGACATCGGGCGCGCGTTCGGCGACGAAACGGGCGACCTGGTCGATGCGCAGGCGGACGGAGTTGATGTTCCAGGTGGCGAGGCGAAGGGTCATGCCCCCGTCTAGCAGGCGCGCGTCGTAAAAAAAGCCCGGCCGCGACGGGCCGGGCTATGGGAGGTTCGTCTCTCTCGCCGCCGGGGAGGGGGATATTCCAGGGCGGTAGAACGGCCGCCGCCGTTCGTGTGCCCAAAGTGTCACTGACGATTATAAAAGTCAAATCGTCACAATTGTCCGCTTGCGCGTGCTGATTATGAAACAGTCAGGACGCGGATCAGTCTCGCGGCGTTTGCGCCTGCGGCGTCGTCGCCCACTCACCGCGCCAGTCGTAACTGAGCGTCACGCAGTGCCGATAGGCGCCGTCCGACCACCGGCCCACGGCCTGCATGGTCAGGGGGCGGGGCGCACGCACGCGACCCATGATCAACCAGACCTCGTCGGCGCCGGGACACAAGGCGCGCGACAGGCCACGGCCGTCGCCGTCCTGATCGATGGCGTAGATGTCGTTCTCCTCGGCGCCCTGCGGCAGAACGCGTCGCGCAGCGTCTGGTCCGCCGCGCGTGAAACCTGCCGTGCCGCGTGCGGTGGTGGAGAACAGACGCTCGACCTGCACCGCGCCGAACAGACCGCGCCGCACCTGCAAGGTGACGCCCTTGGTCAGCGCCTGGGTGATCCGGTCCGACGCATTATAGGCCAGGTAGCGGGTGTCCGCATGGGCGGGCGCCGCCGCCGAACCAACGGCGATCAGGGCGAGAGCGGTGGCGGTGATACGGCGCATACGTTTCTCTTCCTCAGGTTTTGCGGCGAGAACGGGGCCTGATCCGATCAGTGCTCTCCGAGGCAGCGCAGCGCGACCTCGAGATTGCGCAGGCCGTCTTCGCCGGTGACCGCCGGCGTTTCGCCGGTCGTGATGGCGCGGGCGAAGGCCTCCAGCTCTTTTTTAAGCGGTTCGGCCGGCCAGCTGTTCAGCATGCGGGTCGAATAGGAGCCGTCCGGCTGCTGGCCGAAATATTCGGTGACTTGGCGAGTGATCAGATCGGCGACGATGAATTTGGTCTTGGTCGCGACCTGCAGCGTGCGGGTCTTGTAGGGGGTGACCCAGTTGGTGGTGATATGGGCGATCACCCCGCTGTCCAGGCGAAACTGGAGCAAGGCCGTGTCCTCCCGATCGGCGCGGGTGCGGGCCAGTTGCGGCTGGACCTCGACGATCTCCGAGCCCGTCAGGTGGCGGATGATGTCGATGTCGTGCACCGCCAGGTCGATGACCACGCCGACCTCGCCCATGCGGGGCGGGAAGGGACCGACGCGAGTGATCTGGATCGAGATGATGTCGTCGTCGGTAACGGCGCGCTTGACGGTTTCGACTGCGGGATTGAAACGCTCGACCTGACCGACCATCAGAACGCGGTCATTGGCCTTGGCTGCATCGATCATGCGCTGGGCGTCGGCGACGCTGGCGGCGATCGGCTTTTCGACCAGGACGTGGACGCCCTTTTCCAGCAGGGCGACGCCAATCTCGGCGTGGAACCGGTTGGGCGTGGCGACGATGGCGGCGTCCAAGCCGGCGTCGACGAAGGCCTGGGCCGTCGTGACGGGCGATGCGCCATAGGCGGCGGCGACGCCCTCGGCCGTCACCGCATCGGGATCGAAGACGGTGGTCAGGTCGAACTCGCGCATCTCGGAGGCGACGCGCGCATGGTTGCGGCCCATGACGCCGACGCCGGCGACGCCGATCTTGAGGGCGGGGGTGTTCGGCATAGGCTTAGCCCTTGTAGCTGGCGACGGCGGCGACGACCTTGTCCTGGGTCGCCTCGTCCAGATCGGCGTGCATCGGCAGGCTGAGGACCCGGTCCCTCAGCCGTTCGGTGACGGGCAGGCCGCCCGCACCCTGAGGGAAGCGCTGATAGGCCGGCTGCATGTGCATGGGCACCGGATAATAGACGGCGGTGGGCACGCCCTGATCCTTCAGGTGCGCGGCCAGCCCGTCGCGGTCCTCATGCTCGATCGTGTACTGCGCCCAGATGGAGACGCCGCCGTCGATGACGTGGGGCACGGCCGAGACATGGGGTGCGAGGCGTTCGTTGTAGCGGGCGGCGATCCGGTTGCGCCACTCGATCTCCTGACCGAAGACCTTCAGCTTCTCGATCAGGATGGCGGCCTGGATGGTGTCCAGCCGGCTGTTCATGCCGATGCGCATGGCCAGATATTTGGGGTCGTGGGCGAAGGCGGCGGCGCCGGCCTCCAGGTCCTTGGCGACGACCTTGCCGTGCACGCGAAGGGAATCCATTTCCTGAGCCAGATCGTCGTCGTCGGTCAGCACCGCCCCGCCGTCGCCGTAGCAGCCCAAGGGCTTGGCCGGGAAGAAGCTGGTCGTGGTGACATCGGCCCACTTCAGCGGATGATCGCCGTTCAGGCTGCAGCCGAAACCTTGCGCCGAGTCCGAGATCAGCTTCAGCCCATGACGGTCGCAGATGGCGCGGATTGCGGGATAGTCGGCGGGCTGACCGAACAGATCGACGGCGATGACCACCTTGGGCGTCAGGCGACCTTCGGCCTTGACCGCTTCGATGGCCGCCTCAAGCTTGGCCGGGTCCATATTGTAGGTGTGGGCGTCGACGTCCACGAACACGGGCGACGCGCCCAGCCACGGCACGACCTCGGCCGTGGCCGTGAAGGTGAAGCTGGGGCAGAAGACGGCGTCGCCGGTGCGGACGCCCCAGGCGATCAACGGCAGGATCAGAGCGTCGGTGCCGTTGCCGCAGCCCAAGGCGTGCTTGGCCTGACCGAAGGCGGCGAGGTCGGCCTCGAACTGGCGGACCTGCGGACCCATGACCCAGGCGCCGCCGACGACGGCCTCCTGAACGGCGGCCTCGATCTTGCCGCCAAGGCGCTGGCGCTGGGCCTGAAGGTCGATGAAGGGGATCATGGGGGACGCTCTCCACGGGGGATCGGTGGCGGCGGCCGGACAGGCGGGCCGCGAATGTCGGGTCGTCCTAGCAAGATCGGGCGCGCGGGCCAAATCGCGCGGCGTCACATCGCGTTGCCCTTTGCTACCGCACACAGGTCTTGGCGCCCGTCGGCTTGCGCCGTAAGCCAGCGCCATGACGACGCTTTCCGCCGCCCGGACCAGGGTTTCGAACTGGCTGTTCGACCAAGCCCTGCCGCTTTGGGCCGAGCGGGGGGTGGACGCGCAGGGGCGATTCTTCGAGCAGCTGGATTTCGACGGCCGGCCGGTGACCGGTCTTCGTCGTCGCACGCGGGTTCAGGCGCGCCAGGTCTATGTGTTCTGCGAAGCGGCCGCCTTGGGATGGGCGCAGGGCCAGGCGGTGGCCAAGGCCGGGCTGGATCAACTGATAGCCGATCGCCGACGTGACGACGGCCTTTGGGTCTCGGCGACCGATGACGACGGCATGGTGGTCGATGAGACGCCCGATCTCTACGACCTGGCCTTCGTCCTTTTCGCGCTCGCGGCGGCGCATCGCGTCCTTGGTGATACGCGAGCGCGGCCTCTGGCGCTTGAGACTCTGGCTGCGATCGATCGGTTGATGGCGTCTTCGCATGGAGGATGGGAGGAGGCCCTGCCGCCACGCCTGCCGCGGCGTCAAAATCCCCACATGCATATGCTGGAGGCGATGCTGGCCTGGCAGGCGATTGCGCCTGATCCGGCGTTCGAGGTGGCGGCGCGGGTGTCGCTGGACCTGTGCAAACACCGCTTCCTGATCGACGGCGCGATCCGCGAATATTTCACCGAGGATTGGTCCGCCGATCCAGCAATGGGTCATGTGATCGAGCCGGGCCACCTCGAAGAATGGGCCTGGCTGTTGAAACAAGGCGGGGACGGTTCTGATCTGGCCACGGCGCTGCATCGTCGGGCGGCAGCGCAGGGTTATCGCGACGGATTCGCCATCCGCGAGATCGGCCCGGCGGGAGAGACGCTGGATGGCGGACGGCGCCTGTGGGCTCAGACCGAGGCCATTCGCACAGGATTGAGTTTTGGCGACGCGGGCGTTTCAGCTTTGATCGTCGCCGTGTTCGACACCCATCTGGCAACCGCCGTGCCGGGCCTATGGGTGGACAGCTACGACGCCCAAGGCCGCTCGCACGATGCGGCGGCCCCGGCGTCCAGCCTCTATCACCTCATGACCGCCTTTTCGGAATTGCTTCGGAGCGACGCATGACCGGCCGGCCCGCCGCCTTTCTGGATCGGGACGGGGTGCTGATCGAGGACAGCGGTTATCCGCATCGGCCCGAGGATCTGAAGCTGATTCCGGGCGCGGCGGCGGCGGTGCGGCGGATGAATCAGGCCGGCTATCGCACCGTGATCGTGACGAACCAGTCGGGCGTGGCGCGGGGCCTGTTCAGCGAAGAGACGATGAACGCCTTCAACGATCTGCTGGTCGCGCGACTGGCCGAAGAGGGCGCGATCATCGACGCCATCTATTCCGCGCCCTTCCATCCCGAAGCGATCGAGGCGCGCTATCGCCATCCCGATCATCCCGACCGCAAACCCAATCCGGGCATGTTGCTGCGCGCCATCGCCGAGCACGATCTGGATCCGACGCAGTCCTTCATCATCGGCGATCAGACGCGCGATCTGCAGGCCGGAGAGCGCGCCGGGGTGCAGGGCTATCGCTTCGAAGGCGGGGACTTGGACGCTTTCGTGCGCGATGTGGTGGGTCTCTAAGACCAGGCGTCGCATTTCCTCGCCTGGTGAATTACTCTGATCCAAAATCGGAGGAGATCGCCAATGAGCGCGCCCTATCCATTCGCTGAACGCCGCTGGACCTCGCCGGATGGTCTCACGCTCTTTGCGCGGGACTATGCGCCCGGTCCCGGCGTCGCGCGGCCGCCGGTGATCGCCATCCATGGTCTGACCCGCAACAGCGCCGATTTCGAAGCCATCGCACCGCTGCTAGCCCAGAGCGGGCGGCGGGTGCTGGCGGTGGATGTGCGCGGGCGCGGCCTGTCAGACCGTGCGCCCGACCCTATGACCTATATGCTCGATGTCTATGCGCGCGACGTACTGGCCCTGATGGAGCATGCCGGGATCGACCGCGCGGTCTTCGTTGGCACCTCGATGGGCGGGTTGATCACCATGGCGCTGACGGCGATGCGGCCAAAGGCGGTGGTCGCAGCCATCCTGAACGACATCGGGCCGGAGGTGGCGCCGGAAGGTCTGGCGCGGATCGCCGCCTACAGCGGTCAGCCCGTCGAGATCGGCTCTTGGGCCGATGCGGCGGCCTATGCAAAGCGGATCAATGCGGTGGCGTTTCCGCACTATACGGATGCGGACTGGGACGCCTTCGCCCGGCGCATTTTCCGCCAGCAGTCGGACGGTGAGATCGCGCTGGACTACGATCCCGACATCGCCGTGCCGATCCGAGCGGCGGGGGCCAAAGCGCTGCTCCCGAACCTGTGGCCGATGTTCCGGCGGCTGGCGAAGAAGAAGCCGACGCTGCTGGTGCGGGGCGCTGCCTCGGATCTGCTGAGCGCCGACATCGCCGCGCGGATGAAGAGGGCGGCTCCAACCATGGCCTATGTCGAGGTTCCCGGCATCGGCCACGCGCCCATGTTGGACGAGGCCGAGGCCAAGGCGGCGATCTTCGAGTTCCTGGCCGAGGTCGATTAGTCCCTGGTCGGGTCGACCCGTGACGCATCGCCGTAGGTCAGGGCCAGGAAGACGTCCTCCAGGTCCGGATCTTCGGTGGTGATGTCGGCGATGGTGACGCCGGCGGCGCGCACGGCGTTGATGACCTGCTCGACCGATGACTGCCCCTTCTTATAGGCGACCGCGAAGGCGCCGCCCGGACGAGGTGTCACCTCGAAACCGGCCAGCACCGGCGGCGTCGCCTGGGGCGTTTCCGGGGTCACGACGACATTGCGGCTGTCCAGACGGCGTAGAAGCTGCGGCGTCGGCTCGCAGGCCACCACCTCGCCCCGGTTGACGATGGCGATGGTGTCGCAAAGCTCCTGGGCCTCTTCGAGATAGTGGGTGGTCAGGACGATCGTCACCCCCTCCTCGTTGATGCGGCGGACATAGGCCCACAGCTGGCGACGCAGTTCGACGTCCACGCCGGCCGTCGGCTCGTCCAGGATCAGGATGGGCGGATTGTGGACCAAGGCCTTGGCCACCATCAGACGGCGCTTCATGCCGCCGGACAAGGCGCGGACATAGGCGTTGGCCTTGTCCGACAGGCCCAGCGCGGCCAGCAGTTCGTCGGACCGTCGCTCGTCCTTTGGCACGCCGTAAAAGCCCGCCTGCACCTCCAGCGATTCGCGCGGGGTGAAGAAGACGTCGGCGACGATCTCCTGCGGCACGACGCCCAGGGCGGCGGCGGCGTCGCGCGGTTCCTTGTCGATGTCGCGGCCCCAAATGGTCACCGAGCCCTCGGACTTCTTCACCACCCCAGCCAGGATGTTGATCAGGGTCGACTTGCCGGCGCCGTTCGGGCCCAGCAGGCCAAAGACGGAGCCGCGCGGAATGACCAGATCAACGCCGCGCAGTGCCGTCTTGGGGGCGGCCTTCTTGGACCCAGCATAGGTCTTCTTCAGTCCCCGCACCTCGATGGCGTTGTCGGGCAGGGCGGGGGTCTCTGACATGATCTGCTATTCACTCGGGCGGGACGGCGAGCGGCATAGGTAAGGCGCACGATCGCAATCGCCAACCTTTCTTGCCCACAGCGTGCGACAAGCAAGCCTGTCTATGTGTCAATGATGCTTGACCTCCCCTCTCTATGTGTCTAGCTTGCTTGTCATAAAGACAACCGAACTTGATGGAGCTCGACGTGACCCCCGTTCAAAAAGTCAAGACGCCTCTGACCCGTACCCGCCTGATCGGCTTCGTCGCCATGGCGGTCTGCGCCATTGGCTATACCAGTGGAGGACTGGCGCTGCTGGCGGGCAAGACTGATCAGATCGAGATGACGCATGCCGCCATCGCCGGCGCCGCCCTGCTGCTGATCGGCGAGATCGGTCTGTGGGTCGGCGCGGCCTGTCTGGGTCTGACCTTGTTCAAGAAGCGCAAGGCGATGCTGAACCGTCTTCTGGGCCGTCGCCCGGCGGCGCCCAGCGAGGTTTGACCTTCGGGGCCGGTCCGCCTAGGAAGCCCGCAAGCCTTTCAGACCCGGACCGGACCATGCCTCCCCGCCATTCCGACGCCATCATCCCGCCGCCCGAAGAGATCGTCGTCTCGACCAAACGCGTGGCCTGCGACGGCGGCGGCGGGGCCCTGGGTCATCCGCTGGTCTATATGGACATGGGCGAGGACGACTTCATCGAGTGCGGCTATTGCGACCGGCGTTTCGTCCTGTCGGCCCAGGCGCACGACGAGAACGAATATCTGAGCCCCGCGGCTCGCGCGCCCGAGGCCCACTGAGACCGTAACCTCAGTTCAGTCGCGGTGTTGCGGCGGTTGGGTCTATAGACGGCTGACACGCTGTTCGGACGGAGACGAGCCTTGCGCTATCTGCACACCATGGTCCGGGTAAAGGACATCGACGCCTCGCTGCACTTCTATTGCGACCTTCTGGGTCTGCAGGAGGTGCGCCGCATCGAGAACGAGGCGGGCCGGTTCACGCTCGTGTTTCTCGCCGCGCCCAAGAATCTGGAGCAGTCGGCGGCGGAACGCAGCCCCGAGGTCGAGCTGACCTTCAACTGGGATCCGGAAGAGTATCAGGGCGGGCGCAACTTCGGTCACCTGGCCTATAAGGTCGATGACATCTACGCCGCCTGCCAGAAGCTGATGGACGGCGGGGTGACGATCAACCGTCCGCCGCGCGACGGCAACATGGCCTTCGTCTGCTCGCCCGACGGCATCTCCATCGAACTGCTTCAGGAAGGCGCGCCGCTGGCGCCGGCCGAGCCCTGGGCCTCCATGCCGAACGTCGGCGCCTGGTGATGACGGTCCGGACGGCGGCTCTGCTGACGGTTGCGGCGGTCGTGCTGTCGGCCTGCGCCTCGACCACCGAAAGCAACACCGGCCGCACGGCGACGGAGCAGCTGCTCTTGGCGCGCGCCTCGGACCGGGCGGTCGAGGGGCTGGTCCTGCCGCTGCCGACGGGCGCTTCGGTCTTCATCGACGACGCCTATTTCCAGGGCGAGGGCACACGCTACGCCGTCAGCGCGATCCGGGGGGCGATCTCGGACGCCGGTTTCAGCCTGGCCCGCAACAAGGACGAGGCGAACGCCGTGTTCGAGATCCGCGCCGGCGCCCTGTCGCTGGAACAGATGCGGCGCGTCTTCGGCATTCCGGAGATGCGGATCCCGATCAACGAGACCTTCAACGTCGTCTCCCTGCCGGAACTGTCGGTCTACAGCCACCGGGACCGGGTCGGGGTCGCCGAATTTTCCGGCTTCCTCTACGAAGCCAAGACCGGTGCGCCGCTGGGTGCCGTGGTGCCGATGATTGGCACCTATCGCATCCGCAGCCACAAGGCCTTCATGGTCGTGTCTTGGGGCCAGCAGCAGGCCCAGCCGGGTCAACGCGATCCGGGATCGAGCTGGACCGAATTCTGACGCTGACGCGGGGGCGTAGGAGCCCTATGTTCCCGCCATGACCGAGACGACTGCGCCCGAAAATCCAGAAACCGAACGCCCGATGACGCAGGACGGCCCTGCGCTGCGGCTGTGGATGATCGACGCTTCGGCCTACATCTTTCGCGCCTATCACGCCCTGCCGCCTCTGACGCGCAAATCCGACGGCCTGCCGGTCGGCGCGGTCCAGGGCTACTGCAACATGTTGTGGAAGCTGCTGAAGGACATGAAGGGCGCCGATGGCCCGACGCACCTGGTGGCCATCTTCGACCATTCGGAAAAGACGTTCCGCAACACCCTGTACGATCAGTACAAGGCCCATCGCCCCCCGCCGCCCGAGGATCTGGTCCCGCAGTTTCCGCTGGTGCGCGAGGCGACGGCGGCGTTCGGAGTCCATTGCGTCGAGCTGCCCGGCTATGAGGCCGACGACCTGATCGCGACCTACGCCTGCAAGGCGCGCGATGTGGGCGGCGAGGCGGTGATCGTCTCGTCCGACAAGGATCTGATGCAGCTGATCGGTGGCGGCGTCGTGATGTGGGATCCGATGAAGGACCGGCGTCTGGCCGAGCCTGAGGTGTTCGAAAAGTTCGGCGTCGGCCCGGAGAAGATGGTCGATCTGCAGGCCTTGATCGGCGACAGCGTGGACAACGTCCCCGGCGCGCCAGGCATCGGGCCGAAGACGGCGGCGCAGCTGCTGGACCAATACGGCGATCTGGACACCTTGCTGGCCAATGCCGGTGAGATCAAACAGCCCAAACGCCGCCAGACCCTGATCGACTTCGCCGACCAGATCCGTCTATCGCGCGAGCTGGTGCGCCTGACCTGCGATGCGCCGGCGCCCGAGGCGATCGATAATTTCGCCGTGCGCGACCCCGATCCCGCGATCCTGTCGGCCTTTTTGGAGACGATGGAGTTCCGCTCGCTGCAGCGCCGCGTCGGCGACGGCAAGGCCGGGCCCAGCGACGTCTCGGCCTTTGCGCCCAAGCGTGCGCCGAACCTGAGCGCGCCGGTCTCGACCCCTCGCTACGGCCAGGTCGTCGAAGGCCCGGTCGAGGTCCAGACATTCGATCACGCGGCCTACGAATGCGTCCAGACCGAAGTGGCGCTGGATCGCTGGATCGCGCGCGCGACCGAGGTCGGCGTCGTCGGCTTCGACACCGAGACCGATACGCTGTCGGCGACCCATGCGGGACTGTGCGGCGTGTCGTTGGCGGTGGGGCCGAACGAGGCCTGCTACATCCCCCTGACGCACGAGCACGAGCTGCAGGCCGGCGAGGGCGGTCTCTTTGGTGAAGCGGGAGAGGCGCCCGAGCCGATCCATCAGCTGGACAAGCCCACGACCCTGGCCAAGCTGAAGACGTTGCTGGAAGACCCGTCGGTCCTGAAGGTGCTTCAGAACGCCAAATACGACATCGCCGTCATGGCGCGTCGAGGCATCCGCGTCGCGCCTTATGACGACACCATGCTGATCTCCTATGTGCTGGAGGGCGGACTGCACGGGCACGGCATGGACGAGCTGGCGCGCCTGCACCTGGGCCACGAGCCGATCCCGTTCAAGAGCGTGGCGGGTGCCGGCAAGAGCCAGAAATCCTTCAAGCATGTGGCTTTGAAACCCGCGTCGGAATATGCGGCCGAGGATGCGGACGTGACGCTGAGGCTATGGCGAATCCTCAAGCCCCGGCTGGCGCGGGAGGGCCTGTCCACCGTCTATGAGACGCTCGAGCGCGGCATGCCGACGGTGCTGGCGGACATGGAGTTGAATGGGGTTCGCATCGATCCCGACCGGCTGAAGCGGCTGTCCAGCGAGTTCGGCCTGCGCATGGCCGAGCTGGAGGCCCAGGCCCATGAGATCGCCGGACGCCCCTTCAACATCGGCTCGCCGCGCCAGATCGGCGAGATTTTGTTCGGCGAACTGAACCTGCCGGGCGGCAAGAAGACCGCCTCGGGCCAGTGGGGCACCGACGCCAGCGTGCTGGAGGAACTGGCGCTCAGCCACGATCTGCCGCGCGCGATCTTGGACTGGCGCCAGCTGTCCAAGCTGAAGGGCACCTACACCGACGCCCTGACCGCCGCCGCCGATCCCAAGACCGACCGCGTCCACACCAGCTATCAGCTGGCCGCCGCCACCACCGGCCGTCTGGCGTCCAGCGACCCTAATCTTCAGAACATCCCGATCCGCACCGAGACCGGCCGCGAGATCCGTCAGGCCTTTATCGCCGCGCCCGGCAATGTCCTGATCAGCGCCGACTACAGCCAGATCGAACTGCGCCTGCTGGCCCATATCGGCGACATCCCCGAGCTTAAGCGCGCATTCAAGGCCGGGCTGGACATTCACGCCGCCACAGCGAGCGAGATGTTCGGCGTTCCCGTCGAGGGCATGCCGTCCGAAACGCGCCGCCGCGCCAAGGCCATCAACTTCGGCATCGTCTACGGCATCTCGGCCTTCGGCCTGGCCAACCAGCTGGGCATCGATCAGGGCGAGGCCGGAGCCTATATCAAGACCTATTTCGAACGTTTCCCAGGCATCCGCGCCTATATGGACAAGACCAAAGCCGAGGTCCGCCAGACCGGCTTCGTCTCGACCGTCTTCGGCCGCCGCATCCACATCCCGGCCATCCACTCCAAGTCCGGCGCCGAGCGCCAGTTCGGCGAGCGCGCCGCCATCAACGCCCCAATCCAGGGCGCGGCCGCCGACATCATCCGCCGCGCCATGATCCGCATGCCCGCCGCCCTGACCGAAGCCGGTCTTGCTACGCGCATGCTGCTTCAGGTCCACGACGAACTAGTGTTCGAGGCGCCGGAAGCCGAGGCCGACCGCGCCATCGCCGTCATCAAACGCGTGATGGAAAACGCGTCGGACCCAGCCGTGGCCCTGACCGTACCCCTCGTAGTGGATGCCCGCGCGGCGTCGAACTGGGACGCCGCGCACTGATGGTTACGTAAGCAGTAAAATTGCAAACGCTTGCAGGTTAGGTTAAGAACAATCTGAGGTTCGTAGTCTGCGGGGCTGAGATATGTCTGTTGGGCTTTTATTCGCAACGGTTTTACTGGCTGGCGGAGGTCAGGCGATACAGCCTTCGAATGCGAGCGGCCCTGTTCAAGTTGAAGACGTCATCGTCAACGCCCAGAGATTCGAGGATGCAGCCGAACAATATGTTGGCGCCGTAGCCGACCCTGCTGGCGCACGAGGTTTGGCGCGTTGGCGGGATGGCGTTTGTATTGGGGTCATCAATCTGCGCGCCGATGTGGCTCAGGAAATTGCCGATCGTCTCGGCGATACGGCTCTCGGCCTGGGCCTCCAGGTTGGGGCGCCGGGTTGTCGTCCAAATATCAAGATCACAGCATCAGATCAGCCATCGAAACTGGCTGGAGCACTTGTGTCGCAGTCGTTCAGGGCGTTCCACACAGGCGGCAGCGGCACTGATCAAGGCCGGGCAAGGCTCGATGCTTTTATCAAAACTGACCGTCCTGTGCGCTGGTGGCAAGTCAGTTACCCAGGCAATGCCGAAACAGGCGAACTCGCCGTTAGGTTACCTGGATACTACAACACGCTTGCGATGGGATTGGATGGTAATGATGTTTTGGCCTATGCGCCAAGTGTTCGCGTAACAAGCCCCACCCGCCTACGTGCATCAATATCTGATTTTCTTTATCATATACTCATTATCTTAGATGTTGATCAGGTGCAAAGCGCCTCCGTCGGTCAACTGAGCGACTATCTGTCTATGGTGGCCTTTGCTCAGATCGACCCGGCAGGACAAACCCGAGGCTTTGCAACAATCCTCAATCTGTTTTCAAATCCCGAAGGTGCGCCATCGGGTTTGACGAGTTGGGACAGGGCATATCTGGACGGGCTTTACCAATCCGACCTCACCCGCATCCAAATCGGCAACCAAGCGTCGGCATTGGCATCGTCCGCACGAGCTATGAAAGCTGCTTCCGATCAAGCGGTCATAAACGACTAGCGGTGTGAACGCAGGCCAGCCCGTTGTCGTAACGTACGCTACGCCGCGATCATGCCGATATCGTCGGGAAGTTCGCCGCGGCCGAGCAGGCCGGTTTCGAAGTCCATGAAGATGTCCATCAGCTCCTCGACGTTCACCGGAGAGGCCGACGGGCCGAAGCGGAAGCGCCAGTAGCTGACGATATGCTGGACGGCGCCTAGCTGGTCACCCAGCTTGGCGAACATGGAGGGAGCGTCCAGCAAGAAGTCGCGGAAGGCGATCGGGCGGCCTTCCTGGGTCAGTTTGGCGTAGGCGTCGTCATAGACGCGCAGAGTGCGACTGACCTCGTCGCACGTCTTGATGATGCGGCCGCGCAGGACATCGCGGCTGCGCGCCAGATATTCCTTGGCGGCGCGATCGACCTTGCCGACCGGCTTGATGGTGCGCACGGCCTCGGCGACCCCGGCGACTTCGCCCAGCAGGGCGGCGAGCGTCCACTTGTAATAGAGGAAGCCTTTCCAGCAGAAGACGCCCTCCTGATACTGTTCGGGCGCCAGGCGCAGCGTCAGTCGCAGGGCGTCCAGCTGATCGCCGGGCGTGTTCGACAGGATCTTTGACGCCATCCGCCCGGCCGAATCCGAGTTCACTGCGATCGTGTCCGCGCCCAGGCTGAGCGTCACCAGCGGCTCGATCTCGCTGCGAACGAAGGCCAGCATGCGCTGAAGATCACTGTCGCTGATCGAGAAGTAGCAGGGCGAGGGGTCCAGGCCGCCGCGCCGCAACTGCTCGCGCAGCAAAAAGGGGTCCAGCGACGGCAGTCTGTCGATCAGGCGCAGGGTCTCGATGTCGGGATGGTTGGGCGCAACGCCGAACGCTTCCATCATCATCCGCTCGAAGCCGATCTGATTGACGAATACGTATCGGCCGCCGGTCTTCAAGTCGGCATCGTCGATGGGGATGACGACCTTAGTCGCGACCTGGCGTCGGCCGGTGAACAGATCGGTCTCATTGCGCCGCAGACGATGTTTGATGATCAGGGCGCGGTTCAGCGCCGCCGTACGGAATATCGGACGCGCCGCCCAGTCGGGATTGCGCACGGCGCCGTCGGGCGCGCTGTCGCCGTTCTCCTCCCACACGCGCAGCAGATTCAGCACGCGGGCTGTGGAGGCCGAGCTCTTGAGGTGCTCCAGGTTGCGGACGGCGCGATCAGTCATGGCGCTGACGTTACGCCAACAATCGTCACCAAATGGCTTAGCTCGAGAAGTAAAATATCTGCGGTCGGCGAATTTCTGCCGTTCGATCCTGCGCGCCGGACAATGGCTTTGAGCGCTGCGCTGGCGCGTGACGGCGATCCGGGTCTAGAACGGTGGCATGCAGATTTTCGACATTTTGATCATTCTCGCGATCCTGGCCGTGACGATCACCTTGGGCTTCGGCCTCTATTCACTGTTCCGAGGCGGGGACTATGCGCGCAGCCATTCCAACAAGCTGATGCGTCTGCGCGTCGGGCTTCAGGCGGTGGCCGTCATCCTGCTTGTCGTCGGCATGATGTGGAAGGCGACGCAGGGAGCCTGATCATGGTGACGCTGAACAAGATCTACACCCGCACGGGCGACGACGGTCGCACGCGGCTGGCGTCCGGCGCGCCGGTGTCCAAGAGCGATGCCCGGGTCGAGGCCTATGGCGCGGTGGATGAGCTGAACGCGGTGATCGGGGTCGCCCGGCTGAACAGCGGCCAGAACGACCGGATCGACGCCATGCTGGGCCGGATCCAGAATGAGCTGTTCGATCTGGGCGCCGATCTGGCCACGCCTCTAGACCCGCCGCCGGCCTGGGAGGCTTTGCGCATCGTCGAGAGCCAGGTTGCGCGCCTTGAGCAGGAAATCGACTGGATGAACGAGAGCCTGAAGGCGCTCGACAGCTTCATCCTGCCGGGCGGTGCGCCCTTGTCGGCCCATCTGCATGTCGCGCGCACCGTCTGCCGACGGGCCGAACGCGAGGCGGTGCGTCTGATCGAAAACGGCGAGGCCGTGAACGTCGAGGCGGTCAAATATCTGAACCGCCTGTCCGACCATCTGTTTGTCGCGGCTCGACGCGCCAACGCCAACGGCGCCAGCGACATCAAATGGAAGCCCGGCGCGACCCGCTAGGCGAAACCGGTCAGGCGGCGGGACGCGCCGCCGCCAGTGCGGCTTTCTGACGCTCGGCCTCTGCGGCTCGGGCGCGGCTCTGGGCGGCGAGATCCTGTTCGATGCGAACCAGCTCCCGGTTCTTCTCGGCCGAAGCCTCGGCGCGCGACACGCCATTGGGGCGGCCGGTGATCTGGGCGATCGAGATGGGCTGGGCGCAGATGCGGCTTTCCATATCGTACCATTTGCCCGCCGCCTCGCAGCGTTTGCCGGGCGCGACCCAATAGTCCTGCAAGGCGAAAATCCCGACGACGGTGATGCCGAACAGGCCGAAGAAGATCATCGCCAGGCGGGGAAAGGTCAGGAAACGCTTCATCTCGTGGTCCGTTGGATAGGGATCGCAGCCACAGCTTGACCCCGCGTTACGTTGACAGGCCTTCGCGACCGCTCCATGTCCTGCCCACACATTCAGGCGATTTCACGGATAGACCCATGAAGGTACTCGTCCCCGTCAAACGGGTGATCGACTATAACGTCAAGGCCCGCGTCAAGGCGGATCAGTCGGGCGTCGATCTGGCCAACGTCAAGATGAGCATGAATCCCTTCGACGAGATCGCCGTCGAAGAGGCGGTTCGTCTGAAGGAAGGCAAGGAACACCATGCCGCCGGCACCGCGACGGAGATCGTCGTGGTCTCCATCGGCGTCACCCAGGCCCAGGAAACCATCCGCACGGCGCTGGCCATGGGCGCGGATCGCGGTCTGCTGATTCAGTCGGACACGGACCTGGAGCCGCTGGCGGTCGCCAAGCTGCTGAAGGCGGTGGTCGAGGAAGAAAAGCCCGACCTGGTCCTGATGGGCAAACAGTCGATCGACGGCGACAACAATGCGGTGGGCCAGATGCTGGCCGCCCTGCTGGACTGGCCCCAGGCGACCTTCGCCGGCAAGCTGGTGATCGATGCCGGCAAGGCCACGGTCACGCGCGAGGTTGACGGCGGCCTGCAGACGATTGCTGCCGAACTGCCGGCGGTGGTCACGGTGGACCTGCGGCTGAACACGCCGCGCTATGCCTCCCTGCCGAACATCATGAAGGCGAAGAAGAAGGAGATCGCCATGAAGGCGGTCACCGACTACGGCGTCGATGTCGCCGACCGCCTGAAGGTCATCAAGGTCACCGAGCCGCCCAAGCGGTCGGCCGGCGTCAAGGTGGCCGATGCGGCCGAACTGGTTTCCAAGCTCAAGTCTGCGGGAGCGCTGTAAAATGGCTGTCCTCGTCATCGCCGATCACGACGGTTCGACCGTTCGCGATACCACGCATAAAACCGTGACCGCCGCGCTGGGCCTGTCGTCCGATGTGGACGTCCTGGTCCTGGGGCAGGGAGCGCAGGCCGCCGCCGACAGCGCCGCCAAGATCGCGGGCGTCCGCAAGGTGCTGCTGGCCGAGAGCGCCGGTGTGGGCAAAATGCTCGCCGAAGCGGTCGAGGCGACCGTCCTGCCGCTGGCCGGGGGCTACGACGCCATCCTGACGCCGGCGACCACGGACGGAAAGAACTTCGCCCCGCGTCTGGCCGCCAAGCTGGACGTCGCGCCGATCTCGGACATCATCGAGGTTGTGTCGGCCGATACCTTCGTGCGCCCCATCTATGCCGGCAATGCGCTGGAGACGATCCAGTCGGCCGACGCCAAGAAGGTGATCACGGTGCGCCCGACCGCCTTCGCCGCCGCCGCCGAAGGCGGTTCGGCTGCGGTCGAGAGCGTCGCCGGCGCCGATGCGCCCAAGACGGCCTTCGTGTCCGAGGAGATTGTCAAGTCGGACCGGCCCGAACTGGGCGCCGCCAAGATCATCGTCTCGGGCGGTCGCGCCCTGGGCTCGGCGGACGAATTCCATGCCGTGATGGAGCCGCTCGCCGACAAGCTGGGCGCCGCCATCGGCGCTTCGCGCGCGGCGGTCGACGCCGGCTATGCGCCCAACGACTATCAGGTCGGTCAGACCGGCAAGGTGGTCGCCCCGGCGCTCTACATCGCCATCGGCATCTCGGGCGCCATCCAGCACCTTGCCGGGATGAAGGACTCCAAGACCATCGTCGCCATCAACAAGGACGCAGACGCCCCGATCTTCCAGGTCGCGGACTATGGTCTGGTCGGCGACTACAAGACGGTGGTGCCGGAACTGATGGCCGCCTTGGGCTAGGCCCACGTCGAATCGATCTGAAGAGGGCGCGGCGCCGATCGGAGCCGCGCCCTTTTTCTTGCCCGCAAAGGACCGCATGGCGAACTTGCCTGTAAGGCTGCAGCCCGGCGCTGCAGCCGACCGCATTGATGGGTGGACGAGCGACGCCGAGGGTCGACCCGTGCTCAAGGCGCGCGTCCGCGCCCGCCCGATCGAGGGAGAAGCCAACGACGCCCTGATCCGGCTCCTGGCCAAAAGCCTTGGCGTCCCGAAGTCGTCGGTCAGCGTCGGACGCGGTGCACAGTCACGTTTGAAGATGATCGTTGTGCAGGGCCTGGATGACGAAGAGCTGCGCTTGCGCCTCGTCGACGGTCTTTCTGGCGATTGAGGAGAGCCATCCAGCCTATTGGTGCGTTCTGCATCGGAACAGGAGACTAGCCCAATGACGATGGACGCCCGCATCCTCCACGCCCGCAGCGGCGTCACGCTCGAGCAGAAGAGCGATGTCTATGCGGTCTCGAGCCTGCGGCTGTCCGAGCCGGCGACTTTTAACGAAGAAGCGGATGCCCAACGCGCCTTCGATGATGAGGTCGCGGCCTGCGAGCAGGATCCAGAACTGATGTCGCGTCTCGGCGGGGCCTGAGAAGGCGAAACGCCTGTATTTATGGGCTTCAAATAGCCCGGAGGATTACGATTCCTGATCGACGATCATGAGTCTGCGAGAAACTTCCCCCGGACTGTCAGAATCCGCTTGCTGACAAATCAGCCTCTCCGTATAGAGCCGCCTCGCTCGGAAACGGGCCGGCCGGCGGGGCCGCGGGGGTTTAGGTCCTCACGGTTTCACGGAAGAAAGAAGCGAAAAACTTCTTGCTTTCATCGGTTGGTTTCACTAGGTTCCGCGCTCCAATCGAATCGCCGACGGGTTTTCAGAGGTAAGCCTNCACGGAAGAAAGAAGCGAAAAACTTCTTGCTTTCATCGGTTGGTTTCACTAGGTTCCGCGCTCCAATCGAATCGCCGACGGGTTTTCAGAGGTAAGCCTCGCTTTCCTCCGGTGGTTTCTTGCGGTCTGAAGGGTTCGCTCTTCTCTCCGAAAGATCTCTGAAAAGAGCGGTTGACACGGGGTTTGCGGTTCTCTAAATCGCCGCCTCCGCCGACGACACGGCGCTAAACGGTCGGGCCTCTCCGGAGGTTCCAGGTCTTTGACATTGTTGATTTGGAAAGAGAAACGCAGGCGGCGGTGTTCTTGCGATGACCCTAGAAGGTCATCATACGACACTGACTATCTGCGGTCTTTTTGAAAAGATACCATGCGTCGGTCTTCGGATCGATGACGTGGGAACTCGTCAATAAAATACGTAGAACTAATGCCAAGACCGCTTCGGTGGTCTTCAAGCTTAGGTCAGAAGTCAACTCAACCTGAGAGTTTGATCCTGGCTCAGAGCGAACGCTGGCGGCAGGCCTAACACATGCAAGTCGAACGAACTCTTCGGAGTTAGTGGCGGACGGGTGAGTAACACGTGGGAACGTGCCTTTAGGTTCGGAATAACTCAGGGAAACTTGTGCTAATACCGAATGTGCCCTTCGGGGGAAAGATTTATCGCCTTTAGAGCGGCCCGCGTCTGATTAGCTAGTTGGTGAGGTAAAGGCTCACCAAGGCGACGATCAGTAGCTGGTCTGAGAGGATGATCAGCCACATTGGGACTGAGACACGGCCCAAACTCCTACGGGAGGCAGCAGTGGGGAATCTTGCGCAATGGGCGAAAGCCTGACGCAGCCATGCCGCGTGAATGATGAAGGTCTTAGGATTGTAAAATTCTTTCACCGGGGACGATAATGACGGTACCCGGAGAAGAAGCCCCGGCTAACTTCGTGCCAGCAGCCGCGGTAATACGAAGGGGGCTAGCGTTGCTCGGAATTACTGGGCGTAAAGGGAGCGTAGGCGGACATTTAAGTCAGGGGTGAAATCCCGGGGCTCAACCTCGGAATTGCCTTTGATACTGGGTGTCTTGAGTATGAGAGAGGTGTGTGGAACTCCGAGTGTAGAGGTGAAATTCGTAGATATTCGGAAGAACACCAGTGGCGAAGGCGACACACTGGCTCATTACTGACGCTGAGGCTCGAAAGCGTGGGGAGCAAACAGGATTAGATACCCTGGTAGTCCACGCCGTAAACGATGATTGCTAGTTGTCGGGATGCATGCATTTCGGTGACGCAGCTAACGCATTAAGCAATCCGCCTGGGGAGTACGGTCGCAAGATTAAAACTCAAAGGAATTGACGGGGGCCCGCACAAGCGGTGGAGCATGTGGTTTAATTCGAAGCAACGCGCAGAACCTTACCACCTTTTGACATGCCTGGACCGCCAGAGAGATCTGGCTTTCCCTTCGGGGACTAGGACACAGGTGCTGCATGGCTGTCGTCAGCTCGTGTCGTGAGATGTTGGGTTAAGTCCCGCAACGAGCGCAACCCTCGCCATTAGTTGCCATCATTAAGTTGGGAACTCTAATGGGACTGCCGGTGCTAAGCCGGAGGAAGGTGGGGATGACGTCAAGTCCTCATGGCCCTTACAGGGTGGGCTACACACGTGCTACAATGGCGACTACAGAGGGTTAATCCTTAAAAGTCGTCTCAGTTCGGATTGTCCTCTGCAACTCGAGGGCATGAAGTTGGAATCGCTAGTAATCGCGGATCAGCATGCCGCGGTGAATACGTTCCCGGGCCTTGTACACACCGCCCGTCACACCATGGGAGTTGGTTCTACCCGAAGGCGCTGCGCTGACCGCAAGGAGGCAGGCGACCACGGTAGGGTCAGCGACTGGGGTGAAGTCGTAACAAGGTAGCCGTAGGGGAACCTGCGGCTGGATCACCTCCTTTCTAAGGATGCTTCTCCAGGCCGTCTCTCACGAGACTGTCTATTGAGGCTCCAATAAACGGCGGAACGCCGCCGTCTCCGTTTCTCTTTCCACTTTCGTCATCGACGCCTCGGCCATACGGGTCGTTGAGTTGGTGACGCGATCGCGAGCCTGGGTGTTTATGACCCGGCTGTCGCTGCCATAGGCCCGTAGCTCAGGTGGTTAGAGCGTACGCCTGATAAGCGTAAGGTCGGCAGTTCGAGTCTGCCCGGGCCTACCAGGACTTCTGGTTCGCTGGGGGTTCTCAGCCTCAAGACGGCATCGCCGACAGCTCTCCTGGGCTTCGCACTGTTCCTGATGGAATGGGGCCATAGCTCAGTTGGTAGAGCGCCTGCTTTGCAAGCAGGATGTCGTCGGTTCGACTCCGTCTGGCTCCACCAGGATCTTGTGATCGCATCAAGAATTGCCCGTCGGCGCCCGCCGGCTGGCATTGATATCGTAAAGGAAGAACGTGACCGGCTCCCCTGAGCTTTGAGGTCTTGTTCGAGAAGAAGACATTGTCTGACAAAAATCAGGCTTGGTCCCCCGGCATCTTTCCAGTCGGGCGGAATAAACCAAGCATGAGTTTTGCTGAGAAACGATCAAACGTTGAAGGGCTTCTGACGGATGCCTTGGCGTAGAGAGGCGATGAAGGACGTGGCAAGCTGCGATAAGAACCGGGGAGGCGCTAGCACCCTTTGATCCGGTTATTTCCGAATGGGGAAACCCACCTTTACAGTCTTCCAACTCTGTTTCTTCGGAAGCAGCGATTGGCGGATTGTTAAAAGGTATAATGAGCTGAATACATAGGCTTCATTAAGCGAACCCGGGGAACTGAAACATCTCAGTACCCGGAGGAAAGGACATCAACCGAGACTCCCGTAGTAGTGGCGAGCGAACCGGGACCAGGCCAGTGCTCTTGTGAAATAAAGACGAACGATCTGGAAAGGTCGGCCATAGTGGGTGAAAGCCCCGTAGTCATCAAACAGCAAGAGACTCGAGTAGGGCGGGACACGTGAAATCCTGTCTGAACATGGGGGGACCACCCTCCAAGCCTAAGTACTCCTCTACGACCGATAGTGAACAAGTACCGTGAGGGAAAGGTGAAAAGCACCCCGACAAGGGGAGTGAAACAGATCCTGAAATCGGAAGCCTACAAGCAGTCGGAGCCGCCAAGCGCGGTGACGGCGTACCTTTTGTATAATGGGTCAGCGACTTCATGTGTCGAGCAAGCTTAAGCCGTTAGGTGTAGGCGCAGCGAAAGCGAGTCTGAATAGGGCGCTAAGTTCGACGTATGACGACCCGAAACCAGGTGATCTATCCATGAGCAGGTTGAAGGTTGGGTAACACCAACTGGAGGACCGAACCCGTGAATGTTGAAAAATTCTGGGATGACTTGTGGATAGGGGTGAAAGGCCAATCAAACCTGGACATAGCTGGTTCTCCGCGAAATCTATTTAGGTAGAGCGTCCGACGAATTCCTTGGGGGGTAGAGCACTGGATGGTTGCGGGCTGCGCGAGCGGTACCAATACTAACCAAACTCCGAATACCCAAGAGAACTATCGGGCAGACACACGGCGGGTGCTAACGTCCGTCGTGAAAAGGGAAACAACCCTAACCATCATCTAAGGCCCCCAAGTCACGGCTAAGTGGGAAACGATGTGGGATTGCTTTGACAATCAGGAGGTTGGCTTAGAAGCAGCCATCCTTTAAAGAAAGCGTAACAGCTCACTGATCAAGCGATCCTGCGCGGAAAATGTAACGGGGCTCAAGCCGTGCGCCGAAGATATGGGTTTGCAGTTTACTGCAAGCGGTAGCGGAGCGTTCCGTAGGCCGGTGAAGGTCAGGCGTGAGCCTGGCTGGAGGTATCGGAAGTGAGAATGCTGACATGAGTAACGATAAGAGTGTGAGAGACACTCTCGCCGAAAGACCAAGGGTTCCTGCGTAAAGCTAATCTGCGCAGGGTTAGTCGGCCCCTAAGGCGAGGCTGAAAAGCGTAGTCGATGGGAAGCAGGTAAATATTCCTGCACCAGCTGGAAGTGACGGATGGCTTAACTCGTACCCACTTATTGGATTGTGTGTGCGGGGGCGTTGTCCCAGGAAATAACTCCAGCAGAGACCGTACCCGAAACCGACACAGGTGGTCAGGTAGAGCATACCAAGGCGTTTGAGAGAACTATGCTGAAGGAACTCGGCAAATTGCACGCGTAACTTCGGAATAAGCGTGACTCACCTTGCGCAAGCAGGACTGAGTGGCACAAGCCAGGGGGTAGCGACTGTTTAGCAAAAACACAGGGCTCTGCGAAGCAGCAATGCGACGTATAGGGTCTGACGCCTGCCCGGTGCCTGAAGGTTAAAGGGAGATGTGAAAGCGTCGAACTGAAGCCCAGGTAAACGGCGGCCGTAACTATAACGGTCCTAAGGTAGCGAAATTCCTTGTCGGGTAAGTTCCGACCTGCACGAATGGCGTAACGACTTCCCCACTGTCTCCAGCATAGGCTCAGTGAAATTGAATTCCCCGTGAAGATGCGGGGTTCCCGCGGTCAGACGGAAAGACCCTATGAACCTTTACTATAGCTTCGCCTTGGCGTTAGCGACCGTATGTGTAGGATAGGTGGGAGACTATGAAACCGGGGCGCCAGCTCTGGTGGAGTCGTCCTTGAAATACCACCCTTACTGTCGTTGACGTCTAACCGAGGGCCGTTATCCGGTCCCGGGACATGGCGTGGTGGGTAGTTTGACTGGGGCGGTCGCCTCCTAAAGTGTAACGGAGGCGCGCGATGGTGGGCTCAGACCGGTCGGAAATCGGTCGTCGAGTGCAATGGCATAAGCCCGCCTGACTGCGAGACTGACAAGTCGAGCAGAGACGAAAGTCGGCCATAGTGATCCGGTGGTCCCGAGTGGAAGGGCCATCGCTCAACGGATAAAAGGTACTCTAGGGATAACAGGCTGATTTTGCCCAAGAGTCCATATCGACGGCAAAGTTTGGCACCTCGATGTCGGCTCATCACATCCTGGGGCTGGAGCAGGTCCCAAGGGTATGGCTGTTCGCCATTTAAAGTGGTACGTGAGCTGGGTTCAGAACGTCGTGAGACAGTTTGGTCCCTATCTGCCGTGGGTGTTCGAAGCTTGAGAGGATCTGTCCCTAGTACGAGAGGACCGGGATGGACATACCTCTGGTGTACCTGTCATGGCGCCAGCTGTGCAGCAGGGTAGCTAAGTATGGAATAGATAACCGCTGAAAGCATCTAAGCGGGAAACTAACCTCAAAACAAGGCTTCGCTGAGGATCGTGGAAGACTACCACGTTGATAGGCCAGGTGTGGAAGTGGGGCGACCCATGAAGCTTACTGGTACTAATAATCCGATCGGTTTGATCGTTTCTCAGCAAAACTCATTCGATGATTGCTCCTTGACCAGAGCAATCTCAGACAATGTCTTCTCATCATCCGCTGTCCCCCTGGTTGACCTGGTGGCTATGTCGGAGGTTCCCCACCCGATCCCATTCCGAACTCGGTCGTTAAGCCCTCCAGAGCCAATGGTACTTCGTCTCAAGGCGCGGGAGAGTAGGTCGCCGCCGGGTCTACCAGGCGGACAGCCGATGATGAACAAACACCGCAATCGCGRTCCTTCTCGAAACCGTTCTTCCTTCACGATACACTACCGTTTGCCGCGGGATGGAGCAGCCCGGTAGCTCGTCAGGCTCATAACCTGAAGGTCGTAGGTTCAAATCCTACTCCCGCACCCAAAACNGTTCTTCCTTCACGATACACTACCGTTTGCCGCGGGATGGAGCAGCCCGGTAGCTCGTCAGGCTCATAACCTGAAGGTCGTAGGTTCAAATCCTACTCCCGCACCCAAAACAGCGTAAAGCCCCACCGCCAAAAGCCGTGGGGCTTTATGCTGTCGGGTTGGGGTTGCCTGGCGATTTAAACAAATCGGCAGCCCATCCAATCCCAAGGGTTCATACCGCGGCATCTCTCGCAGGGTCACACTACCGTGGTTATGGCCGCCGCTTTGATAAAGACATCGCCTAGCTGGCGTCGGCAGCTTCGACGTAAAGGTGCGCTTCGACGCCATCCGTTTTTTGGGCCAGACCCGGCACTTCGTCGAGCTGGCGAAGGCTGGTGAACAGACCGCGTTCCTCACGATAGCGGACAATCTCAAACCCATGGCCACGCAAAAGTTCGACGCCATTGAGTTCGCCCGCAGTGGCGGTGTTCAAGTCAATCATCTGTCGCGGTCCGTAGTAAAGCCTCGCGGCCGGTGGCCGCGGGGTTGCGCGGGCTGGCGACTTCGCCGGCTAAAAGCTCAAGCGCTTGGGAAGGATGTGCAGCAAGCCATCCCCCGATACAGGTCGGAAGGCCCTGAGCCCCTAGATCCCGCCGCTTCGAATGACGACGACCGCGATCAGCGTCAGGAAGACGACGGCTGCGGCCGCTATGGCGAGAGCCGTGATGCGAAAGGCGCCGCGTGTCGGCTTGTCGGGCCGGTCTTCGTAGCCAATCGGGACTTTGCGGGGTTCTTTGTCGGTCATGGGCGATCAACGCACGGAGGCGGTTCGCGTTCGCCGACGCGTGTGAGCCTTCGGCGCAACCAAGGCTGCGCCGAAGGCTCTCGATCTTCGTCAGAAGCGGTAGGCGACGCCGACCCGAAGGTTGCGCCCCGGCAGAGGGGCGATGTCCTTGAGGAAGGACACGTGTTCGCGGGCTTCCTCGTCCGTCAGGTTCCGCGCCTCGGCGAACAGAGTGACGTTCTGCTGGGCGAAGGGGCGGACCGCGACCGAAGCGTTGACCAGGGTGTAGTCGTCGGTCGGCAGTTCGAACGCGTTGGCGACCCGGTCCTGTTCTCCGACGTGGCGAACCTCGGCGCTGGCGTCGAACCGGGTCGATGTCCAGGCCAGACGTCCGGTGACGGAGTAGGGCGGGATCCGCGCGGCAGGGCCGAAGTCCGTCTGGGCGTGGACATAGTCGGCCGCGCCTTCCAGCGACAGTTTGCGATCGCCGTCCTGCCAAAGCGCATAGGCGCCTTCCAGCTCGAAGCCATAGAACTTCGCGTCGGTCTGGACGAACCGATAGATGGGGAAGAACTCGTCCTCATCCTCGAAGTAGAACTGGTCGCCCGTCGGCCGTTCGTCGATGAAGCCGTTATACCAGGAGTGATAAACGTGCAGATCGCCGGTGAACCGGCCGCGATCATAGTGGGCGGTGCCCTCCAGCGTCGTCACCTTCTCGGAGTGCAGCGTCAGGTCGCCGGTCTCGTAGGCGGCGGTGGCGATGTGGACCCCATCGGCGAACAGTTCGACCTCGCTGGGCGCACGCTCGTTGTGGGCCAGGCTGAGGCCCAGGAACAGGCCGGCGGTCGGGCGGATGAAGGCGGCGGCGGACGCCGACCAGTTGTCGAACTCGCGCGTGACTTCGCTGGCGCCGCCGATGGGCGTGCCGCTGAGTTCGCGCCGGTCATAGCGCAGCCCACCCTCGAAACCATGGTTGCCGAGGTCCAGACGCTGCACCGTATAGAGGCCCAGTTCATCGATCTTGACGCTGGGCACGAAGGCCTCCTCGCCAATCGCTTCGAAGTTACGCGACAGAGCCTGGACGCCGACGGCGCCGTTCCAGCCGTTGCGTTCGCGCTGGACAAGGTCCGCACGGCCTTCCCAGCCGTCGGAGTTGAAGATGGTGCCCGGCTCGCCCACGGCCTCGAACTCGGTGTGGGTGTAGTCGGCATGGCCGTAGGAGCCGCGCAGGGCCGAAAAGGGCCCGCTGTCGAAACGGTATTCGCCGCGCGCGTCCCACCGCTTCTGGTTCAGCTTGATGAAGACCGATTCCTCAGCGACCGTGCCGTATTCGCTGTCGGTGTTTTTGTAGGAGACGCCAGCGAAACCCTTGTCGCCGATGTAGGAACCGCCGACGCCCCAAGCTTCCAGGTCGGTGTAGCTGTTGGGCTGGGTTCCGGTGTCCTCGCGCGCAAGGCCTTCGGCGGCGGCGCGCCTGGCGGAAATGGCCGGGGCCGGGATGTCGTAGTCGTCGGTCTTGCGCTTCACCCCATCGACGTTGAAGGCGAAGTTTCCAGTGCCGACGGTCATGCGTCCGAAGGCGCTGCGGCCGTCGTCCACGCTGGACGCCTGGGTGGAGACCACGCCGGACACGCCGCCCTCGGGGATCTCGGTGGGAATGCGATCGTCCAGAACATTGACCACGCCGCCGATGGCCGAGCCGCCATAGACCAGCGTCGCGGGCCCGCGGATGATCTCGATACGATTGGCCTCGGCCGGATCGGTGGCCACGGCGTGGTCGGGCGAGACAGAGCTCGCGTCGATCAGGCCGATACCGTTGGTCAGCACCTGGACGCGCGGCCCGCTAAGGCCGCGAATGACGGGTCGGCTGGCGCCGGGCGCGAAGTCGGTCGAACGGATGCCCGGACGCCCGCTCAGCATATCGCCGAGCGAGGCCGCCGGCGCCGTGGCCAGGGTCTGTTCGTCCACGACGTCCGTCGCGATTACCGAGGCCCGCTGGCTGATGCCATAGGGCGCGCCCGTGACGATGATATCGCCCAACTCCGCCGGGGCTTGCGGAGCGGACTGCGCGGCGGCGGCGCCGGCCAGAATCGTGGAGCCTGCGGCCGCCATGAGCAGGGATCGCGAGACGCTTGAGGGACGCATGGAAAAACTCTCAGCCTGGGAGGAAGTGACTTGTTACGAGATAACGTCACATAGGCTTTGCGCAATCAAGAACCCGACGACGATTTTGTGTCGGGCGTGTCTCCAGGGGCGCCGCCGGCCGGAGAAGAGTCGTGGACTATCTTGAAGGGGGAAAATGGCGCACCCGACAGGATTCGAACCTGTGACCTCTGCCTTCGGAGGGCAGCACTCTATCCAGCTGAGCTACGGGTGCGTCGGCCGGCGCGACGCCGGAACAGGCCGCTTACAGCATGGCGCAAGCGGCCTCAATCCCGAATGCGCGGATGACGACCGGATGGCCGCCATCAATCACCGACAAAGAAGGCCGCCGGCCTCAAGCAGCGCGATGCGCGATAGGCCCAAAAAGAATGCAGTAGGGCGCTCGCGCCCTACTGCGCCGTCATGCCGCCGTCGATCTTGAACTCGGACCCCGTGACGAACTTGGATTCGTCGGACGCCAGATAGAGAACGCAGTAGGCGACGTCGTCCGGTTCGCCGATCCGCTTCAAGGGAATGCCACGCGAGAGGCGCTCGTGCGCCTTGTCCTCGTCCCCGCCGGCCATGGCGATGAAGGGATCCAGGATCGGCGTCTTGATGAAGACGGGATGGACCGAGTTGCAGCGTACGTTCCATTCGGCCTTGGCGGCCTCAAGCGCCAGGGTCTTGGTGTACATCCAGACCGCCGCCTTGGTGGCGTTGTAGGCGCCCATGCCGGGGGCGGCCGCGAGCCCTGCGATCGAGGAGATATTGATGATCGAGGCCGGAGCCGAGGCGCGCAGATGCGGCATGGCGTGTTTGGCGCCCAGCATGATGGAGCGCAGATTGATCTCGTACTGACGCTGCCAGTTCTCGATCGTGTCCTGCTCGACGAAGGCCAGGGGGCCGCCAACGCCGGCGTTGTTAACCAGCACCGACAGGCCGCCGAGATCGGCGACGGCGGCGGCGATCACACCTTCCCATTCGGCCTCGCTGGCCACGTCGTGGGCATAGGCGAAGGCGGCGTCCAGAATTTCCGCATTGATCCGGCTCGCCAGGGCCTGAGCGCGTGCGGCGTCGATGTCGGTGACGGCGACGCGGGCGCCTTCGCGGGCCAGCATGAAGGCCATGGCTTCGCCCAGACCGCCGGCCGCGCCGGTGATCAGGGCCGTCTTGCCGGCGACGCGGCCGGGACGCGCGGCGCCGCTCACGACTTCACCCCCATGCCGGCCGCGGCGTCGTCAATGAAGCGGGCCAGGGTCACGTCCTTGTCCGTCACGCCATCGGCGTCGTGGGTCGTGAGCAGGATCTCGACGCGGTCGTAGACATTCGACCATTCGGGATGGTGGTCCATCTTGTCGGCCATCAGGGCGACGCGGGTCATGAAGCCGAAGGCGCCGTTGAAATCCGCGAACGTCAGCGTCCGCGTGATGGCCGGGCGATCGCCGTCATGCGCGCGCCAGGCGGGCAAATCCTTCAGCGTTTCCGCTACGTCAAGCCGTGTCTTGGTCATCGCGTTTCCTCTTTTTCTTTGGCGTAGGGCGCCTGATGGATGGCGGCAAGCGGCGAAGCCGCGCGGATCCGTCCAGGGAACCCATGGTCAAGCTTGTGCATTGATCGAGCAGCGATCGTCGCTCTTCGGCGTCATCGGTCGCCAGCGGGGTTAGGATGGAAAATCTCTGGATCGCCGCCCTGGATGCGGCCGACCGCAAGCGGATCGAACCGCATTTGAAAGAGCGCGAGATCACACGCGGCCAGATGCTCTATGACGCCGGCGAGGCGGTCGATCAGGTGTGGTTTCCGATCAAGGGCGTGGTGTCGCTGATGACCATCCTGCCGGATGACAAGATGGTGGAGACGGCCGCCGTAGGGCGTGAAGGCCTGATCGGCGTGACCTGCGGACCGTTCAACGCCCGCGCCGCCAGTCGGGCCATTTCGCAACGCGACGGGATCGCGGCCCATTGCTCGGCCGAGGTGTTCGGCGAGGCGCTGGAAGACAGCGAGACTCTGCGCTCAGCCCTGTCGCGCTTCACCGAAGGCTTGATGGCGCAGGTGCAGCAGGCGGCCGCCTGCAACGCCCAGCACCGGCTGGACGAACGGTTGGCCCGCTGGCTGTTGATGCTTCACGACCGGGCCGAGGATGACCGGATCGATCTGACGCAGGCCGATATCGCCGGTATGCTGGGCGTGCGTCGCGCCACGGTGTCGGAGGTCGGCACGGTGCTGGAGCGCAAGTCCCTGATCCAGCGGGGACGTGGCTGGGTCAAGGTGCTGGATCGCGACGGCCTGGAGGCGGCGTCGTGCGGCTGTTACGGCCTGATGCGCGACGTGATGAAGGATTTGAAACTGCCGCAGCCCGAAGCGGCCTGATCGGGTGTCTCATTGGATGACGGGGGCGCTGCGACGCGCTAGACGACGACTATGACCGACGCCTCCTCCCACGGCCCGCATTCGTCGGGTGATCGTTCTTCCTTCGGCTTTCGCGACGTGGATGCGCGCGAGAAGGTGAAGATGGTGCGCGGGGTCTTCGATTCCGTCGCCTCCAACTACGACGTGATGAACGACCTGATGAGCATGGGCGTCCACCGCATCTGGAAGGACATCGCCGCCGCCAAGCTGAACCCGCGTCCCGGCGAGACCATTCTGGATGTTGCGGGCGGCACCGGCGACATGGCGCGTCGCTATTCCAAGATGGCGCGCGCAGCCCAGGAGCGGCGCGGCGGCGAGGACGCCAATGTCATCGTGCTGGACTACAACGCCGAGATGATCCTGGCGGGCGTCCACAAGGGCGGCGAACCGGAGATGCAGTGGAGCGTCGGCGACGCCATGAACCTGCCGCTGCCGGACGCCTCGGTCGATGCCTATTCGATCAGTTTCGGCATCCGCAACGTAGCCCATATCGACAAGGCTCTGGCCGAGGCGCGCCGGGTGCTGAAGCCGGGCGGTCGGTTCCTGTGCCTGGAGTTTTCGCGCCCCACGACCACGCCGATCCGCAAGGTCTACGACGCCTGGTCCTTCCACGCCATTCCGCGCATCGGCGGCTGGGTCGCCAAGGATCGCGACAGCTATCAGTATCTGGTCGAGAGCATCCGTCGCTTCCCCGATCAGGATACGTTCAAGGGCATGATCGAGGACGCCGGCTTTTGCCGCGTGTCCGTGACCAATCTGTCGGGCGGGATCGCCGCCATCCATCATGGGTGGGCGATCTGACCAGCCGGATCTATCGCACGGCCCCGCCGCCGCCCGCGACGGTCGCGGTCCAGAACCCGGTTGCGTCCTTCCTGCGCCTACTGGGCTGGCTGTGGGTCCTGGCGCGTCATGACGCCCTGATCCCGCGCGAGGTGACCCATCTGCTGCCGGCCTGGACGCGGCCGTTCGCCCGGTTCGTGCAACTGTTCTCAGGTCGGGCCGGGCGTCAGGGGCGGCCGGGCCAGAGGCTGGGCAAGGCGTTCGAGCATCTGGGCCCCGTGGCGATCAAACTGGGTCAGGTCCTGGCGACGCGCGCCGATATCTTCGGGCTGAAATTCGCGCGCGATCTTGGCCGGTTGAAGGACGCCCTGCCGCCGTTCTCTCTGGAAGAGGCGCGTCGCGAGATCGAGAAGTCGCTGGGTCGTCCGGCCGAAAGCCTGTTCATAGACCTCAGTCCGCCGGTCGCCGCCGCCTCCCTGGCCCAGGCGCACCGCGCGACACTGGCCGATGGGCGGGCCGTCGCGGTCAAGGTGCTGCGGCCGGGGGTCGAGCGGCGGGTCGCCAATGGCCTGGATTCAATGCGGCTGGCCGCGCGGCTCGTCTGGCGGCTCGTGCCGATGGCGCGGCGGCTGGAGCCGTCCGCCTTTGTCGAGACCATCGCCAACTCGCTGGATCTGGAGCTGGACATGCGGCTGGAGGCCGCCGCCGCCAGCGAGATGGCCGAGGTGTTGGCCAAGGACGGATATATGTCCGCGCCGGCCGTGATCTGGGACGGGGTGGGCAAGCGCGTGCTGACGCTGGAGTGGGCCCAAGGCGTGCCCATGACGGATCCGGCGCTGCTGGACCTGCCGGGACTGGACAAGGATCAGCTGGCCGACAATGTCGTGCGTGCCTTCCTGGTCCAGGCGTTGGACCATGGGGTGTTCCACGCCGACCTGCACGAGGGCAATCTGTTCGCCAGCGCGCCGGCTCATCTGACGGCGATCGACTTTGGCATCGTCGGGCGATTGGGACCGGCGGAGCGGCGCTATCTGGCCGAGATTCTGTGGGGCTTCATCAGCCGCGACTACGACCGGATTTCGCGCGTGCATTTCGAGGCCGGCTACGTCCCGCCGCACCACTCGGTCGAGACCTTCGCCCAAGCCCTGCGCGCCGTCGGTGAGCCGGTGATCGGCCGTGCCGCCAGCCAGGTGTCGATGGGCCGGCTCCTGGGCCAGTTGTTCGAGATCACCGCCCTGTTCGACATGCGGCTGCGGCCCGAACTGATCCTGCTGCAAAAGACCATGGTCTCGGTCGAGGGCGTGGCGCGCCGGCTGCAACCCGATCACGATCTGTGGAAGGCCGCCCAGCCGGTGGTCGAACGCTGGATCCGCCGCGAGCTGGGACCGCAGGCCCAGGCGCGTGACGCGATCAACGAAATGATCGCCGCCGCCCGCGCCATCTCGCGCCTGGTTCAGGAGCCGCCGCGCCCGGCGGCGGTGGTCATCGAAAAGTCGGGAACTCCGGCTTGGGTGACGGCTTCAGTCACGGTCGCGGTCATCGCGGCCCTGGCGGCCCTGGGCCTTTCGCTCTGGCCCTATCTGACCTGACCGGAGCTTTCGCTATGAAGCCGACCTTGATGAAGACCGCTATCGCCGCCGCCGTGCTGCTGGCGCCCGTGCCCGCCTTGGCTCAGGCCGCCGCCGGCGCCGTGCCGAACGGCTTCGACCGCCCGGCTCAAGCCGCAGCGCCTCAAGCCCGCCCCGCCGCTGCGCCCGCAACGGCGTCCGCCGCCCAGGCTCCCGACATCGCCCGTTCGGAAGAGGCGCTGCGCGCCGTGATCGCCAGCGCCCAGGGGACCGGTTTTGACTATTCGGATTTCACTACCGGCCTTGGAACCCAGATCCGTCAGCAGGAGGCGCAGGTGGTCCCGCTGCTCAAGGGCTTCGGCGCCGTCAAGACGGTCGAATACGTCAAACAGGAAGGCGAGGCCCAAATGTTCAAGGTCACCTTCGACAATCAGGTTACCGAATGGCTGATCGGCTTCGACGCCGAGGACAAGATCGCCGCCCTGCTGTTCCGCCCGGCCGAGAGCTGATCGTCAGTCCAGCGAAGGCTTGCCGCGCCCCGACTTGATCGAGGCGCGGGTCGTCTTGGCCTTGAGGCGGCGTTCCTTGGACGCCTTGGTCGGCCGGGTCGGCACGCGATAGACGGGACGGATCGAGGCCTCGTCGACCATGGCCTGAAGCCGGTCGATGGCGTCGGCGCGATTGCGCTCCTGGGTGCGGTGACGCACGGCGGTGATCAGGATCACGCCTTCCAGCGTCAGCCGGCTGCCGGCCAGCTTCATCAGCCGCGCCTTGACCGGATCGGTCAGCGACGGCGAGTTCTTCACATCGAACCGCATCTGAACGGCGGTCGACACCTTGTTGACGTTCTGCCCGCCAGGACCGCCCGCGCGGTAGAAGTGAAACTCCAGCTCGTCCTCGGGGATGACAGTGGTCATGTCGCCGCCTTGCGCGCCTTGACCACCGCCTGATCCAACGCCTGCAAGAAACGCGAACGGTCAGCGGCCGAGAACGGCGGCGGACCGGATGTGGCCACGCCCATCGACCGCAGATGCTCGCCCACCATCCGTCCGGCAAGGGCCGAGCCGATGGAGTCCGGGGTGAAGGGCTGGCCGTTCGACTTCAGCGCCTGTGCGCCCGACTTCAGACAGCGGTCCGCCAAGGGGATATCGGCGGTGATGACCACGTCGCCTACGCCCGCCCGCTCAGCGATCCAGTCGTCGGCGATGTCGGGGCCGGCGTCCACCACCACCTGTTCGATCAGCGGCTCGCGCGGAACCTGCATCCAGGTGTTGGAGACGACATAGGTCTTCAGCCCATAGCGGCGTGCGACGCGATACACCTCTTCCTTCACGGGGCAGGCGTCGGCGTCGATGTAGAGCACGGTGGGCATGGGCCTGACCTAGCGCGGACGCGGCCAATGAAAAAGGGCGGGACCGTCCGGCCCCGCCCTTTCCGTTCAGACCAAAGCGGTCCTCAGTTGCGATAGGCCGGCGGCATCGGCGTCTGCTGGCGATAGCGGTCGCGCAGCATCAGCGGGCGGCTGGTCAGGGGCTGTTCGACGCCATTGACGAAGACGGCCGACGGCTGGCTGAGCGGCTCCAGCGGATCGCCAGACCAAACCACCACGTCACCCGCTGCGCCCGGCGCGATCTGGCCGAACTGACCGGCCATGCCGAAGATCCTGGCCGGATTGACCGTCAGGGCGGCGATGGCTGCGCTATAGGGCAAGCCGTGCGAGACGGCGTTGCCCGCGTTGTAACGGGCCTCGCGTGCGCGGTGGGTCGAGCCCTCGTTGCCCTTGATCGCGATGACGACGCCCGCCGCGTTCAGAGCCGCTGCGTTTTCCGCCCGCGCCGCCCGCATCTCGAAATCGCTGGGCAGGTTGGAGATGGGGTTCAGCAGCACCGGCACGCCGGCTGCGGCGATGTCGCCGGCGACCAGCCAGCCTTCCTCGGCGCCGTCCAGGATCAGTTTGATCCCTTCCTCGCGCGCCAGGCGCAGCACCTGCTGAATGTCCGAGGCGCGGTGGACGGTCACGATCAGCGGCATCGTCCCGTTGGCGACGGGGATCAGAGCCTCAAGATCGGCGCGCGACAGGCTGAGATCGCGCAGGCCTGCCCGCTCATAGGCCGACTTGTTGCGGGCATAGAGGCGAACCTCCGACAGCGTCTCCTTGAACAGGACGAACTGCGCCCCGCGCGCGCCGCCGGCGATATTGGCGCCCGCTTCGCCGAAGGGGGCGACCATGGCCACGCGCGGCTTGACCAGGATGTTTGAGCCCTGGCCCAGATTGATGATCGCCGCCTGACCCGCGAACAGGCCCGGCGTCTGATAGCCGCCGTCGCCGGCGCCGGCCGTCTCGTCCTCATGGACATGGCCGCCGGAAGAGCCGGGATGCTGGGGCACGACGATGGCGCGGGTGATGCCGCCCAGCCGCGCGACCGGCAGGGTGAAGGACCAGGGGTCCAGGCCGTAGGAGATGTCGAAGGCGGCGCTGAGTGTATTGGCGCTGTTGCGCAGCTCATTGGTGCCGCTGACCGAGCCGACTTCGGTCCCGGCCAGGCCGGAATCCACGGCGACGAAACCGGGCGCGACGGTCTTGCCCGCCGCGTCGATGACGCGGGCGCCGGACGGCGCGCCGCCCGAGCCCACCGAGACGATCTTGCCGTCGCGCATGACGACCGTGCCGTTTTCGATCACGGAGTTTCCGGTCAGGATGCGCCCGCCGACGATGGCGACGGTTTCCTGCGCCATCGCAGGGACGGCGAGAGACAGGGCCGCGACGGCGCCCGCGAGGATGTGAGACAGGCGCATCAGCGGGCTCCTTCCGTGACGTTGGCGGCGGTCAGGCCATAGCCCGGCTGACCCAGTTCGAAGTCGCTGGTCGGCTGATAGGCGGGGTTGCTGCGATCAAAGGTCAGGGCGCCGTCGATGAAGACCTGATCGGCGCGGGCGTAGATCGAGAAGGGATCGGCGCTCCAGATCACCACGTCGGCGCGTTTGCCGGGCTCCAGCGACCCGGTCTGGTCGGCGATGCCGATGGCCTTGGCGGCGTTGGAGGTGATCCAGCCGATGGCGTGTTCTTCGGAAATATTCAGCCCGGCGCGGCGACCGGCCGACAGGGCGGCGGCGGCTTCCTGGTTCAATCGCTGGGTCAGCTCGGCGTCGTCGGAGTGGATGACGGCGCACGATCCCTGTTGGGCGTCCACCAGGGCGGCGTTCTCCTCGATGGCGTCCAGCGCCTCCATCTTGAAGCCCCACCAGCCGGTCCACATGGCCGCGCAGATGCCGTTGGCGGCCAGTTGCGGCGCCAGCTTGTAGGCCTCGGTCGCGTGGTGGAAGGTGGTGATGCGGTAGCCGAACTCCTTGGCCATATCCATCATCAGCGCCATCTCGTCGGCGCGGTAGCAGTGGTTCTGGATCAGGATCGACCCGTCCAGAACGCCCATCAGGGTCTCGTTCTGCAGGTTGCGGGTCGGGGCGGCGCCTTCGCCGTCCTCGCGCCACTTGTCCCATTTGGCCTTGTAGTCGCGCGCGGCGATGAAGGCGGCGCGATAGCCGGCCATATTGCCCATGCCCGTCGCCGGGCTCTGGTTGCGCCCGCCATAGACGCGCGACGGGTTCTCGCCGCAGGCCATCTTGACCGTATAGGGCGCAGCCGGGAACTTCAGCCCTTGCATGGTGATCGAGGGCACGTTGCGGATCGTGACGCCGCGTCCGCCGAACAGATTGGCCGACCCGGGCAGGATGTGAAGCGTGGTCACGCCGCCGGCGCGGGCGGTGTTGAAACCAGGGTCCTGGGGCCACAGCGAATGTTCGGCCCAGACCTGGGCGGTGTTCGGGCTGGTCGCCTCGTTGCCGTCGCTCATGCCCGAGACGCCGGGCGATGGATAGACGCCCAGGTGGCTGTGCACGTCGATGACGCCGGGGGTGACATAGCGGCCGCGCGCCTCGACAACGCGATAGCCGGAAGGGACGGGGGTCGAGGCGTCGCCGACGGCGGCGATCTTGCCGTCCGTGACCACGACCACGCCGTTCTCGATCTTGCGATCCGTGCCGGTCAGGACGGTGGCGCCGACCACGGCGAAGTTCTCGCGCGGCAGGGGCTGATAGGTGGAGGGATAGGGATCCAGCGTCGTCGCGGGATCCAGACCGGCGGCCAAGGTCCGGTCCTTTGACGGTTTCGCGGCCGTATCATCAGGGGTCGAGCCGGTGGTGGCGCAGGCCGACAGGCCCAGCATGGCGCATGTAATGGCCGCGAGGCTGACGCCCCGCAGATGATGTCCGATCATCGAAATCCCTCTCCCGCGAAGCGTCAGCCCCGACGCCGCTTACGATGGGCATAGAAGGGCGTTCGGCCGCGACCGTCAAAAGGTTTCGGCGTTCGTCTTCTGGACGCTAGTTCTGGACGCTTTGGCCGGCGACGGCTAACGGCAGACGCATGAACGCCGATGACCGTCCCGAGGACGAAAACCCGCATCTCGACCGCCCGCTGCGATCGTTCGGCCGCATCAAGGCCCGCCCCATCAAGCCCCGCCAAGCGGCGCTGATGGAGACCCTGCTGCCCGAGATCGCCGTGCCCGATCCCAAGGCCGGGCCGCTGGACCCCAAGACGATGATGCCCGAGGCGACCGAGGTCTGGCTGGAGATCGGTTTCGGCGGCGGCGAGCACATGGCCGCCCAGGCGGCGACGCGGCCCGACGCCCTGGTGATCGGCTGCGAGCCCTTCCTGAACGGGGTCGCCTCGGCCCTGCGTCACGTGGAAGAGGGCGGACTGAAGAACGTCCGCATCCATGCCGACGACGCGCGCGACCTGGTCGACGCCCTGCCGGACGCCTCGGTTGACCGGGTGCTGATCCTGTTCCCCGACCCCTGGCACAAGGCGCGCCACAACAAGCGCCGCCTGCTGCAGGACGAGACGGCCCAGGCCTTCGCACGCATCCTAAAGCCCGGCGGGACCCTGCGCTTCGTCACCGATTGGCTGGACTACGCCGAATGGGCGCTGGAGCGGCTGAATCGCACGCCGGGACTGGAGCGAATAGGTCCAGCCTATCAGGACTGGTTCGTCCCACCCGCCGATCACGTCGTGACCCGCTACGAAGAAAAGAAGCTTGGCGACACCACCCCGGTCTTCCTTGAATATCGGCGCGTCGATTAGCAGCTAAGGGGCCGTTCCAACCGGACCTGACCTCCATGGCCTTTTCGATCTACGACGCCTCGGCGCCCGTCTTCGTGCGCACGCTGAACAATCTGTCGGCCTTGCTCGACAAGGCGCTTGCCCAAGGGTTCGATGAGGCGGCCCTGATGGAGGCGCGTCTCGCCCCGGACATGAACCCGTTCCCAGCCCAAGTGCGCACGGCGGCGTTCTCGGCGCGGGCCTGCGTCGCCCGGCTGGTCGGACAGGACTGGCCGAAGACCGACGATACCGAAGCGTCGTTCGCCGAGCTGAAGGCCACTATCGCCCTGTCCATCGCCTATATCAAAAGCGTGCCCCGCGACGCCTTCCAGGGCGCCGAGACGCGCGAAGTGGTGCTGAAATTCCCCGGCGGGCAGCACGAGTTCAACGGCGTCGATTATCTGACCGGGTTTGCGCTGCCGAACTTCTTTTTCCACGTCACCATGACCTACGCCCTGTTGCGCGCGGCGGGTGTCGAGATCGGCAAGCGCGACTATCTGGGGCCGCGCTGACGGCGGGCTTGATCGCGGGGGGCTGACAACCCCTTTCGGTTGGCCTATATGGCGCTCACATCGTTAGACCGGCGTCCAACGGCGTCGTTCCAAGCGGCGGCCCGGACGGACCGCCGCTTTTGTTTTGGATACTCGTCGCTTGCGCGCAAGAACCGCCCAGGATCGCCAGCTGCTGGACCTGATCGACCCCATCGCGGAGTCGTTGGGCCTGGATGTCGTGCGCGTGCGCCTGATGACCGGCTCCAAGCGCCAGCGCCTTCAGATCATGGCCGAGCGCCCGTCCGACCACGACATCTCGGTCGAACAATGCGCCAAGCTGAGCCGCGCGGTGTCGGAAGTGTTCGACGCCGCCGACCCCATCCCCGGCGAATATATGCTGGAGGTGTCGTCGCCCGGCATCGACCGGCCCCTGACGCGTCCCATCGACTTCGACCTGTTCGAGGGCGAGGAGGCGCGTCTGGAAACCGACCGGATGATCGAGGGCCGCAAGCGGTTCAAGGGCGTGCTGGCCGGCTATGAAGACGGCAACGTCCTGATCGACCTGGACGGCGAGGACGACACCGCCCTGATCCCCTTCGACTGGCTGAGCGACGCGAAGCTGGTCCTGACCGACGCCCTGATGAAACGGGGCGCCGCCATTCGCGCCGCACGCGGCGAACCCGAAGACGACGGCCTTCCCGAAGGGGAAGGCTCCGACCTGACAACCGACACCACGACCCCTTCTGAGGACAACGCCTGATGGCCGTCACCGGTATTTCCGCCAACCGCCTCGAACTGCTGCAGATCGCCGAGGCTGTCGCCCGCGAGAAGAACATCGAGCGCGAAATCGTCATCGAGGCGATCGAAGAAGCGATCCAGAAGGGCGCCAAGTCGCGCTACGGCGCGCACCACGACATCCGCGCCAAGATCGACCACAAGACCGGCGAGCTGTCGCTGACCCGTCACGTCACCATCGTCGAGGACGACTGGATGCCGGAAGACGAGCTGGAAGAGTTCAACGACAGCGCCATGGTGCGCTTGAAGGACGCCTCCAAGCGTGATCCCGAGGCGGTGGTCGGCAAGGAATATGTCGAGAACCTGCCGCCGTTCGAGTTCGGTCGTGTTCAGACCCAGATGGCTCGCCAGGTCGTGACCGGTAAGGTCCGCGAGGCCGAGCGCGCCAACCAGTACGAAGAGTTCAAGGATCGCGTCGGCGAGATCGTCAACGGCACGGTCAAGCGCGTCGAGTACGGCAACACCATCGTCGACCTGGGTCGGGGCGAAGGCGTCATGCGCCGCGATCAATCCATCCCGCGCGAAGTGTTCAACATCGGCGACCGTATCCGCACATACATCTACGACGTCCGCCCCGAGGCCAAGGGCCCGCAGGTCATGCTGTCGCGCGCCCACCCCGGCTTCATGGCCAAGCTGTTCGCCCAGGAAGTGCCAGAAGTCTATGACGGCGTGATCGAGATCCGCGCCGCCGCCCGTGACTCGGGCTCGCGCGCCAAGATGGCCGTCCTGTCGAACGACAGCTCCATCGACCCCGTCGGCGCCTGCGTCGGCATGCGCGGCTCGCGCGTTCAGGCGGTCGTCGCCGAACTGCAGGGCGAGAAGATCGACATCATCCAGTGGAATCCGGACGAGCCGACATTCATCGTCAACGCCCTGGCCCCCGCCGAAGTCTCCAAGGTCGTGCTGGACGAAGAAGCCGGTCGCGTCGAAGTGGTCGTGCCGGACGAGCAGCTGTCGCTGGCCATCGGCCGTCGCGGCCAGAACGTCCGCCTGGCCTCGCAACTGACCGGCTGGCAGATCGACATCATCACCGAGGCTCAGGACTCCGAGCGTCGTCAGCGCGAGTTCGCCGAGCGCACCGGACTGTTCCAGGAAGCCCTGGACGTCGACGAAGTCATCGCCCAGCTGCTGGTTACCGAAGGCTTCGCCACGGTCGAAGATCTGGCCTACGTCGATCCGTACGAAGTGTCCGAGATCGAAGGCTTCGACGAAGAGACCGCTGAAGAGCTTCAGGCCCGCGCCCGCGAATATCTGGACAAGAAGGCCGCCGAGCTGGACGCCAAGCGCGTCGAACTGGGCGTCGAGGACGGCGTGCTTCAGGTGCCGGGCGTCACCCTGCCGATCGCCGTCGCCCTGGGCGAAGGCGGCGTGAAGACGGTCGAGGATCTGGCCGACCTGGCCACCGACGAAATCCGCGGCGGCTATGAGGTCAAGAACGGCGAGCGGGTGAAGGTCCCCGGCGTGCTGGAAAGCTTCAACCTGGCGCAAGAAGACGCTGAGCTGCTGATCCTGCAGGCCCGCGTCGCCGCCGGCTGGATCGATGCTTCGGAACTGCCGCAGCCCGAGCCGGAAGAGTACGAAGACGAGGGCGATTACGCCGAGGGCGAATACGATCCGGATCAGGTGTTCGGCGACGCGCCCGCCGAAGACGACACGGCCGAGGGCGAAGAGTCCGACGCCGAACCGTCGAACGCGTGATGGGAGACCTGGCCACATATGAGCTTGCGCGACGCAACGATCGATAGGGAACGCCGGGACCTCGTCTCTCACGAGGTCATGGACGAATCTCGCCTGATCCGTTTCGTCGCCGGGCCCGATGGCCAGGTGGTCCCCGACTTGGGCAGGAAGCTGCCCGGACGCGGCCTGTGGGTCGAAGCCAGTCGCGCCTCTGTCGAGGCGGCGGTCAAGAAGAACGGCTTCACCCGCGCGGCCAAGACCAAATTGACCGCCCCGGCCGACCTGGCCGATGTCGTCGAACGGCTGCTGGCAAGGCGCTGTCTCGACCAGCTGGGTCTTGCCCGGCGCGAAGGCGTTCTTATATCCGGCTTCGAAAAAACCGCGGCGAGCCTGCGTGCAGGCAAGGCCGCCTGGGTGCTGGAAGCCGCCGACGGCTCGGCCGACGGGCGCGGAAAGATCCTCGCCCTGGCCCGTCATCAGACCGCCAAGATCTGCGGCGCGTTCACGGCGGACGATTTGAGTTTGGCCCTTGGGCTGGAAAATGCGATACACGCCGTCCTGCTTGCGGGCGGACGCGCCGATCGGTGGACCATCGAGGTCGAACGATTGGCTGGATTTCGGCCGCTTCGCCCCCCTCACTGGGACGTTTCCAGTGTCGAGGACGGATCGGCGGGAGCACCCCCTACAGGGGCGAGTTGAGGATTTTAGCGGCCGAGGGCCTGTCTCCAAGGGCGGAGACGGGCTCACGGTCGTTCATGGGTATTAGATGAGGACGGCGGGCCTTTCCGCCCCGAGTAAAGCGACCGGATGAGCGACGAAAACGACAAGACCAACCAAGGCCAGGGCAACACGGGCGGCACGCCGTCCCAGACGGGGCCGCGCGCTCCGCTGAGCCTGAAGCCGCGCGTTGTGGGATCGGTGCCGACCGGCACCGTGAAGCAGAGCTTCAGCCATGGCCGATCCAAGACGGTGGTGGTCGAGACCAAGCGCCGCGCCGGCGCCGGCGGACCGCAACGTCCGCAGGGCTTCGATGTCGCGCGTCCTCAACAGGCCGCTCAGGCGCCGCGTCCGCAAGGTCCGCGTCCGTCGCAACCCGCCGGCGGCGCCCTGTCGGCCGAGGAGCAGGAAGCCCGCCGTCGCGCCATCGCCCTGGCCACGCAAGCGAACGCCGCCAAGGCTGACGCAGCCGCCGCCGCCAAGGCCGCCGCAGACGCCGCAGCCCGCGAACAGGCCGCCGCCACCGAACGCGCCGCCCAGGCCGCTCGCGACGAGGCCGCCGCCGCCAAGGCCGCCGCAGAAGCTGCACGCGCCGAAGCCGCCAAGCTGACGGCGGCTGCGCCTGTCGCGCCGGCCAAGCCCGCCCCCAAGCCGGCCGCGCCCGTGGCCGCCGCGCCTGCGCCTGTCGCGCCCACCCCGGCGCCCGCGACTCCGGCCCCGGCTGCGCCCGCCCGTCCGGCCGCTCCGGCCCGCCCGGTGGTCAACTTCGGCCAACGTGTGCCCAAGCCCGGCAATCCCCAACGCGCCGCACCCGAGCGTCCGGCCTTCGGCGGCCGTTCGGCCCGCGAGCAGGCGATGGGCGGCGGCGATCGCGCCTATTCGGACCGCCCCCAGAGCGATCGGCCGCAAGGCGACCGTCCGCAGGGCGCCCGTCCCGGACCTGGCGGTCAGCGTCCGCAAGGCGCCAAGCCGGCCGAGCCCGTCCGCTATTCGGCCCTGAATCCGCGTCCGGCGCCGGGCGCCGCCCGTCCCGGCGGCGCGCGCACCGGCCCTGGCGGTCGTCCGACCCCGAACGCCCCGCCGGCGGAGGCCAATGTTCTGCGTCCGGCCCGAGCGCCCGGCGCCGGCTTCGGTCGTCCGGCCGGTCGTGACGACGATCGCGAGAAGCGTTTCTCCGACGCCGGCAAGGCCGTCAGCCGCACGCGCGGCGAGCCCAAGCGCCGCGAAGGCCGCATGACCATCCAGTCCGTGGTCGGCGACGGCGACGCCGCCGAGCGGATGCGCTCGCTGGCCTCGGTCCGCCGTGCTCGCGAACGTGAGAAGGAAAAGCGCAAGGGCGGCTCGACCGATGCGCCCAACCGTCCGCGTGAAGTCGTCATTCCCGACGTCATCACCGTGCAGGAGCTGTCCAACCGGATGGCCGTGCGCGGCGTCGACATCATCAAGTTCCTGATGAAGCAGGGCCTGATGATGAAGATCAACGACGTGATCGATTCCGACACCGCTGAACTGGTGGCTGAAGAGTTCGGCATGGCCGTCAAGCGCGTCTCGGAATCCGACATCGAAACCGGCTTCCTGGGCGAGGCCGACGACGCCGACGCCTCCGACACCCGCGCGCCGGTCGTGGCCATCATGGGCCACGTCGACCACGGCAAGACCTCGCTGCTCGACGCCCTGCGCACGACCGACGTCGCCGGCGGCGAAGCCGGCGGCATCACCCAGCACATCGGCGCCTATCAGGTTCGCCTGCCGGACGATCAGAAGGTTACCTTCCTGGACACCCCGGGCCACGCCGCCTTCTCGGCCATGCGGGCGCGCGGCGCCAATGTGACCGACATCGTGGTCCTGGTCGTCGCCGCCGACGACGGCGTCATGCCGCAGACGATCGAAGCTATCCAACACGCCAAGGCGGCCAACGCGCCGCTGATCGTGGCGGTCAACAAGATGGATAAGCCCGGCGCGACGTCGCAGAAGGTCGTCAACGAGCTGCTGCAGTACGAAGTCATCGCCGAAAGCCTGGGCGGCGAGACCCAGATCATCGAGGTCTCGGCCAGGGAGCGGATGAACCTCGACGGCCTGTTGGAAGCCATCCTGATCCAGGCCGAGGTCATGGACCTGCGCGCCAACGCCGATCGTTCGGCCGAGGGCGTGGTCATCGAGGCCAAGCTGGACAAGGGTCGCGGTCCGGTCGGCACCGTCCTGGTCAAGCGCGGCACGCTGAAGCGCGGCGACATCGTCGTCGCCGGCGGATCGTGGGGCAAGGTTCGCGCCCTGCTGAACGAACGCAACGAGCAGCTGACCGAAGCCGGTCCGTCGGTTCCGGTCGAGATCCTCGGCCTGGACGAGGCGCCCTCGCCGGGCGACGTCTTCGCCGTGGTGGAATCCGAAGCCCGCGCCCGCGAGCTGACCGAATACCGTCAGCGGGTGAAGCGCGAAAAGGCTCAGGTCTCGGGCGGCTCGGTGTCGCTGGTCGACATGATGGCCAAGCTGGGCTCCAAGAAGGCCTCGGAACTGCCGGTCGTCATCAAGGCGGACGTGCAGGGTTCGGCCGAAGCCATCATGGGTTCGCTGGACAAGATGAGCACCGACGAGGTGCGCGCCCGCACGGTCTACTCCGGCGCCGGCGGCATCACCGAGAGCGACGTCAACCTAGCCAAGTCGGCCGGTGCGCCGATCCTCGGCTTCAACGTCCGCGCCTCGAAACAGGCGCGCGATCTGGCCGAGCGCGAAGGGGTCGAGATCCGCTACTATTCGATCATCTACGACCTGCTGGACGATATCAAAGGCGTGCTGTCCGGAATGCTGGCGCCGCTGCAACGCGAAACCTTCCTGGGCAACGCTGCTGTCCTTCAGGTGTTCGACATCTCCAAGATCGGCAAGATCGCCGGTTGCCGGGTGTCGGAAGGCGTGGTCCGCAAGGGCGCGCGCGTCCGCATCATCCGCGACGACGTCGTGGTGCTGGAGCTGGGCACGCTCAACACGCTCAAGCGTTTCAAGGACGAGGTCAACGAGGTCACGGCCGGCCAGGAATGTGGCATGCAGTTCCAGGGCTTCCAGGACATCAAGGAAGGCGACTACATCGAGTGCTTCACGGTCGAAGAGATCAAGCGCGCGCTGGACTAGTTCCTCGTCGCGAGCACGAAGAGACCAAGGCCCGGAACTCAGGTTCCGGGCCTTTTCTTTTGAGGCACGGACACGATGCGTTCGAAGTGTTCGTTCGCGCTTCGCCAACGCCCATGGCTGTGCATTCGCGAACGGCGGCCGTTCATCGCCGCAAGCGCGGTGGTGAAGGGCAGGGGACCACGGCACGGTCCGATCATCGAGGGCCGGTCGTCGGTCCTCTCACCGACACAGGACACGCCGTCATGAAGACCGTCGCCGCCATCGCTCCCGTCCTCGCTCTCGCCGCCGCCCTTACCGTTGCGGCGCCGGCCGCGCCCGCCTTCGCCGCCGACCTGACCGTCGCCTTCCCGGGCGCGGCGCCCCAAGGCCAGATCATGGTGGCCGTCTTCAACAGCCAGGCCAACTATGGCGGCGAGGGCCAGCCGGCCCAGGTCGCCATGCTGGACGCCGCCGCCGGCCAGACCAGCGTTACCTTCGACGGTCTGCCCGACGGCGACTATGCGGTGCGCGCCTTCCACGACCTGAACGGCGACGGCAAGATGAACACCAATCCCTTCGGCATGCCGGTCGAGCCCTTCGCCTTTTCCAACAACGCGGTCGGCAATATGGGTCCAGCCTCGTGGGAACGGGCCAAGTTCGCGGCCGCCGGCGCGACGACCCAGTCGATCGACCTGAAGTAAGCGACGAAAGCCGGAGTTAGATCATGACCCCCTCACGCCGTTCTTTCCTGATGGGCGCCGCCGCCCTCTCGGCCGCGGTCGCTACGCCCGAGATGGTGCGCGCCGCCGCCGCTCTGGACGCCGTCGCCGCGACGAAGGCCGACTGGGCGCTGGCGACCCAGGACATCGAAGGCGACATTGCGCGCCAGACGATGCGCCTGGTCCACGGCCGGGCGCCGGCGGGGTTGCAGGGCGCTCTGTATCGCAACGGACCGGCCAAGTTTCGGCGGCCGGGCGGGTCGGCGACCCACTGGTTCGACGGCGACGGCATGATGCGCGCCTTCCGCATCCAGGACGGTCAGGCGACGCTGGAAGCGCGGTTCGCCGACACGCCCAAGCGCCGCACCGAAACGGAACTGGGAGCGGTGGTCACGCCCGGCTTCGGCACCAAAGGCGACGGCCGCGCCCGCATCGGCTCGAACGACGACGCCAATGCCGCCAACACCGCCGTCATGGTCGCCGGCGATCAGGTCTGGGCGCTGTGGGAAGGGGGATCGCCGCTTGCCCTGTCGGCGTCGGACCTGTCGACCCGCAACTTCGTCACCCTGCGCGATGACTTGAAAGGCATGCCGTTCCAGGCCCATCCGCGCTACGCCCCCGACGGCTCGATCTGGAACGTGGGGTCGGCGGGCGGTCAGGCCGTCATCTGGCATCTGCGCCCGGATCGCAGCCTGAGCGACGCCCAGGTCGTGCCTCTGCCGCGCGCCAGCTATATGCACGACTTCACCGCCACGGACCGGCACGTGATCCTGGTGCTCCAGCCCTGGATGTTCGCGACCCACGCCATGCCGGTGACCGCAGGCCTGGCCTGGAGACCCGAGATGGGGACGCAGGTCCTGGTGCTGGACAAGGACGACCTGTCGAAGCGCCGCCTGTATGAGTTGCCGGGCTTCTTCCATTTCCACTTGGGTGACGCCTGGGCTGAGCGCGACGGCACGATCCGCTTCGATGTCGCCGCCAGCGGCGATCCGCGCTTCGCGGTAGATGGCGCGCGGGTTCTGGTGGATGGGTATGGGGTCGTTCCGGGCGATCCGGCGAAAATGGCTCTGATCACCCTGCGCCCGGATGGACACGCCCACACGACCTACAGCGCTGTCGTGGGTGAATTCCCGAAAGCCGATCCGCGTCGTGCGGGGCTGAAGCGCGGCCTGACCGCCCATACCTCCGGCGAGACTCGCGGCCGTCCCCTGCCGACGGGACTGGCGGTCCACGACTGGGACAGCGGTCGCTCGCACGCCTTCGAGTTCGGCGTGCATCAGGTGGTCGAGGAGGCGGTCTTCGTGCCCAAGCCCGGCGCGACGGCGGAACGGGACGCCTGGCTGGTCGGACCGTCGGTCAATCTGAAGGACGGGCGGACGGAACTGCACGTCTTCGACGTGGCGCGGATCGAGGACGGCCCGGTTGCGACCTGGCAGGCGGACGTGGCCCTGCCGGCTGGCTTCCATGGCATCTGGGCAGGGTAGGGCCGCCCGGGCACAACCTTTGCGGGCCTTCACGGTTCGAAAAGGCTGACGTGCCAAGGTGAGACCATGACCCCCGTCCAGACGCCCGCCGATCTTCGCCCCATCACCGCCCTGCGCTTCGGCGCCGCCATGTGGGTCGCCGTCTACAGCTTCTGGGAGAACCTGGCGGGCGCGGGTCAGTCGGGCCTCGTCGCCAAGGGCTATCTGGGGGTCGAGCTGTTTTTCGTCCTGTCCGGCTTCATCCTCAGCCACGTCTATCTGGCGGCGGCGGGCGAGAAGCGGTTCTCGTATCGCGGCTTCCTGTGGGCGCGGATCGCGCGCGTCTATCCGCTGCATATCGCCACCCTGATCGGCGTGGGACTGCTGGCGGCCGCCGCCCTTTTCGCCGGCATGAGCGTGGACGCCAATGTGCTGAGCTGGGCGTCGCTGCCCGCCAACCTCTTCATGGTCCACGCCTGGGGGCTGGCGCCGGTCGCGGGCTGGAACCATCCGTCCTGGTCCATTTCTGCGGAGTGGTTCGCTTATCTTTGCTTCCCGCTGTTCGCCTTCGTCTTCTGGCGCCTGCGTCATCGGCCGATCGCGGCGGTAGTCGGTGCTGCGGCCTTCCTCGTCATCCTCTATTTCGCGTTCGAGCAACTGGCCGGCTTCGCCTTGACCGAGGCGACGATCCGCTGGGGCGCGCTCAGGATCGTGCCGTGCTTCGCCTTGGGCTGCGCCCTCTATCTCGTTTATCGCCGCGCGCCGTTGAAGGCGCCGTGGCTGTGCGCCGCCGTCTCGTTCGGCCTGATGGTGCTCAGCGCCGCGCTCGGGCTATGGGACGGCGTCACGGTTCTGCTGGCCGGCGCCCTGATCCTGTCACTGGCGTCGCTGCCCAACGCGCGCGCCGGATGGCTGGCCTCCAAACCCGCCGTCTACCTCGGCGAGATCAGCTATTCGGTCTATATGGTCTGCGTGCCGTGGAAGCTTCTGGCGGTCGGTCTGGCCGCCAAACTGTTCGATGCGCCCGACAAGCAGCTTCAAATTTTCGTGTGGTTGGCGATCCTGGCCCTTCTGCCTGTTGTTGCGGCTGTCTCCTATCATCTCGTTGAACGCCCAGCGCGTAAGGCTCTGAGAGACATGGCCGACAAGCGCGCCAAGCGTCACAACAAGGTTTCAGAAGGAAATATGAAGCACGGCGATATGCCGAAACAACTTGCGACAGGGCGTGATCCCGTGGCCTAAAGGGCGCTTCCAAAGGCGGGTCGGGATACCCCAAGCATGTCAAAACGGCTCAAAGCCGCCGCGGTTGCGGCGACCCTCGGTTTTTTTGCGCTGGGCGCCGTCCCCTCCACCGCAAAGGCTGATGAGCCCTACTGGCAGTGCGTGACTTTTGCGCGCATGTTCTCCGGCATCAACATCTTCGGCGACGCCTGGACCTGGTGGCGCCAAGCCGCCGCCAACTTCCGCACCGGCAAGGCCCCGGAAACCGGCTCGGTTCTGGTCTTCCGCCCCGAGGGCCGCATGAGCCGGGGCCACGTCGCCGTCGTCTCCGACATCCTGACTGACCGCGTCGTGCGCGTGACTCACGCCAACTGGGGCGGCAGCCGCGGCAAGGTCGAAGAGAACGTCACCGTCGTCGACGTCTCGCCCTCCAACGACTGGTCGCAGGTCAAGGTCTGGTACAATCCGATCAACGACCTGGGCACGACGGTCTATCCGACGTACGGCTTCATCTACAAGGGCGCCCGCGATGCCTTCGACGCCGGCCGTCAGATCGCCGCCAACGTCTCGGCCCAAGGCCAGCACTAAGCTTGCACCGCCCGCCATCGCGGGCGATAGGCGGGCATGACCCAATCCAGCGACATCACCTACGCCGGCTATCTGGCGTTGGACGACCTGCTTTCGACCCAGCACCCGCTGTCGGATCAGCATGACGAAATGCTGTTCGTCGTCATCCACCAGACCAAGGAACTGTGGCTCAAACAGATCCTGCATGAGACGGCCTTGGCTCAGTCGATGGTGCGCGCCGGCGACTTGGTCCCGGCCTACAAGAGCCTGGCGCGAGTTAGCCGCATCCAGGCGGTGATGACCCACAGCTGGGACATTCTGTCGACGATGACGCCGTCGGACTATCTGCGGTTCCGAGGGTCGTTGGGGTCATCGTCCGGCTTCCAGAGCGACCAGTTCCGACGTTTCGAGGCCATGCTTGGCCTCAAGGACGCCAGCTTCCTGAAGTTCCACGAAGACCGCCCCGAGGCCCTGGCCGCGCTTCAGGCCGCCATCGCCGCGCCCAGCCTTTATGATGACGCCTTGGCTCAACTGGCCAAGGCCGGTCTGCCGGTGCCCGCCGAGGTGCTGAACCGCGACGTGACCCAGCCCTATGCGCCGTCCGAAGCCGTCGAGGCGGCCTGGCTGGAGGTCTATCGCGACACGGAACGGTGGTGGGTCCTTTATCAGTTGGCCGAGAAGCTGGTCGATCTGGACGACGCCCTGCTGACCTGGCGGCACAAGCATGTCGTCACGGTCGAACGCATCATCGGTCGGCGTCGCGGCACGGGCGGAACGGAAGGCGCCGCCTATCTGGCCTCGACCCTGACCAAGCGCTGCTTCCCCGAGCTGTGGTCGCTTCGCACCAAACTTTGATGTCGCAGGCGGCAACCTTCGCCGCGCCGGACCATTTCGCCGTTTGACCGCAACAGCGGAAGGAATGGACGAGATGAGTAACCCCAACGCCCACGACATCAAGGTTCTGAACGGCCTGATCGAAACGACGCTGGACAGCGCAGACGGCTATCGCGAAGCCGCCGAACAGACGCAAGACCCGCACTACCGCACCCTGTTCGAGCGCCGCAGCAGCGAACGCCAGCAGGTCGTCGACGACCTGTCGGCCGCCGTGCGCGGTCTGGGCGGCGATCCGGAGTCCGATGGATCGATTCTGGCCAAGGCGCACCGCGCGTTTCTGGATGTGAAACACGCCCTGCTGCGTAACGACGATTCCGTCGTCGGCTCGATCAACTCGGGCGAGGGGTTCATCGCCAACAAATATGAAAAGGCGCTGGAAGACACGGGCATTTCCGCCACCACGCGCGAGACGATCCGGCGGGCCTATGCGGCGGTGAAGACCGAGCATGAGCAGATGGAGGCTCTGAAACACAGCCTTGAAGGCCAGCGCGACGCGGCCAACCCCTTGTTCCCGCAGTAATCCCGGACTGACGGAATAGAAAAAGGCCCCGGCGTCACCGCCGGGGCCTTCGTCATTTGATCATCTAGCCTGAAACTAGGCTTCTTCGGTCTTGGCGGCCGAACCGGTTTCCGGAACGACGACGCCCTTGGCGGGACGAACCGTCTGGCGCTCGGCGATACGGGCTGACTTGCCGCGACGATCGCGCAGATAATAGAGCTTGGCGCGACGCACGACGCCGCGGCGCTTCACTTCGATCGACTCGATGTTCGGCGACAGGATTGGGAAGCGGCGCTCGACGCCTTCACCGAACGAGATCTTGCGGACCGTGAAGGTTTCGCTGATGCCGCCGCCGTCACGGGCGATGCAGACGCCTTCGAAGGCCTGAACGCGCTCGCGCTCGCCTTCCTTGATCTTCACGTTGACGCGCAGGGTGTCGCCGGGCTGGAATTCCGGGATTTTGCGTTCGCCCAGGACGCGGGCTTTTTCTTCGGCGTCCAGCTGTTGAACGATGTTCATGTCATTTCTCCTCGGGCTTTGCGCCCTTTAGCTGTGAGTTGGCGAGATGCGCCTGCCAGAGGTCCGGCCGCCGCTCCCGCGTAGTCGTCGCCCGCTGCGCCTCACGCCATCCCGCGATCTTCTTGTGATCGCCCGACAGCAGCACCTCGGGTATCTCAAGCCCCTCGAACGTCCGCGGTCGCGTGTACTGCGGGTGTTCCAAAAGCCCATCCTCGAAGCTTTCGGACGACAGGCTGTCGCCTGAGCCGAGCACGCCGGGGATCAGTCTTACGCACGCCTCGATCGCGACCATCGCCGCCGCCTCGCCGCCGGCGAGAACCGCGTCTCCGACCGAGACCTCCTCGAACCCGCGTGCGTCCAGCACCCGCTGATCCACCCCCTCGAAACGGCCGCACAGCACGACGATCCCGTCGGCTTTCGCCCATTCCTTGACGCGCGCCTGGGTCAGGGGTCGACCCCTGGCGCTCATGTACAAAAGCGGCCGTTTCGGTCCCGGCAGGCTATCCACCGCCCGAGCCACCACGTCCGCCTTCAGCACAGCTCCTGGGCCGCCACCCGCAGGGGTGTCGTCCAGGAAGCCGCGCGTATCTGTGGAAAAGGCGCGAATGTCAACCGTTTCCAGGCTCCACAAGCCCTTCTCGCGCCAGGCCGTGCCGATCAGAGACACGCCGAGCGGGCCCGGAAAGGCCTCGGGAAACATGGTCAGGACGGTCGCGGTGAAGGGCATGGCGGCGGCTCATACACACAAAGTCGGAAAAATCCGACTCCAGACCTCTCCCTCCCCGCTCCGGGGAGCGCAGCGAAGCCGGGTGGGGGCTGCGAGGCGATGTCGTCGGCAATACCGTCCGGCATCAGCAAGTGCGTCCTTGTCGGGCCGTCCCCACCCTGTCGCTTCGCGACATCCCTCCCCGCAGCGGGGAGGGAGAAGGGCGTGTTTACGCCGTCGGGGCCCCGCCGCCCGCCGCGATCCAGCTGTCCACCTGATCCTCCAGTACGTCCAGCGGCACCGAGCCGGAGCCCAGCATGACCGCATGGAAGTCCTTGATGTCGAACCGATCGCCCAAGGCCGTCTTGGCCCGGTCGCGCAGTTCCTCGATCTTAAGCTCGCCGATCTTGTAGCTGGTCGCCTGGCCGGGATTGGTGATGTAGCGCTCGACCTCCTTTTCGATGTCGCGCTCTGACAGCAGGGAGTTCTGGCGGAAATAGTCCATCGCCTGTTCGCGGCTCCAGCGCTTGGCGTGCAGGCCGGTGTCGGTCACCAGGCGCACCGCGCGCCACAGCTCGGTCGAGAGCCGGCCGAAGTCGGAATAGGGGTCCTGATAGAAGCCCATCTCCTTGCCCAGCTGTTCGGCGTACAGCCCCCACCCTTCGGCATAGGCGCCGTAGCCGCCGAACCGGCGGAAGCGCGGCAGACCCTCGATCTCCTGCGCATAGGCGATCTGGAAGTGGTGGCCCGGCGCGCCCTCGTGATAGCTGATGCCCTCGATCTGGGGCGTCAGCACCTGGGTCATGTCCGACAGATTGACGTAGTAGATGCCCGGCCGCGATCCGTCCGGCGCGGGCGAGTTGTAGAAGGCGATCGAGGCCGTCGCCTCGCGGAACGGCTCCACCGCCCGCACCTCCAGCGCCGCCTTGGGCAGGGTCGAGAACCACTGCGGCGCCGCCGCCATCACCTGGGCGATGAAGCCGCGGGCGTCGGTCGGATACTGCTCCTTGCCCTCGGGCGTATTCGGATACTGGAACCGTGGATCCGTCTTCAGGAAGGTGAAGAACGCCTGTAGCGAGCCGGTGAAGCCGACCTGGGTCTTGATGGTGTCCATCTCGGCCTGGATGCGGGCGACCTCGGCCAGACCGATCTGATGGATCTGGTCGGCGGTCAGGTCGGTGGTGGTCGAGAGCTGGAGCCGGGCGTTGTAGTAGGCCTCGCCCTGCGGCAGGCGCCACACGCCCGCGTCGCTGTCAGCCTTGGGCTGCACCTCGGCCAGCGCCGTCAACACGGTCTCGAACCCGGCCTTGTAAGGACCGGTCAGGGCGGCGCGGGCTTCCGATAGCAGCCGGTCCTTCGTCGCCTGATCCGTCTCCAGCGCCTCGACCTTCTTGGTGAAGTCGGCCCAGACCGGATTGTCCGCGCCATCGTCGAACGGCGCGCCAGTGATGACGTTGCGGGTGTTGGCGATGGACGGGGCGAAGACGAAGCGCGGCGAGACGACGCCCGCGGCCGCGCGCTGACGCAGTTCGTCGGCCACCTGATCCATCTGCGTCTCGGCGGCCTTGATCCGCGCGACATAGGCCTCGGCGTCGGCCACGCTGGAGACCCGGTGGTTGTTGATCAGAAAGACCGGCAGGCTGGTGGTCGGATTGCCGTTGGCGGCGAACTGAAAGCCCCAGTCGCGCCACTGGTTCGACAGTCGCGCCTGCTGGACGCCATATTCGAACATCCGCCACGACAGCGCCGCCTGCGGCCCCAGCTTCTGCGGATCGAACTGGGCCTTCATCTGCGCCAGCTGCGCCTCCTGAAGCGCCAGGGCGCGGTCGGCGGCGGCGTCCGACACATCGTCCAGCTTGTCGTAGTCGGTCTTGATGCCCAGCGACGTCATCTGCTGCGGGCTCAGCGCGATCCGCGCCTGGAAGGCCTGCTCAAAGAAGGCGTTCAGCCGCGCGTCCTCGCTTTCGGCCGCGGCTGTCTGTGCGGGGGCGGAGGTTTGCGCTAGCGCGGGCGCGGCGGACAGCACCGCCATCATGGCGGCGGACGAGATCAGAAGACGACGCATGAACAACCCCTCGTGAAACAGGGGCGCACCTTCGGGGCCGCGTGCGCGCGGCGCAAGGGATCAATGCCCCCGCCGTTGCGGCGATCGGACACGTCGAAAGCAAAATTTTCGATACGGCGTCGCTTGATGCAACCCAAGCCCAGGGTCGGCGTTTCGACGAAACTTGACCATACCAACAAGGGTTCACACCATGCGCAAGATCATCACCCTGTCCATCGTCGCCGCCGCTCTGGCCGTGTCGGCCTGCAACACCATCGCCGGCGCAGGCCGCGACGTCTCGGCCGCCGGTTCGGCCGTCACGCAAGGCGCGAACGAAGCCAAGAACTAAGGCTTTCTCAAAAGCTGATGTTGAAAAGGCCCGCCGGATCCTGGCGGGCCTTTCTCGTATCCGTCGCATGACGGTGTTACGATGCGCCATCATTCGGGAGACGGCGATGGGCTTTCTGGACAATGTGGTGAAGGGTCTCGGCGACGACGCCGCGGGCGGTCTGAGCGATCTGCTCGAGGGTCAGGGCGGCGTCGGCGGCCTGGCCGAGAAGTTCGGTCAGGCGGGCTTGGGTGATGTGATCGGCTCGTGGGTCGGCACGGGGCCGAACGCCAACATCTCGCCTGAGCAGATCACGGCCGTCCTTGGCCACGGCCCCATCGCCGCCATCGCCGCCAAGATGGGCGTGACCCCCGAACAGGCCGGCGATACCCTGGCCGGTCTTCTGCCCGAAGCCATCGACCGCCTGACCCCCGGCGGTCAGATCGACGGCGCCGACGACCTGCTTGGCAAACTGCCGGGCGGCCTGGGCGACATGATCGGCGGTTTTCTGAAGCGCTGACGCCTCAGGACGGCTTGCCCTCGGTCGCCGCGATCGCAGCCTCCTCTTCCAACGCGGCCTTCTGGCGCGCCTGCAAGGCGGTCTGCTTGCTGGCCACGATGAAGGCCAGAACGATGGCGAAAATGCCGATGATCGTCGAATAGAGGAAGAAGACGACGTACCCCGCGCCCAGCGCCGCCGGCGTCACGCCGCTGGTCGCCGCTCCCGCCGCCAAGGAACCTTCGGGCAATCGCGCGAACAGCGGCCGCAAACCCGCGAAAGGTCCTGTCCCCTCCGCAGCCCGCGCCGACGCCTCGACGATCCGGCCAGACTGCGACGCGATCAGCTTGCCCGGGAGCGCATAGAGCGAACTGAACAGGGCGTACTGCGTCGCTGTGAAGCCAATTGACGTCAGGCTGGACATATAGGCGATCAGGGCGGTGCCGGCGTAGCCGGTGGCGACGTTGTCCACCCCGATGGCGACGGTCAGGGCCGGGATGCTGGGGCCCTGGGTCGCCAGCCAGGCGAAGACCAGGTTCGACACCGGGCTCATGAAGGCGCCGATCACCATGGTGCGGATCAGGCCCAGCTTGGCCACCGACCAGCCGCCGACGAAGACGCCCAGGGTGGTCATGACCACGCCAAACACCTTTCGCACCTCGGCCAGTTCGGTCTTGGAGAACCCAAGATCCAGATAGAAGGGGTTCATGATGTTCAGCACGAAATCCGCCAGGCGATAGACGCAGATCAGCGCCAGGATCAGCGTGGCGACCCCCGCGAACCGCTTGTAAAAGTCCACTACGGGTTCGCCGAACGACCCTGCCAGATAGGCTCCGGGCCGAGTCTTGACCCCGGGCACGGGCCAACACGCCAGCACCATTACCGCCAGGCCAAGGAAGACCAGACCGACCTGCAGATAGACGCCCTCGGGCTTGGCCGAGAGGGCTGCGGCCACAGCCGCCTTGCCTTCCGCGCCCAGGCCGAACAATCCAAACAGCGCATTCAGCGGGCCCGACTGGCCGGTCAGGCCCGACCCCAGCACCATCGCCGCCACACCGATAACGGCCAGGCGCACGATCCATTCGATCACCTCGAAGCCAGGGCGAGACGGCACGTCACCGACCGGGATGGCGCGGATGGAATGAGCCTTTTCCCGCGGGGCGAACAGAACGCCGGCGATGCCGAAGCCCATCAAAGCGGCCATCACGGCGTAGGACAGGTTCCAGTTATAGAGATCAGCCAGGACCAGCGGCACGGCGCCCGCGACAATCATGGCGACCCGGTAGCCCATCTGATAAGCAGCGGCCATCGCGCCGTGCCGGCTGTCGTCGGCGGCCTCGATGCGCCAGGCGTCGATGACGATGTCCTGTGTCGCCCCGAAAAAGCCGACCAGGGCGGCGAATCCAGCCACTGCGATCAGGGCGTTGGCGGGGTTCAGCGTCGAGATCGACCACAGGCCGAACACGATCACGGCCTGCGTCACCAGCATCCAGGCGCGGCGATGACCCAACAGCCGCGTCAGTCCGGGCACGGACGTCCGGTCGATCAGCGGCGCCCAGACGAACTTCAGCGAATAGGACAGGGTGGCCAGGGCAAAGAAGCCGATCACTTCCAGCGTCTGGCCGCTTTCGCGAAGCCAGGCGGACAGGGTGTCGAAGATCAGCAGGTTCGGCAGGCCCGCCGAGAAACCCAGCAACAGCATGATGAAGACGCGCCGCTCGCCATAAACGGCGAGGCCGCCGAAACGGCCGGCGGGCTTGCCGTTGGCGGGGGGATGGACTTGGTCGGTCATGCACGGCTCCGGCGCGGCGGCCGGAAACGCGGGCGCCTGTAACTCAGCCGACCTTGGCGCGGATGTCGCGCTTCGTCCAGCGGGCGAGCGCGGCGCGCAGGGCCTCGGCATCCAGCGGCTTGACGATATGGTCGTCCATGCCGGCTTCCAGACAGGCGCGGCGGTCCTCGGCGAAGGCGTTGGCGGTCAGGGCCAGGATCGGCGTCGTGTCGCCCGCCGCTCGGATGGTGCGGGCGGCGGCGGGGCCGTCCATGCCGGGCATCCGCATGTCCATGAAGACTACGTCGTAGCGCGCGCGTTTCAGGGCCGCGACGGCTTCATCGCCGGTGGCGGCCGTCTCGACGGTGCAGCCCTCGCGGCGCAACAGGGTGCGGGCCAGAAGCGCGCCGACGGGATTGTCCTCGGCCAGCAGGACGCGGATTCCGGCAAACTGCACGGGAGCGACACGGTCGTCTTCGACCGGGGCGGCGCAGTGGGCGCTGGCCTTGTCGGGCGCCTCGGCGCCGATGGCGGCCAGGACGCGCTCGGCCAGGGACGCGCGACGCAAGGGCTTGATCAGATAGCCGTGGAAGCCGACGGCGCGATAGCGGGCGATCAGATCGCGCTCGGCCGGTTTCAGCAGGACGATGCCGCGACCGCTTGAAGGCAGGGCCGTTAGCGCGCCCGCCGGGGCGTCGGCGTGATCGACCAGAGTAACCGGGGCCGCATCCGCCACGACGCCGCCCGAGGCCTCGATCTGGGCGCGAGCCGCCGACAGGACAAACGGATCGACGGCGCGCACCGCGACCGTCTGCCCGCGCAACGGCTTGTCGCGCGCCACCGCGACCGCGGCGAAGGCGGCCTCGAAGCGGAAGCGGGCGCCCCCGCCGGTTGCGGCGCCGTCGGGCCGGCTTTCGACCTTCACCGAGCCGTCCATGGCGGCGGCCAGTTTGCGCACGACGGCCAGACCCAGACCCGCGCCATCCTGGCGGACCGCGTCGGAACTGTCGGCGTGGCCGAATTCCTCGAAGATCCGGGTACGCGCCTCGGGCGCGACGCCGGGGCCGGTGTCGTCGACCAGGAAGGCCAGACGCGGGCGCGCCGCGCTGCCGCCGACGCGCTCGACCGAAATGCGCACGCCGCCGGTTTCGGTGAACTTCACGGCGTTGCCCGCCAGGTTGAAAAGCACCTGACGCAGCCGGCCTTCGTCCGCCAGCACGTCGGGCGCGTCGGCGGCGACCGACCAGACGATCTCCAGCCCCTTGTCGTGGGCGCGCGGGCTCAGCAACTCGGCGACGCCGCGCACCAGACCTTCCAGGTCAACGGGCGCCAGGTCGAACTCCAGCGCCCCGGCCTCCAGCCGCGCATAGTCCAAGAGGTCGTTGACCAGACCCAGCAGATGTTCGGCCGACTGACGCGCGTTTTCGGCATAGGCGCGCTGGGCGCCGTCCAGCCGGGTCCGTTGCAAGAGGTTGATCATGCCGATGACGCCGTTCAGCGGCGTGCGCATCTCGTGGCTCATCAGTCGCAGGAACTGCTGGGCTGGGTCGATAGGCGCGCTCGCCCGCTCCTCAATCCGCTTCGTCGCCGTCCGTCGCGTCATGGCCGTCTCCCCAACGACACGGAGCCTAAAGGTCGACGGTTAAGGATGTCTCCACCATGACGCGGGCGCCTCACGCGTGCAGGAAGGGTGTCTGCTCGTCGTCGCCCTCGCGCAGGCCGAACCCTTCATGGCGCTGCGCCACGCGGCGGTCGAAGTCGGCTTCGGCGCCGATGGTGGTGCGGCGGTAGATCAGGGCCTCGGCGATGTGGCGACGCAGAACGCCGGTGCTGCCGTCGAGGTCGGCGATGGTGCGGGCCAGGCGCAGGGTGCGGGTCCAGCCGCGCGCGGTCAGGCCGCCGGCCTCGCCCGCCCGCATCAGCAGCATCCGGCCCGCCTCGTCCGGCGTGGCGAACCGATCCAGCGTGCCGCCGGAGGCGCGGGCGTTCAGGCCTTGGGCGGCGTCCAGCCCGGCCTCGCGCACCCGGTCCTCCTGCATGGCGCGGGCGGTCGCCACGCGCGCCCGCGCCTCGGCCGTGCCCTCGGCGGGCGGGGGCAGGGCCATGTCGGCGGCGGTGACGGGCGGCGTCTCGACCGTCAGGTCGATGCGGTCGAACATCGGACCCGAGACGCGGTTCTGATAGTCGCGCTGGCAACGCGGGGCCTTGCCGCACGCGCCGCGTCCGGCGCCGCCCATGCCGCAGCGGCACGGATTCATCGCCGCCACCAACTGGAACCGCGCGGGATAGCGAATGTGGGCGTTGGCGCGGGCGACGACGATCTCGCCCGTCTCCAGCGGCGCCCGCAGCGAGTCCAGGGCCTGGGCGCTGTATTCCGGCAGTTCGTCCAGAAACAGCACGCCATTGTGCGCCAGCGAGGCCTCGCCGGGCTTGGCGCGAAGACCCCCGCCGGTCAGGGCCGCCATTGAGGCGGAATGGTGCGGGCTGCGGAACGGGCGATCGCGGGTCAGGGCGCCGCGTTCGATCAGGCCGGCGACCGACCAGACCATCGAGGTCTCCAGCAACTCTTGCGAGGTCAGGGGCGGCAAAAGGCCCGGCAGGCGCTGCGCCATCATCGACTTTCCCGACCCCGGCGGGCCGATGAACAGCAGGTTGTGGCCGCCGGCCGCCGCGATCTCCAGCGCGCGCTTGGCGCTTTCCTGACCCTTGACCTCGCGCAGGTCGGGCACGGCCTTGCCGTCCGCCAGCGGTCCGGGCTCGGGCGCGCGCAGCACCTGGGTTCCCTTGAAATGGTTGACCAGACTGATCAGCGAGCGCGGCGCGAGGATCCGGGCACCGCCGGCCCAGGCCGCCTCCGGTCCCGTCGCTTCGGGGCTGATCAGACCCAGGCCCATGGCGTCTGCGGCGACGGCGGCGGGCAGGGCGCCGCCGACCCGCGCGATCTGGCCGTCCAGCCCCAGCTCGCCGATGGCGGCCCAGCCGTCTAGCGCATCGGGCGCGATCACTCCCATGGCCGCCATCAGGGCCAGGGCGATGGGCAGGTCGAAATGGCTGCCTTCCTTGGGCAGGTCGGCCGGCGCCAGGTTGGCGATGATCCGCTTGGCGGGCAGGGCCAGACCGATGCCGGCGAAGGCCCCGCGCACCCGCTCCTTGCTTTCGGCCACGGCCTTGTCCGGCAGGCCCACGATATTGAAGATCGTCGGCCCGTCATTGCCGATCAACTGGACCTCGACGTCCACGCGCCGGGCTTCCACCCCGTCAAAGGCGACCGTGACAACCCGCGCGACCATGTCGTTCTCCCACCTTAGGAAGAGAACGAACCATGAACTGAAATCTAATTCAAGTGGCGATCACGCAACCTGTGCGGCGCGTTTGGCCTCGATGGCGTCCCACATCAGGGCCGTGGCGTCGATTCCGGTGAAGACCTTCAGCTGCTGGGCGCCGGTGGGGGAGGTGACGTTGATCTCGGTCAGATAGTCGCCGATCACGTCGATGCCGACGAAGATCAGGCCGCGTTCCCTCAGCGACGGGCCGATGGCGGCGCAGATTTCCAGGTCGCGCGGCGTCAGCTCGACCGGCATGGCCGTGCCGCCGACATGCAGGTTCGAGCGCACCGCCCCCGCCGCCGGGACGCGATTAATGGCGCCGACGGGTTCGCCGTCGATCAGCAGGATGCGCTTGTCGCCCTTGGACACGGCGGGAATGAACTTCTGGATCACCAGCGGATCGCGGCTGCCGGCGGCATGGATCTCGATCAGGGCGTCTAGGTTGGGGTCGTCGGCGCGCAGCTTGATCACGCCCGAGCCGCCGTTGCCGTGCAGAGGCTTCAAAACCACTTCGCCATGCTTCTTGTGGAAAGCGTCCAGGGCGACGGGGTCGGCCGAGATCAGGGTCGGCGGTTGCAGGCCGGGGAAGGCGGTGACCATCAGCTTTTCGGGGGCCGAACGCACCTGGGCCGGGTCATTGACCACCAGGGTCCGGGGATGCACCGTCTCCAGCAGATAGGTGGCCGTCACATAGGCCATGTCGAACGGCGGATCCTGGCGCATCAGGATCACGTCCACGTCCTCGGCCAGATCCAGCTTTTCCCAGTCGCCGAAGTCGACATGGTTGCCGACCTCGCGGCGCACGGTGATCGGGCGGGCGCGGCAGAAGAGGCGGCCCTCTTCCAGCGCCAGGGTGCGGAAATCATAGACCCACTGTTTGTGACCGCGCGCCTGGGCCGTCTCGGCCATCAGGAAGGTGGTATCCCCGGCGATGTCGACGGCCTCGATCGGGTCCATCTGAATGGCGACTCTGAGGGTCATTTTTCTTGGGCCTATCGCGCGTTGCGCTACTTGAGGCCCGTTGGGCGCGCCGCGCTCCGGGCCAGTGGATGTTCGGTGTCGGTGCGGCGCTCAGTCGAGCTGACGCGCTTCCTCGGCCAACATGATCGGCACGCCCTCGCGGATCGGATAGGCCAGTTTGGCGCCCGCCGAGATCAACTCGTTGGCGTCGCGGTCGTAGGTCAGCTTGCCGCGCGTGACGGGGCAGACCAGCACCTCCAGCAGGCGGGGATCGACGGACACGGGCGTATTGAAGGCGTCACTCATTTTTCTTGGCCTATCGCGCTGGCGCTAGTTGAGAGCTCTTTAGGGGGCTACCGCGCTTTGCGCTACTTGAGCCCGTCATTGCATGGACGGCGCGGCGTCGTCACCGCCGTCGGCGGCGTCGATGCGCATCAGGGCGGTCAGGGCCTCGGCGCGGGGCATCAGGCCCATCGCCTCCAGCAGCGCCTGCTTCTCGGCGGGTTCGAACGGCAGGGCCATCGACAGGCTGTTGACCAGGGCCTCCATCGGCGCGGTCTCGGCCGTGTCCCAATCGATGTCCAGAAGCCGGTGGGCCATATAGGCGCGCAGGGCGTCGAGGAAGGCGTCGCGGTCGAAGTCCGGCTCCTCGGGCGGGGAGACCAGATCATCCTCATAGGCCTCGAACGCCGCGCGGACCTGGCGATAGGGGGTCTTGGACGGCATTTCGGCGGCGATGCGGAAGCGCGACACGCCGGTGAGGGTGATCAGATAGCGCCCGTCGGAGGTCTCGGCGAAACTGGTGATCCGACCCGCGCAGCCAACCGGCGACAGGCCGGGCAGGGCCGGCGTGCCGCCCTTGGGCTGGACCAGGCCGATGATCCGGTCGCCGGCCATGGCGTCGTCCACCATATTCAGATAGCGCGGCTCGAAGATGTTCAGCGGCAGCTGTCCGCGCGGCAGCAGGATGGTCCCGCCCAGCGGGAACACCGGGATCATCTGGGGCAGGTCGAGGGCGCGGACATAGCCTTGAGGCATCACTTCTCCTGGGGCCTACCGCGCTTCGCGCTGCTTGAGGCCCGCTTGTTCTGGATCACGAAAACAGAATGGACGACAGGCGGCGACGACCGTCCTTGGACACGTCCGAGGTCAGCCCCGCCGCCTCGAAGATGACCAGCAACTGCTTGCGGGCCGCCTGATCGTTCCACTCGCGGTCGGCCTGAATGATGGCCAACAGATTATCTACCGCGCCCTTGAAGTCGCCGGCCGCGCTCTGGGCCTCGGCCAAATCAAAGCGCGCCTGATGATCGTTCGGATCGGCGGCGACCTTGGCCTCAAGCTCGGCCGAGGCGCCGGAAGGGGCTTTAGACGCCAGGGCTAGCTGGGCGCGCACGCTCTGGACCATCGGCTCCTTGGAGTCCTGCGGCGCCATGGCGATGGTCTGGGCCGCCTGTTCGGGGTCGCCGCCCGCCAGATAGACCCGCGCCATGCCGGCGATGGCCTTTTCGTTCTCGGGCTCGATCGATAGGACGTGGGCGAAGGCCTGGGCCGCGCCGCCGAAGTCGTTCAGGCCCAGCGATTCCTCGCCAAGCTCCAGCAGCTGCGCCGTCTCGGTCGAGCCGCCCTGACCGCCGGTCAGCTTGTCGATGAAGGCCTTGATCTGACTGTCGGGAATGGCGCCCTGGAAGCCATCGACCGGCTGGCCGTTGAAGAAGGCGTAGACCGTCGGAATCGACTGCACCCGCAGCTGGCCCGCATAGGCCGGGTTGGCGTCGACATCGATCTTGACCATCTTCACCGCCCCCTTGGCGGCGCGCACGGCCTTCTCCAGCGCCGGACCCAGGGTCCGGCACGGCCCGCACCAGGTGGCCCAGAAGTCGACGATGACCGGCTGATGCTTGGACGCCTCGATGACGTCGGTCATGAAGGAGGCGTCGGTGCCTTCCTTGATCAGGTCGCCGGCGGCGTCGGGGGTCAGGGTCGGGTCGAGCAGGGTCATGGGCGAGGTCCGCGCAGAGATCGGTCAGGTTCAACGGTTCAGATGGCGTCGGGATGCGTCGGCATCAAGCCGGGAAAAGGTCGCGCCGGGATTTCAGACGGTGGTCATGAAAAACACCGTCTAATTCGTCTAATTCGTCTGACTTCCCCCGCCGCTCGTCTGCCTCATTGTGCCGGACTTTGCGAGATGGGGCCTGTGCGGCAAGGTTCAAGCGGTTGGCGATGACGATGGTGTAAACGCAACGCTGCCGCGTCCCTCGCGACATTCCCGAAGTCCAACAGGATAGGTGCCGCGACCGCTTCGGCATCGCCGCTAACCTGTCTTCAAGCAAGCCTGCCGTATTCAGGTTGAATGCTGGACAACCAAAACAGCCCCATCAAAAAGCCGCTGCCGCTGGCGGAGCGCGCCGCCGGTCGCAGGGTGCGCTTTGGTGAGGTGGTGTCGAACGCCCTCGGCAATGATCGGAGGGTTCTGGCGGCCGCCTTCGCGCCCGTGGACACAAAACGCAGCCTTTCGGAGGGCATCGAAGGCGGAAGCACAGCCGTTATTCCCTTAGGCATGGTTCACGGCTTCTTGGCCTTTGTCGCGCTCTTCACGGGCGACTGGTCCAGTCTGGTCGTGCATGGGGTGCTGACGGGATTTGTGATCCTGGCCTATTACGCCATCGTGTATGGACGCACGATCTGGCCGATCTGTTTTGTCCTCGCCTGGCTCGTGGTGGAAATCACCTGCGGCCGGTGGCTGTTCGACTACAGAATGGGCGGTAGCTATATGAACATCTTCGCCCTGCCGGTCGCGATCCTTGGCGTTCGGGCGTCGTGGAGAAGGGCGCGCCTGGCTAAGATGTAATGTCGCGCAATCGGTTCAAGCGCCCATCGCTTCGAAATCCACCACCACCGGCTCACGCTCCAGCAGCGCCAGCACTCGCCGGAAAGCCGACTGATCCAGGGCGGTGGTCGCCGTATTGGTCAGGGGGTGGAAGTTGACGATGTCGGCGTCCCACAGGCGCTGGTCCAGCACGAAGGTCACGCGGCGGTCGATGTCGTTGATCAGGCCCAGCGCCGTGACCGAGCCGGGGCGGACGCCCAGCGTTTCCCACATCAGCGTCTCGTTGCCGAACGACAAGCGGCCCGACCCCATGACGGCGGCGGCGCGTTTCAGGTCGATCACCGTGTCCTGACGCGCCGAGATCAGCCACAGCCGGCCTTTGTGGTCCTTGAGGAACAGGTTCTTGGTGTGGGCGCCGGGCAGGTCGGCCTTGAGGTCCAGCCCTTCCTCGACCCGAAAGACGGCCGGGTGGTCGTGGGTCGCGTGATCCACGCCGTTCGCCTTCAGCCAGACGGTCAGGGTCTCGCGGTCGAAAGCGGGTGCGTCAGTCATGGTTGAGCCGTCGGGTTTCGGGCGTTAGGAAATGGTCATGGTCGATACCGTCAACACGCGCCCGCTGGAACTGGAATGCTATCCGATGACGGCCCGGCCGCCGGACCTGGTGCCCGGCCGCCAGTCGCGCAACTGGATGGACGCCTTCATCAGCCGCCACCCCTATCGCTGCCTGCCGCTGAACATGGCCAACACGACGGGGTGGGAGATCCTGTGCCCGTTCGGCTTCTCGGCCGAGTGGAACGGCGGTCCGCGCCAGGAAGACATCGTCATCACGCCGGATCGGCCCCAGCACGATCTGGCCCATTTCGTCACCTCGCACTTCTCGCGCGGGGTGCTGACCATGCATCCGCAATATCTGTTCCGCACGCCGCCCGGCTGGGGGATGATGTGTTCGGGGTCGCCCAACCATGTGAAGGACGGCATCCAGCCGCTGGTCGGCCTGATCGAGACGGACTGGCTGCCCTTCCCCTTCACGATGAACTGGATCTTCACCCGGCCGGGACGGATCACGTTTGAGAAGGGCGAACCCTTCTGCTTCATCAATCTGATCGAGCACAAGAAGGTCGAACAGTTCCAGCCGATCATCCGCACGCTGGAATCCAACCCGGTGATGAAGGGTCAGTTCGAGGCCTGGAACCGCGCCCGCACCGACTTCAACCAGCGTCTGGCCGGAGGCGACCCGGATGCGGCCAAGGAGGCGTGGCAGCGCTACTATTTCAAGGGCGAGGTGCCGGAAGATCTGGGCACGGCGCCCGCGACCCACTCCAACAAGCGCCGGCTGAAGTCGCCGCGGGTGGGATGAAAGAAAAAGCCCCTCTCCACGCCGTGGAGAGGGGCTTTCAGCATCAGGCCGCCGGGCGGGTGACCTGCGGGCCCAGGTTCTGGATCACCTCGCGGGCGTCGAAGGCGTTGGGGTCGTTGGCGGGTTTGGGGCCGCGACCCAGGACGATTTCGGCATTGGCCTCGAAGCGGTCGACCTGGCGGACGTCGAAGTCGTTGACGCCCCACGGGCCGTAACGGTCCCACGGGCTCCAGAAGCCGCTGCGGTAGTAGCGCCACGATGGACCCCAGTAGGGGCTGTAGAAGCGGTTATAGCCCGAATAGAACGGGTCGGGCGTGCCGACGAAGCGGGTGTCGCGGTCGGTGGCGCGGTTGACGGTGGAGAACCAGTCGTAACCGCTCTCGACCGTCAGTTCGGCCGAACGCAGCAGCAGCGACTGTTCGACCTGTTCGCGCGACGTCAGCGAATTGCCCGAGAAGCTGACCCGGAAACGGTTGTTTTCCAGGCGCTGCTCAGCATAGCCGCCACGCTGGCCGTTGAAGCCAGCGGGTTGATACGGGGTGGCGGTGGCGCAGGCCGCCAGGGCCAGACCGGCGGCGACGGTCACCGCCAGGGTCTTCAGGGGGAGGGTTTTCATGACATCAAACTCCTTGATCGCCCATTCGGGCGCTCTGACGGCTGAACGGAGCATGAACGAAGGCGTTCCCGACCACTGTATGACGAAGCGTCGCGGCGTCTAGAGCCGAAGAACGATCAGCACGGCCGCGACCATCAGCAGCAGGCCGACGAAGACGCCGAAGCCCTTTCGAAAGCGCGGTTGCTGCATGCGTTGCGACAAGGCGGCGCCGGACAGGGCATAGGTGCTCATCGACACCATATCCATGCCGATGGCCGCCATGGCGAACATCGCCATCTGCGGCGCGACCGGGCGGTTCACGTCGATGAAGGGCGGCAGGACGGCTGTGAAAAACAGGATGGCCTTGGGATTGGCGATCTGGACGGCGAACCCGTCGATCAGGGCGCTGCGGCCTTTCTTGACGACGACCTCGTCGGGATCGGCGGCGGTGGCGAAGGCGCCGCGCAGCGCCTTGATCCCCAGCCAGGCGACATAGAGCGCGCCCAGCACGGCGATGACCTTGAAGGCGGCGGGGAAGGCCTTGACCAAGGCGCCGAGACCGAGGGCCGCCGCGCCGAACCACACCAGCGTCGCGGCGTTCATGCCCAGTACGCCGATCAGGGCCGAGGCGCGGCCCTTTTCAACGCCGGTCGCGACGGCGAACAGATTGGCCGGGCCGGGCGTGATCGCCATCACCGCCATGACGCCGAGGAAGGTCGAATAGAGGTGCGGATCGACGGGCAAGGCGGGCATGCGGCGCGATGTCGCTGCTTAGTCTGTCGCGGTCAAGGCGCTCTGTCTCCTCCCCGCGTCGCGGGGAGGTGGCGCGGCGCATCTTCGCGCCGTGACGGAGGGGTTCTTCACCGCCAGTACGCATCCGGGCGATTACAAGAGCCCCTCCACCGCTGCGCGGTCCCCCTCCCCATTGCATGGGGAGGAGATAAAGACGTTAGGCGGCCGGACGGGCCGGCGGCGCCGGCGGTTCGGGCGCTTCCGGGGCCTCGGGCGCTTCGACGCCCTCCTCGACGACGGCGTCGGCGGCCTGGTCCAGCGCGTATTGGGCGACCAGGCTGTAGGTCTCCATCTGCTCTGGCGTCGGATTGGTCCAGGCGCTGTTGCGGGCGATGCCTTCGGCGGTGACGACGCCTTTCTGCATCCCCTCTTCCATCGCCTGTTTGACCTCGGGGTCATTCAGCGCCTCAGCGACAATGGCGTCGACGTCGATGTCCTTCAGGGCCTGGGCGGCCATTTCGGTGGCGTGTTTCGTGGTCTCGGCGGTGAAGGCGGCGACATCGGGCGCATAGTCCGACCACAGGGCGGCGATGCGACGGCCGCGTTCGGCCTCGCTCAGGCTTTCGTCTTCGGAAATCGCCTCGGCGCGTTCGCCAAAGGTCTCCATGCGCGCTTCGAAAGCCTCGGCGGCGGCTTCCATCCGGGCCTCGGCGGCTTCGGCGGAAGCCGGCACGGGCGAAGGCGCAGACGCGGGGGTCTGCGCCAAGGCCGAGGAGAGGGGCGCGAGCGCCAGGGCGGCGGTCAGGCTGAGCAGGCGGATCATGGGACGGCTCCCGTTGAATGACCCGCGCAAACTCCGCCCTCAGCCGCCCCGTCTCAAGTGAAATCGCGGTAAGGCTTGGCTTACTGCGGCGTCGCCGGCGCAGCGGCGGCAGGGGCTGCAACGGCGGCGTCGATCTTGCCTCGGACATCGGCAGGGATGCCCTTGATCTGCTGGATCGCCGGCGCAAGCTGTTCGGGCGTCGCCTGGCCGCTGCTGACGGCGAACGTTTGGACATCTTCGGCGAAGGCGTCGACCTGGGGCTGATATTTGGCTTGGATGGCGTCCAGATCGGCCTTGGCCTTGGTCTTGTCGGCCTGGGCTGCGGCGGCCTGCATCTCGCTGGCCATCGTCTCCATGACCTGACCGAAGGCTTCCGCCTTGGCTTCGAAGGCGGCTTCCTCGGGGCTGTCCGCCTCTTCGGCCGGTTCAGGCGCCGGAGCGGCTTGGGGCGCAGGGGCAGGGGCGGCGGCCTGACCGGCGGCGAAGGCGGGGGTGGTCAGGGCCAGGACGGCGACGGCCGCGGCGGAAGACAGAAGGCGCATCGGAAACTCCACGACGGGCCGCCTTGCGGCCCCGAACGAGGCTGCATCCCAGCCCCGGCCGCACCCTCCTACAGTCCGGTCAGATTTCAAAGACCCGATAAGGCTTGTCGCCCAGGGTCTTCAGTACCGGCAGGGCCACATTATAGACGGGCGTGCCCTTGGTGGTGCGTCCCTCCGGTCCGCCGCGATGGGCGTGACCGTGAACGACCAGGCGAACATTGTCATAGCGGTCGATGGTCTCGGCCAGACGCGAAGAGCCCAAGAAGGCGTGGATTTCGGGCGGCTCGCCCATCACCGTCTCGACCACGGGCGCATAGTGCAGCAGCACGACCGAGCGTTCGGTGCGCAGCATGCGGATCGAGTTCTCGATCAGATTGGCGTCCTCGACCGCCTCCTGCACGAAACGCTTGATCGAGGCCTCGCCGAACGAGGAGAGCATATAGCGGCCGAAGCCGCCGACGAACCCCTTGCCGCCCGCAAAGCCGACGCCGTCGATCTCATAGGCCTCGCCGGTCAGCATCTTGACCCCGGCGTCGGTCAGCATCTTAGTGACGACCTCGGGCTGGCCGCACTCGTGCTCATGGTTGCCCAGCACGCCGACCATCGGGATTTTGCAAAGCTTGAGATCCTCAAGCAGCCGCTCGACCTCGGGCGTCTTGCCGTAGTTGGTCAGGTCGCCGCACAGGCACAGGACATCGGCGTCGTCCGACACCCGCTCGAACAGGTCCCGATAGCGATGCTCGGTGGTCTCGCCGACATGGAGGTCGCCGACGGCGGCGACGCGCAGTGTCTTGGCGGGGCCGGGTTCCAGGCCGGGTTGGGTTGTCTGAGGATCGGGGACGGCGTCGGTCATGGCGGCTTACCTTTTCAGTGGCCCAGGTTGACGGGGTCGTGGCGTTCCTCCAGCCCCTTGCCCACCACGTCGCCGAAGCCCCATTCGGCGACGTCGGCAACATAGTCGCGCGGGCTGAACAGCCGGCCGCGACAGACCTTCACGCGCGGCGCCGGCAGATCGATCTGGGCCGTCAATCGCTGGACCAACTCTTCCATCAGCCAGCGCGGAATCCGGTCGCGCTCGGTCGGATAGGCGAAGCGGAAGTTCAGCAGATGCGCCGCCAGCACCTCCCAATAGAGGTCCATTTGGTCCAGCAGGCTCTTCCAGTCGATGGCGTCGGACTGTTTCAGGATGACGTGGTTCACATCGGCCCCGTCATAGCGATAGCGGTCCTGAATGAAGACCTTGGACAGGATCAGGGCCGTGGGCGGGGTGATCTGGACCTGATGGCCATAGACGGTGATCCGGTCCTCGCTGAACCAGCTGTCGGACACGGCGATGGTGCCGTTGGACATGGCGAAGATGACGTCGAAGAAGTGTTTCTCGTCCTTCCAGACCTTGGCGATCCAGCGCTCGTCCTCGACGTCGGTGCGGTAGCCGTGCTTCTGGAAGAAGGCCAGGATGCGGGGGTAGTCGCCGGGCTTGCAGAAGACGTCCAGATCCTTGGTCGGACGACGGATGCCGGTGTAGGCCGTGACCGCATAGGTGCCCGACAGCAGAAAGGGGATACCGCTCTCCTTCAGCAGGCGCAGGCTCTCTTCATAGAAGGCCAGGGCGTCCGCCGGCGGCTCGAAGGTCGGTTCGGCGATCACGTCTGACATTGGCTGGGGCCCTTCGCTGGCAAGGGCGAGTAAACGGCGACGCTGAACGGCGGTTCCGCAATCCTACTTAGGTGGGCCGCTACGGGATCCTTAACCCCTGCGTGTCACCGTTACGTCATGGGACTGAAGTGGGTGAACGCAGAAGGCGGGCGCTGGCGGTTTTTCCGTCACGAGGCCGGCCGCGCGGCTGGACCGTCGCCCTACGCCTATGTGGCCTTGTTCGCCCTGTGCCTGTCGGTCGCCCAGTGGAGCATGCATGCCTTCGGCGCCACGGTTCTGTGGCCGGCCAATGCCGTGCTGCTGGCCGCCGTTCTTCAACTTCATCGTCGTCAGGCCATCGGCGTCATGATCGCCTGCGCGGCCATCAATCTGGCCAGCAACGTCGTGCGCGGCGACCCCGGCGTGATGATGTTCACCAATGTCGCCCTGAACCTGACCCAGGTTTGCATCGCCGCCGTGCTGGCGCGCCGTTTTTGCGGGGCCGCGCTGGATATGCGACGTCCCTGGCGTCTGTTCCGCTTCGCCGTCTTCGCCGCCGTACCGGCCGTCTTGATCAGCACCCTGCTCGCGGGCGCGGTCGCGGTGCTGATGAGCTGGAAGGTGCCGGGCACGCTGGCGTTCCGGATGCACCACCTGTTCGACATGGAGCTGCTGGCGATGATGATCGTCACGCCGTCCCTGCTGCTGCTGGCGCGCAACCATCGTTTCAGGGACGACGCCCAGGCCACGATGACGGAGGCGGCCGCCCTGCTGGTTCTGGTCGGCGGCGTCACGCTGTGGGTGTTTACCCAGTCGTCGGCGCCGGTGATGTTCGCGGTGCTTCCGCCGCTGATTCTTCTGGCCTTCCGGCTCTGCCCGCCGACCACCGCCTGCGCGGTGGTGCTGGTCGCGGCCATCGGCGGCGCCGCCACGCTGGGCGGCCATGGGCCGGTCGTGCTGACCCGCCTGCCGCCCGATCCGGTTCTCGCCGCCCTGCCTGAGGTGATGCGCCAGATGAACGTGTTTCATCTGTTCCTGCTGTGCGTCGTCGGGTCTGTCCTGCCCATCACCACCCTGTCGACCGAGCGTCGGCGTCTGACGGCGCGTCTGCGGACGCGCACGGCGGCGGCGCTGGACGCCCTGGCCCGGGCCAAGCGCGCCGATGAGGCGAAGTCGCGCTTCCTGGCCTTGATGAGCCACGAGATGCGCACGCCCCTGACCGGGGTCACCGGCTATGCCGACCTGTTGTCGCGCTCCACCAGTCTGGACGCCGAGGGCCATCGCCAGGTCAATGCGGTGCGCCAGTGCGGCGAATCCATGCTGCGTCTGGTCGAGGACTTGCTGGAGATTTCGCGCGGAGGCGACGAGGTCGTGCTGAAGCCCGCCGATCTGCGCGCCTTGATCCAGGACGCCGTGGCGCCGGCGCGCGAGTGGGCCGAAATCCGCGGCCTGACCTTCGACCTGCACATTGCGCCGGAGGCCGAGGGCTGGGTGCTGACCGACATGCGGCGGCTTCGCCAGATTCTGCATCATCTGACTCTGAACGCCTCGAAATTCACCTCGCACGGAGGCGTGGGCGTCATGGTCGATCGGACCGATGACCGGCTGCGGATCGCCGTGTCGGACACCGGCTGCGGCATGGATGCCGAGACCCTGGCCGGCGTGTTCCGCCTGTTCGAACAGGCGGACGCCTCCACCAGCCGCGCGCATGAGGGGGCGGGCGTTGGCCTGGCCCTGGCCAAGAGCCACGCCGAGCGGCTGAACGGAACGATCGCCGTCGAAAGTGTGCAGTGGCAGGGCTCGACCTTCACCGTGGAGATCGAGGCGCCGGTCGTGGTTCCGGTGGAGACGGAGAGCGGCGCGCCGCTGGACAGCCGTCGCATGAAGGTTCTGATCGTCGACGACCACCCGGCCAATCGGGATCTGCTGCGCATCATGCTGCAGGCCGCGGACTGCGACACCGCCGAGGCCTGCGACGGGCGCGAGGCGGTGAACGCCGCCTCGGCCGAAGCTTTCGACCTGATCCTGATGGATGTGCGCATGCCGGTGATGGATGGTCTGGCCGCCACTCGCGCGATCCGCGCCCTGGCCGACTCCGCCGGCCGGACGCCGATCCTGGCGGTTACCGCCGAGGCCATGCCCGAAGACGCCGCACGGTGCCTGTCCGCCGGCATGGACGGTCATCTGGCCAAACCGGTGACCCAGGCCAAGCTTTATGCCGCCATCGACGAGACGCTGAGCGCCGCTGCGTCGCGACTGGACGCCCAAGCCGCCTGAGCCGTCGGGCGCGGCTTCATCCCCAGGCCCGTCCCCAGGAATGTGCGGCACGGACACAACATCTAGCGGTCGCGATAAATTGTGATCGCAAAATAGACCTATTTTGACTTGGCGCCGACGCCTTCAAACCGCATGGTGAATACGTCTTCAGAATCGCCCTCAGGTCCAGTTCGATGAACGCCATCACTCCGATCATCCTCCCCGAGCGCGCCGGTCTTCTGACCCCGTCGGCCGCCTACAAGCCGTTCCGCTATCCGTGGGCGTTCGACATGTGGAAGAAGCAGCAGCAGGTCCACTGGATGCCCGAAGAGGTGCCGCTGGGCGAGGACGTCAAGGACTGGGCCTCCACCCTTAGCGACGGCGAACGCAACCTGCTGACCCAGATCTTCCGCTTCTTCACCCAGGCGGACATCGAGGTTCAGGACAACTACATGGAACGCTACGGTCGGGTCTTCAAACCGACCGAGGTGAAGATGATGCTGGCCGCCTTCGGCAATATGGAGACGATCCATATCGCGGCCTACGCCCTGCTGCTCGAGACCATCGGCATGCCCGAGAGCGAATTCGGCGCCTTCATGGAATACGAGGCCATGCGGGACAAGCACGACTACATGGGCCAGTTCGGCGTGGATTCAGACGCGGACATCTGCCGGACCCTGGCCATGTTCGGCGGCTTCTCGGAAGGCGTTCAGCTGTTCGCGTCCTTCGCCATGCTGATGAACTTCCCGCGCCAGAACAAGATGAAGGGCATGGGCCAGATCGTGTCCTGGTCGGTGCGCGACGAGAGCCTGCACTGCGAAGGCATCATCAAGCTGTACCACGCCTTCAATAAGGAGACGGGGGCCGTCACCAAGTCAGTCGCGGACGATATCGTCGACTGCTGCAAGACGGTGGTGAACATGGAGGACAAGTTCATCGACCTGGCCTTCGAGATGGGCTCGGTCCAGGGCATGACGCCGGAAGACATCAAACAATACATCCGCTTCATCGCCGACTGGCGCCTGCGTCAGCTGAAGCTGCCGGAAGTCTATGGGGTGACGGAAAATCCGCTGCCGTGGCTGCAGTCGCTGCTCAGCGGCGTTGAACACGCCAACTTCTTCGAGGCCCGCGCCACCGAATATTCCAAGGCGGCGACGCAAGGAAACTGGCACGGCGCGGACGGCGTCTGGACCGAGTTCGACCGCATGATGGCGCGCCGCGACATGAGCTTGGTCGCGGGCTGAACCCGCGACCAGGGGCGCGGCCTCAGACGGGGGCCGCGCCGATCTGTTTGAGGATGCCCAGCTCGTCGGAGCTGCCCCAACGTTCGACCATCTTGCCCTCCTCGAACCGGCCGATCTGCATCCCGCGAACCTCGATGGACTTGCCCGTAGCGGCTACGCCCTGGAAGTCGCCCTTGTGCGTGCCGGTCAGGGTGTAGGCGAAGGCCACCTGATCGCCTTCGCTGAGCATGGTCTGAGGTTCGACCTTCAGGTCGGGGAAGGCGGTCCGCATCTCGGTGAAGAAGGCCTTGAAGCCTTCGGGCCCCGGTCCCTGACCCGGTGCGGGATCGTTGTCGACGCAAGCCTCCGCCACGACCTCGGGAAAGGCGTCCAGAGCGCCCGTGTTGACGATCTCGCCGAAGCGTTTGGTTGCGGCGATATTGGCGGTGGCATCGGCCATGGAGGGTCTCTTTCGCTTGGGGTTCGATAGAGACAACCGCCCGATCCCTCTATGGTTTCAGCCGGCACGGTTTATTGCGCTGGCCGGATCCAGGCCGGTCGCGCGATGAGGCCTTGCGGAGGCCCGACCGGCATAGCCGCGCCTGTTCCTGCCAAGGGGCGTAGTCGCGATCATATTGCTCCGGGCTGGCGCGGTGTCGAGGGCGTCTGGGGCGCGTTCGATCGCATGATGGCGCGGCGCGACATGAGCCTGGCCGCGGGCTGACCCATCTCCCATTTCGGGCGTAGGCTCTCTCGAAAGGGAGAGCACGCCATGAGCGAAGAGATCGTCTTCTACACCAACCCCATGTCGCGCGGACGCATCGTTCGCTGGATGCTGGAGGAGGCAGGCCAGCCCTATCGCACCGTCGTGGTCGATTATCCGGCGATGAAGTCGCCGGACTATCTGGCGATCAATCCGATGGGCAAGGTGCCGGCCATCGCACATCACGGCGTCGTCGTGACCGAATGCGCCGCCATCTGCGCCTATCTGGCCGACGCCTTTCCTGAAGCCGGCCTGGCGCCGGCGACGGACGATCCGCTGCGCGGCCTTTATTACCGCTGGATGTTCTTCGCGGCCGGACCGGTCGAGGCGGCGGTGACGGCCAAGTCGCTGGGTCAACTGCCGCCGCCCGAGAAGTCGGCCATGGTCGGCTACGGCTCGTTCGATCAGGTGATCGACGGGCTGGAACACGCGTTGGATCGCAGCCCGTGGATCCTCGGCGAACGGTTCAGCGCCGCCGATGTCTATGTCGGCAGCCAGATCGCCTGGGGACTGATGTTCAAGAGCCTGCCCGAACGGCCGGCGTTCAAGGCCTATGCCGAGCGGATCACCACCCGCCCGGCCGCTGTGCGCGCCCGCGAAATCGATGACGCCCTGATCGCCGAAGCGAAGGCCAAGGCGGACTGACGGCGTTTACTGAGCCGGTTCGACCCACGCCGGCCGGGCGGTGCAGGCGGGGCGGAAGCCCGTGCGGCACAGTCGCACCTGTTCCTGCCAGGCGGCGTAGTCTCGATCATATTTTTCTTGGGCCAAACGCGCCGTCTCGGCGGCGGCGCGGGCCTGTTCCTCGGCCTGGCTGACCTCGATCTGGTGACGGGCCAGGGCGGCGTCGTAGTCCAGCCGGTTGGCGGCGTCGGTCTTGTCGGCCAGGGCGTTCTGGGCGGCGATCTCGTCGTTCAGAGCGCGGGTGGTGCGCAGTTCCTCTTCGGTCTGCTGCGCGTCGCTGGCCCGGTGATAAGCCTCGCCCCGCGCCTTCAGCAGGGCGTCGCGGCTGGCGGGATCGGCTGGGTCGGGCAGGGCGCGCTGATCGCGATAGGGGTCGGCGGTCGCCGGCGCCGTCGTCGTCTGGGCGGCGACGGGCGCGGTCAGGGCGGCGGCCAGCAGGGCGGCGGCGACGGCGGTGCGAATGATCATGACTGTCTCTCCCGAGGCCGAGGCGTTGCCCGCAGCTTGGCCATTGTGATCCTGCTGCACAACGCCGCAGCGATGAAAAGGTGGCGAAAGGCTCGGCTTCGCGTCATGGTCGATCTCTCCCGACCGCAGCCTAGCCGAGAAGATCGATGATCCTGAGCACCGCGTCCGGCGACTTCCCCATTCCTGCGGATGTCGCGCGCCAGTTGCCGAACGTGCCGGCCCTGCCCGATATGACCGCCGCAGACGCCAGGCTTCAGGTCGAGGACTTCCGTCACTGGCTGGACGCCTCGCCCGAACACGCCATCGACTATGAGCGGCTGCGGCGCTGGCATCTGGTCCAGGAGGAGCTGGCGGCCCAGGCCAAGGCGGAGAACCGGCCCTTCGTCGTGTCCGACGACGGTCTGGAATAGGGCGACGCTGGAACGTCTTCGAGCGCTGGGGATTGCGGCAACATCCCCTTGCTCCCGGAGACTTTCATGTTCCAATCAATCGGTTATGGCGCAAAGACCGCCCGGTCCAAGCTCGAGCCCATGACGTTCGAGCGCGACGATCCCAAGCCCAACGAGCTGGTGATCGAGGTTCTTTACGCCGGCGTCTGCCACTCCGACATCCACCAGGTCAAAAACGAATGGGCCAACACGGTCTATCCGTGCGTGCCGGGCCACGAGATCGTCGGGCGGGTCAAACAGGCGGGCGCCGAGACCTCGCGCTTCAAGGAAGGCGATCTGGTCGGCGTCGGCTGCATGATCGACAGCTGCCGCCAATGCGAGGCCTGCAGCGCCGGCGATCAGAACTATTGCGAGGGTCCGAACAGCTGGTTGGCGACCTATAACGGCCCCATGACGCCAGCGACCGAGACCGAAGACGGCGCCAACATGTACGGCCGGGACAATACCTACGGCGGCTATTCCGATGTGGTGGTCGTGCCCGAGGACTTCGTGTTGCGCATCCCCGAAGGCCTGGACCTCAAGGCGGCCGCGCCCATCCTGTGCGCCGGCGTGACCACGTGGTCGCCGCTGAAACACTGGGGCGTCAAGGCGGGGGACAAGGTCGCCGTCCTGGGCTTTGGCGGTCTGGGCCATATGGCGGCCAAGCTGGCCAAGGCTCTGGGGGCGGAAGTGACCGTCCTGACTTCGACGCCGGAGAAGATCGAGGACGCCAAGCGGCTGGGCGCCGACGCGGCCCATATCGAGACGGACAAGACGGCCTTGGCGCCCCTGGCGGGGACGTTCGACTTCATCCTGTCCACCGTGCCCGAGAAGCACGAGATCGGCGCCCTGCTGGACCTGATGAAGCGCGATGCGGCCTTCATCGTTGTTGGCAATCTCGATGTTGTGGATGGGGTCGACAACTCGAAAATGGCCTTCAAACGCCAGACGGTCGGCGGCTCCTTGATCGGCAATCTTCAGGAAACCCAGGACGTGCTGGACTTCTGCGCCGCCAACGGCGTGGCCCCCGAGGTCGACATGATCGACATCGCCGAGATCAACGACGCCTATGTGAAGATCGAGAACGGCGAGGCGCGCTACCGCTACGTCATCGACATGGCGACCCTGAAGGCGGCCTGATCGCCTATCCGGGCAGGCGCAGTTCGAAGGCTGCGCCTGTTCCGTCGGTCTCGACCAGCCGCAGGTCGCCGCCGTGAAGGGCGGCCAGTTCGCGCGAGATGGTCAGGCCCAGGCCCGAGCCGTCCGAGCTTTTTGAGCTGACAAAGGGTTCGAACAGGCGTTCGGCAAGACGCGGCGGAATGCCGGGGCCGTCGTCGGCGATGCGCACGACGCAGAAGCCGTCCTGACCAAAGGCGCTGACGGTGATGGCGCCCTTGCCGCGCCGCTCGGGCGGACGCGTGGGATCGGCCTCGATGGCCTGGCGGGCGTTGCGCATCAGATTGACCAGGATGCGATACAGCTGATCCGGGTCGGCCTCGACGGCGAACCGAGGCGGCAGCTGTTTGACCAGGCGCACGCCGTCGGGGTCCAGTCCTGCGTCCTCGGCCGCCAGGGTCAGGGCCTTGGTCAGGACGACGCGGGTCTTCTGGGGGGCGGGCTCCTCGCTCTTTCCGTACTCCAGCACATTGCGCGACAGGCCGGCGGCGCGGCTGAGCGCGCGCTCCAGCCGGGGCAGGGCCTTGGCCACCTGGGGGTCGGCGGAGGTCGCCAGCCGCTCGGACGCCATCTGGGCCGAGGTCAGCATGTTGCGCAGGTCGTGGTTGATCTTGGCCACCGCCTCGCCCAGCGCAACCAGACGGGCGCGAGAGCGCAGGGAATGGCGCACCTCCTCCTGCATCCGGCTGAGTTCGCGCTCGACGCGGCCGATCTCGTCGTGGCGATCGGACGGCGCCTCGGCCTCGCTCTCGGGATCGGCGGCGAACCGCTCCATCGAGCGGGTGACGCGACGAAGCGGCCGCAGCACCAGTAGGGCCAGACCGCCATACAGCAGCGCGCCCGCCGTCACCGACACCAGCAGGGACACCAGCAGGCTGTTCAGCAGGAAGGCACGCAGTTCCAGCTTCAACGGCTGGGCGGGGGTGACGATCTCGATGAAGTCGCCGGACCGATAGCGCGGCTTGGCCTGAACCCGCAGCGAGCGGTCCGGATGGCCGAACAGGGTGCGCCACGGGTCGGTCAGGCGCGACCAGCTGTCCTGACGCCTCAGATCGATCAGTTCGGGCGCGCGGGGCAGGTTGGGGGCCTGAAGCAGCAGGCGGCGCACGCCTTGCTCCGTCAGGGCCACCGCCTGAACCCCGCCGATCCGCATCAGCTCGGCGGCCGTGTCGTCCTCGACCGCGCTATAGGGCAGGGCCTCGACCCCGACCGAGGCCAGTTCGGCGGCCTGGAGCCGGTCGCGCAGCCAGCGCTCATGGAAGGCCGCTAGGTTCGGGCCCAGGATCAAAGCCTCGACCGCCAGGGTGAAGGCGACGGTCAGCAGCAGCAGCCGCGCCGACAGACCGTCGGGCGCGCGCGGCGTCAGACGCTCGCGCCAGAGACTGGCCTGGTCCGGCGTCAGGTTCAGCCGCGCTGCGATCCGGTCGAACAGGGCGCTCATGCCGCCGTCGCCCCGATCTGCCGTGCACGGATAATTTGGAACAGCTTGATGCCGATGGGCAGCAGCAGGGAAAGGAAGACCACGCCCATCAAAGGCCAGAAGAACTGTTGCAGCAGCATCGGCAGGTCCGGCCGCACGCCGGCGCGCAGCAGGTCGCCCAACTGCGATCCGATCCAGGTATAGATGAAGGTGGATGGCAGCAGGCCGATGAAGGTGGCGATGATGTAGGGCCTCAGCGGCACCGCCATCATCCCCGCCGTCGCGTTGACCAAGACGAAGGGCACGCTGGGGATCACGCGCAGGGTGAACAGGGTGGTGAACGCGTTGCGGTCGATGCCTTTGGCCAGCCGATCCATGAAGCCGGCGTCGGCCTCGAACTTGGCGCGCAGCCACGAACCGATCGAGGTGCGATAGACATAATAGATGACGACCGAACCGATGGTGGCCCCCGTCGACTGCGCCAGGGCCCCCACATAGGGGCCGAACATCATCCCGCCCAGCAGGGTCAGGAAAACGGGCCCGGGAATGGTCGAGGCGGTCGCCACGGCGTAGACGGCGATGAAGGCGACCAGCGCGATCCACCAGTTCTGTTGCGCATAGGCCTGAAGGTTCAGTCCGTGCTCACGGATCAGATCCATCGACAGATAGCGGTTCCAGCCCAGGGCGAAGAAGGCGATCACCAGGCCGGCGATGGCCGCCAGCGGCGCCAGCCGCAGGGCCCATTCCTTCGCCGTTCGTTTCGCCATCCGTTTCATCGTCCCGAAATGCCGTCCGAGCGTTGACTCACGCGGACATGCGACTTATACGCCCGCCCTTCCTGCGGCGGACGCCTCTTGCCCCGTCGCCCAACCTTTTAACGTCAGGAGCCGACCGTGAAGCGGACCTATCAGCCGTCGCGACTCGTGCGCAAGCGCCGTCACGGCTTCCGCAGCCGGATGGCCACCAAGAACGGCCAGAAGATTGTTGCGCGCCGTCGCGCCAAGGGCCGCAAGCGCCTGACGGCGTAAGCGGCTTACGCGTCCGGACCTTTTGGACGCATGAGCGACCTTTTACAGATCAAGCGTCTGTTGCGGCGGCCCCAGTTCCTGGCGGCCGCCAAAGGCGTTTCCGAGGCGCGCGGCGCCGTAGTGATCCAGCGGCTGGAGCGCGGCGACGGTTCGCCGCACATCGGCCTGGGTTTCACCGCCACCAAGAAGATCGGCGGGGCGGTTCAGCGCAACCGCGCCAAACGCCGTCTGCGCGAGGCCGCACGGGCCATGCTGGCCCAGCACGGCGTGCCCGGAAGCGACTATGTCTTCATCGCCCGCATGGGCACGACCGAGCGTGCGTGGGACCGTCTGCTTGACGACGTGAAATCGACGCTTACAAGGCTGGCGACACCCAAGGCCAACAGGCCTTCGCACGCCCGCGCCCCCTCCGGCCAGGACCGCCAGAATCCATGAAAAACGAAAACACGCGCAACACGATCATCTTCATCGTGTGCTCGGTCCTGATCATGGGGATCTACTATTTCGCCGTGCTGCGTCCGCAGGCCGAGCGTCGCGCCGTGCAACAGCAGGCCCAGGCCGAGCAGTCGCAGACCGCCGATAACGCCGCGCGCACGGCGCTGAGCCCGCAGGGCCCGACCTTCGTCACCGACCGCAGCCAGGCGCTGAGCACCGCCGCGCGGGTGCCGATTCAGTCCGGCACCCTGAAGGGGTCGCTGTCGCTTCAGGGCGGCCGGATCGATGACCTGTTCCTTACCGACTACCGCGAGGTTCAGGACAAGCCCCAGCCGGTGGAGCTGTTCCGGCCGCAGGGCATGCAGAACGCCTATTTCGCCCAGTTCGGCTGGACCGGCCCCAATGTCGCCGGCGGCGTGCCCGGACCCAATACCGTCTGGCGCCTGACCAATGGTTCGACCCTGACGCCGACGACGCCGGTCACCCTGACCTGGGACAACGGCCAGGGCCTGCGCTTCACCCGCGTGATCTCGGTTGACGACAAATACGTCTTCTCGGTGCAGGACACGGTCCAGAACCTGGGCACGCAGGCGATCACCATCGCACCCTACGGCAGCGTCCAGCGCCAGGGCGTGCCGCCCGCAGCCGGCTCGTCGCACATCGTCCACGAGGGCGCGATCGGCACCTTCGGCAAGCCGGGCGACTACCGGACCGAGCAGAAGAAATACAAGGACTGGCTGAAGGAGCCGCGGATCGAGAACGCCTCGACCGGCGGCTGGCTGGGCATCACCGACAAATACTGGCTGGCGGCCCTGCTGCCTCAGCAGAACGAGGCGGTCGAAACCGAATTCCGCGTCCGCGACCTGAACGGCGCCCAGCAGCTGGAAGCCAATGTCCTGGGCACGACCCGCACCATCCAGCCCGGCGCCACCGCGACCGAGACCCAACGCCTGTTCGCCGGGGTCAAGCGCGCCGAGGTGCTGAAATCCTATGAGCAGAGCCTGAACCTGCCCCGCTTCGTCTATGCGATCGACTGGGGGATGTTCTGGTTCCTGACGCGTCCGATCTTCTGGATCCTGGAGAACGTCTATGGCCTGGTCGGCAGCTTCGGCGTCGCCATTCTGGCGCTGACCGTCATCGTCAAGCTGGTCATGTTCCCGCTGGCCAACAACGCCTACGCCTCGATGTCCAAGATGCGGAACCTCCAGCCCAAGATGGAGGAGATCAAGAAAAAGTTCAAAGATGACCCGCAGAAGCAGCAGCAGGAGACGATGGCCCTGTATCAGCGCGAGAAGATCAATCCGGTCGCCGGATGCCTTCCGCTGGTGCTTCAGATTCCGGTCTTCTACGCCCTGTACAAGGTGCTGACCGTAACCATCGAAATGCGTCACCAGCCGTTCCTGGGCTTCATCCATGACCTGTCGGCGCGCGACCCGTCGTCGATCTGGAACCTGTTCGGCCTGATCCCGTGGGATCCGGCGATGGCGCCGCTGATCGGCGGCCTGTTGGCCGGCCCGCTGCACCTGGGTCTGCTGGCGATCGCCTATGGCCTGACGATGTGGCTGCAGACGGCGATGAACCCGCCGGCGGCCGATCCGGTCCAGCGCCAGATCTTCCAGTTCATGCCGCTGCTGTTCACCTTCATCATGGCGCCGTTCGCGGCGGGCCTGCTGATCTACTGGGCCTGGTCCAACATCCTGACCATCCTGCAGCAGTATGTGATCATGCACCGCTACAAGGCCGAGAACCCGATCGACACCTTCTTCGCCCGGTTCAAGAAGTCACCGGCGTGATCGACGAGACCGAGTTCACGCCCGAGGACATCGAGGCGGCGCGCGTCCTGTTCGCGCGGCCTGCGACCTTCGTCATGGGCGCGGCCAAGATCGAGCAGTTGCCCGACCCGGATCTGCCTGAGATCGCCTTCGCGGGCCGCTCGAACGTGGGCAAGTCCAGCCTGATCAACGGGCTGGTGGGCATGCACAAGCTGGCCCGCGCCTCGAACGAGCCGGGCCGCACGCGCGAGGTCAACTTCTTCGACCTGGATGGCCGGATGCGTCTGGTCGATCTGCCCGGCTATGGCTGGGCCAAGGCGTCCAAGACCACGGTCAAGAAGTTCCAGGATCTGGGCCGCGACTATCTGCGCGGCCGGGTGACGCTGAAGCGGGTCTATCTGCTGATCGACAGCCGCCATGGGCTGAAGTCGGTGGATACGGAGGCGCTGGATGCGCTCGATCTGGCGGCCGTCAGCTATCAGATCGTCCTGACCAAGGCCGACAAGCTGAAGAAGGGCGAGGGCGAGGCCGTGCAGGCCGCGACCCTGAAGGCCATCTCCAAACGCCCCGCCGCCTTCCCGGTGGTGGCCCTGACCTCGTCCGAAAAGGGTCTCGGTCTGCCCGAATTGCGCGCCGAGATCATGCGCACGACCGGCGCCACGCTGGACTAGAGGCCCTCATCATCGGGTCAGGCCCGAGCACGACGGCAAAAAGAAAAGGCCCGGAGATCGCTCTCCGGGCCTTCGTCGTTTCGGCTTGTCGTCGCCCTACTGGGCGGCGGGGGCCGCCGCGCGGACCTCGACAGGGATGCCCAGGGCGTCCAGTTGCGGCTTGACCACCGAGGCGTCGCCGACCACGACCCAGACGAACCTGGACGGGTCGATGGCGGCCTTGGCGGCGGCGTCCAGCTGGGCTGCCGTCAGGGCGTTGGTGCGCGCCGCGATGGTTTCCGGATAGTCGTCCGGACGGCCCAGCAGGGCGTTGGAGCGCATCGCGCCCAGGACGGCGGCCGAGGTCTCGTAGCTGCCGGCCAGACGGCGGGTGTTGCCGTTGATCGTGCGTTGAAGCTCCTCGGGCGTCACGCCCTTGCCGCCCGACAGGAAGTCATTGAACTGCTGGTTCAGGGCTTCGATAGCCGGGCCGGTCTTGTCGGCCTGGACCGGGGCGGTGACCAGATAGGGCACGCGTCCGGCGAACGGATTGACCGAGGCATTGACGCCGTAGGACCAGCTCTTGGTCTCACGCAGATCCGAGTTGATGCGCGAAAGGAAGTCGTTGCCGAGCACATTGTTCGCCGCGTTCAGCACCAACAGGTCGTCGGTGCCCGACAGGCCCAGGACCTCGCCGCCCATGATGTAGGACTGGGGCGATTGCGGACGGTCGATCAGCACGATCTTGGGCGTCGCGGCCGGGATGGGGGCCGAGAAGTCCTTGACGGCCTTGGCCGATGCGGGCGGGACCCATTGACCGAAGGCGCTGTCCAGGATCGGCGTCAGCTCGGCCAGGGGGCGGTCGGAGACGACGAACAGCTTGGCGTTGTCCGGACGGATCCACTTGGCGTAGTCGGCGCGGATGTCGGCGTCGGTGATCGCCTTGACGCTGGCCTCGTCGCCGTTGCCGCTGAACGGACGGCCATAGGGGCTATTCGGCCCGTACATCAGTTCCGGCAGGGCGCGGCTGGCCAGGGCGGCCGGCTGGGTGCGCTCGGCGGCGATGCGCGACAGGCGGGTGGCGCGAAGGCGCTCCAGCTCGGCCGGGGCGAAGGCGGGATTGCGCACCACCTCGGCCATCAGATCCACCGAAGGCTTCAGGTTCGGCGTCACCGCCGACAGCTGCACGACCGAGCTGTCCATCGTCGCGCCGGTGGTGATGGTTGCGCCCAGGGCTTCCTGCGCCTCGGCCAGCTGCGTGGCGTTCAGGGTGCGGGTGCCCTCGTCCATCAGGTCCAGCATCAGGGTCTGCAGACCCAGTTTGGACCGGTCGTCGGCGGCCAGGCCGGCGTCGAAGTCGAGCGCGATCTTCGTCGTCGGGGTGGCGTCGCGCTGGGCGTAGATCACCTCCATGCCGTTCGACAGGCGCGTGCGCTCGACGGCCGGAAAGTCGACGTTGGCGACCTGACCGATCTCGGGCTTGGGCATGCGCGGCTTGCGTTCGATTTCCGGCGCCGGGGTGCGGTTGGCACCGGACGGCGCGGCGGCCGCCTCCTGATAGGCTTCGCGCTGGCCGGGCAGGGTGGTCAGCGTGTAGGCCGGACGGGTCAGCCACTTCTGCATCGCCGCCTTGACCTGGGCCGGCGTGACGGCGGCGTAGGCGGCCAGCTGCTTCTTGTAGAACTCCGGATCGCCGGCATAGAGCTGGCCCTCGGCGAGCGCCGTGGCCTTGCCGCCGAAGCCGCCGACCTGTTCCAGGCCCTGGATGCGACGCGAGGCGTATTGGGTGACGACGCGGTTGATCTCGTCCTGCGTGGGGCCGTTCGCGATCAGGCCGTTCAGGATTTCACGCATCCGCGCCTCGACGGCGGCGGGGTCTTCGCCCGGCTTGATCGTGGCGCTCATCTCGAAGATGCCGACGCGGTGGAAGGCGCTGTTGCCGGCGCTGGCCGAGACGGCGGTCTGTTCGCCGCGCACCAGCTCATTGTCCAGGCGCGAGGAGGCCAGGCCGCCTAGGACCGATGCCGCGACGCTGAGCGGCACCGAATCCGGGTCCAGCATGCCGGGCACAGCCCAGCTGACCTCGACCTGGGCGTTCGAGACGCGGTCATGGGTGGTTTCGCTGAGCGGGGCGGACAGGGTCGGGACCGGGGCCTGGGCGGGATTGTTCACCGGCCCCTTTGCGATCGGGCCGAAGTATTTGTCGGTCAGTTCACGCGCCTTGGCGGGGGTAATGTCGCCGGCCAGCACCAAAACGGCGTTGTTGGGGCCATAGTTGGAGGTGAACCAGTCGCGCACCGTCTGCATCGAAGCGGCGTCCAGGTCGGCCATCGAACCGATGGTCGAGTGGCGATAGGGGTGGCCTTCGGGGAACAAGGCCTCCAGCTGCTTGTACTGGTTCAGGCCATAGGGCTGGTTGTCGCCCTGACGCTTTTCGTTCTGGACGACGCCGCGTTGCAGATCGAGCGTCTCCTGGCTGATGGCGCCCAGCATGTAGCCCATGCGGTCGCTTTCCATGAACAGGGCCTGTTCCAGCGCCGGGGTCGGGACCGTCTCGAAATAGTTGGTGCGGTCGAAATAGGTAGTCCCGTTCATGTCGGTCGCGCCCATGTTGCGCATCGGCGTGAAATAGCTGCCGGGCGCATTTTCCGAGCCGCCGAACATCAGGTGTTCGAACAGGTGGGCGAAGCCGGTCTTGCCGGCCGGCTCGTCCTTGGAGCCGACATTGTACCAGACCGAGACGGCGACGACGGGGGCCTTGTGGTCCTCATGGACCAGGACGGTCAGGCCGTTGTCGAGGGTGAACTTGGTGTAGGGGATGTCGACTTCGTTGATCAGCTGCGAGACCGGCGCGGCCTGGACGGCGGGAGCGGCAGCCTGACCAGCGGCCTGGGCGGCGGGTGCAGAGGCCACGGAGGCCCAGACGGGCGTTGAAACCGCCAGAAGGGCGGCGGCGGCGACGAGAGAGCCAGTGCGGCGCATGCGATATCCTCGGGATTGCAGTTGGAGGGGACCATAACGCCGGTCTGCCGCCTGGCAACGCGACCAAATGGAACATGACGAAAGGTTCATGTTCTCGCCCGCGCGACCCGGAAAAGGTTGCATCGCCGCACCCCCGGTCTTATGCGCGCGTCAACTCCCCGACTGACCGCCCCTTGCTGAAAGAGCCGCCATGTCCGCCCCCGCCGACAAGCCCGTCAAGAAAGTCGTCCTCGCCTATTCGGGCGGGCTGGACACCTCGATCATCCTGAAGTGGCTCCAGACCGAATACAACGCCGAGGTCGTAACCTTCACCGCCGACCTGGGCCAGGGCGAAGAGTTGGGCCCGGCGCGCGAGAAGGCGCTGAAGCTGGGCATCAAGCCCGAAAACATCTTCATCGACGACCTGCGCGAAGAGTTCGTGCGCGACTTCGTCTTCCCGATGTTCCGCGCCAATGCGCAGTATGAAGGCGACTATCTGCTGGGCACCTCCATCGCCCGCCCGCTGATCTCCAAGCGCCAGATCGAGATCGCGCGTCAGGTCGGCGCCGACGCCGTCTGTCACGGCGCGACCGGCAAGGGCAACGATCAGGTCCGGTTCGAACTGGGCTACTATGCGCTTGAGCCCGACATCCGCGTCATCGCCCCGTGGCGCGAGTGGGAGTTCCGCAGCCGCGAGGCCCTGCTGGACTTCGCCGAGAAGAACCAGATCCCCATCGCCAAGGACAAGCGCGGCGAGGCGCCCTTCAGCGTCGACGCCAACCTTCTGCACTCCTCGTCCGAGGGCAAGGTGCTGGAAGACCCGGCGCTCGAGGCGCCCGAGTTCGTCCACCAGCGCACCATCAGCCCTGAGGACGCGCCGGACGTGGCGACGGTCATCGAGATCGGCTTCGAAAAGGGCGACGCCGTCTCGATCAACGGCGAGGCCATGTCGCCCGCCACGATCCTGACCGCCCTGAACCAGTATGGTCACGACAACGGCATCGGCCGTCTGGACCTGGTCGAGAACCGCTTCGTCGGCATGAAGTCGCGCGGCGTCTATGAGACCCCCGGCGGGACCATCCTGATTGCGGCGCACCGCGGCATCGAAAGCATCACCCTGGACGGCGGCTCCATGCACCTGAAGGACCAGCTGATGCCGAAATACGCCGAGCTGATCTACAACGGCTTCTGGTTTTCGCCCGAGCGCGAGATGCTGCAGGCCGCTATCGACAAGAGCCAGGAAAACGTCTCCGGCACGGTCAAGATCAAGCTGTACAAGGGCAATGTCTCGGTCATCGGCCGCGAAAGCCCCAACAGCCTGTACGATCAGGACCTGGTGACCTTCGAAGAAGGCGTCCAAGCCTATGACCACAAGGACGCGGCCGGCTTCATCAAGCTGAACGCCCTGCGCCTGCGCGTCCTGGCCAAGCGCGATGCGCGCAAGAGCTAGGGCGTCCTATCCGACCGGGCGATCCTGAGGATCGCCCGGTTTCGGTCGTCCGTGACCCAGATCGATCCGTCGGCGGCGACGGCCAGCACGACCGGCGCGCCGCGCGGCTGACGGCCTGCGACCGTGTCCCAGCCCGGCGTCAGCACCTTGCCGCGTATGCTGGGCGCGCCGGCCGGATAGGTCAGGGCGCCGCGCGGATAGATGGCGTAGCGACCGCCGATGTCGGTCAGGGGGCGGCCCTCGCCATCCGCCTCGGCCGCCACGATCCGGCCGCCCGCGCGACGATAGCCGTGCCAGCTCATCAGCAGCCGGCCGCGCAGTTCGGGGAACATCGCCCCGTCGTAATAGATCAGGTCCAGCGGCGCGGCATGGGGCGGCAGCAGGGCGACCGGGCGGTCGCGCTGGCTGCATCGCGCCTGGCCCGCGCTCCAGCCCGGCAGGGGCGTCGCCAGATCGACGCAATAGGGCCAGCCGTAATGGCCGCCCTGACGCAGGACATTGATCTCGTCATAGGGATGGTCGGGCGTGGTCAGGTCGACCGAGTTCTCGCCTTGCAGGATCGTGCCCGACGGGTGCCGCACGAGGGCGATGGAGTTGCGCAGGCCCGAGGCGAAGACGGTGCTGTCCTCGGCCCAGCGGCCGTTTCCCAGATAGGCGTGACGCCGCACCTGGGCTGTCGCCGCGCTGTCGATGCAGACCCCCGCCGCATTGGCGCGCGCTCTGCCCCGCGCATCCACGCAGCGGTCGCTGGGCGCGCCGACATTGACCAGTAGGTCGCCGTTTGCGTCGAAGACGAAGCTGGACAGCGGGTGGCGATTGGCGTGCAGCCGGTTGTCCGGCAGGTCGCCGATCACGGTGCGCACCGTCGCCGCCGGATCGGCCGCGTCGGGGTCCATCGTCAGGATGCGGTTCATCTCGGACACATAGATGCGCCCGTCCGGCCCGCGCGCCGCCGTGTGCGGCATGTTCAGCCCCTGGGCCAGTCGTCTCCAGCGCGGCGCACCGTCGGAGCCGAACGACAGCCGCCAGATCGCGCCATTGCCCGGATACCAGTTGCCCAGATCCGTCACCAACCAGTCGCCGTTCGATAGCGCCAGCAGGCCGCGCGGCATTCGCGGTTCCTCGGCCCTCGCGCCCTGCCAGACCAGCCCGAGGCAGTAGCCGGGCGCCATGCGCACGGTGGTCATAGGACGGCCGTCACAGTCGCCATCGGTGGCATAGGCGCCCTGTGCGGCCCTCGCGCTGACAGGCGCGGCGACGAGCAGGGACAGCAGGGCCAGCAGGCGGACGGTCTTCATGACGCCAGAAGTCCCGACAGACGGCCCGAGATCAAGTGCGGTGTCAGATCAGACCCTGCTCGCGCGCCGCTGTTGTCAGGCCGTCGCGAAACTCAGGCGCGGCCAAGGCGATCAGGGCGCGGGCGCGTTCGCTGGACGACTTGCCCTTCAGATTGGTCCAGCCGTGTTCGGTGGCGACGATGTGGGTGTCGTTGCGCGGCGTGGTGACCGGCCCGTCCAGACGCGCGACGATGCGAGAGGCCGTGCCCTTGGCCGCCGTGGAATGACAGGCGATGATCGACTTGCCGCCCTCGGATCCATAGGTGCCGCGCACGAAGTCCAGCTGGCCTCCGGCGGCCGTGAACTGGCGCCCGTTCAGAAACTCTGAGCAGCAGGCGCCGGTCAGATCGACTTGAAGCGTGGCGTTGACCGAGATCATCTTCGCATTGCGCGCGATCACGGCCGGGTCGTTCACATACGAGACCGGATGGGCCTCCATGCCGCGATTGCCGTCCAGAAACTCATAGGTGTTGAGGTCGCCCATCGAGAAGGCGAAGACGCCTACGCCGGGATGCAGGGTCTTGCGGGCATGGTTGGCCACGCCGGCCTGCATCAGCTCGACCAGGCCGGGCGTCAGCATCTCGGTATGAACGCCCAGATCGCGGTGGTCCATCAGGGCGTCGCAGACGGCGTTGGGCAGGGCGCCGATCCCCATCTGAAGCGTCGCCCCGTCCTCGACCAGGTTGGCGATGATGCGGCCGATGGCCAGGTCCGCCGGTTGGGGTTCGGCGCGCGGCACGACCAGCAGGGGCGCGGCATGTTCGACGATGCCGGCGACCTTGGACACATGGACGGTGCAGTCGCCGAACACGCGCGGCATGTGCGGATTGACCTCGACGATCACGGTCCTCGCCGTCTGCGACACCGGCTTGGCGTAGTCGGTGTTGGTGCCGAACGAGAAGAAGCCGTCCGCATCCATCGGCGAGACGGTGCAAATAAGGGTGTCCACCTTGACCTCGTCGCACAGAAGGCGGGGCGACTGCTGAAAGCCCGTGGGGATGAACTGCACGGGGTTGGGGCGACCCTCCTCGTGTGCGCGCTGTTCCAGCCGGCGTTCGATGGCGCTGTGGAACAGGCTCCAGGGGCGGATCCGGTCCATCCGTTCATAGCGCAGCACCGTCTCCCCGGCGATGGCGGTCGAGAGCAGATAGTAGAGGTTCACATCCTCCACCTCGCCGCGCTCGGCCCGTTCGGCCAGGGCCCTGAGCAGAGCGGGCGGCTGGGACACGCCAAGGCCCATGGCGACCTTGGCGCCCGAGACGATCAGGGCGGCGGCCTGGTCGGGGGTCTTCAGGCGTTCGGCGTAGAGGGCGGCGTGATCCATGGCGTGCGTCTCCGACATGTCTTCAGACTAGCCTGCCGCGAGGCGGATGGCGGGCCTAGACTTTGGTCGGGTCGGGCGCGGCTTCGATCGGGGAGGCTTCGTCCTGCAGCGCCGCACGGTGGCGCTTCTGCCAGCGCGCCACCCCATAGGCGACCAGCCACAGGGCCATGGCCCAGGCCGCGCCGACCGCCCAGCCGGCGAAGACGTCGGTGGCCCAGTGGGCGCCCAGATAGATGCGCGTCAGCCCGACCAGCAGGGCCAGCAGAATGCCGACGCCCAGCACGAAGACCTTGAACCGCTCGCGCGGGAAGGCGCGGGTCAGCATGACAGCGACGCTGAGATAGAAGACGGTGGATAGCAGGGCGTGGCCGGAGGGGAAGCTGGCGTTGATCGTCTCCACCGCCTGAGCGGCGGCAGGGGGGCGGGCGCGTTCGAACAGCGCCTTCAGGCCCTCCGAGAGCACGACGCCGCCGGCCAGGCCAATGACCAGCAGCAGGGACGACAGCCATTTCCGCTGGCTCAGCAGGAAGACGATCACGATCAGGGCGAACAGGCCTAGCACAGAGATGCCGCCCAGCGAGGTGATATCCGCCGCTGCCTCCTTTAGCCACCACGGCCCCCACGGCCGGCCTGGATCGTCGGCATAAGGCCGCATCAGCGCCAGAACTTGAAGATCGAAGGCCTGGCCCTCGCCCTCTGTCATCTCATCGGCCAGGCCGGCGAAGGTCAGAACGCCGCCGGCGACGACCAGCAGGGCCAGAAGCGCGGCGATTTCCGTGCGGGCGACCGTCAGGGCGCGTATCAAAAAGGCGCGTAAGTCAGAAAGCGTCATGGGCGAGCCAACGGCCAAGCTGAGCAGTCGTTCCGATCACGCGTTCGTGATCACGCTGTCGCAGGCGCGCAAAACGAACGTGCTGGCTTGCACGCGGGCTTTTCCCCAGACGGCTGGGACTTGTCCGACCGATTCGCCCACAATGGTCGGCGTCAACCCGTTGACGGGTCATTAGGCATATGCGCCCTATATGTGGGCTCGGGGAGCGCAGAGGCCACAAGATGATGTGGTCGCGGCGCGGGCGGCTCAAACGATTTTTTGTTCAGGACGCAGATGACCATGGCTGGCGGCGAGGCATTGAAGACGACGGAATTCCAAGGCGTTGCGGCGACGCCGACGCCGGAGCGCCCCCATTTGACCGTGGTCAAATCGGTCCAGGTTGACCGCTCGCGCGACGATCTGCTGACCGACTTCGGCAAGAAGACGCTGGAAGATCGCTATCTGCTGCCGGGCGAAAGCTATCAGGACATGTTCGCGCGGGTCTCGACCGCCTTCTCGGACGACGCCGAACACGCCCAGCGCCTGTATGACTATATGAGCCGCCTGTGGTTCATGCCGGCGACCCCGGTCCTGTCGAATGGCGGCGCGGATCGCGGCCTGCCCATCTCCTGCTTCCTGAACGCGGTGGGCGACAGCCTGGACGGCATCCAGAACGTCTGGAACGAGAACGTGGCCCTGGCCTCGAACGGCGGCGGCATCGGCACCTATTGGGGCGGCGTCCGCTCCATCGGCGAAAAGGTGAAGGGCGCGGGCAAGACCTCGGGCATCATCCCCTTCATCCGTGTGATGGACAGCCTGACGCTGGCGATCAGCCAGGGTTCGCTGCGCCGCGGTTCGGCCGCCGTCTATCTGGACATCCACCACCCGGAAATCGAAGAGTTCCTGGAGATCCGCAAACCGTCGGGCGACTTCAATCGCAAGTCCCTGAACCTGCACCACGGCATCAACGTCACCGACGAATTCATGGAGGCGGTCAAGGTCGGCGGAACCTTCGATCTGAAGTCGCCCAAGGACGGCGCGGTCATGAAGACCGTCGACGCCCGTTCGCTGTGGACCAAGCTGCTCGACATCCGCATGCAGACCGGCGAGCCCTATCTGATCTTCTCGGACACGGTGAACCGCCAGATGGCGCCGCACCAGCGCGACCTGGGCCTGAAGGTCAAACAGTCGAACCTGTGCGCCGAGATCATGCTGCATACCGGCCGCGACCACCTGGGCGTGGATCGGACCGCCGTCTGCTGCCTGTCGTCGGTCAACGCCGAGACCTTCCTGGAATGGCGCGAGGAGCCGCGCTTCGTCGAGGACCTGATGCGGTTCCTGGACAATGTGCTGGAGGACTTCATCCGCCGCGCCCCGCCCGCCATGGCCGCCGCCGTCTATTCGGCCAAGCGCGAGCGTTCGGTGGGTCTGGGCCTGATGGGCTTCCACTCCTTCCTGCAGGGGCAGGGCGTGGCCTTCGAAAGCGCCATGGCCAAGTCGTGGAACATGCGCCTGTTCAAGCATCTGCGTCGCGAGGCCGACAAGGCCAGCCGCCTGCTGGCCGAAGAGAAGGGCCCGTGCCTGGACGCCGAGGAACGCGGCGTGATGGAGCGGTTCAGCCACAAGCTGGCCATCGCCCCGACCGCCTCGATCTCGATCATCTGCGGCGGCACGTCCGCCGGCATCGAGCCGATCCCGGCCAACATCTACACCCACAAGACCCTGTCGGGCTCGTTCGCGGTCAAGAACCCCTATCTGGAGCGCCTGCTCGACGAAAAGGGCATCAACACCGAGGCGGTGTGGAGCTCCATCCTGGAGAACGAAGGTTCGGTCCAGCACCTCGACGCCCTGAACGAGGACGAGAAGGGCGTGTTCAAGACCGCCTTCGAACTGGACCAGCGCTGGGTGATCGAACTGGCCGCCGACCGCGCGCCGGAAATCTGCCAGGCCCAGTCGCTGAACCTGTTCATCCCCGGCGACGTGAACAAATGGGACCTGCACATGCTGCACTGGTCCGCCTGGGAACGCGGCGTGAAATCGCTCTACTATCTACGCTCTAAGTCGGTGCAGCGCGCCGCCTTCGCAGGCGCCGAGGACAAGGCGGAAGAGGTGATCGATCCCAATCAGCCGGATCTCTTCTCCCTGCCCAAGACCGACTACGACGAGTGCCTGGCCTGCCAATAAGGCCATCTGCACCAAACGACCCGAAGGGCTCCGCGACAGCGGGGCCCTTTTTCGTTTGGGAACCGCTGCTGGTCGTCCTCGTTCAAAAGCGACGAAACCATGACCAAAAGCCGTTGGACTCTTGCGCCTGAGGGTTGCAGTGTGTGTCCAGCGGATCGGTGGGGAGACCGGATGCGATTAAAGGCCTGTATTGTCGGCTTTGGGGGCGTGTTGGCGATGGCCGGCGCGAGCGCCGCCTGCGCACAGACCTGGGCCCCCAACGCCTTCGACGCCTCGCCCGATGTCGAGGCGCGCCTGACTGAACAGACAAGTTTCCGCGTAGCACCTGACGCCCGGTTCGGCGCCCAGATCGAAATCCCGACCGCCTTCCGTCCTGATGACCGATCCGGCCTGTCCGCCAGCACGCGCAACGACGTCTGGATCGATCGCACCGACTTCACCGACCGGGTGACGCTGGAGACGGCCGGCCGTCTGCGCCGCGCCGACGGCTCTCCCTTGCCGGTCACGCCCGTCGATCGGGCCGAACTGGACCCCGACGCCTATGACCTGCGCTATGTGCGCGGTTTCCGCGGCGCGCGCGGCCATACCGCCTCCGGCCTGGAAGTCAGCCTGACGCCCCACGCGGGCCTGGGCGTCGGCAGCGAAGGCCGTTCGGCCGAGGCTGGCGTCACGCTCAAGATCGGCGAGGGTCTGGATCGTCTGGCCCCCAACGGCCGCGAGCGGTTCGGCGAGCGGCCGCGCTGGTATCTGTATGCCGCCGGATCCGGCAGAGCCGTCGGCTACAACTTCGCCCGCACCCGCGACGGCGACTACGCGCGCTCCGGCTATACCCAGGACAAGGGCAGCTTCCTGGGCGACGCCTCGATCGGCGTGGCCTATCGCAAGGGCGACATGCAGACGTCGTTTGGCGTCGTCTATCGCGAGATCGACGCCGGCAAGGGTCTGCGCGGCATGAACGGTCTGGACACCGACGTCAGCGAAGGCCTGCTGGCCTTCCAGCTGTCGATCCGTCCCGGCCGCTGAGCCTTTAACGAATCTCCGAGAGCGCCACGCCCTCGCGACGCGGGTCTGCGCCTCCGTCCCAGCGCCCGTCGCGCCAGATCGCGCCATGCAGGCCCGAGGTCTCGGTGGCGTTGGGCCTCAGGGCCATGCCCGCCGCCGCCAGGGCGTCGCGGATATCCGGCGCGATCATGTCGGTGTCGGCCCCGACCATCTCGCCCCGCACCACCAGATTGGGCAGGGCGATCGCCTGCTGCATCGACAGGCCCCAGTCCATCGTGCCGACCAGGGCCTTTGCGACATAGGCCAGGATGCTGGACCCGCCTGGCGAGCCGATTGCGCCGACCAGTCGCCCCTGACGATCCAGGATCAGCACCGGCGTCATCGACGAGCGCGGCCGCTTGCCCGCCGCCACGGCATTGGCGGCCGGATGTCCGTCCTCCTGCGGCGTGAAGGAGAAATCCGTCAGCTGGTTGTTCAGGAAGAAGCCGTCGACCATCCGGCCATTGCCGAAGATGCTCTCGACCGTCGTGGTCATGCTGACCGCATTGCCCCAGGCGTCCACCACGACCATGTGCGAGGTGCCGCCCGGCTCGGCGGTCTGGTCGACCCCGCGCGGCGGCGATCCCGTCGGGGCGCCGGCCTCGACCGGCCCGTTCACCTGCGGGGCCAGGGCCGCGCGCGACGCGACATAATCGGGATCCAGCAGACCGGCGATCGGCACCCCGACGAAGTCGTTGTCGCCGATATAGCGGTCCCGGTCGGCATACATCAGCCGCTGCAACCGCCCGAACGCGACCCAGGCTTCAGGGCTCTTGGCCCCCTTGTCCAGATCGGGCGTCGCCTCGGCCATGGCCAGGAACTGCAGCAACGCCACCCCGCTGGACGGCGGCGGCGGCACGCAGATCACATAGGCCTGATAGGGCCGGCAAAGGGCGTCGCGGCGAAGTGGTCGATAGCCGGCGATGTCCGCCTCGGTCAGACCGCCGGGACGCGGTCCTTCGCGAACCGCCGCCGCGATGTCGCGCCCGATCGGCCCGCCATAGACGACGCCCGGCCCCTGCTGCGCCAGTCGCGCGACGGTGTCGGCGTAGGCGGGGTTCTTCAGCGTATCGCCCGCTTGATACCGCGTGCCGTTAGCCTTGGTGAAGTAGGCGCTGGCCCAACGCGTCCGCGCCTGGGGATAGCGTCCATTGATCATGCCGGCCAGACGCGGGCTGACGGTGAACCCGTCGCGCGCCAGCCGTTCGGCGTCTCCGAACAGATCGCGCCAGGCCAACTTTCCATGATCCTTCTGCGCCATCGCCAGCATGGCCACCGCCCCCGGCGCCCCGGTCGAGCGGCCCGACAGCACTGCGTCGATGAAGGGCAGGGGTTTGCCGTCCTCATAGAACAGTTCGGGCGTCGCTGAGGCCGGCGCCGTCTCGCGCCCGTCATAGGCCGTGACGGTCCCGGTCTCGGCGTCATAGCTCATCAGAAAGGCTCCGCCCCCGAGGCCCGACGACTGCGGCTCCACCAGACCCAGAACCGCCTGGATCGCCACCGCCGCATCCACGGCCGATCCGCCGCGCCGGAGCACGGTCATCCCCGCCTCGACCGCCAGCGGATTCGCCGCCGCCACGAACGGCCCCCGAGCGGGCGATGCAGCAGGTGGTGGGGCCGACACGGCCGCCGACGACGCTGTCGTCGGCGAGTGCGCGCCGTGGATGTCTGTCGCGGTCTGGCATCCCGCCATCAGGACGGGAACCAGCACAGCGGCGATCTGGCGACGGAATGAACGCATGGAAGATCCGAAAGCAGGGGAGCGTCAGACAGGCCTAAGCCGTCGCAGCCGCCACGCCAACCGCTTCAGACGCAGAAACTGCATTCCCCCGCTTGCGTCCGCCCGATCCACCGGCTAAAGACCCGCCCTCGCCGCAAGGCAGCCGCACCCGTAGCTCAGCTGGATAGAGCATCAGACTACGAATCTGAGGGTCGGGCGTTCGAATCGCTCCGGGTGCGCCATCTTTTTCAACGACTTAGTGGACGAGGCGCGTGTTTTGATCCGCGCTGTTACAGTCGTTTTACACCCTTCGTTACAGTCTGCGTTCACGTCCCGTTCGAAGACCGTTTTCTCTCTGCCTTGAGCGCTACGACATTATCGACTCGGTCCTGTCCGCTGTCCGCCATGCGGCGACGCTGCGCCTGCCGGCGGTAAATCCGCGCCGCTCGTTCGGTGGTGTGTTCAAGCTGCGCCATGATTTCGGCATCAGATGCACCTGCGTACGCGAGTTCAAGCCCACGGGCATGGCGCAGGCCATGAGGTGTAAGATTGGGACGAGCGCGCTTAGTCTTAGCCAGCGCAGTGGCCAGGCGGGTGACAGCCTGATTAAGAGCGCGCACCTTCCAGGGGTGGCCGCGTTGGTTGTATGCGATGGTAAGGGCTTTGGCAGGCGTGCTCTCCAAAAAGGCGGAGAGACGGCTGTCTTCACGTTTGTCGCACGAAACCTTACGCTTCTCGGTCGTCCAGTAGAGCCGACGCTGGGCCAAACCGTCGTCATCTTGCGCGATGATCCGAGCGCTCAGCGGGATGTTGCAGTTTGTACCCCGACGGAAGCCGCCCCAGCGCCCTAGAGCCACGGCACGGGCCAGACCCGGCATGTTGCGCTCCAGGGCCAGCGCGATGAACGCGTCCACTTCCTCGTCTGTCCAGGCAAGGTTCACCTCATCAGCGTCATGGGGCGGAGCCAGCTTTTTCAGCCCCAAAAAAGGGTTGGTCTTTATGCGGTCGTCCTCAATGGCCGGCTTCAGGGCGTTTTTGAGCATCTGAACGCGGTCATTCGTGGCTTTATGGCCACGCGGCGCCCAAAGATCACGCAGGTCTCTTACCCAACCTTTATCAACTTCAGCGAGGCGAACGTCGCCGACGTCTACCTCGATCTCATTGAGTAGGCGCCCATATTCTATCTGTGTCGACTGGGCGAGCCCGATAAAATCGGCGGACTTTCTGTAGCGCTGGATAGCGCCGCCTACAGTCCCCGCCCTCGGTGTCTGAGCGGCTTGCGCCCTCGCGAGTCGAGCGAGAATCGCATCGACCTCGGCCTTCAGTTCTGGGGAACCATCGAGTGACCGCAGAGGGCCCTCACGGTGGTTCCCTTTGCGAAAATATAGATCGACGGTGCCGTCCGGGCGTCGGATGCGCTGGACGTATTTAACCTTATCCATCGCGCGCTTCATCATTCAGTGACGACGGCGGCGGTGCGCTTGGAACTAACATCTTCAGCGCGGAGATGATCGCCTTGAGGTCGGGCGAACCGTGCCGTTTCCAGTCGACCGCACCGGCACGATGCTGGGCACCTATGTTGGGCCCTGCCGCGCCATCGGCCTCCTCGCCAACAGCGACAGCACATCGGCGCAGCCGATCGTCCTGACGCCGCGCGGCTCCGAGATCTGGGAAGCGCGAGACGCGGCGAGGGAGGGTAGTGGCCTCAAGGAACTCCTCTGGAGTGCCGAAGCCCTGAGGCCTGACCAGGCCCGCGCCGCCGCCCCCCATTTCTCGCTCGGGGCGCTGACCTATGGCACAGCAGACATCGGGAAAATCCTCGCCAACGCCAAAGACGGCCAGGGCGGCGGGCTGGCGGTCGGCGCAGCGGCTCTTCTGGCGTTGGCCGCCGTGCTGAAATCTGCGCAGTTCCCCCTGCACAGTTGGCTGACTGAGGTGATGGAGGCCCCGACGCCGGTTTCGGCCCTGCTTCACGCAGGCGTGATCAATGCGGGTGGCTTCCTTCTGATCCGGTTTGCTGATGTCATGCTGTTGGCGCCGGGCGTTATGGCTCCGCTGGTCGTGCTCGGCGGTTTCACCGCCCTGTTCGGCAGTCTGGTTATGCTGACCCAGCCGGCCGTCAAGACCTCCTTGGCCTGGTCGACCGTGGCCCAGATGGGGTTCATGACCATGCAGTGCGGACTCGGGCTCTTTCCGCTGGCCTTGCTGCACATCGTCGCTCATTCTCTCTACAAGACGCATTCCTTCCTGTCGTCGGGTGGGGCCGTCGAGCGTGTTGCCGCGATCAATCGGCCGGGGCCGGTCGCGACACCGGACGCGGGAGCTGTCGGTCGCGCTTTCCTGGCTGCGTTTGCCCTCTATTGCCTCATCGGCTTGGCCTTTGGCCTGACGCACAAGTCGCCTCAGATCGTCGCCCTAGGGGCCATCCTAATTTTCGGGGTCGCCTATATGCTGGCTCAGGGGTTCGCGGATGCCGCTCCGGCCGCTCTGACCCGTCGCACAGCGGTCTATGCTGTCTTCACCTCGGCCACCTACTTCGCCTTGCAGATGGGCGCGACATGGCTGACCTCGGGCGTCCTGCCGTCCGCGCCCACGCCTGGACTCCTCGAATGGGGCCTGATCTTGCTTGCGGTGACTAGCTTCGGACTGGTCGCGGTGGTGCAGGCGATGTTCCCGCTGTGGGCCCAGCATCCGGCCGCCGCCGGGCTCCGCGTCCACCTGTCGAACGGCTTGTACGCCAACGCTCTCTTCGACCGCGTGGTCGGAGGCTGGTCGTCGCGCCGCCCGACCTGATCCCGACAACCTTCAGGACACCGCATCATGACCCAGGTCTGTTCCCATGGCCCAGAGGCCGTTTTCGAGCGAGCGGCGAATCGCGCTGCCCATGCCATCCCGCCCGTCTGGCCCCTGGCCTCCAGTGTCGCGGTGAACCCCTTCCTCGGACAGGCGGGCGAAGACTTGGCCACGGCCGGTGCGCGTCTGGCTCGCGTGGCCGGCGCTTCGGTGACCATGCCGCGTGCCTGGTGTCAGGCCCGGATCGCCGAAGGTCTTATTTTGGATGAAGACCTTCTGGCAGCTTGGAAATTGGCCGATCCGCGCCTCAGGCCATCGACCCTGGCCGCGCTGAAGGCCGCCGCCGCGCGGACACGTCCATCGCCCGTCGCCCTACCCACCGTCGCCGATCTCGCGGCCGAGGCATCCGGGGTCGACTGGCCAGGTTTGATCGCCGAGCGGTTGGGTGCCTAGGCTGGGTCATATTTCGACGAGGGGCAGGCTTCTGGGCCGGACCACGCGGCAGATGCGCCTACGCGGCCTGGAAAGCCGTCGCCACCCACGACCTGACGCCTGAGATCGCGGGCCTGCCGGGGTTCGCCCTGCATGTGGCCGAGGCACCGGACGCCGCTTCGGTACTGACAGCCCGGGTCGCCGAGACGTTGGGCCTGTCTGCCCAGGCCGTTGACACCTATTTCCACCAGTTATTGATGACACTTGGCGGGTGGGCCCAGGTCGCTCGGCAAAAGCAGTGGCAAGCTGAACTCGTCGGCGGCGCAGACACGACGGTTACGGATCTCCTAGCCGTCCGGCTGCTGTGGGAAGAAGCATTGTTCCTTCGCTACGGACTGCGGATCGGCGCTGCCTGGACCGAAGTCCGCTCCGCCCATGAGGCACCCGTGGTCCCGACACCGGACCTCGTGATCGACGCCATCCTTCAAGACGCGGCGGACCGAGCGGGGCAACGAGTCCTGTCCGCTGGCCTCGCCAACCATCCAGAACCCCACGCCGCGACCCGCCCTAAGCTGCAAGCCGCCTTCTGCATCGACGTTCGCTCCGAGGTCTTTCGCCGTGCTCTCGAGAGCGTCGATCCCGGCGTCCAGACGTTCGGGTTTGCGGGCTTTTTCGGCCTGGCGACCGCGCACAGGCGATTCGCCTCGGATGTCGAAGAGCTAAGGCTGCCGGTTCTACTTAATCCCAGCCTCAGATCTCGCGCATCCGACCGGGCCATCGTCGGCGAGACCTTCGCGCGGATACAGTCGCGCGCCCATCGGGCATGGGGTCGGTTCAAGCTGGCGGCCGTCTCTTCCTTCGCCTTCGTGGAGGCGGCCGGCCCGCTGTATGTGGGCAAGCTGGCGGGCGACGCCCTGGGCCTCAGACAAAAGACCCACCACGCCGATCCGGCCCCGAAGTTCGATCCCGAACCGCCGCTCCCGGCCCGTATCAAGATGGCCGAGAGGGTCCTGCGGGCGATGTGCCTGACGGACCAGTTCGCGCCGCTCGTTTTTCTCATCGGACACGGCGCGAAGGTCGTCAACAACCCCCACGCCAGCGCGCTCCAGTGCGGAGCCTGCGGCGGATATTCGGGTGAGGCCAATGTTCGTCTTCTGGCCCAGTTGCTGAACGACCGAGAAGTCCGCACGGGTCTGGCAGACAGAGGCGTAACGATCCCTTTCCACACCCTCTTCGTCGCGGCACTTCACGACACCACGTCGGACGACGTACAGTTATACGATCTGGAACGCGTGTCTCCCGTGCATGAGGACGAGCTAGACCAGGCGCGCACCTTGTTCTTCAGAGCCGCTGTGCTGACCCGGGGGGAGCGGGCCCTGAGACTGCCGCGGGCGAACAGAGGCGACCTCTGGGGCCGCAGCAATGACTGGTCCGAAACCCGGCCCGAATGGGGTCTAGCGGGCTGCAAAGCTTTCATCGCAGCGCCTCGGCGGCGCACCGCAGGCAGGAACCTGGGAGGGCGCGTATTTCTGCATGACTACGACTGGAGGCAGGACAAGGGGTTCGCCGTCCTCGAGCTGATTCTAACCGCCCCGGTGGTGGTCGCCAGCTGGATCAGCCTGCAGTACTACGGCTCGATCGTAGCCCCCGAGGCGTTCGGCGGTGGCGACAAGGTACTCCACAACGTGACGGGCGGGATCGGCGTCGTCGAGGGCAATGGGGGACTTCTTCGCGTAGGCCTGCCCTGGCAGTCCGTCCACGATGGGGTAGCGTATGTTCATGACCCCTTGCGCCTGTCCGTGTGCATCGAGGCCCCGCGCGAGGCGATGACCGAAATCCTGAACCGCCACCCTGGCGTGCGAAGCCTATTCGACAACAGGTGGCTACATCTGTTCACCCTCGACGACGACGGCCAGATGGCATGGCGATACGCGGGCGATCTCCAGTGGGTCCGGGAGGCACGTGTCGAAGCGACCAAACCGATGATCAAGGAGGCGGTGTGATGATAGAGATCAAATCTGGTAGTCAGAAGCCCGTGTCGGCCGATGCGTCCATCGACTTTGTCCTGAACCATCCCGGGATGAGCCCCTGGCTGAAGAACGCTTTGGCTTCGGCGCTGGATGTAGACCCCTCGGCGGTCCTCAACGACCTCGAGATTCTCAACTTCGTCTTCCGAGCCAGGGCGGCTGGGGTGAGCGGGTGTTAAAGAGAAGCAGCGCAATTTTCTTAGTTTGGTGGCCCTCGCACGAAAGTCTGCTTATCGGGCGATCAGCAACGACCGGTCGTGGCGCAGAGTTGGCTACGATTTGGAGGGGCGGTGCACTTCTTCCAAATCCCTGATCGCCTCCTCAAGCTCGGTTGCCGAGTAATGCGCGACCGTTCCGTCCAGGACTTGGCACGTGATGTAAGCGACGCCGTCGCCATGCGGATCAGCATGGGCTGCGATCATCCGATGACAAATGGCATTTCTTATGCGGCGAACCCGTTCCAGATCTTAGGGTATCGGGCCGCCTTTCAGGCTATCCTCCAGCCAGCCCCACCGGAGCAAAAAAATGTCCGACGAGGGCCATGGCCTGCTAAATCTGGCACCGCCAACAAAACGCCCTCCTCACGTATCCCAAGATGGACGATGTCTGGTTTTGGTCCCACCACCAACGTTCGGTATTGGCGCTTTTCAGACCGTTGCACAGATTGCCACTCGTGATTTATTGCAGCCGATCACACGGAAGGCTCCCGTCACGGTAACGCTAAAGTAGGCAAGCTGTCAGAGGTTTGGACAAAAGTTGTTGTTCGGGTGCCGCGTCGATGAACGAGAGTCAGCGTCTTTCCAGTCTGCGTTCGTTGCACGCCGTAGGCGCACAGCGCGACGCGACGACCGATGCGGCGGCGCGTCTGGCGGCGCATCTGCTGGACTGTCCCATCGCCTTGGTGACGCTGGTTGACGAGGATATCCAGTGGTTCAAGGCCAGCATCGGCATGGACGACTGTTCGACGCCACGCGATGTGTCCTTCTGTACGCATGCCCTCGGTCTGACCGCCAACGACGTGATGGTGGTCGAGGATGCAACGCAGGACAGCCGCTTCGTCGACAATCCTCTGGTGACGGGCGAACCCCACATCCGCTTCTACGTCGGCGCCCTGCTGACAGGATCGGACGGCGCCAACTACGGCACGCTCTGCGTGATCGATTCGCAGCCGCGTCCGCGACCGGACGATGCGACGCTGGATCGCCTGAGGGACCTGGCGCGACTGGTCGTGGCCGAGCTGGAACGGGCGCGCGCAGAGCGTCAGCGCGGCGAGCAGTTGCATATGCTGAGCATGATCGAAGGTCTGTCCGGCGTCGGTCACTGGCGTGTCGACATGGTCGATCAGGCCGTTTTCTGGTCGGATGAGGTCTACAAAATCCATGACGTCTCGCCCGAAGCTTTCACGCCCGATTTCGGGACGGCGACGGCCTTCTATCCCGAGGCCGAGCGCAAGCTGCTGAATGAGAACTGGCAGCGCACCTTAAAGGGGGCGGGGCCGTTCGAGCTGGATATGTGCATTCGGCGCAACGACGGCGTCGTTCGCCAGGTCGTCAGCAAGGGCGCCGCCGAGTTTGCGCCGGACGGCACGCCGTTGGCCATGTTCGGCGTTTTCCAGGACGTGACCGACCAGCGGGCGGCGATGGACGTTCTGGCGCGCAGCCATGCCCGGTTCAAGCTGCTGGCCGACAACGCCGCCGACGTCATCGCCCGCGTTCAGCTGGACGGTAATTCCAACTACATCTCGCCTGCGGTCGAGCGCCTGCTGGGGTGGAAGCCGTTGGAGATGGCGGGACGGACGGCGGAATCCTTCATCCATCCCGACGATCGCGGGCGCCTGGCCGAGACCTTCGCTCAGATGGCGCGGGGACAGGGGTCTGCGACGCTGGAACACCGGCTGATCCACCGCGACGGGCGCGCGATCTGGGGCGAGACCCGGATGCAACTGGTCCGTAACGAAGCCGGCCGCCCGGTCGAGACGGTGGTGGTGATCCGAGACATCTCGCGGCGCAAGGCGCTGGAGGCGCAACTGGAGCAGGCCCGCGCGGAGGCCGAGGCCGCCGCGGCGGTCAAGGCCGAGTTCCTGGCAAACATGAGCCACGAACTCCGCACTCCCCTAACCAGCATCATCGGCTTCACCGGCCTGACGCTGGAGCAGCAACTCCCCGATCTGGCGCGCAACTATGTCGGTCGGGTCGACAACGCCGGGCGCGCCCTGCTCTGCACCGTCAACGATATTCTGGACTTCTCGAAGCTGGAGGCCGGTCAGGTCGCCATTCGGCCCGAGCCGACCGACATTGACGCCCTGGCCCGTTCGACGCTGGAACTGTTCACGCCCCAGGCGGGCGCCAAGGACCTCGACCTTGATCTGGACCTGGCGACGAATCAGGCCTCGATCGTCGCCGACCCCGACCGCCTGCGTCAGGTCCTGCTGAACCTGATCGGCAATGCGGTGAAATTCACTAATCAGGGCGGCGTGCGCGTCGCCGTGACCTGGAACGGCGTCGACGAGCGGTTGCGCGTCGCCGTCTACGACACCGGCGACGGCATCGCGGCCGACAAGCTGGACCGGTTGTTCCGACGGTTTTCGCAGATCGATGGGTCGCAGACCCGTTCGCATGCGGGCACCGGCCTTGGGCTGGCGATCTGCAAGGGTCTGGTCGAGGCCATGGGCGGCTCTATCGGCGCCGACAGCATCGAGGGCCAGGGCAGCGTCTTCTGGTTCGATATACCGGCGTCCGCAGCGGAACAGCAGATCGCGGCCGGCGCCACGCCGATGGGCGGCGTCGATGTCGAGGGGCTGCGTGTGCTGGTGGCCGACGACCACCCGGCTAACCGCGAACTCGCCCGCGCCTTCCTGAGCGGCATGGGCTCGGTCGTTGATGACGCCGTGGACGGCGCGGAGGCCGTCGAACGCGCCGAGTTCGCCGCCTATGACGTGATCCTGATGGATATGCGGATGCCGAAGATGGGCGGAGTCGAGGCGCTGAGGCAGATCCGCGCCGGATCGGGTCCGAACCGGCGCACGCCCATTCTGGCCTATACAGCCGACGCCGCGGAGGGTCAGGAAGCCGGTCTGTCGGCGCAGGGATTCTGCGGCGTCGTGTCCAAACCGGTGGCGGCGGAGGCCCTGATCCGCGCCGTGTCCCAGGCCGTGTCGGACGCGTCGGGGGCCGTGGCGGCCTAGCTCAAGGGGCGCGAACTCGGGTGACTTATAAGAGCCCGCCCACAAGCTACCATTAAGCCGACCAGGTGCCGGTCGGCGAGCCAATGATATGCGTTCACCGGCATGATCGTGAAGGCGATTGAACGTCTGCTTTTCGGTGAACTCTACACGTCGGAAACTGGCGCAAAGCCATTGAAGCGCCCCCAAGTTGCCAACGTCCGCAATGCGTACCAGCGCGAATGTCCGTTCGCGGCGCGAAATAAATGCGCAGAGCGTAGACTTGCTACGGACAGGGAGGCGATCTCAATGGAGGTTGCAGTTTGGACCCGCATCAACGGGGTTCTGTTGTTCTGGGCGGCCTTAATCCTGACGCGACCCCTTGGAGCTGTGGTGGGCGACCTTCCTCGACCACGGGGTCTGGCGTTCAGTCGCCCGCATGCGTCAGGGCTTCTTGCCGTAGTCATTCTGGCCTTGATCCTACTGCTTCCCCAGATACCCGGCGATCGTCCTTCCTCAGGCAGTCCGGCAAATCCATGACTTAGGGGGCACTGTGGGTCGATTTCGGCCGTAGGCTTTGGCACCAAAAGGGGACGTTGGCTCCAAGGCCGGAAAGCAGTCGAGGTCGATGGCAGCTATGGGTGGTTCTAAGACATCCTCTCTATGATTATGAGAAGATTTTTCGTTTGCTGCTCACGTCGCAGGCCTTGCGTGGCCCTCGGCGATTGCCCCGAGCAAGATGGAATGCTGACGACGGACGATCCGGCTGAAGGCGGCTTCTTCTCCCAGGGCGCGCGCCAGCACGATCGCGCCCTGTATTCCGGACACGGCTTCTTCCGCGAGCAGAGCGGCCAACGCGGGAGGGACTTTCCCGACTTCAAGGCAGTGGGCCAAGCTATTGTCGCTACGCTTAAGGAGGCGGGGGCGCAGACCTTGGCCGCGATCGACAGCGAGCTCTTGGAGTGCCGCACGGGCGAAGACTTTTCGGGTGTTCGCGATGATATCGAGTTCATCGCCAAACACCTAGAACTGGAGGTCGCCAGCGCTATGGACGTCCTGGAAGAGACCGAGACAGGATATCAGGAACGCGAAGAGGCCTACGCCGACTCTATGATGGACGAATACAAGGACCGCATGCGTGAAGGGCGCGCCAGCGACGCCAGTGTCCGTGATCTTTTCGGTTCGCTGCGCTCGGACAGGTAGCGGTCAAGTCAGGGCTCGGGCGACTGCGCGTAACGGATCGGTTTGCGACCAAGCCCTCCGGCTGAAATTCAAACATTAAGTTCAATCAAGCTGCCCAACCGACCAGGGCGAGATAGTTCTCTGCCCCAATCCCATTTGTCACAGGTCCAGAAATGTATTCGATTGAACCATAGAGACTTTTCGCCAGACTACGAATGTGAGGGTCGGGCGTTCGAATCGCTCCGGGTGCGCCACTTCTTCCAAACAATACGACTGCAAACGTGACGCCAATTTTAGGCGGGCCGTTCTCCGCCTCGCGATGCATCGCAGCGCATCGCGAGGGTTTCTGCGCGCGCCTAGAACTGTTTCGACAGAGACACGAAAGTGCGCCAGCCTTTGTCGGGTTGGTTATAGGGCGCGCGGGACAGGGGTTTGGCGAACTCGATACGCAGGGTGGTCTTGCGGTCGAAGGTGATGCGCGAACCGACGCCGGCGGACGTCAGTTGTTCGGACCAGTCGCGACCGGGCGTCTTGTTCCACACCTTGGCGGTGTCGAAGAAGGCGAACGCCTGGGCGAAGGTGATCAGGTCGCTTTTGGGATCATATCCGATCCGCGCCTCGATCATCCCGGCGACGGCCTTGTCGCCGCTGGCTTCGCCATAGTCATACGCCCGGCCATAGGTCGGGCCGCCGACGAAGAACTCTTCGGAGCTGAGCAAGGCGTCGTCCGACCATTGGCCTGAGGCCTCAATGTAAACGCCGACATACTTGCTGAGATCGCGATAGGCGCTGACCTGGGCGTTGACCTTGAAGAACTCGCCCGTTGCGTCGTAGCGCGTATTCAGCGGCGAGCGCTCGGTCGTGGCGCCGAAGGCGTCAATCCCTTTCGACAGCTGAATTGAGCCGGCCATCCAGCCGGAGCTGGAACGCCGCTGTCCCGCCACCGACATCCGCGCCACGGTCAGGGTCTCGTCGGTGCGACCCGTGGCGACGTAGTTCTGCTCGACGCGACGGACATCCAGTCCCGCGTTGAGCCAGAGGTTCTTGTCGCGCGAACGGACCAGAGGATGCGAGAGCGTGACCGAGGCCATGCGGCTGCTCCCCCCGACCCAGCCCGATGCGTTCTGGAGCGGCGCATCCGTCTCATAGCCCGATACGCCGAAGCGGACGCGGCCGCCTCCGGGCGCGACGATAGAATAGGACCCATCGACATAGGTGAGTTCTTCAGGGCGATCCGGCACTGTCAGCACGCCCAATGTCATCTGGTCGCCGGTTATGAATGTCGAGTTGCGGGCCCCGGACAGGTAGACCTGCCACGGACCCTGGGTTTCGGAGCCGCGATTGTCGGCATAGACGCCGGCGCTGCCAGAGGTCATTTCGGTCTCGACCACCAGCCGGTGTTGCGCCGGGTCGCCGATGATCGGCTCGATGCGGCTGGTCAGTTTGACGCCGGGCACGTCGGACGCCAGCGACAGACGGCGATCCAGTTCGCCGATTGTCAGGGGGCGCTGGTTCACCAGGGGCTTCAGGATCGGTTCGACGGCGCGTGCGCCATCGCCGGTCAGTTTCAGTTCCGAGATATAGCCTTCAAACACCACGATGCGGGCGGCACCGATGGCGGGGTCGGTTTCGGCGACGACGGCGCGGGTCAGAAAATATCCGTCGTTGCGATAACGGGCGGTGATTGCATTGGCCGACTGCACAAGATCGTCCACCGAGACGCGCCGCGCCAACTGCTGGTCATAGGTGTCGGCGAGATCGGCGAGTGGATAGGCGCTCACCCCCTGGATCAGCATGCTGGTCAGGATCAGACATCCGGCGCATCCGGCGTCCGGCGTCGAGGCCGGCTCAGCGTCCGCGCGAACCGGTCCCGCGACAGCCATGGTCAGCACCGCCACCATCCCCCACAGGACGCTGATCGTTCTTAACCATGAAGTCGAAAAAATATGACGCACGCCGTTCTCCAAACACAGGAGATCATTTACGGCGTTCGGGCTAAAAATCGTGTTAATATCACCAGTTAAGAGCTTGGCAGGCACGTCCTGATATCCAGAACATCAAACAGAATGTCTGGAGTGTGTGTTGGCCAATCGATACGCAATATTCTTCGCGATCCTTTTCTTCTTTGTGCGCTACCCGACCCAGGCTCTGGCGGATGAATGGCGCATCAGGGAAGTGGCGGGCGTTGTTCGCGTGGCCATACCGGCGCGGCCCGCTGCAAACGGCTCGGTTGGGCAGGTATTACCGACCGGAACCAGCGTCACGACAGGCGGAAACGGCCGTGCGATGATCACGAACGGTCAGCAAAGGGTCGTGGTAGGGCCGAACAGTCGCACCACGCTCGCGCCAGAAGTCGGAGGCATGACGCGGGTCTTGCAGGACCTCGGCTCGGCCCTTTTCCAGGTCGATCGGCAGAGGCAGCCGCACTTCCGCGTGGAGACGCCGCTGCTTGCCGCCGTGGTGAAGGGGACGACATTTACAGTCACCGTCGACCCCATGGGCGACCGCGTGCATGTCGCAGAAGGTCTGGTCGAAGTTCGCGCCAATAACGGCAATGCCGTCAGCGACGTGGCGGCGGGCGCCACCGCCCTGGTTCCACGCCAACAACCGTCCAGCGTCGAGGTTTCCACACCGGCGGCTGCAGTTCCGACGGAAGCGGCTCCCGTTGCGGCGCCGAGTCTGGACTACGAGGCCTTGACCGATGGTCTGGTTCAGAACCCCCCAGCGGCCGCGCCAGCAGCCACTACTGTGACGGCGTCCACATCAGGCGCCTCGACGGCCGCGACGACGACAACATCGGCTACGACCACAAGCACGACTTCGGTTCCAACGACGTCTTCAACTGCGACGTCCACCGCTGCGGCAGGAAACTCCGCTTCAAGCGGAAACGCTTCACTGCCGCCAGCTGCAACCAACGCAAGCAACAATGCCGCAGCGGGCCCCGGTAACAGCGCCAATCCTGGAGCGACTAATTCTGGCGACCCCAGCTCGGGCAACCCAGGCGCCGGCAACCCGGGCAACGGTAATCCGGGCAACGGTAGTCCGGGCTCGGGCAACCCTGGCTCAGGCAATCCGGGCTCGGGCAACCCCGGCAACGGCAACCCTGGCGCCGGCAACCCAGGCTCGGGCAACCCCGGCAACGGCAACCCGGGTTCGGGCAATCCGGGCAACGGCAACCCAGGCTCGGGCAACCCCGGCAACGGCAACCC
>NZ_LMOY01000012.1:0-157917 GCF_001423685.1 Brevundimonas sp. Leaf168 | reverse complement strand
GCGCTGGAAGTCGCTGTGACCGGCGCCGACTGGACCTTTGGCCCGACCCTGGCCGTACCGCAGGACGACCGTTGGGGCCGGACGTATGAAGGTTATGCCGAGAACCCCGAGGTCGCCAAAAGCTACGCCGGTCCGATGACGCTCGGCCTGCAAGGCGCGCTGTCGGCCGATCGTCCGTTGGCCGCGGGCCACATCGCTGGCTCTGCGAAACACTTCCTGGCCGACGGCGGCACCACGGGCGGTAAGGACCAGGGCGACTTCGCAGGATCGGAACAGGAGCTGATCCGCACCCATCTGTCCGGCTATCCCCAGGCCATCGACGCCGGGGTGCTGTCGATCATGGCCAGCTTCTCCAGCTGGAACGGCGTCAAACACTCGGGCAACGAGACCATTCTGACCGACGTGCTGCGCGGCCCGCTGGGCTTTGACGGCTTCGTGGTCTCCGACTGGAACGCCCATGGCCAGCTGCCGGGCTGTTCGAACGAAAGCTGCGCGCTGGCCTTCAACGCCGGCATCGACATGTTCATGGCGCCCGACAGCTGGAAGCCGCTCTACGCCTCGACCCTGGCCCAGGTGAAGTCGGGCGAAATCCCGATGGCGCGCCTGGACGAGGCGGTGCGTCGCATCCTGCGCGTGAAGGTCAAGACCGGCCTGTTCAACGACAGCCGCCCGGTCGAGGGTCATCTGAACGAACTGGGCTCGCCCGAACATAGGGCGTTAGCGAGGGAGGCGGTGCGCAAGTCGCTGGTGCTGCTGAAGAACGAGGGCTCGGTCCTGCCGATCCGCTCGGGCGCGCGGGTGCTGGTCGCCGGTCACGCCGACGATATCGGCCAGGCCTCGGGCGGCTGGACCCTGACATGGCAAGGCACGGGCAACTCGAACGCTGACTTCCTCAACGGCCAGTCGATCTGGGCCGGCATCCGCGAGGCGGTCGCCGTCGGCGGCGGTCAGGCGACGCTCAGCGCGGACGGCTCCTTCACCCAGAAACCCGACGTGGCCATCGTCGTCTTCGGCGAAACCCCCTATGCCGAGTTCCAGGGCGATGTGGACACGCTGGACTTTTTGCCGACCGAACCGCTTGAGACGTTGAAGCGCCTGAAGGCGGCGGGCATTCCGACCGTGTCGGTCTTCCTGTCGGGCCGCCCGATGTGGACCAACCCTGAGATCAACGCCTCCGACGCCTTCGTCGCCGCCTGGCTGCCGGGCACGGAGGGCGGCGGGATCGCCGATGTGCTGGTCGGCGATGCGGCGGGCAAGCCGCGCAACGACTTTACCGGAACCCTGTCCTTCAGCTGGCCCAAGACCGCCAGGGGCGAGCCGCTGAACGTGGGCCAGCCAGGTTATGACCCGCAGTTCGCCTATGGCTACGGCCTGACCTACGCACGCAACGCCCGCGTCGGCGCCCTGTCCGAAGACAGCGGCGTGGTCGGGTCCGGCAGCAATCTGGATCGCTATTTCGTCGATGGCCGCTTCGTGGCTCCCTGGTCGCTGATGCTGCGCGACGCGGGCGGCGAGTTCCGTCTGGGTGCTGAAAAGAGCGGCGCCAGTCCGCGCGGCGGCGTGTCGGCGCGCGCCACCGACGGCGCAGGCCAGGAGTCGGCCCGCGCCCTGATCTTCTCGCAAGGCGGCGGCCAGGCGATGATCGTGGCGCAGCCGGTCGATCTGACGCGCCAGTCGAACGGCGAGATGGCCATCGCCTTCCGCTACCGCGTCGATGCGCGACCCAAGGGACCGGTGTTCCTGACCCTGGGCGCCGGTTCGGTCGACATCTCCGGCCTGATCGGCGCAGCCCCCGTCGGCGAATGGCGCACGTTGAAGGTGCGCCTGTCGTGCCTACGTGACCGTGGCGCCGACATCGCCGCCGTCGACCAACCCTGGGGCCTGCGCACCGCTGCCGACTTTGCGGTCACCGTCGAGGATATCCGCCTGGCGTCGAACGAGGGCGACGCCGTCTGTCCGACGCAGTAGGCTGGCGCTCGCCAAGGGGGGAACCGGCCGCATGACCAATGCTGAACTGAGCGTGGCCTTCTTCCTGCAGATGGCGATCATCATCGCCGCCTGCCGCATCGTGGGCTGGCTGGCCAAACGCTACCTCGGCCAGCCGCAGGTGGTGGGCGAGATGATCGCCGGGGTGATCTTGGGCCCATCGCTGTTCGGCCTGTTCGCGCCCGATCTGCAGGCGGCCCTGTTCCCCAAGGAGTCGCGGTCGATCCTGTTCGTCGGCGCCCAGTTGGGCGTCGGCCTCTACATGTTCCTGGTCGGGCTGGGCTTCCGTCGCGATCACTTCAGGGCCAATGCGAAAAGCGCGGCCGCCGTGTCGCTGGCGGGCATGGCGGCGCCCTTCCTGGTCGCCGTCGCCATTGCGCCCTGGCTGGTCGCTGAGGGTTTGTTCGGGCAGGGCATCCAGACCTGGCAGGCCATGCTGTTCATGGGCGCGGCCATTTCGATCACCGCCTTCCCGATGCTGGCGCGCATCATCCATGAGCGGGGGCTCAGCGGCACGCGGCTGGGTTCGCTGTCGCTGGCGGCCGGCGCCATCGACGACGCCGGCGCCTGGTGCGTCCTGGCCATCGTTTTGGCCAGCTTCGGCGCCGGGCCGATGGTGGCGGTGACCGCCATCGCTGGAGGCGGCGCCTTCGCCCTGTTCATGCTGACGCTGGGCCCGAAGCTGCTGGCGCCGCTGGGCCGGATCGTCGAGCGGGAAGGGCGGCTCAGCCCGACCGTGCTGGGGATCGTGCTGATCCTGTTCATGCTCAGCGCCTGGGCCATGGACGCGGTCGGCATTCACGCCGTCTTCGGCGGCTTCATCCTGGGCGTCGCCATGCCGCGCGGTCTCTTAAGCGACGAGGTCAAGCGGCAGCTGGAACCGTTCGCCGTGCTGGTGCTGCTGCCGATGTTCTTCACCTTCTCAGGCCTGAACACACAGCTGACCATGGTCAACAGCCTGGGGCTGCTGACCGTGACCTTCGTCATCCTGCTGGGCTCGATCCTGGCCAAGGGCGGCGCCTGCTGGGCCGCCGCGCGCCTGACCGGTCAGGACAACGCCACGGCCATGGGCATCGGCGCTCTGATGAACGCGCGCGGTCTGATGGAACTGATCATCATCAACATCGGCCTGCAAAAAGGCGTCATCGGCCCGGCCCTGTTCTCCATCCTGGTGCTGATGGCAATCATCACCACCCTGATGGCCTCACCCCTGTTCGAGTGGGTTTACGGCAGGAAGGCGAGAGAGCGGGGCGAACTGNTTCTCCATCCTGGTGCTGATGGCAATCATCACCACCCTGATGGCCTCACCCCTGTTCGAGTGGGTTTACGGCAGGAAGGCGAGAGAGCGGGGCGAACTGGGGCAGGTCAACGAGGCCGATCACGATCTGGCCCAGACGTCCTTTTTGGTGCCCAAGGCCTGAAGACCGCACGCCCGCCACGGAATCGGGACGGGCGGCTCGGCGCCTCGATCTAGGCCATCGATCCCGTCAGTAATCGTCGATGAAGGCGGCGACCCAGACCAGGGGCGCGTTCCAGTTGATCGCCACTTCGTTCAGGGCATAGGCGTTGATGTCGTCGGCCCAGCAGGTCTGGGCCGCGCACTTGCCGACCAGGGTCTTGGCCACGTCGTCGATCATGGCCTGATTGTTTGGCCCGCCCGACAGGGCGCCCGCCGGGGGCAGGGGATAGGCAGGGTCGGCCTGATGCGCCCAAAAGCGATGGTGCGGGTTCTGGACCGGACGATCACCATAGCCGGTCACATAGGATCGATCCATCGGATTGCGGCCGAGAACATAGTCCAGTGACCAGATCACCGCGTTGCGGAAATTCCAGTCGCCGGTGTAGTCGAACGCAGAGCCTAGGATCACAGCCCGGCTCATCAAGGCGCCGTTCGAACCCCATTCGTATTTCTCGCCCGCGACCGGCAGGCCGTAGCCCTGACCATAGCCGGCGTCGACATAGGCGCGTGCCGCCGCCACGATGTTGGCGCGCACGGTGACCAGATCCTCTGGCGGCAGAACGTCCGGCACAGTCGCCAGCGTCAGCGATCCCAGCGACGCCGTCCAAGAAAAGCCCGGATCGCCAGTCGCGCTTTTGCCCGACAGCGGTCCGCCCAGATAATAGGGCGAGGTCTTCAGCGCGGTCAGATAGGCCGGATTGCGCGTGGTGGCCAAAAGCTCGGCCGTGGCCCAATAGAATTCGTCCGAGAAGTCGTTGTCGCCATAGGCGCCGCCGCCGGCGAAATTCTCTCCGGCCCGAACGTCGCGATTGCGCAGCGCCGCGCGGAAGGCCCGTTGCGACGCCGTCAGACATCGGCGCGCGAAGGCCGGATCGATGTCACGCCAGATCCGCGCGCATTGGGCGCCGACTGCAGCGAGATTGAGCGTCGCGGCCGTGCTGGGCGAATACAGAAGGCGCGGCTGTGGATCGTCCGCCGGGGCCATAGGCAGGCCCGTCCACTGCGCATCATGCACCTTGTGATGGACCATGCCGCCGGCGTCGATCTCGGTCAGGGTCAGCGGCTGACCCGGCACCTGGGCGCCGACCGGGACCTTCAGCTTCACGCCGTCGGCAATCTGCATCTTCAGCAGGAACTCGATCTCGTAACGCGCCTCGTCCAGCAGATCGTTGACGCCGTTTCCGGCCTCGGGAATGTCGACCTTGCCGTCCGCAAAGGCGCTTGCGCCGGGGCCGCCCTTGGCCGTGGCGCGTTCATAGGCGTTCAACAACATCCAGACCGAGATGCCGCCGTTGACGACGTATTTTCCGTGGTCGCCGGCGTCATACCAGCCGCCGGTGACGTCCAACGTATAGTCGCATCCGGGCCAGACCACGCCGGCCGTGTCCGCGCCCGAGAAGCAGGCCGCGACCTCGTGCTGGTGCCCGGCCGCACGCGCCAGATCCGGCCGCGCGACATGATCCGCCAGGATCGGCACACCCGCTCGATTCTGATAAAAATAGGCCAGGGCGTCGTACTTCAGTCGCGCGTGCGGATGCTGCTGAATCGAAAAGGGGCGGCTCTCGTGCGATCCCACGATCAGCCGATAGCCTTCGCCAACGGTCTGCAGAGATTGGAAGTCAACCGTATGCACGGCTTGGCCCGAGGCGGCGTCTTGGCCGAAGACCTTGGACGTGCCTTGGGCCACGTTAGCGCCCGCCGGGTCCACCACGCGCCAAGGCAGGGGGCGGGTGGCCCGATCCTCGACCGTTGCCGTCTTCGGCCCTTGGGTTTCGAACCCGATCTGGCTCATCCGGACGGCGCTGGTCTCCGTCTCCGCCTGTGCCGCACCGAAGGCGGCCGCCAGGGCCACGGCCGCGACGCTCGCGCTCGATCTCTTTCTCACCCCAACCTCCCTCAAGGCCTGTGCACTTTCATGAGCGACGCCCATACGCCGACGTGCCGCACGATCCTCGCAAAAACCCTAGCATCTGACAGCGTTGTCACAAGTGATTTGCTGATCGCATTCTGTTGCAGCTACTCACACCGGATGACGCGATGATCGCGCTAGCAAGCGCGTCGGGCCACGTGCCATAGAGGCGGCGCCGCTCGATGGAGGAGGGTGAAGTTTCCAACCGTTCTCAAACCCGTCGCACGTCTCTGGTGTTGGCGGCGTATTTGGTGCTGTTCCTTGCCGCCTTCATCGGTCTAGCGCCCCTGTTCCAAATCGTCGCTCCGCTCCACGCCGCCGCTCTTGACGCCCGAGGTAAAACGGAAATCCTTAGCCGGGCCATGGTCTGGGGCGCGATCACGGCCGCCGTGGCGAATATCGCCATGGGCGCGATCAGCGACCGGACGCGTTCGCGGTTTGGGCGTCGCCGACCTTGGATTGCGCTCGGAGCGGTGCTGACGGTTTTAAGCTACGTTGGCATATGGCGGTCGTCGACGCCGGACGAATTCGTATGGGCCTTGGTCGGATTTCAACTTGCGTTCAACGTGCTCATGGCTCCGCTCTCAGCTGTGTTTGCGGATCGCGTACCGATTTTGCTGAGAAGTACAGTCTCGGCGATGCTGGGACTGTCGTATCCGCTCGCTGTCGCTCTGGGCTCCAGTCTGATGGCGCTCGGTCCGCAGCACGAACCCGGCAGATTAGCGCTTCTGGCGGGTATTCTTATCGGTGCGGCCGCTTTCTTCCTCATCGTTTTCGACGAGCCGTCTTCGGAACGACAAGGCAGTGCGCCGTCAGCCTACTCTGGCAGGACCGGACATCTGCTAGCCCCGTTCGAATCCCGCAATTTCGCGACGGTCTGGACTGCTCGCCTCCTGATTGCGACCGGTTATGCTCTCGTCAGCACTTACCTGCTGTATTTCGTCACCGATGCCGTTGGATGGCCAGGGCGTAGTCCGGAACGGTCACATGCCGTGCTGACGGGCGTCGCCTTCGTGAGTGTCGTAATCATCGCTAGTTTACTGGCGATTGTTGGGACGCGTATTTCGCGGCGGCAACCCATTGCTCTGGCGGGAGCGGTAGCCCTTTGTGTGGCGACCGTTGCCTTGGCGATCTCCCCGTCATGGACAGTCGTGGTTTTCGCCTTCGCGATCTACGGTTTGGGGCAAGGGGCCTATGGATCCGTGGAAATGGGTTTGATGGCGGATGCCCTTCCCACACAAGACAATCGTGGTCGGGATATGGGCCTCAACAATCTGGCGGTCGCCTTACCTCAGGCGATGGCCCCGATCGCCGCCCTCATTTTGGAACAGGTGGGCTTCGATATCCGAGGCCTCTACGTCGCTGCGGCAGCGTGTTTCGCTGCTGCTGCGGTCGTCATGAGTCTATTTCGGTCAGCCCGGACATGAGCGTTGTCGGATTAACCTGCACGGGCTGAAGCGTGCTGTCAGGCTGACCAAGGCAGGACACACTTTGCCCCTACACATAAAATCTCAGGTGGTGGCCGCCACCGATGCTGCCTGAGCTTCGGCGCGGCAGCTACGAAGGGTGGGGCAGGTCATCAGATGTCTCAAGGATTGCAGACGGATAGAGATCCGGTCGATCATCGACATCCACGTCTGATCGCGTGTTTGACTCTCAGGGGGAGATTGAATCCAGAAGGATCTGACTATCCTCAAGAGGGACTCGTCCTGAAGAAGTATGGAGAGATCACGGATCAAGACATCGAAGCTTAGCGTTCCGCCTGATCGTGAGAACCGCTCCTTCAGAAGCTTGATCACAGAGTGGGTGGAACCCATTTGGACAGCTCGCCGATACCACTAGGGCACGGGAAACAACATCGGCCCCCGAACGGATAGGATGTCCGCTTTGCGCGTGGGTGCCAACGTCCGCTTCTGGCGCTTTTCAGACATTCGCTTCCAAGCGCCGCTTTTGACTCAAAGGGGCGGTTCGCGAAGTCTGCTCTGAGGCGAATTACCCATGCCATGAAGCGCACATGCAGCATGCAACCGCATCTATGGCCGGTGACCATAAATGCGGTTCCCCATCAGGTTTCAAAATGCTCGCGAACATAGGTCGCGATCTGGCTTAGCGGAATTTCGGGGGACGAAGCTCCCGCTCTTACGATAAGTCGGTCTGTCGGCGTTCCCGCTCCATCTGCGATCTTCAAATACACAGGCTTGCGTGAGCGTTTGACGTCCACTCGGCAGATGAGCTTGCCGTCGATCACCGGGTAGGACACCGACACGCAGCCGGCCCTGAAGCTCTCCGAGAACCGGTGCTTGATCAGGTTCGTGAGGTGAAGAACAAACTTGTCCCGACTTGCGCCGACCGTGTTGAGGTCGGGATCAAGACCCGGCGCAGTCCCGTCGTCACGCACCCCGATCAGCAAAGTTCCACCCTTGTAGTTGGTGAACGCTGCAATGGCTTTCAGCGACTGGTCTTCGATCTTCTTGTTGAGGACGCCCTGACGCAAATCCCAGCGCAAGGTTTCCTTGAACTCAAGCATCACACCTTCGCCCTGGGCGACAAGCAGTTCGATCGGCAGCTTCTGAGGCTCTCGTTCCAGCTTCGGGGCGTTCGGCCCCGCATCAATCAACGAGTCACGCCGCGCGAGCACGCCTCGTTCCACTGCTGAGTTCAAAACCGCACAGATCAAATCCTTGAGCTGCGCCGATGTGGACTTCGCCCCAAAGGCTCGCGCAACGGCTTGAACCGCCTGATCCTCGGTGGCACCAAAATTCTTCGACACCACGCTCAGCAGGGCGGTCTCGATCTCGGCATGCGGCAACATTTCCGGACGGCGAAGCGTGGGAGAAATAGCGCCGCTACGGTCTCTGACGATCACGGGCGAGCCGGGCTGACTGTAGAACCCGCCGTCTTCAAGCACCCGGCCCTGTCTTTGCGAAACATCCAATGCCCGTTGTATAGCGTCTCGGATCCGCGACCCTGCCCGGCCTAGCCCCCATGCGCCACGCAGCCTTGCAACAATCTCGTCGAAATGGACTGGGCCTTCTGTCGCGATAACCTTTTCCGACAGCTGTGAGAGCACTCCGGTGGGCGCTTCGTGGAGGTCCCCGAGAAGATGACTTGGTCTCAGCAGCTCTGCTTCGACGTAGGGGACGGAGAGCGCATGGGTTTCCTCTACGCCCGCCAGCCCCATTTCGGTGACCGTCTCGCGCTCGACCGAAACGATTTCGTAGGCAGGCAAGCGCTCCTGCGAATGCTCGTCCCGAGCCAACTCAACCTTCGCCGCTTCGATAGCAGCGACAACCCGCTCCAACTGTTCCTGGGGACGTTGGAACCAATCACCGCTCCAGATGCGGTGGACGAACCAACCTTGGCTTTCGAGAACGCTGCGTCGCAGACGGTCACGGTCTCGCGCAGACCGGGCCTTGCTATACGACGGTCCGTCGCATTCGATGGCAAGAAGATAGCGATCTGGCTGATCGGGGTCCGACACAGCGATATCGATGAATAGGCCGGACACGCCGACATCACGGTGAACCTGGTAGCCCCGTTCATGCAGCGCTTGGGCGACTTGAGCCTCGAACACGGTATCGGTGTCCCGCCCAACGGATTCGGCAAGAGACATCCGGCCCGTGCGCGCGAAATGCATGAAGAGCTTCAGCGCGAAAACGCCTTTCCGTGTCGAGGCAAACTCTAGGTCGATGTCTTCGTCAGTCATGGACGAGAAGACCTCACACCGCCGTTTCGCACGACTGATCAGGACATTCAGCCGCCGCTCGCCTCCGTCCTGGCCAACCGGCCCAAACCGCATCGGCGGCTTGCCGCCAAGTGTGGTCGGGCCGTAGCCGATCGAAATCAGGATCACGTCTCGCTCGTCACCCTGAACGTTTTCAAGGTTCTTGACGAAGAACGGCTCTGAGGGGTGGGACTGGAAGAACGCCTCCTCCTCTGGGGAAAGCTGACGGCGCAGAAGCTCGAGTTGCTCCATGATCGCCTTGCGTTGCGCTGATGAGAACGCGACGACGCCCAGTGAGTGTTTCGCCACCGATTGGACGGGGTTCGGAAAGGGTTGCGGTGAGAGGTTGGATCAAAGATTTCGTAGAGATCTTCGACTACTAGCGAAGGCAGTGAACGGCCCGGGTTGGAAGGGCGCCTGGGACGAATCCGCAACTGGGCATAGCGTTGGCGCATGACCCTCAGACGTTGCTTCATTGCAAGGTCATCGACGCCAACCAAGTTTTCGAGAATGGTAAACGCGAAACCGCAGGCCAGCTGCCATTGGCGTAGATTCTGATCGGCTTGTCGGGCCAGCAGGCTACTTGAGAGGACGCGTTCAATCTCCGGGAAATCTGGCGCTAACAACACGGCGTCTAGATCAACACTCGGTACCAGCGCGGCCGCTTGCAGGTAGAGACTATTCGCAGCGCTGGCGTATCGGTTACGAGTTGTTGGGGCGAGATGGCCGTTCAGCACGTCGATCCATATCGTCGAGCAGTATCGAGGTAATCCGCGATGATCGGCACAGAACGGACCCGTGAGGGTCGCGGGAAGATCGAGATGCATCAAGGAAAAGACATGCTGGCAAGGTAGCCGGCATGTCCCGTAAGGCAGAGTTTGAATCAAGCGAAAAGCGGTGGATGCGGACCGCTTAAAGCCCCGCTGCTGCGCGTTTTGATAGCTGCGCTGCGGGGCTTTGCGCTCCAGGGCAAGCTAGCTCTGCAAAACTTTCGAACTTGGGCGGCCTTCACATAATATATCTTAGGCGACGGAGTGACCTGGCTGCTCAAGGTCGTAAACGGCTCTCTTGAGCTTGGCTTTGAATGGTCACTGGCGTGTCTGCCGGTCTAGGCTGCTGTGTCAGCCTGACGCCCTTGAGCCATAGCTTCAGCGCCTCCCAATGGATAGCCGCGACGACCTTGAACGTCATCAGCGGGATCGCGGCTGTCGCGGCGGCGATGTTGCGATCTTCCAAACGTTCTCGCTTCGCCGCCATGGCGGCCGTGATCAGCACGCCTTCGGCATCTAACCCGTCGATGGTCATGTCGAGCCGATTGCCCGGCGTATGGCCACGGAACTGGTAATCCATCTCCATGCCCATGAATGGCGACACATAGATCGCCTTGGCTGCGCCCTGACGAATGACGCCTGCGGCCTGATCTTCGATCGGGATCGGAATGACATAGGCGTGGCGGATGCCGAAGGTGCTGGTCACCTCGTACACCATGGCGGCCAACCGTCCCTCGGGCCAATGGCAATAGTAGATGCTGATCGGGTTGAAAACGTATCCGAGGACGCGTGGCATGGTTAACAGGCGGACAGTTCCGCCTTTTAAGTCGATGCCGACTTGAGCCATCCACGCATCCACCTGAGGACGCAGCGCGCCAGAACCGTCTCCGTAATCCTTGTCGTGGAAAGACAAAAGATTGAACCGATTGCGCGAAAACAGGCGCAGGCGCGCGTCCACATCATCGATTTCCGACAGGTCGAGCAGGAGCCAGAAGACGCGATAGTTCAGCTTATGGATCTTGGGGCGAAGGCGTCGGTGCATGACCCGGCCGCGATAAAGGGCCGAGCTGAGTTTCACGCGGCGCGTTCCAGCTGCGCGCCCATCGGCGTCGTCAAATGAATGCGCCCGCTTTCGTTGGCGACGGACCAAGGGCGACGCACGCCGCCAAGCTGCTCCGCGACCGCAAGCCCCGATTGCAAGCCGTCCTCGTGGAAGCCCGCACCGAAGTGGGCCCCGCAGAACCAGACGCCTCCTTGCCCTTGCAGGCTCCACAACTGCTTTTGAGCCTGTATGGCGGCGGGATCGAAGATGGGATGCTCGTAGAGTTCGCTACGCAAAATCGTGTCCGCGCGCGGCGGACGCGGCGGATTCAGGGTGACGAACAGGTCGTCGCCCGGCAGACCTTGCAGACGGTTCATCCAATAGGTGACGCAGAGGCCGTCGTCCGCGCCGATATAGTTCCAGCTGGCCCAGGCGCGACGACGATGCGGCATCAGCCCGGAGTCGGTATGCAGGACTGTCAGATTTCGGCTGTACCGGAAAGCGCCGAGCAGCGCCTTCTCGCGCGCCGTCGGTTCGGCCAGCATCGCCAGAGCCTGGTCGGCATGGGACCCGATCACGACCTGGTCGTAGCACTCGACCCCGCCTTGGCTGTCGTGAACGAAGACGCCCTGGTCGCTACGCCGCACGGAAGTGACGCCGTGGTCCAGCCGAATGTCCTGGATGGCACGAGCGAGATGTTCGACATAGACGCGGCTGCCACCCTCGACGGTTCGCCAGAGCGGCCGCCCTACCAGCTTCAGCAGGCCGTGATTGCCGCAGAAGCGGATGAAGGACTCGGCCGGATAGTCCATCAGCGTGTGCGCCGGCGATGACCAGATCGCGGCGGCCATAGGTAACAGGTGATCGTCGCGGAACGCCTCGCTGAACCCTTCCCGCTTTAGATAGTCACCGAGCGTCAGCGAGGTATCGGACATCGCAGCCAAATCCTTTGGCGCGTCGCGATAAAAGCGCAGGATTTCGCACAGCATAGACCAGAAGCGAGGACGCAGGGCATTGCGACGCTGAGCAAACAAGCCTGGCGCGGCATATTCGAACTGTCCGTCATCCAGTGAGACAGCGAACGACATATCCGTCGCGCGTGTCGCGATCCCCAAATGCTCGAACAGGGCTATAAGATTGGGATAGGTCGCGTCGTTAAAGCAGATGAAGCCAGTGTCGACTGCGATGTCGCCAGAAGGCACGCTGGCCATCACCGTATTCGAATGCCCGCCCAGGCGATCGCCCTTCTCGTAAAGCGTCACGTCATGGCGTTTCGACAGAAGCCAGGCCGAAGACAGGGCGGCGACGCCAGATCCGACCACAGCGATCTTTTGACGTTCGGCGCAGGGCGTCGCGGACGACAGAGACATGAAAACTCCGAAAGATACGCCGCAACGCAATCGCTACGGCATGAACAGATTACGGGTCGCCGTCATGTTCGGATCGCGATTGATCCAGACATTTCCGCTGAGCGTATTAGTGTTCATGCATGCCGAGCCGTTATCCTTCGCATCAACGCCATGTCGGTCCAACCGCGTGAAGGCGCTCGACAGCTTGCCTGATCCGCTGCTGCACGATCGGCTGATCGAACAGATCGCCCTGAGGCGCGATCGTGACGCCTTCGCTGCGCTCTTCGCCTATTTCGCACCGCGGCTGAAGGCCTGGCTGATCAAGTCGGGCGCGACGCCCGGAGCGGCGGAAGACTTCGCGCAGGACGCCATGCTGACCGTGTGGCGCAAGGCCGATCTGTTTGATTCGTCCAAGGCGCGCGCCGCCACGTGGATTTTCACCATCGCTCGCAACCGTCGGCTTGACATGCTACGCCGTGACGCGCGTCCCCTGCCGACGCCCGAAATCGAGCTGGCGGGGGACGACGTCCGCCGGCCCGATGAACTGCTGTCGATGTCGCAAGACGCGGACCGCGTGCGCGACGCTCTGGCGCGGCTCAGCGCCGACCATGTCGAGGTTCTGCGTCTGGCCTTCTTCATGGACAACTCTCATTCCGAGATCGCCAAACATCTGGGCCTGCCGCTCGGCACCGTCAAATCCCGTATTCGTAACGCCATGACCAAGCTTCGTCTGATCCTCGCGCCGTCTGAGGAGGCTGCGCGATGAAACCTCAGCGCAATCCCTCCGAGGAACGTTTGCTGGCCTATGCGGCCGGCACGCTCAGCCCGCCGGAGGCGGTGGTGATGGCGGCGCATCTGGCGATGCGGCCGGCCAATGACGCCTGGGTGCGCGACCTGCAGTCCGTCGGCGGCGAGTTCCTGAACGAGACGCCCCCCTCCCCCTTGTCGAATGATGCGCTCGCCTTGGCGATGGCGCGGATCGAGACGGATGCCGGCAATGCCAGGCACATCGCGCCCCTGAACGACATGCCCGAGCTGCCCGAGCCGCTGCGACGCTATGCGCTGGGTCCATGGCGCTGGGTCGGGCCCGGCATGCGCGTGCGTGACGTCCATGCGCCGCGGGATGGTGATTGCCGCGTCATTCTGCTGAAGATCGGATCAGGTCGAGAGACGCCCAAGCACACGCATGGCGGCGTCGAGCTGACCTGTGTCATCTCCGGCGCCTATGCGACCGAAACCGAGCGGTTCGATGTGGGGGATTTCGAAGAGGCGGATCCGGAGGTGCTGCACCAACCCCGTGTGGTGTCGGACGAGCCGTGCCTGTGCGTCGTCGCGCTTGACGGTCAGATTCAACTGGATGGATGGGTCGGCAAGCTGATCCAGCCCTTCGTTCGCCTGTGACCGCTCTCGCGGCCATTTGGGGTGTCGCCGCCCTATTTCTCGTTGTCGTCATGTCTGCGGCCTGGCTGGTTCAGAAACGAACCGGCCAGGGCGGTTGGGCAGACGCCTTCTGGTCGCTTGGACTGGGAGCGGCCGGTGTCGGCGTCGCGCTCTTCCAGATCGACGGCGCCGCTCCGTCATTGCGCCAGTATCTCGCAGCGCTTCTGATTGGCCTTTGGGGATTGCGGCTGGGATCCCACATCGCTGTTCGCGCCGCCCACGAGGAGCGCGAGGACGCTCGCTACGCGCGTCTGCGAGAGAACTGGGGCGCCGGCTTTCAGGCCAAGATGTTTGGCTTCCTGATGCTGCAAGCCGGAGCCGCCGCCTTCCTAGCGCTCAGTGTGATGGCGGCGGCGCGCAACCCGGCGCCGGGCCTGACGCTGCAAGATGCCGTGGCGACACTGATTTTTGTCGGAGCCCTGGTTGGAGAAGCCGTTTCCGATCGCCAGCTGGCGGCCTTCAAACGCAACCCGGCCAACAAGGGTGGAATCTGCGATGTCGGTCTTTGGGCCTGGTCACGCCACCCGAACTATTTCTTCGAATGGGTAAGTTGGTGCGCTTGGCCTGTGTTCGCCATCAACCTGAGCGGTGAATGGCCCTGGGGTTGGCTCGCGCTGACAGGGCCAGCCTATATGTACTGGCTGCTGACCCAAGTGTCCGGCGTGCCCTTGCTGGAAGAGCATATGCGACAGTCGCGACCCAAGGCGTTCGAGGCCTATGCCGCCCGCACCAGCGCCTTCTTCCCTCGCCCGCCCCGTCGTTGAGGCGATCTCAGTCCGTCTGGGCTTTTCCCAGATGCGTTTCTCCGCGTTCGCGGGCCATCTCCATCTGCCTGTGCCGCTCGGCATATCGCTGCCGCTGGACCTCGTCGCGGGCGTTGTGACAGCGCTCGCAGCTTACGCCTTCGACATAGTGAGGCGAAGCACGACCGGCCTCGTCCACTGGCAGACGACATCCCCGACACAAGGTATGATGACCTTGGCTTAGCCCGTGCCCGACCGAGACGCGTTCGTCAAAGACGAAACACGCTCCATGCCATAGGCTCTGATCCTCATCCACCGTCTCAAGATAGCGAAGGATGCCGCCCTCCAGATGGTGGACGTTCTCCACGCCTTCGGCCTTCAGGAAGGCGGTCGATTTTTCGCAGCGAATGCCGCCGGTGCAGTACATGGCCACGCGCTTGGCGCCGGTCTGCTCAAGCAGGGCGCGACCTTCGCTCCTGAACCAGTCGGGAAAGTCTCGAAAGCTGCGGGTATTAGATTGGACAGCCCGTTCGAATGCGCCGATCTCGCCCTCGTAGTCGTTGCGCGTATCGATCACCAAGGTCTCGGGATCGGCGATCAGGGCATTCCAGTCCGTGGGCGCAACGTAGACTCCCGCCTGATTCGCAGGGTCCAGATCCGGCTGTCCCATGGTGACGATCTCGCGTTTGACGCGCACCTTCATCCGGTGGAAAGGCAGGGCGTCTGTCCAGGCGTATTTGAGTTCCAGCGTCTCGAAGCCTTGCATGGCATGGATCGCGGACAGCACCGCTGCGATGGCCGCCTCTGATCCGGCGATGGTGCCGTTCAGACCTTCCGGCGCGACGAGTAGGGTCCCTCTCACCTGCCCAGCGTCGCAGACCGCCTGAAGCGTCTGGCGTACGGCTTCGGGGTCGGCCACCGGCGCGAACCGGTAGAGTGCGGCGACACGGACGGCTTGATCGCACGAGGTCTGATGGTCGGTCATGGATCAGCCCCTCGAAGGCGCCGGAGATGGCGCGCCCAGCAGGACTCGAACCTGCAACATCCCGCTTAGAAGGCGGGTGCTCTATCCGGTTGAGCTATGGGCGCTCTGGCAAGACGTCAGGCGTCAGTGCGTCCAGGACTGTTTGCGGTTGGTGGCGAAATTGTCGGCATAGGCCTTGATGATCACCGGCGGATCGTTCGGCTCGTGCAGACGGAAGGCGATGCCGTGACGCTCGGCGTATTCGATCGCCTCTTCCTTTGATTCGAAGCTCAGACGAACCTGGCCGTTCATGTCGGTGGAGCTGGTCCAGCCCATCAGCGGATCGATGGTGCGCGCCGACGCCGGTTCGAACTCCAGCCGCCAGTCGCGGCTCTTGGCCTTGCCCGACTGCATCGCAGTTTTGGCCGGGCGGTAGATGCGAGCCAACATGGCGAAATCCTCAGTGACGGCGGGGTCTGTGACCCTGCCATAACGCGCGCTGGACATATGATCCAGCGGCCTTCCGTTGGTCGGGGCGAGAGGATTCGAACCTCCGACCCTCTGGTCCCAAACCAGATGCGCTACCAGGCTGCGCTACACCCCGGACCGAACGGAGCGCTCTATTGGCACTTCGCGAGGCGATCCGCAATCAAGGCTTGAAATAAGGATGTAAAACTTTGTCGCCGGGCTTGGCGTTGATTTCGGCCGCCCGCCCTGCCCGCAGTTCCAAGACGCCGTTGGCGGCGCCATTGGAAGGGATCGGCGCCTCGGAGAAGGGCGTGGCGTGCGAAGCGATCGAGACGATCCGGCCCTGCGGATCGATATACAGAATATCCAGGGAGCTCGGCGTGTTGCGCATCCAGAAGCTTTGCTCGCGCGGTGCTTCGCCCGGCCACTGGAACAGCATGCCGCGGTCTGCCTCGAGCGGCGGACGGAACATCAATCCCCGTTGACGTTCGGGCTCTTCGTCGGCGATTTCGACCCAGAACTGATGCTCGCCCGACGTGGTCACGACGGCCAGCTTCTGGAGCGGTTCGCCATTGGGGCCGACAGGCGCCTTGGCCGCGCATCCTGCGAGAGCGAGCATAACCAGGCCCGCCAGTGCAAAACGTCTCGTCGCCTTGATCATACGCCTCTCCTGGGCGCTCGATCAGTCGCCCGTTCTGATGTCTGCAACCACCAGACCTTTGGGCCCGTTGGCGAATCGCACCCGCACCGCATCGCCAGGAATCAGATCATCCAGGCCGCAGCGACGCAGGGTTTCGATGTGGACGAAGATATCGCCCGGCTCACGATCACGCACGACGAATCCGTAGCCCTTGGTCCGATTGAACCATTTGACCAAGGCGGTCTCCAGCTGTTCGTCACTTTCGGCGACCGGCCGCGGCGGCGGCGAAGTCACGGGTCGACGCACGGCGGGCGTCGCTTCGCCCTCGCCCAGGTCATGGATCTCGATTGTCTGCCAGCCCTTGGCGCGCTTGACGCAGTCGCAGGTGATGGTCGCGCCTTCATCTGCCGCGTCACGGCCGAGATCGCGCAGGCTGCTGATATGCAGCAGGACGTCTCTCGTTTCGGTCAGGGTCGGATCGTCAGGGACGATAAACCCATAGCCCTTGACGGCGTCGAACCACTTCACGCGCCCAGTGACGCGAACGGTCTGCGCCGTTTCCGTCTCTCTAAAGTCAGACACTTAAAAACCCCCGCCCGCGCCTCCAGCGGACTCGTTCTATATTTAACACCGTTCCGCGAAATTTTGAAAAGCGGAAAATGCGCGTCTATGCAGAAGCTTGCGTTTGGGGGGCGCGCAGACGCGCGTCGTGGACGCCGGTGAATGGCGGCCTGTTCGTTTGCAATCTTGATTGGGGCTGTTTCTCGGGAGCCTCAAAAGGCTCAATCATCGTCCTGCCCGCGTGGCAGTCCCTAGGGGAGTCGAACCCCTCTTTTCAGGTTGAAAACCTGACGTCCTAACCGATAGACGAAGGGACCGCTGCGCGGGAGAGCCGGCGATATAGCCGCGCCCTCGGGGCCGTGCAAGCGTGGATTTTCAGTTTTTTGAAGCCGTCGTCAGATCATTCGAGGATCGGCGACATCCTCGATCTCGAACTGCACGCCCTTGCGGCCATTCCAGTCGTCAGCCTTCAGCCGGCCCACGACGCTCAGCCCGCCCTGCCCCGACAGCAACGCCTGGCCCGTCGGCAGATCGGCGCAGCGCCAGGCGATGGCCTTGACCGAAGCGCCATCCAGGCCGACCAGTCGGCACCGCACGTGACCGCCATTCATGGCGACGGGTTCGCGGGCCTGAACCCCGCTCAAGGCGAAGCTGGGTTCGGGGTTGGCGGGGCCGAATGGGGCCAGACGCTCGAACGATTCGAACAGATCGCGCGTCGCCGCCGCTGGGTCGATCAGGGCGTCGATCTCAAGCACGTCCTGTGCGACAGCTTCGACCCTTTCGGTAGCGAGTCTCTCGTTCAAGAAGGCTGTCAGCTCGGACACGCGCGCACCGTCCATCGTCAGGCCTGCCGCCATGGCATGACCGCCGCCAGCGAGAAGGATACCGCTCTCCCAGGCCGCCTGGATCGCGCGTCCCAGGTTCATGCCTGGCTGTGACCGGCCCGAGCCCTTCCCAAGACCGGTCACGGGATCGACGCCGATGACGATCACCGGCTTGCGCCAGCGCTCGCGCAAACGGCCGGCGACGATCCCGACGACGCCCGTATGCCAGTCCTCGCCCGCGACCACGACGACGGCGCTCTCGTCGGCATGGGCGCCGGTCGCCTCGACTCGACGAATGGCGGCGTCGGTGACGGCCCGTTCCACATCGCGCCGCGATAGATTCAGGGCATCGAGTTCGATCGCCAGGGCCTCCGCCTCGGCCGGGTCGTCCGTCGACAGCAGCCGTGCGCCGAGGTCGGAGCGACCGATGCGTCCTCCGGCATTGATGCGCGGCCCCAGGATGAAACCGGCATGATTGCTTTTGGCCGGTCCCGGTTCGGCGCCGGCCGCCGTCAGCAGCGCGCGCAGACCTGGATTACGCCAGTCGCTCATGACCTTCAGGCCAAGGCCGGTCAGGGCACGATTGAAGCCGGTCAGACCCGTCACGTCGCAGATGGCGCCCAGGGCCGCCAGATCCAGCCACTGGCGAATGTCCGGTTCAGGCCTCTCGGCGAACAGGCCCCGACGCCGCCCCTCCCGGTTCAGCGCCGCGAGAAGGACGAAGACGACGCCTGCCGCCGCCAGATTTCCCTGACCTGAGTTGCAGCCCGGCCGGTTCGGGTTGACGACCGCCAACGCCGTCGGCGGCTCGCTGCGCATCAGGTGGTGATCGATCACGACAACGTTCAGGGCGATGGCGGCCGCATGGGCGAGGGCTTCGTTCGCCGCAGCCCCGCAATCCACCGTGATGATCAGGTCTGCGCCCGACGCCTTCAGCGTGTCGAAGGCCTTGGCGCTGGGGCCGTAACCTTCGGTGAGGCGGTCCGGGACATAGATCGACAGTTCGTGGCCCATCGCCCGAAACCAACGCACCAGCAGCGCCGCGCTAGAGGCCCCGTCCACGTCATAGTCGGCGAAGACATGAATGTTTGCCTTGGCCTGAAGCGCGTTCAGAATCGCATCGGCCGCTGCGTTCATGTCCATAAAGCTGGACGGATCGGGAAACAGAGCGCGCAGGGTCGGGGTGAGGAAATCCTGGCCCTGGTCGGCGCGAACACCCCGCGAGGCCAAGGCCCGGGCCAGCGGTTCTTCCAAGTTCAGGGTCTGCATGTGCGCGCGCGTCGTTGCGGCGTCGGCCGGACGTTGACGCCAGGCGCGCCCGGACAGGGATCGAGACACGCCGAGGAATGCGTTCAGGGTCTTTGCGCCGCAGTCGTCTGCCATCAGCGCATTATCGCGGGATTCTGCCCCCCGCGCGACCGGTCATCGCGTCGGGCGGCGGTCGAGCGGCGGCGGAGCCTTGGCCCTGTCACGAAGGCTTTGAGCGAAGGCCTCGATATCCGCCTGGGTTCGGACGGCGTCAGGCGACACCGGAATGGCGTTCACGGCCGCCCGTGTTTCGGCGGCGAGCGCCTCGGCGTCGCCGAGCGTCCAGTCGATGCGTGCGATCTCGCTGGTCAGCGTCGCGCTATCGCCCTGGAGACGCTGCACATTCGACGCGACCTGCGTGACCGGCGGCAGATCGGTCGGCGCGGCCGGAAAGTCCTCCCAGCGCGGATAGCGCCGATTGGCGTCGACCAGTTCCTGGATACGTGGCGCAAGCGGCGAGACAGCCTTAGTCTTGGAGGCGGATGCGCCGACACAGCCGCTCAGTGGCGTCGCGATCGCGGCTGCGGCGATCAGGATCATCTTTTTCGAGTGCGACGCGTTCATTTCCTTGATGGTCTTATGCCATCATCGCGGTGCGCGGAAGGGTGGATGAACCACCCTCTGGCGCAGGATGCGCGAAGGACGATCATGGCCAAGACTCCCAGAACGCCGACAGACGCCCCCGACCGCCCCGCACGCAAGGTCGGACGTCCGACGTCCGCCAAGCCCCGCCCGCCTCGTCAACCCAAGTCGAAACCTGCCGAAACGCGGGAAGCTAACTCTGAAACCCATGCACAGCCGACCCCTGAGCCGACTGCTGCGACGCCCAACCAGGCCGAGTTGATCGAAACCCTGTCGATGAACTTGGCCAAGGCGGCCATGATGGCCCAGAGCGCGATCGCCGAGGCGGCGCTGACCCAGGCCGATCGCCCGGCCGCCCTTTCCGCCGATCCCTTCAACGTCGCGCCGGCCATGACGTCAGTCATGACCAGCCTAGCCGCCCAGCCCGACAAGATGATTCAGGCCCAGGCTGACCTGTTTGGCCGCTATATGCAGCTCTGGTCATCGACGGCGCGTCAGGCGGCCGGCAAGGAGCCCGATCCCGCGCCGGTCGACAAGCGGTTCAAAGACCCTACCTGGTCTGAAAACCCGATGTTCGACATGATGCGGCGGTCGTATCTGCTGACGTCGGACTGGATGAACGGCCTGATCGCTGGGGTCGAGGACGTCGATCCGACTCTCAAACGTCGCGCCCAGTTCTTCACCCGCCTGCTGACCGACGCCTTCTCGCCGTCCAACTTCCTGGCCTCCAATCCCGTCGCGCTGAAGGCCTTGGCGGAGACCAGCGGGGAATCGCTGGTGAAGGGCATGCAGAACTTCGCCGCCGATCTGGAACGTGGCGGCGGATCGCTGCGCATCAGCCAGGCCGACTATGGCAAGTTCGTCGTCGGCGAGAACCTCGCCACGGCGCCGGGCCAGGTCGTCTGGCGCGACGAGCTGTTCGAACTGATCCAGTACGCACCCTCAACTGAGAGTCAGCACGAAATCCCGCTGCTGATCTTCCCGCCCTGGATCAACAAATTCTACATCATGGACCTGCAGCCGGCGAACTCGCTGATCCGCTGGCTGTCGGCTCAGGGCTTCACGGTCTTCGTCTGTTCCTGGGTCAATCCGGACAAGGACAAGGCCGGCTTCGGCTTCGACGACTATCTGGAAAAGGGCATCTATCGCGCGGTCGAGAAGACGCTGGAGCAGGCGGGAACCAAGCAGCTGAATGCCGTGGGCTATTGCATCGGCGGCACCCTGCTTGGCGCTGGTCTGGCGCATATGGCGGCCAAGGGCGACAAGCGCATCGCCGCCGCCACCTTCTTCGCCGCTCAGCATGACTTCGCCGAGGCCGGCGACCTGCTTCTGTTCACCGACGAGCACTGGATCGCCGAGATCGAGCGTCAGATGGATGCCGCGGGCGGCGTCCTGCCGGGCGCGGCCATGGCGGAAACGTTCAACGCCCTGCGGTCCAACGACCTGATCTGGTCCTTCTTCATCAGCAACTATCTGCTGGGCAAGGATCCGCCCGCCTTCGACCTGCTGTTCTGGAACGCCGATCAGACGCGCATGCCCAAGACCCTGCATCTCGATTATCTTCGTCAGATGTACGGGGCAAACGCCCTGGCCAAGGGGCAGTTCGAGATCGGTGGCCTGACGGCGGACCTGTCGAAGGTCGAGATCCCGCTCTATTTCCAAGCCAGTCGCGAGGATCACATCGCGCCGATGAACTCGGTCTACCGGTCCGCCAAACTGTTTGGCGGCAAGGATGTGACCTTCACCCTGGCCGGGTCAGGTCACATCGCCGGCGTCATCAACGCCCCCGCCGCAAAGAAGTATCAGCACTGGACCAACCCTGCCCTGCCCGCAACCTTGGCCGAATGGCAGGCTGACGCCGTCGAACATCCCGGCAGCTGGTGGGAGCATTGGTCGGCCTGGCTCGGCGCGCGTTCCGGCGCTCAAATCCCCGCCCGCGACCCCGCCAAGGGCCCGCTCAAGCCCATCGAGCCGGCGCCGGGCAGCTATGTGAAAGTGAAGTCTTGAACCGTCTCGAACCCAACGCCCTGCTCGCCGTCAGCACAGGCGTCGCCTTGATCCTGCTGATCATGACGGCCAGCCTGTTCGGAGAACCGGGCAACACGGTCAAATACGTGATCTCGGCCGTCATCTGCGCGGCCGCTTTCGTCCTGCTTAACGAACGGATGGCGCGCGCGATGAAACGACCGGTCGCTCAGCCGCTGATCCACGTCAGCACGCCGGGCACGGCGGTGTGGGCCGGACTGTTTCCATTGATCGTCATCGCCATGGCCTGCGCGCCCGTTTTCTTCGCCGGTCACGACTATGGGCTGCTGGTGATCATCGCCTCGGTCATCTTCGGCCTGACCGTCGATTCAGCCGTGCGCGCCCGTCGCGCCTAGGCCGAGACGAACTTCAGCGCCACGCCGTTGTTGCAGTAGCGCAGCCCCGTCGGACGCGGACCATCGTCGAACACATGCCCCTGGTGTCCCAGGCAGCGTGCGCAATGGTATTCGGTGCGTGGAATGCCGATGGCCAGGTCGCGCTTCTTGCCGATATTGGCGGCGATGACGTCATAGAAGCTGGGCCAGCCGGTGTGGGAATCGAACTTCCACTGCGATCGGAACAGCGGCAGATCGCAGCCCTTGCAGACGAACGTCCCGCGCGCATGCTGATCGTTGAGCGGGCTGGAATAGGGACGCTCCGTCCCCTCGTGCCGCATCACGCGCCAGGAGGCGTCGCCCAAGCGTCGTCGCCAATCCGCATCGGACACCCGACGATAGGGCGAGGCTGCGTACTGCCCCTCCCCGGCTTCGGACGTCTCAGGCGAACAGGCGGACAGGGCGAGCGCGCCGGCGCCCATCAGAAGGCCCCGGCGATGCAGGATCAGGGACTGGGTCATGTCCCTGATACGACGAACGCCGCCGAATGGTTTCAGACCTCAGATCAGACCGGTCGCCTCATCCAGGCCCAGCATGATGTTCAGGTTCTGCACCGCCGCGCCCGACGCGCCCTTGCCCAGATTGTCGAGCAAAGCGACCAGCCGCGCCTGTTCGCCGTTGCGGTCGCCGAAGACGTGCAGGCGCAAGCGATTGGTGCCGTTCAGGCCCTCGGGCTCCAGCCCCGACAGGGCCTCGGTCTCTTCCAGGTCTGCGACCTCGACGAACTGCCGCCCCTCATAGGCCTCGACCAGCGCGCCGTGGATGCGCTCGACCGAAGGCGTCTCCGGCAAGGCGGCCAGATGCAGCGGAACCTCAACCAGCATGCCCTGACGATAGTTTCCGACCGCAGGGGCGAACAGCACGTCGCGGCTGAGCCCCGTGTGTTTTGTCATTTCCGGCACATGCTTGTGCTTCAGCGACAAACCATAGGCGCGATAGGCGGTTGCCGCCCCCGGCGCCTCGAACTCGGCGATCATCGCCTTGCCGCCGCCGGAGTAGCCCGAGACCGCATTGACCGTGACCGGATAGGTCGTCGGAACCAGCCCCGCCTTCACCAGCGGTCGCATCAGGCCGATGAAGCCGGTGGGATAGCAGCCGGGATTCGACACGAACGACGACCGTGCGATCAGATCGCGCTGTCCCGCATCCATTTCGGGGAATCCATAGGCCCAGCCAGGCGCGACCCGATAGGCGGTCGAGGCGTCGATCACCTTGACTGACCGATTCTCGATCATGGCCACAGCTTCACGCGCCGCATCGTCGGGCAGGCACAGGATCACGGCGTCGGCGCCGTTCAGGGCTTCGCGCCGCGCATCCACATCGCGCCGACGATCGCCCAGCAGGATGAGCTCCAGATCCGGGCGCGCCTCCAGCCGCTCACGGATCTCCAGCCCTGTGGTGCCGGCCTCGCCGTCGATGAAGATAGTGTGGGTCAACTACTCAATCCTTCACTCCGGCCACTGCCGGGGCGTTTTCAGTAATGGCGTTGGACTGTGTGGACAATCTGGCAAGCCATGCGGCGCCATTCCCCAAAGTCACGCCTGCCAAGCAGATGATCAGAAGGACAACAGGTACGGCTATCACGCCTGCCAGACCTTTGCCGTCGATGCTCAGGCCAAGCACCTTCAGCGAAACCGAATGCATAGGTCGGTCTTGCAGTTTGCGATTTCTGGACACTGGGCACATCTCCGCATTAGCGAAACTGATGTGCAATCCCTTCGGGTATGGGGGCGCAAATGTGCAAAGCGGTCAAGCGCAGAACCATAGAACCGAGGTGCTTTCAGGGTTTGATGCTTAGAGCGGAACCTCAACCTCCCTCTCAAAGCCAATGACCGGCCATGGGTTCGAATTCCATTCGATCTGTCACGTTTGCGTGACTTCCTAGATATGCACTCAAGAAAAAGGGCGCTCCGGGTCTCCCCGAAGCGCCCCAAATCCAAACCGCGTAAACGCGATCAGCGCTTCGAGAACTGGAAGCTGCGGCGAGCCTTGGCGCGGCCGTACTTCTTGCGCTCGACGACGCGGCTGTCGCGGGTCAGGAAGCCGTGCGGCTTCAGGACCTTGCGCAGTTCCGGTTCGAAGTGCGTCAGGGCGTGCGACAGGCCGTGGCGGATGGCGCCGGCCTGTCCCGACAGACCCGAACCTTCGACGGTGCAGATCACGTCATACTGCGTGGCGCGGTCCGAGACGGTCAGCGGCTGAGCGATCATCATGCGCAGCACGGGACGAGCGAAATACTGCTCTTGGTCCTTGCCGTTGATGGTGATCTTGCCAGTGCCGGGCTTCACCCAGACGCGAGCGATGGCGTTCTTCCGCTTGCCGGTCGAATAAGCGCGGCCCTGGGCGTCCAGCTTCTGGACATAGACGGGGGCGTCGTTCTCGACCGAAGAGCTCAGGCCCTTCAGCGCGTCGAAGCCGGTTGCGGTTTCGGTGTTGGTCACGTCGGTCATGCTCAGACGCTCCGGGTGTTCTTGGGCGACGCCGACTTGAAGTCGATCGTTTCCGGTTGCTGGGCTTCGTGGTCGTGCTGGTTGCCAGAGAACAGGCGCAGGTGCGTCATCTGCTTGCGGGCCAAGGGGCTTTCCTTGGGCAGCATGCGCTCGACGGCCTTTTCAAGCACGCGCTCGGGGAAGCGGCCGCCCAGAACCTTCTCAGGCGTGGTCGACTTGACGCCGCCCGGGTGACCGGTGTGGCGATAGTAGATCTTGTCGGTGTTTTTCTTGCCGGTGAACACCACCTTGTCGACGTTGGTGACGACGACATAGTCGCCGCAATCGACGTGCGGGGTGTAGTCGCCGCGGTGCTTGCCGCGCAGACGGTTGGCGATGAAGGTCGCAAGGCGGCCCACCACGACGCCTTCGGCGTCGATGTGGATCCACTTCTTCTCGACCTCGGCCGGCTTCAACGAAGCCGTAGTGCTCTTCAGCATGAGGGGGTTCCTGGAGACGAAAATCGGGTCCGGCCCCCGAGGGAACCGAATGAAGGCGCGCTGATACAGGAGACGATTGGTCGCGTCAACGCACACGATAACACCGCATGTGCCACAACGTATTGTTCAAACACAGTTTTTCAAATACGGTATTAAAATACCCAGCGTAAATAACGTGAGCAGCGTTACGGCGTAACACAAAACGTCATCAAACCATGATTATAGGCGGGCATCGCAACGGCGACAGCTTTGGAGCCCCTCATGATCCTTCATCGTCGTGGTCTGATCGCCACGGGCGCAGCCGCCGCCTTCTCGGGACTGGCGCGTCACGCCGCCGCTCAGACGGCGGGTGAAGAGACCTACGTCAACGATGTCCATGGCTACGGCCCGCTGCTGCGCGATCCCAATCGACTGCTCGATCTGCCCGAAGGCTTTTCCTATCAGGTCGTGGCCCAGAGCGGCGACACGATGGACGACGGCCTGTTCGCTCCGGGACAGCCCGACGGCATGGCCTGTTTCCCGCTTGAAGGGTCTCGCGTGGCCCTGGTTGTCAATCACGAGCTGAAGGGCTCCAGCGGCCTGCATCGCAACCTGGGTCCAGGCGGCCTGCGGGAGGAACGGCTTGACCTGTTGGACGCAACGAGGGGCTACGACAACTACAAGAATGGCCGCCCCCTGCCCGGCGGCTGTTCCACCATCATCTATGATCTGGCGACCCGCCAGATGGTCAGCCGGCATCTGACGCTGGCCGGCACCTCGACCAACTGCTGCGGCGGGCCGACGCCGTGGGGCAGTTGGCTGACCTGCGAGGAGACGCTGGAGACGCCGGCCGACGCCGATGTGACCAAGGCCCACGGGTGGGTCTTCGAAGTGCCGGCGACCGCGACTGGCCTGGTCGATCCCGTGCCTCTCAAGGCGATGGGCCGGTTCGATCACGAGGCCGTCTGCGTCGATCACCGCACGGGCGTCGTCTATCTGACCGAAGACGACAACGCCGGCCTCTTCTATCGCTTCATTCCCAATGCGCCCGGCAAGCTGATCGAGGGGGGCCGGCTTCAGGCGATGGCCTGGAAAGGCGCACCCTCGGCCGACACCCGCAATCAGGACGCTCGCACTTGGGCTGTCGGCGACTGGAGGGAGATCGAATGGATCGATCTGAACGACGTCGAATCCCCCAATGGCGACCTGGCCAAGCGCGGTCATGCAGCCGGCGCGGCCTGGGTCGCCCGAGGAGAAGGCGTTTGGTGGGGCGATGACGAGCTGTATTTCACCGCAACCTCGGGCGGGCCGATCCGCCGCGGTCAGGTGCTGCGCCTTGTTCCCAGCTTCGACGGCGCCGCCGATCGTCTTCAGCTGTTCGTCGAGAGCACTGATCCAAAGACGATGAACATGGCCGACAACATCACCATCGCGCCTTGGGGACACCTGATCCTGTGCGAGGACAACTATTCCTCCGAGGTGCGCAATCACCTGAAAGGCGTCACGCCAGAGGGAAAGGTCTATACGATCGCCCGCAACGTCTTCACGGGCAACTCGGAGTTTGCCGGCGCCTGCTTCTCGCCGGATGGCGAAGTGCTGTTCGTCAACATCATGTACCCCGGCATGACCCTGGCGATTAGAGGCCCATGGTCCTCGGTCCGGACATGAAGATGCGCGGCTGAGCCCGCAGCACCAGCCAAAGGTTCACGGTGGCCGTCGCCAGCACGATCGCGGCGCCTGCTTGGTGCAGCACGCCCAGCCACACCGGAACCGCGTGCACCAGGGTCACGATCCCCAGCAGAGCCTGGAACCAGATCACACCCGCCAAGGTAAAGGCCGCCAAGCCCATCCCTTCGGCGACGCGCCAGCGCCATGCCTGGAAAGCATAGATGCTGACGGCGATCAGCAGACCATAGGCGACCAGTCGGTGATTGAACTGCGTGAGCGCCTGATCATGCAGGAAGGCGGCCGCGCCCAGGCTCCAGTCGGCCGGCGGCAAAACGGCGCCGTTCATCAGCGGCCAGTCGGTATAGACAAGCCCCGCATGACCGCCGGCCACGAGGGCGCCCAGCAGACATTGCAGGAACACCGCGCCTAGCAGGAGGCCGGCGCCCCTGGCCCAACCCGACGGCGGCCGGCCGTGATCCTCACCGTTCCAGGCCTCTAGCCCCGTCCAGATCAGGGCGGCGAACAGGACGAACGCCAGACCAAGGTGCGTCGCCAGACGCTCCGGCGCCACGCTGACACGCTCGGACAGGCCGCTGGACACCATCCACCATCCGATCAGGCCCTGAAGGCCGCCCAGCGCCAGAAGCAGGACACAACGCCAGATCAGGCGGTTGGGCATGGCCCACTGGTGGAATACCGACCGGGCCGGCGCCAGACGGCACAGCAGGAAGACGATCAGCGGCAGCGCGAACACCATACCCACCAGACGCCCGATCAGCCGGTGCAGCCACTCCCACCAGAAAATACCCTGGAACTCGCCCAGGCTCATGCCGGCGTTGACCTGCGCGTACTGCGGGATCTGCTTGTACTTCTCGAAGGCCTCGGCCCACTGCGCGTCGTTCAGAGGCGGAATGGCGCCCATAATGGGCTTCCACTCCGTGATCGACAGGCCAGAGCCCGTCAGCCGCGTGATGCCGCCGATCACCACCATCAGGAAGACGACGGCGGCCGTGGCGAACAGCCACACGGCGACGGCGCGGTTACGATCTGGATTTCCGAAACGGTTCATTCGACGCCTGACACTGACCCGGATATGGTGTCGCGTCGAACGAAGACCAGACGCGACCGGTGCGGTATGCCCGCCCCAAGCGACAAGATCGAGTCGGATTGAGTTAACGGCGCTGTCGCCGCAGGAGATCAGGGTTGCAATACGCCGATATCGCCGCCGCCGTCGCAGGCGGCCTGCTGCTGGCCTGGATCGCGGACCTTCTGACGGGCCGGCGCGGCTTCGGCGGCACAAGCCTGGTGTCCGGGATCGGACTGGCCTGCGGATGGTTTCTGGCGGTGCGGGTCTTCGCGGTCAGCACGATGGACAGTTGGGTCTGGGTGCCGTGGGCGCTCGTGGGATCGGGCATCTGTCTGGTCGCCTTCTTCCTGTTCCGGAACAAGCGCTGATGCCGCCGCGTCTGCGTCGCTTCGTCGCCGCGATCGGCGTGCTGCTCTTTCTCGTTTTCTGGGTCTGGGGCCTGATCGCCCTGCGCGGAATGCTGCCGCCGTCGCAGTGGATCGATTTCCTGTTCTTCGGCATCGGCGGGACCGCCTGGGGCCTGCCGCTCATCCCGCTGCTGCGATGGGCCGAGCGCGGCTGAGCGTCTAACCTGGGCCCAGATACGGCGATGGGGCCGCCCATAAGGACGACCCCACCATCATCATTCTCTTTCAAGAATGGTCGGAGCGACAGGATTCGAACCTGCGACCCCTTGACCCCCAGTCAAGTGCGCTACCAGGCTGCGCCACGCTCCGAAGGCGCTCCCTATAGACGGGGGGATCGCTGTCCGCAAACGCTAAAACGACTTTTCCACCTACCGTCAAAGAACGGCGTCCAGACGCGCTTTGGCCTGCTCCAGATCGGCCAGAACCTGATGCAATTTCGAGGTTTCGGCCCGCGCGACATCGGAAATGGCCGTAGAGAACGTGACATCGCCGTCGTCGATCAATGCGGCGGCCTCCGCCCCGATAAGCTTTTTCAGCCCCTGCTCCTTGTGCAGACGCTGGACGCCGCGAATCGTCAGCCCGTCGTCGTGCAGAAGACGTTTGACCGCCTTCAGCACCGCGATGTCCTGAGGCCGATAAAAGCGCCGACCGCCGGCTCGTTTGACCGGCGTGACGAAATCGAACTTTGTTTCCCAGAACCGCAGGACATGCTGCGGCGCACCGACCTCTTCGGCCGCTTCGGAAATGGTTCGGAAGGCGTCGGCGCTCTTGGCCACCGCGATCAGGCCTCGACGACGGCGTCGTGAACCCGGCTTTTCATGATCTGTGAGGCGCGGAAGCTGATGACCCGGCGCGGATTGATCGCCGCCGGTTCGCCCGTCTTGGGATTACGGCCCATCCTTGCGCGCTTCTCACGCACCTGGAAGACGCCGAAGCCGGACAGTTTCACCGTCTCGCCGCGCTCAAGCGATTCGACGATCAGTTCCAGGGTGCGCTCGACCAGGCTGGAGCATTCTTGACGCGACAGGCCGACCTCTTCATGCACGGCTTCGCACAAGTCGGCGCGCGTCACGGTCTGTTGGCCTGCCATCGTATCCCCGCTGTCATGCGATCCGCTCGCATCCATAGGGGCGCAATGCCCCCGAAAAATCAATGCCTCGATGTCGATTAGAGCCGAAGCGCGCAGGCGCCCCAGGTCAGGCCGCCGCCCATGGCTTCAAGCAGCACCATATCGCCCTTCTTGATCCGTCCATCCTGGATCGCAGCATCCAGCGCCAGCGGGATCGAGGCGGCCGAGGTGTTGGCGTGGGTGGCGACGGTGGAGATCACCTTTTTCTCATCCAGACCCAGCCGGTCGCCGACGCCCTTGATGATTCGCTGGTTGGCCTGGTGCGGCACGAACCAGTCGACATCCGCGATCTGGATGTCAGCGGCGGCGCAGGCGGCGGTGATGCCCTCTGCGATATTCACGACGGCATGACGGAAGACCTGGTTTCCGGCCATGCGCAGGTGGCCAACGGTCCCCGTGGTCGCCGGGCCGCCATCGACGTAGAGCAGATCGGTCTTGGAACCGTCAGCGCGCAAGGCGAAGCCCAACATGCCTTGGTCGTCCGACGTCCCCTGCCCTTCGCGCGGTTCCAGCACCACGGCGCCGGCCCCGTCGCCGAACAGGACGCAGGTGGTCCGGTCGGTCCAGTCCATCAGCCGCGTCATCTCCTCGGCCCCGATCACCAGAGCGCATTTCGACAGACCGCGCGCCACGAAGCCGTCGGCGACGCTCAGCGCATAGACGAAGCCGGAGCAGACGGCTTGCACGTCAAAAGCGATGCCGACGCTCGCGCCCAGCTTGGCCTGGACGATCGACGCGACGGCCGGGAAGGTCATGTCGGGCGTGGTGGTGGCCACGATAATCAGATCGACGTCTGACGCCCCCTTGCCCGCGTCGGCGAGCGCCTTCTTGGCGGCCTCGACCGCCAGATCGCTGGTCGGCTGGTCATCACGCGCCTTATGACGCTGCTTGATCCCGGTGCGCTCCTGGATCCATTCGTCGGAGGTGTCGACGAACTTGGCCAAGTCGGCATTGGTGACGATCTCGTCCGGCAGATAAGAGCCGACGCCTGTCACGGCGCTGCGGGTGACGGTCACTGCAGGGATTCTCCCACGGCTGAGGCGGGCTTGGCGGCATGGTCGAACACCGTATCCAGCTTGCCCAGGTTGTCCCCCACCTTGCTCATATAGTCGCTGCGGGCCAGATCGACAGCGATGCGGATGGCGTTGCCGAATCCCTTGGCGTCCGCGCCGCCATGGCTCTTCACCACAATACCGTTCAGGCCCAACAGGGGGCCACCGTTGATGGCGCTGGGGTCGATCTTCTGGCGCATTTTCTTCAACGCCGGCATGGCGATGACGGCGCCCAGCTTGGATTGCAGATTGGAGGTCAAAGCCTCTTTCAACAGGGCGGAAATATAGCGCGCCGTGCCTTCGGCGGTCTTCAACGCGATATTGCCTGTGAAGCCGTCGGTCACCACCACGTCCACCGTGCCCTTGGCGATATCGTCGCCCTCGACGAAGCCGTGATAGTTCAGATCGAACGGCCCGTCGCGCAGGATGGCGTGCGCCTCCTTGACCTGTTCGTTGCCCTTCATGTCTTCCGAACCGACGTTCAACAGGCCGATTGTCGGGCGGGCGATGCCGCGCACTGCGGACTGGAAGGCTTCGCCCATGATGGCGAACTCGATCAGTTGCTCCGCGTCGCTGCCGATGTTGGCGCCGACGTCCAGAACCGCCGTATGGCCCTTGAAGGTGGGCCAACTGGCGACGATGGCCGGACGCTCAAGCCCGGGCGCAGACATCCGCAGAATCAGTTTCGAGATCGCCATCAGGGCGCCGGTGTTGCCGGCCGAGACGACGCCGCCGGCTTGACCCGTCTTCACCGCCTCGATGGCGTTCCACAGGCTGGAGCCCTTGCCCCGGCGCATGGCCTGGGCCGGCTTTTCGTCCATGGCCACGACCTTGTCGGTGTGGCGGATCTCGCAGAGGTCCGCCGGCAGCCCGCAACGCGCCAGTTCCGGAACAATCTTGGCCTCATCGCCATGCAGCAGGAAGCGAACCCCCTCCCCGTCATGGGTCCGGATATAGCTGCGGATGCCGGGAACGACGACGGAGGGCCCGTGATCGCCGCCCATGGCGTCAAGCGAGATCGTAACTGGGGCTGGCAAATGGACCTCTTGTGGCCGCGTCGTCTTGTCGCGCGACGCTTGGCAGGATGCGCTGGACGATAGCGCCGACGCCGGGGGATGCAACCACCCGGCCCCTACGTCAACCTCAGCCTTGGTCGTCTTTGGATTTGAGCGCCTTCAGGGCAGCGAACGGAGAAATCTCCGTCGGCTCCTCAGGTTGCACGAACTCCGCGCCCGGCTTGCGCGGGAACGGATCAAGCGAGAGCACCAACTGCTCGACCGCATATTGGCCCAGGTCGATCTTGCCGTCCTCGATCACGTCGGCGTCTTCTTCATCCAGCGTGACCTCGATCTCGTCGGTTTCCTGGGGCTTGGCTTCGACAAGCTGAATGGAGAACCGGCGATCCACATCGACTGGCAAGGGCTCCAGCGTCAGGCCGCAGGTCTGCACCGCATGTGCGGTCACCCTGCCGTTCATCGTCCATTCGCTGGTTGACGGCGTCGGCTTGATTTCCAGATCGACGGCGAAATCGTCCAGCCCTTGAAGATCGAGGCTGCGGGCGATTCGCTTGCGAGTGTCTGCATCCGGCTCCAGCCGGCGGCTCAGGCCCGCGCCGATCTGATTGACCCGCACCGTTTCGCTGTAGGGGAGCGTCGCGCTCATCTCTTTCAAACTTCCGCCCAGGCCGGCGTCGCCAGCACCTTGTTGAAATCCTGCGCCGCCAGGGCCGCGCGTGTCGTCAGCGCATAGCGCGCCAATGTGTCCGCATGGGGCGCTTGCGGGTCCACATAGACATTCTTCGCCATCGCCTCCGCCAAAGCCGCCGCATCGCCGGCGCGCAGGGGCTGCTCATAGGCGTTCATCCGGCCGTAGAGGGCTTCGCCCAGCTTGCGCATCTTCTTGCCGACGGCGACGTCGCCCACGCCTTCCTCGCGCAGGACGTGATCCAGCGCCGAGACATAAACGTCGAACACCGCCTGAGCCGCATCCTGGCCCTGAGCCGTGTTCTCATCGCGCAGCCGCAGCACCAGCAACAGCACATGCAGCGTGTAGAGCTCGAATCGCGCGTCGATGCGGTCGTCGACCGCCAGGCGCGTGTAGAAGGCCGGATTGCGGGCCTGGCTGACGGCCTTGGCGTAGAGATCGTCGCCGAGACGGACGCCGGACCGGGGTTTGAACAGGTTTTTCAGCATGGGTTCCAACGGCCCCTTTTCCGCCGCGCCGTTGAACTAGGACGCAGGTCCGTCTAGGTCAAAGACCTTGTTCTCTCGCAGGCGCCCGACCATGTCCCGTTTCGTCCCGCTTTTCGTCGCTGTTTCGCTGGCCGGCCTGTCCGCCGCCTGCGCGCCGACCATCGGCTCCAACGGCTTCCAGGCCATCGACGCCAAGCCCCAAGACGTGGTCGCCGGCACGGACACCAAGGAAACCGTCCTCGCCAAGCTGGGTTCGCCTTCGACCACTTCGACGTTCGAGCCGGATCAGGTCTGGTACTACATCAGTCAGACGACCGAGAAATACACCTACAACCTGCCCAAGGTTTCGACGCGCACGGTGACTGAAATCACCTTCGTCCCACAGGGCGATCAGGTGGCGTCGGTGCGAACCCTGGGCCTGACGGACGGCGAGCAGATCGCCATGAACCGTAACGAGACGCCGACGCGCGGTCGTGAGCTGACGGTTCTGGAGCAACTGCTGGGCAACGTCGGTCGTGGCCAACTGCCCCGCACCGAGGACGATACACCCGGCCAGCGCCGCCCCGACTAAAGCGGCTCTTTCCCCAAAAGACAGGCGCCCCGGAGATCGCTCTCCGGGGCGTTTTCGTAATGGCTGTGGTTTAGCCTAGCCGATGGTCCCGCTCGCCAGCACCGCCAGCAGCAGCAGGGCGACGATGTTGGTGATCTTGATCATCGGATTCACCGCCGGACCGGACGTGTCCTTATAAGGATCGCCCACCGTATCGCCGGTCACGGCCGCCTTGTGGGCTTCCGAACCCTTGCCATGGACGACGCCGTTCTTGTCGGTGAAGCCTTCCTCGATCACCTTCTTGGCGTTGTCCCAGGCGCCGCCGCCTGAAGTCATCGAAATGGCGACGAACAGGCCGGTGACGATCACGCCCATCAGCATGGCGCCGAGGGCTGCGAAAGCGTTCGCCTTGTCCGAAATGGCCAGCACCGCGACGAACAGGACGATCGGCGACAGCACCGGCAACAGCGACGGCACGATCATCTCGCGGATCGCCGCCTTGGTCAGGATGTCGACCGCCCGGCCGTACTCCGGCTTCACCTCATAGGTCATGATGCCAGGGTTCTCGCGGAACTGGCGCCGCACTTCCGCAACGACCGATTCGGCAGCCCGTCCCACCGCCATCATCGACATCCCACCGAAGAGGAAGGGCAGCAGCCCCCCGAACAGCAGCCCGACGACGACGTAGGGATTGGTCAGATCAAAGGCGATCTCTCCCATACCCGCAAAGAAGGGGTAGTCCGCCGGGTTGGCCGAGAAAAACTGCAGATCCGACGTATAGGCGGCGAACAGCACCAGCGCGCCGAGGCCCGCCGAACCGATCGCATAGCCCTTGGTTACGGCCTTGGTCGTGTTGCCCACGGCGTCCAGAGCATCGGTCGAATGCCGCACATCGCTGGGCAGACCGGCCATCTCGGCGATGCCGCCGGCGTTGTCGGTCACGGGTCCAAAGGCGTCCAGCGCCACGATCATTCCCGCCACACCCAGCATGGTCGTGGTGGCGATGGCGATGCCGAACAGGCCGGCCAGCTGGAAGCTGGCCACGATGCCGACGATGATCGTCAGCGCCGGCAGCGCCGTCGCCTCCAGCGAGACGGCCAAGCCCTGAATGACGTTGGTGCCGTGCCCGGACACCGACGCGTTGGCGACCGATCGCACCGGACGGAAGCCGGATCCGGTATAGTATTCGGTCACGACCACGATCGCCGCCGTCACGGCCAAGCCGACCATACCGGACCAGAACAGCGCCATCGGCTGGATTTCCAGACCGCTGACCGTCACGATCGGCCCCGTCACCATCTGGTCGATCACCCACCAGACCGCGCCGATGGACAGAACGCCGGTGACGATAAGTCCCTGATAGAGAGCGCCCATGATGTTGTTGGACTTGCCCAGCCGCACGAAGAAGCTGCCGATGATGGAGGTCACGATGCATACCGCGCAGATCGCCAGCGGCAGCACCATCATCAGATCTACATAGGGCTGGCCCCTGAAGAAGATCGCGGCCAGCACCATGGTCGCGACAGTCGTCACGGCATAGGTCTCGAATAGGTCGGCCGCCATGCCGGCGCAATCGCCGACGTTGTCACCCACATTGTCGGCGATGGTCGCGGCGTTGCGAGGATCGTCCTCGGGAATGCCGGCCTCGACCTTGCCCACCATGTCGCCGCCCACGTCGGCGCCCTTGGTGAAGATGCCGCCGCCCAGGCGTGCGAAGATCGAGATCAGGGAGGCGCCGAAGCCCAGCGCCACCAGCCCGTCGATCACCTCACGGCCTGTCGAGGCCAAGCCCAGATGCTGGGTCAGCACGATGTAGTAGCCTGACACTCCGATCAGGGCGCCGCCGGCTACGAACATGCCCGTGATGGCGCCCGAGCGGAACGCCAGGTTCAACCCTTTGGACAGGCTTTCGGACGCCGCCTGAGCCGTGCGCACATTCGCCCGCACCGATATCAGCATCCCGGCGTAACCGGCCGCACCGGACAGGACGGCGCCGATCAGGAAGCCGACGGCGGCGTAAGCGCCGATCAGGAAATAGGCGGCGATCAGGATCACGATCCCGACGATGCCGATGGTCAGATATTGCCGCTTCAGATAGGCCGAGGCGCCTTCCTGGATCGCGGCGGCGATCTCTCGCATCTTGTCGTTGCCGGTGCTCGCCTTCATCAGCACGGCGGTCTGCGCGGCGCCATACAGCACCGCCAGCACACCGGCCGCGAAGACCAGCGTAAGTGAGTTCGTCATTGGCGTTTCCATGCCCTTGCAAACAGGCGCGCAGGCCTTGGCGCGGTCGGGCGTTATCGCCTCTGTCCGCCTTCCGGTCCCCCCGCACGCGGCGAACGCGTCAGTGCGTTCTTTGGGATTTGCCAAGGGAGCCTGTCATGGCAGGCGGAGTGACGCAACAGCGGTCGGTCAGCCCGTTCAGCGGGCGGTCTGCATGCCCGTTCGGCGACGCGGCGACTGGCTGACGACCTCGACGCGTCGCACGGAGCCGCGACCCGAGATCGCCGCAGACGCCGCCACCAGCGACGCGGACAGGGCCCGCTCGTCCAGCCGTGTCCAGTCGCCGGGCACGGTGAAGGGCGTCTTGTGGGCCGCGCGGACGACGGCGTCGCGGAAGAAGGCTTCCCTGGGCTTCATCTGCTCGACGGTCTTGCCGGCGCCCAGTTCGAGTCGGAGGGCGACGAACACGTAGTTCCGCAAACGCCCGCCCTCGATGACGGGCAAGCCGAGGCCTGCGATGCTCAGGGCCGCAGGCGCAGAGTCCGTTTCGCTGCCGGAGGCGGCGGCGCGATTGGCGGCGGCGCCGGTCAGTGCGGCGGTTCCGGCGGCGATCAGGGTTCTACGGTCCATCACGACATCATGCCGGACGGGCGTTAGGATTCCCTTGCCGGGTCAGCCGTGGGTCCAGCCGTTTCTGGACATCGGCACGGACTGACCGTCGTAAATGACCGTCAGGCCCCGACCTGCGGTGACCTCGCCGACGCGGGTCAGGCGAATCAGCCGGCGCTCGGCCTCGCGACGCAGGGCGTCCTCGTGGCGCGGATGAGCGGTGAAGGCGATCTCATAGTCGTCGCCGCCGCTGGCCAGATCTTCCAGCGATAGCTGCGGATCGACCCGGTCGTCGAACCAGGACTGGGCCGCTGCGGAAAGGGGCAGGACGTTCAGATTGAGCAACACGCCGACCCTGCTGGCCTGCGCAATGTGGGCTAGGTCGGCGGCCAAGCCGTCCGACACATCGACGGATGCGGTGGCGTACTCGCGCACGATGTCGGCGAAGTCGGTGCGTGGCGTCGGCATCCGGTAGTGGCTGATCAAGGCCTTGATCCGCTCAGGCGACAGAGCCAACTGTCCTTGCGCCGCCTTGAGCCCCAGAAGGCCGTCCCCGATCACGCCGGTGACGAAGACGAGGTCGCCGACCTGTGCGCCTGCGCGAGAAACGGCTTTGCCCGTCGCCGCCCACCCCAAGGCCGTCAGAGAGAAGGACAGCGGGCCGGGCGTCTTGACCGTGTCCCCGCCGAGCAGATGAACGCCGAACCGCGCCTGATCCTCGGCCAGGCCGGAAGCAAAGGCCTCGCGCTCGGGCCAGCCGCAGCGTTCCGACCAGAAGCAGGCCAGCAGATAGCCGAACGGCTCAGCGCCCTTGGCGGCAAGATCCGAAAGGTTCACCCGCAGCAGCTTCCGGGCGACCGTGTCCAGCGGATCGTCGGGCAGGAAATGCACGCCCTCGACGAGGGCGTCCTTGGTCAGGACGAGGTCATAGCCGGGGCGTGATGGCAGCGCCGCCACATCGTCGGCCAGCCCCCTGCCCCACTCAGGATGGGCCAGGGGCTTGAACAGCCGCTCGATCGTCTCGAACTCGCCCGCGACGTCGAGCGCCGGCATTATTTGCGGGTGTCTTTGGCCACGCCGTCCAGCGCCGCGTTGACGAAGCGCGCCTCGGCGTCGTCGAAGAAGGCCTTGGCCAGTTCGACATATTCGTCGATCACGACCTCGCGCGGGGTCTCGGGATGCTTGATCAACTCCCAGGCGCCTGACCGCAGCAGGGCGCGCAGGGTGGCGTCGATCCGCTCCAGCTTCCAGTTGGAGGCCAGGCGGGCCTTGATGGCCGTGTCGATGTCGCGCTGGCTTTCGATCACGCCGCGCACGATGTCGGCGAAATAGGCCTCGTCGGCTTCGGCCAGGGCCTCGCCCTCGATGTCGGCGTCGAAGCGAAAGTTGGAAAATTCGGTGATCACCGTCTCCACGCCCTCGCCCGCCAGTTCCATCTGATACAGGGCCTGGACGGCGGCGAGACGCGACACTGTGCGGGCGCGACGCTGTTTGGAGCTCAGATTCGGCTCGGCGCGCTGCTTTTCGGCTTCGGCGAGTTGTTCGAGGACGGCTTTGACGCTGTTCGGTTCAGTCATGCGCCGACGCCATGACGCAACCGCTTCTTCAATGCAATGAGGTCCAGGCACGCCTTGGCCGCGCCGCCGCCCTTATCCCCTTCCGAAAGACGGGCCCGATACCAGGCCTGATCTTCGTCCTCGGTCGTCAGGATGCCGTTGCCGATGATGACGCCCTTGACGCCCAGCGCCATGATGCCGGCCGCCGACTGATCGGAGACGATCTCGAAATGATAGGTCTCGCCACGGATGACTGTGCCCAGGGCGACATAGCCGTCATAGCGGGGGGCGGTCGGAAAGCGCCCCGCCTCCTCGGCCAGGGCGATGGCCGGCGGCACCTCCAGCGCGCCGGGCACGGTGATGACGTCGAAGTCGGCGCCGCGCGCCTTCAGCGTCTCCTTGGCCCCTTCCAGCAGGGCGTCGGCCAGATCGTCGTAGAAGCGCGCCTCAACGATCAAAATACGGGGGGCTTCGGTCACGCCTTGGTTTCTCCATCCATGTCGCGCCAGCCGACGATGCGCAGGCCATAGCCTTCCAACGCCGTCGGTTCGGGTCGCGTCGAACTCATCACGATCATATCCCTGACACCCAGATCCAGCAGTATCTGGGCCCCCACGCCATAGGCGCGCAGCGATCGATCCATCGCCGCCGGCTTGTCCGCGCCCGCCAGACGTTCGGCCAGCGAGTTCAGCGACGGGTCGCGCAGGAAGACGACGACGCCGGGACCGTCATGCTCGGTGATCTGTTTCAGGGCGCTGGGCACATAATCCTGGCGCGCCTCGACGTGGCCCAAGAGATCGCAGGCAAAGTCCACCTGGTGCATCCGCACCAGGGTCGGTTTGGCCGGATCGATGCGCCCCTTCACCAGCGCTACATGCTCGGCGCCCTCGATGGTGTTCTTGTACAGCATCAGACGGAACGGGCCGCCGTGAACGCTCTCGAACGGCGTATCCATGATCCGCTCGACGAAGCGTTCGGTGCGGCGGCGATAGGCGATCAGGTCGGCGATGGTGCCGATCTTCAGCCCATGCAACTGGGCGAAGGCGACCAGATCGGGCATCCGCGCCATCTCGCCGTCGTCCTTGATGATCTCGCAGATCACCCCGGCGGGGGTCAGGCCGGCCATGCGGCTGATGTCCACGGCCGCCTCAGTGTGGCCAGCGCGGACCAGAACGCCGCCGTCGCGCGCGACCAGCGGGAAAATGTGGCCCGGCGAGACGATGTCGTCCATGCCCTTTGACGCATCGGTCGCGACATGAATGGTACGCGAGCGGTCGGCGGCCGAGATGCCGGTGGTGACGCCGTCCTTGGCCTCGATCGAAACGGTGAAGGCGGTCTTCATGCTCTCGCGGTTGTCGGCGGCCATCGGCGGCAAACGCAGCTGCTGCGCGCGCTCGGCGGTCAGGGCCAGGCACACCAGGCCGCGCGCCTGGCGAATCATGAAGTTGATCTGGTCCGGCGTCGCAAACTGGGCGGGGATGATGATGTCCCCTTCGTTCTCGCGATCCTCGGCGTCCACCAGGATGTAGGGACGGCCGTTGCGGGCGTCTTCCAGAATGTCCTCTATGGGACTGATGGGGCTGTCGTTCATGTTTGCGGCCTGGGCTTGCATCACGCGGTCTCCTGCCACCGCGCAAGGTATCGCGCCAGCATGTCGATCTCCAGATTGACCGGATCGCCCACTTGCAAGCGGCCCAGGGTCGTCACGTCCCAGGTGTGCGGGATGATGTTCAGCGAGAAGACCTGACCCTCGACGGCGTTGACGGTCAGAGACACGCCGTCCACCGTGATGGAGCCCTTGGCGGCGATATAGCGGTGTAGAGGCGCCGGGGCCTCGACCTCGATCCGGTGCGATCCGCCTTCGGGCGTGATCGAAACGACCCGACCAAGACCGTCGACGTGCCCGGACACGACATGGCCGCCCATCTCGTCGCCCAGCCTGGCGGCCCGCTCAAGATTGACGCCGTCGCCGGTCTTCCAGGCGCCCAGGGTGGTTTTGGACAGACTCTCGTTCGACACCTCGACGGCGAACCAACCGGGGCCTTTATCGGTCACCGTCAGGCAACAGCCCGCGTGGCTGATGGAGGCACCCAGGTCGATGCCGTCGGTGTTCCAGGCGGTCTCGATCTCGTAACGGCGGTCGCGATCGGTCTCGCGGACCTCGCGGACGCGGCCGATGTCGGTGACGATGCCGGTGAACATTTGGACTCTGGACCCCTTGGGAGAAAAATACCGTCTAATTCGTCTAATCGTCTAATTGGACGGCGTCAGAGACGGGCGTAGCGTTCCCACAGATCGTCCCCGACGGGCTCGACGCCCAGGCGACGGAACTTGGGGGCGTCCGCCAGCTTTGCAAGAGCCAGGGCGGCGACGCAGGGCCGCCCCTCCCCGCCTAGCAGGATCGGGGCGCGGAACCATTCCAGCACATCGACGGCATCGGCGCGCAGGAAAGACGCCGCGACCTGACCGCCGCCTTCGATCAGAAGCGAGGTTGCGCCGGCGGCTTCCAAGGCTTTCAGCACGGCCGGGATGGACGGACGACCGTCCTCGGCGGCGACCTGCACCACCTTGGCGGCGCCGATACTGTGCGGCTCCGCAGCGGTCAGGATTAGGGTGTTTTCGCTTGCGACCTTAGCCGCCTGCGGCGTGCGCAGACGACTGTCCAGCACGACGCGCAAGGGCTGATCCACGCTGCGGCCCGGAAGACGGGCGGTCAGTTCGGGATCGTCGTGCAGAACCGTCTCGACACCGACCAGGATGGCGTCATGCCCCGCGCGCAGGCGGTGACCCTCCAGCCGCGCCGCCTCGCCGGTGATCCACTGGCTCTCGCCCGAGGCCGTGGCGATCCGCCCGTCCAGGGAGGTCGCCAGTTTCAGCGTGACCCGCATCAGGCCTTGCCGGACGGTTCGTCGAACCCTTCGTCGCCCAGGAATTTGGCGAAGTCGCCAGTGTGGCGGAAATCCTTGTAGACCGAGGCGTAGCGGACATAGGCCACCTCATCCACGCCCTTCAGCGCCTTCATGATGAAGTCGCCGACCGTGCTGGACGGGATTTCGGTCTCGCCCAGGCTTTCCAGCTGGCGGACGATCCGGTTGACCATCTGCTCGACCTGATCGGCCTGAACCGGGCGTTTGCGCAGGGCCACGCCCAGCGAGCGTTCCAGCTTGTCGCGATCGAAGGGCGTGCGCCGTCCGTTGCGTTTCAGGATGACCAGCTCACGCAGTTGCACGCGTTCGAACGTCGTGAAGCGCCCGTTGCAGTTCGGGCAGGACCGGCGGCGTCGGATGGCCGAGCCGTCGTCCGACGGGCGGCTGTCCTTAACCTGGGTGTCCTGATGACCGCAAAAAGGGCACTTCATCAGGCGGTTATCCGTAGATCGGGAAGCGGTGCGTCAACTCTCGCACCTGGGCCGCGACGCCCGCAACCACGGCCGGATCGGCTTCGTCGCCGCCGTTCATCGACGAGACGACGTCGGCGATCCAGTGACCGATCTGCTTGAACTCTTCCTCGCCGAAGCCGCGCGTGGTGCCGGCCGGGGTGCCCAGGCGGACGCCCGAGGTGACGGTGAAGGGGGCGGTGTCGAACGGGACGCCGTTCTTGTTGCAGGTCATCAGCGCTTTTTCGAGCTCATGCTCGGTCGCCTTGCCGGTCACGCCCTTGGGCCGCAGGTCGACTAGCGCCAGGTGACTGTCGGTGCCGCCAGAGACGATGGCCAGGCCACGCTCGATCAGGACGCCGGACAGGGCCTGGGCGTTCTTGACCACTTGCTGGGCATAGCCCTTGAACTCGGGCTTCAGCGCCTCGCCGAAAGCCACGGCCTTGGCGGCGATGACGTGTTCCAGCGGGCCGCCTTGCAGGCCGGGGAAGACGGCGGAGTTGATCTTCTTGCCCAGATCAACGTCGTTCGAGAGGATCATGCCGCCGCGCGGACCGCGCAAGGTCTTGTGCGTGGTCGTGGTGACGACGTGGGCGTGCGGGATCGGGTCCGGATAGGCGCCGCCGGCGATCAGGCCGGCGTAGTGGGCCATGTCCACCATCAGATAGGCGCCGACATTGTCGGCGATCTCTCGGAAGCGCTTGAAGTCGATGTGGCGGCTGTAGGCCGAGGCGCCGGCCAGGATCAGCTTGGGCTTCTCACGCTCGGCCATTTCGGCGACGTGGTCATAGTCGATCAGGTGGGTGTCTTCGCGCACCTTGTAGGTCACGGGGCGGAACCACTTGCCCGACTGGTTCGCGGGCGAACCGTGCGTCAGGTGTCCGCCGCAGGCCAGGTCCATGCCCAGGAAGGTGTCGCCGGGCTGAAGCAGGGTGAAGAAGACCGCCTGGTTCGCCTGGGCGCCCGAGTGGGGCTGGACGTTGGCGAAGGCGGCGCCGAACAGTTGCTTGGCCCGCTCGCGCGCCAGATCCTCGGTCACGTCGACGAACTCGCAGCCGCCGTAATAGCGACGACCGGGATAGCCCTCGGCGTATTTGTTGGTCAGGACGGACCCTTGCGCGTCCAGCACCGCCTGGGAGACGATATTTTCGGACGCGATCAGCTCGATCTGCTCGCGCTGACGGCCCAGCTCGCCTTGAACGCCCTTGAAGACATCCGGATCGGCGTCAGCGAGCGTCTTGGTGAAATAGGCGTCGTGGGTGAAGGCCGTCACGCTGGAATCCCCGGAAATCAGAAGCTGGCCTATCTATCCCCAGCCGCGCGCGACCACAACATCTAGTGGTCAGCCTTTGCCCAGAGCCCGCCGCAGCTTGGCGATCGCGACCCGTTCGACGGACTTGGGTTCATTGACCGGCCCCATGGCGCTGACCTCTCGGCCCGTCGCAACGTGGATGGCCGAGCATTTGAGGTAGGGGCCGTTGCGGGTGAATTCGACGATGACCTCCACGAGGTCGTCGCCCGTCGTCATGCGGCGACGGGTCGGCGCGCCACGTTGCAGTGGGCGAACAGCTTGTCCATCGCCTGGACCAGATGATCCATCATGGCGTCGGTGTGGTTCGGTGAGGGCGTGAAGCGCAGGCGCTCCGTTCCCTTGGGCACGGTCGGATAGTTGATCGGCTGAACATAGACGCCGTACTCGTCCAGCAGCATGTCCGAGATCATCTTGCAGTGGACCGGATCACCGACGTGCACCGGCACGATATGGCTCTCGCTTTCCATCACCGGGATGCCGGCGGCGGCGAAGCGGGCCTTGAGCGTCGCGGCGCGTTCCTGATGCTGGACGCGCAGTTCGGGATGGGCCTTCAGGTGACGCACGGAGGCCAAGGCGCCGGCGGTCAGGGCCGGCGGGAGCGAGGTGGTGAAGATGAAGCCCGAGGCCCAGCTGCGCACAGCATCGATGATCATGGCGTCGGCGGCGATATAGCCGCCCATCACGCCGATCGCCTTGCCCAGGGTGCATTCGATGATGTCGATCTGGTCCAGCACGCCGTCGCGCTCGGCGACGCCCGCGCCGGTTTCGCCATACAGGCCAACCGCATGGACTTCGTCCAGATAGGTCAGGGCGCCGTACTTCTTTGCGAGCGCAATAGTGCCGGCCAGATCGGCGATGTCGCCGTCCATCGAATAGACGCTCTCAAACGCGATCAGCTTGGGCGCATCGGCCGGCGCCGCCGCCAGCAGGGCCTCCAGATGCTCCAGATCGTTGTGCATGAAGACGTGACGCTCGCCGCCGCCGTGGCGGATGCCGGCGATCATCGAGGCATGGTTCAGCGAATCGGAGAAGGTGATCAGGCCCGGAAGGATTTTCTGCAGGGTCGACAGCGTCGCCTCGTTGCCGACATAGCCCGAGGTGAACAGCAGGGCCGCTTCCTTCTGGTGCCAGTGGGCCAGCTCGGCTTCCAGATCGACGGCCGAACGCGTGGTGCCTGAGATGTTGCGCGTGCCGCCGGCGCCGGCGCCCACCGCGTCGATCTCACTATGCATGGCGTCCAGCACGACGGGGTGCTGGCCCATGCCGAGATAGTCGTTGGAGCACCAGATGACGACGTCCTGTTCGGAGCCATCCTCGCGGCGACGCACAGCCTGCGGAAACTGACCGCGCACGCGCTTCAGATCGGCGAAGACGCGATAGCGTCCCTCGCTGCGAACCTGCTCAACGGAGCTATTAAAGGCGGCCTTATAGTCGAACAAACTACGCGTTCTTTCGCTTATGGCGATGTCTTTGCGTTGTTTGCTCTCCCGAAGCGGGCTTGTCCATGTCCGCCGCATGGACAAAACGCCCCAAACCCTTAATTGATAACGGTTCTCAGTATCGAGATTGATCAGCCCGGCTTGCGGAAGCGGTAGACGAACTGGTCTGTCTTGCCGCGGATCTTCTCGTCGAAGACGTTCAGGCTGTGGTCGTCTGCGGGATTGGCGACGGCCTGGCTCTCGCCCTCGAAGACAAAGCCGGCCGCCTCGACCTCGCGCTTCAGATAGTCGCCTTCGATGCGGTGCAGGATCTGGACCGCCGAGATGCCCGTGCCGGGCGCGGCGTCATGGTCGATCAGGATGTAGCGGCCGCCGGGCTTGAGCGCCGCAAACACCGCCGCGTTCATCTTGGCCACGTCGGTGTTGAAGCCGGGGATGTGGAAGTCGTGGTATTCCTGGCTCATGAAGATCATGTCCAGCGGCTCGGCGTAGGTCATCGAGTCCAGCAGGCCGTTGACCCGCGTCACGTTCGAATAGGCGGCGACAAGAGCATCGGCCCCGGCGTTCTCGCGCGCCATCGTCCGCTCAGGTACGAAGGCGTAGACGCGGCCGGTCGGGCCGACCACGTCGGAGAACAGACGCGTGAAATAGCCGGCGCCGGGGCGAATGTCGGCGACCTTGTCGCCCGGCTCGAGTTGGGCGATGGCGAGAATCTCGGCCGGATGGCGCAGCGGATCACGCGCGACCTCTTCGGCCGGACGCTTGGGATCGGCGACCGCATCGGCATAGAGACTGGAATAGCCCGCCGGCTGCGCGTCGGCCGCCGGGGCGACGACGGTCCGCTCTCCGCCGTCCGAGTCGATGATGATGCAGCCGGATAGACCTGCCGCCAGAACCAGGGCTGTCGCACCCGCCGCCAATTTCCCGATCATCATCGTCTCCATCGAATTGTCGAGATAGGCTCGCATTTCGCCGATCCGCGCAAGCCGTCATCACGCACGAAACGATCCGACGCATCACGCGATTTGCGCAGCGGTCGTTGCGGCGCTAGTCCGACGCTGGATTTTCCAAGGTCTCGCCATGCTTCCCTATCAGCCCGCCCCCTTCCCGCTCGCCCGTCCGCGCCGCCTGCGGTCCAGCCCGTGGGTACGGCGGCTGGTGGCGGAAACGACCCTGACGCCGGCCGATCTGATCTGGCCGTTGATCGTCCATGACGGCGCCGAGGATCGCGTCCCGGTCGCCTCCATGCCCGGCGTGTTTCGGCTTTCGCCCAAGGCGGCGGCGGCGGCGGCGGTCGAGGCGCGCGACCTCGGCATTCCGATGGTGGCCCTGTTTCCTAATGTCGACGGCGCGATCAAGGATGCGGTCGGCACCGGCGCAACCGACCCCGACGGCCTGATCCCCGACTGCATCAAGGCGATCAAGGACGCCGCGCCCGAGATCGGCGTCATGACCGACGTCGCCCTGGACTGCTACACCGACCACGGCCACGACGGGGTGATGGAGGGCGACCGCATCGCTAACGACGCTAGCCTGGACCGCCTGGCCGAACAGGCCTTCATCCACGCCCACGCCGGCGCCGATGTCGTGGCCCCGTCGGACATGATGGATGGCCGCATCCAGGCGGTGCGCGAGGCGCTGGAGGCGAACGGGTTTCAGGACACGCTGATCCTGTCCTACGCCGCCAAGTTCGCCTCGGCCTTCTACGGCCCCTATCGCGACGCCGTGGGCTCCTCGGCGATGCTGAAGGGCGACAAGAAGACCTATCAGATGGATTACGCCAACTCCGACGAGGCGCTGAAGGAGGTGGCGATGGATCTGTCAGAAGGCGCCGATGCGGTGATGGTCAAGCCGGGCATGCCGTATCTGGATATCGTCCGGCGCGTGTCCGAGACCTTCTGCGTGCCGACCTTCGCCTATCAGGTGTCGGGCGAATATTCGATGATGCAGGCGTCCATCGCCAATGGCTGGCTGGACCAGGACCGTGCGATCCTTGAAACCCTGCACGGGTTCAAGCGCGCGGGTTGCGCGGGCGTGCTGACCTATTTCGCACCGCAGGCCGCGCGGCTGCTGGGCTGATGGGCGTGAAGATTCGGCCGATCACGGAGGCCGACTGGCCGGGCCTTTGGCCGATCATCGAGACCGTCACCCGCGCGGGCGAGACCTATACCTATCCGTTGGACATGACCGAGGATCAGGCGCGCCTCCTGTGGACGCCGCCGGCGCCCGGCGGAGCCTTGGTGGCGGTTGAGAACGGCCAGGTGCTGGGCGCCGCCAAGATCATTCCGAACCAGCAGGGAAACGGCGCCCACGTGGCCAACGGCAGCTTCATGGTGGCGCCCGAAGCGCGCGGGCGCGGCGTGGCCCGCAGTTTGGGCGAAGCCGCGCTTGCTTTCGCGCGGGATGCCGGCTTTCGATCCATGCAGTTCAACGCCGTGGTCGAGACCAATACCGTGGCCGTCGCCCTTTGGAAGAAGCTGGGCTTCGAAATCGTCGGCACGGTTCCTGATGCGTTCGATCACCCGACGCACGGCCCGGTCGGCCTGCACATCATGCACCGCCGGCTCTAGGCGTCAGTCGCGGGGTTGCAGTCGCGCCGCCAGGCTGGACGTGTCCCAGCGGTTTCCGCCCATGGCCTGAACCTCGGCGTAGAACTGATCGACCAGGGCCGTCAGGGACAGGCGCGCGCCGTTCGTGCGCGCCTCGTCCAGCACCAGACCCAGGTCCTTGCGCATCCAGTCTACGGCGAAGCCGAAGTCGAACTCGCCCTTGGCCGCCGTCTTCCAGCGATTGTCCATCTGCCAGCTTTGCGCGGCGCCCTTGGACACGGCCTCATAGGCGGCGTCGGTGTCCAGTCCCGCGACCTGGGCGAAGTGGACGGCCTCGGCCAAGCCTTGGACGACGCCGGCGATGGCGATCTGGTTGACCATCTTCGTCAGCTGGCCTGACCCGGCCGGTCCCATATGTTTGATGGCCTTGGAATAGGCCTTCAGCACGGGCTCGACCCTCGACAGGGCGGCGGCGTCCCCGCCGGCCATGACGCTGAGTTGTCCGTTTTCGGCGCCAGCCTGGCCGCCCGACACCGGCGCGTCGATGAACGACCTGCCCTGCCCGTTCGCCAGTTCGGCCATTTCGCGCGCCACCTTGGCCGATGTCGTGGTGTGATCGACGATCACGGCGGCCTTCGACAGATGCGGCAAGGCCTCTGTCACGACGGCGCGCACGTCCTCGTCATTGCCGACGCACAGGATGAACAGGTCGACGCCCCGCGCCGCCTCAGCCACCGTCGCCGCCGCCTTGCCGCCCGTCGCCTCTGCCCAGGCCTCGGCCTTTGACGCAGTACGATTGAAGCCGGTCACGTCGTGGCCCGCCTCGATCAGATGACGGGCCATCGGGGCGCCCATGACGCCCAGGCCGGCGAATGCGATCTTCATGACAGGCTCCTTGATCCTGCCGTCGGACTAGGCCGCGCCGCGCCGGGGTTCAAGGTCAACGCCCGGTTAACCTTGGCCAGCCCACAATGGGACACCATTCGTCAGGGTACGCGTCCATGTCCGTGAGCGATCGTCCGATCCTCATCAAGAAGGTCAAGAAGGTCTCCGGCGGAGGCCACCACGGCGGTGCGTGGAAGGTGGCCTATGCGGACTTCGTGACCGCCATGATGGCCTTCTTCCTGCTGATGTGGCTGATCAACACCACCGACCCGGAGCAGAAGCGCGGCATCGCCGAATATTTCGCGCCCGCCAGCGTGTCCGAGACGACGTCGGGTTCCGGCGGCATTCTGGGCGGCACATCGCTGGGCGACGATGGCGTCAAGAGCGCCGGCTCGCAGTCGGTTCTGGAAGAACTGGCGCCCGAGGCGCCCGCGACCGATCAGACGGGCTCCAGCCTGTCGTCCGCCAGCGACTCGGCTCTCCAGGCCGAGATCCAGAAGCGCGAGGCCGCCGAGTTCGCCAGCGCCGCCGAATCACTGCGGCAGGCCATGCAGTCGATGCCGGAACTGGCCGAACTGTCGAAACAGCTGATCGTGGACCAGACGCCCGAGGGGCTGCGCATCCAGCTGGTCGATCAGGAAGGCCGGTCGATGTTCGACAACAACTCTGCGCGCCCGAATGCCCGCGCCCAGGTGCTGCTGCGCGCCGTGGCCAAGGTGATCAACCAGTTGCCGAACCGCATCTCAATCACCGGACACACCAGCGCGGCGCCCGGCTCCAGCCGCGCCAGCGCCCCTGCGGACTGGACCCTGTCGTCCGAGCGCGCCAACGGCTCGCGTCTGGTGCTGCAAGGTTCGGGCGTCGATCCCGACCGGGTCTATTCGGTGGCGGGCAAGGCGGGGTCAGACCCGCTCTATCCGGACGATCCGACCCTGGCCGGCAACCGCCGCATCGCCATCGTGCTGTTGCGAGAGGCGCCGGTCCTGCCGTCGGACACCTCGCTGTGACGCGGCTCGGCTGCAACGCGAACAGGCTTGCAGCCGTAGCACGGATGACGCCAAATCGCGCGATGAGCGTTGTGTCGTCGCAATATTGGCAAGATCGGATGCGGACCTGAGGCCGTGACCCAGCACGTACCGACCCGACAGCTTCGCTTCTTCATGACCTCGGTCGCGCCCTGCCCCTATCTGCCGGGCAAGACGGAGCGGAAGGTCTTCGCCAACCTCCCCTTCTCGGACGGCGTGCACGTCAATGACGAACTGACGCTGGCCGGTTTTCGCCGCAGCCAGAACATCGCCTATCGCCCGGCATGCGAGGCCTGTGACGCCTGCGTTTCGGTGCGGCTGCCGGTGCCGGAGTTCGCCTTCACCCGTTCGCAGCGCAAGGTGCTGGCCCGCAACGCCGACCTGTCGCGCGACCTGGTCGAAGCGGAGGCGACGACCGAACAGTTCCAGCTTCTGCGCCGCTACCTGACCACGCGCCATCCGACCGGCGGCATGAGCGACATGGGCTGGCTGGATTACGTCGCCATGGTCGAGGATACGGCCGTGCGAACCCATCTGATCGAATACCGTCTGCCCTCCACCGATGGCGGACCGGGCGATCTGGTCGCCGTAACCCTTACGGATCTGCTGAAAGACGGGCTGTCGATGGTCTACAGCTTCTATGATCCGACGATGGAGCGGCGCAGCCTGGGCCGGTTCGCCATCCTGGATCATGTGCGCCAGGCCGCCATCGTCGGCCTGCCATTCGTCTATCTCGGTTATTGGGTCCAAGGCTCGGCCAAGATGGATTACAAGGCCGACTTCCGCCCGATGGAAACCCTCGGCAAGCTCGGCTGGTCACGCCGCGACGCCTGAGGCGCCCTTCGCCGCAGCCGGTTCAAATCGTCATCGAAGCATCCTATGTGGGCGGCGACATTACGGAGCCGCGTCTTGCTGATTGTTCTTTCCCCGGCCAAGCGCCTCGATTTCACCCAAGCCGATGCGGCCATACCCGGCAGCGACCGCCGGTTCGTCGAAGATACAGCCAGCCTGTCCAAGACCGCCAAGCGCCAGACCAAGGCGGATCTGCGTCGTCTGATGGGGATTTCCGACGATCTGGCGACCCTGAACGCCGCGCGCTTCAAGGCTTTCGATCCTGAATCCACAGACGGCGTTCAGGCGGCCTTCGCCTTCGCTGGCGATGTGTATGAGGGTTTGAAAGCGCGCGAACTGAACGCCGATGGTTTGGCGTTCGCCCAGGATCATTTGCGCATTCTGTCCGGCTTTTATGGCCTGCTGCGTCCGTTGGACCGGATTCAACCCTATCGGCTGGAGATGGGCACGCGGCTGAAGACGCGTCGCGGAGCCAGCCTGTACGACTTCTGGGGCGACCGGATTTCTAAACAACTGAACGAAGACGCCGAAGGCCAGCCGGATCCGACGCTGGTAAACTTGGCCAGCCAGGAATATTTCGGGGCCGTCGATGCAAAGGCTCTGAAACTGCCTGTCGTCACGCCCCAGTTCCGGGAAGAGAAGAATGGCGAGAGCCGTATCATCTCCTTCTTCGCCAAGAAGGCGCGCGGGGCGATGGCGCGGTTCGCGATCGACGAACGCGTGGAACGGGTCGCCGACCTGAAGGCTTTCGACCGCGACGGTTATGCGTTCGACAAGGCCGCCTCGACCGACGCCGAGTGGATATTCATCAGATCGGGAAATTCTTGATCCCGACATCGACCTCCCGCTAATCTCGCCAAAACAAACGAAGGGGCGGATTCATGTCGCAAGAGCCTAAGGACTCCACGGGCGCTGACAGTAGGGCGGCTCGCGGTATCGGCGATCTGAAAGGGCAGGTCGCGGTCATCACGGGCTCGACCTCCGGCATCGGGCTGGCTCTCGCGCGCGCCGTGGCGGCAGGCGGCGGTGAAGTCGTTCTGAACGGCCTGGGCGACCCCGCGGAGATCGAGCGCACCCGCGCCGATCTGGAGGCCTCATCCGGCGTTCGCGTCCTCTATCATCCGGCGGACATGACGCGCGGTGACGAAATCGCCGACATGATCGCCTTCGCTGAACGCGAACTGGGACGCCTGGACATTCTGGTCAACAACGCCGGCATCCAGCACGTCGAATCCGTCGAGAGCTTCCCCACCGATCAGTGGGAAAAGATCATCGCCATCAACCTGTCGTCGGCCTTTTACGCCACGCGCGCGGCGATCCCGATCATGAAGGCGCAGGGGCGCGGCCGGATTGTCAACATGGCCTCTGCGCACGGTCTGGTGGCCAGTCCGTTCAAGTCCGCCTATGTCGCGGCAAAGCACGGCGTAATCGGCTTCACCAAAACCGCAGCGCTGGAACTGGCGCGCGACAACATCACCTGCAACGCCATCTGCCCCGGCTTTGTCGAGACGCCGATCGTGACCAAGCAGATCGCGGATCAGGCCCGTACGAGAAACATGACCGAGGAGCAGGTGCTGACGGACGTGATCCTGGCGGCCCAGCCGACAAAGCGGTTCGTCACGACGGAGGAGTTGACCGGCATCTTCCTTTACCTGGTCAGCGACCTCGGCGCCTCGGCCAACGGGGCCAGCTTCTCCATCGACGGCGGCTGGACCGCGCAGTAGCAAAGGAAGGCGGCGGTCATGGCGATTTTCAAGCGCAAGACCGCCGAGGCGGCGGGCTCAGTTCCCGCCGCTCCTGCCCGACGGCCCATCTGCCTTGCGCTTCAGGGCGGCGGCGCACACGGCGCCTTCCAATGGGGCGTGCTGGATCGTCTGTTGGAAGACGATCGTCTGGATATTCGCGCGGTGTCCGGCGTCTCAGCGGGAGCGATGAACGGCGCGGCCTTGGTTTCAGGCCTGGCGTCAGGAGATGGCCGCGCCGCGTTGGACAAGCTCTGGCGAGAGGTCAACCAGTCCGGCGGTCGCAACGTCTTCGGCGACAGCGCGATCTGGACTGCGACGCGGACGCCCGACTGGATCAAGGACAACCCATTCTGGCGCGCGGGCGAGACGCTGGCGATGTCGATGAGTCCTTATGAATTCAATCCACTGAACCATAATCCTCTGAAACGGGTTTTGCAGGCCTCGGTCGATTTCCGCGCCGTCCAGGCCTCGGACATCCGGCTTTTCGTCGCCGCCACCGCTGTGCGCCAAGCGAAAGCGCGCATTTTCCAGACGAATGAGATCAACGCGGATGTCCTGATGGCGTCGGCCTGCCTCCCCCATCTGTTTCAAGCCGTGGAGATCGATGGGGAGCCCTATTGGGACGGCGGCTATCTGACCAATCCGCCGCTGTGGCCGTTGACCGGAGACGACACGCCGGACGACGTCCTGCTGATCACACTCAATCCGATGGTGCGCGACGAGACGCCGAAAAGCGCAGGCGACATCGTCGATCGGCTGAACGAGATCGTCTTCAACGCGCCGCTGGTCGCAGAACTGCGCGCCATCGCCCTGGCGGGTGAACTAATCGAACACGGGCAGTTGAAAGGCGGCGGCGCCGGACCTTATCGGCACGTCCGACTGCACGCCATTGAGGCGGACGGCTGGCTTTCGGACCTGTCGCTACGATCCAAGTTCAACACCGAATGGGGTTTCCTCAACGATCTGAAGGCGCGGGGACGTGCGGCCGCTGACGATTGGTTGAACGCGTGCGTGAGCAGCGTCGGACGCCAGTCCAGCGTCGATCTTCAGGCCCGCTTCGGCTAACCGACGAAGCCTGCGGCGCGTCGCAGACGGTCGTTGATGGCTTCACCCAGTCCCGTCGTCGGAATCGGCGACACGGCGATACCCGTCGGCCGTGTGCGGTCGGCCTCGCGCAGCAGTCGGAACAGATTGGCGGCGGCTTCGCGCAGGTCGCCCGACGGGCTCAGGCTCCAGCGTGGCTCGCCGGCTTCGGGGCCAAAGCCGAGCAGGATTTCGCCGTCACGCGCCGCGCCGGCCTCGATGCGAACCGGAGCATCCGGTGCATAGTGCAGGGTCAGTCGCCCGGGCGAACGATGCCCTTCTGAGCCCTCTTCAATGGCGCCGACGACCGCCTCGATCTCGGACCGGGTGATGGCGCCGGGACGAAGCAAGGCGACCCTTCCTCCCAGCACTGACACGACCGTGCTTTCCAGACCGACCTGGCAGGGTCCGCCATCGACAGCCGCTGAGACCGCAAAGCCCGTCTCCTCGACAGCATCGGGGAAGGTCGTCGGGCTCGGTCGACCGGAACGATTGGCCGAGGGGGCCACGACCGGGCCGCCGAACGCCGCCAATACTTCCCTCGCCACCGGATGCGCCGGAACGCGGATCGCGACGCTGTCCAATCCGGCGCGCGCCAAATCGCAGACGCTGCGCATGTCCAAGATTGGCGTGATCAGGGTGAAGGGCCCGGGCCAGAAGGCGTCCGCCAAGGCAAGTCCGAGCGGACCCAACTCCCCAATCTGGGCCGCCGCATCGGCATCGACGACATGAGAAATCAGCGGATTGAACTTCGGTCGCCCTTTCGCGGCGAAGATGGCGGCGACCGCCTCGGCACTGCTCGCGTCGGCGCCCAGTCCATAAACGGTCTCGGTCGGCAGCAGGATCAGATCGCCGTTCGCCAGCGCCTGTGCGGCTTGCAGCGGCGTTTGGTTCACGGTCGGCGCGGGATGATCGGGATCATCCGGTGCAGCACATTGTCCCGATCAATGAACTGATGCTTGAGCGCCGCGATCACATGCAGGGCGATCAAGAGATAGAGCCCCTTCACCGCCAGTTCGTGCAGCCCCATCAGGCCGCGCGCCGCTTCACGCCCGCCGCTGACGGGCAAGAGGGGCCAGGAGAAGAGGCCGAACCACTCGATCGCGCGCCCGCCCGCCGATGATGCGAGCCAACCGGTCATCGGAATGACGATCAGAGCCAGATAGAATAGGACGTGCGTCGCGCGCGCCGCCACCTTCTGCCAGCGCGGCAAGGCCGACGGCAAAGGAATCGCCGGGTGCGCCAGGCGCCATCCGATCCGCGCAAGGGTCAGCACCAGGATCGTCAGACCCAGCGACTTGTGCAGCATGACGAACTGGCCCGAAATCGGACCTTCTGTATTCTCATGCGCCGTGATCAGCAGCACCTGCGCCAGAACGGCGGCGGCGATGCCCCAATGCATCATCAGGGAAACGACCGAATATCGATTGCGGGGCTCGCCCATGTCTTCCCTTCCGCGACGGCACGGCGTCACCATGCATTCAGCCACTTTGCACTGAGACGGGGCGCGTCGCCAAGACGCTTGCAGCGACAGGCCCCGACGCGGCACTTAGGCCGCAAAGACGATTGAGGAAACCCATGACCTATCGCGCGCCCGTTCGAGACCTGGCCTTCACTCTGGAATCCGTCGCCGGCATGGCCGACGTGGCCGCAACCGGCGCCTTTCCCGACTATGACGCCGATGTCGCCGGCGCCGTTCTGGAGGCGGCGGGACAGTTCTCCGAAGAGGTGCTGGCGCCGCTAAACCGGATTGGGGATCAGAAGGGCTCGACCTACGCCAACGGCGCCGTCACCGCCGCGCCTGGCTTCGCCGACGCCTATCGCCAGTTCGCGGCCGGCGGCTGGACCGGGCTGTCGGCCTCGACCGAAGCCGGCGGACAGGCCCTGCCCAAGGCGCTGGAACTGGCGGCTTATGAGACCGTCCATGCCGCCAACATGGCGTTCGGCCTGTGCCCCATGCTGTCGCTGGCCTCGATCGAGGCGCTGGAGCAGGTCGGAACGGAAGAGCAGAAGGCCAAATATCTGACCAAGCTGGTCAGCGGTGAATGGACCGGCGCCATGGTGCTGACCGAGCCGGGCGCCGGATCGGACCTTGGTTCGCTGATCACCACAGCGACGCCGAACGGCGACGGGACATATGCGCTGAACGGGCAGAAGATTTACATCACCTGGGGCGACCACGACGCGACCGACAACATCGTCCATCTGGTGCTGGCCCGCCTGCCGGACGCGCCCAAGGGCCCCAAGGGCATCAGCCTGTTCCTGGCGTCGAAGTTTGCGGTGAAGGAAGACGGCACGCTGGGCGACCGCAACGCCTTCCGCCCGGTCGGCGTCGAGCACAAGCTGGGCATCCACGCCTCTCCGACCTGCGTCATGAGCTATGAAGGGGCGACCGCGGAGTTGGTCGGTCAGCCGAACCAGGGCCTGGCCCATATGTTCGTGATGATGAACGCGGCGCGCCTGGCCGTCGGCGTCGAAGGCGTCGGCATCGCCGAACGCGCCTATCAGCACGCCCTCGCCTATGCCTTGGACCGCCGTCAGGGTCGCTCGGTCTGGACCGGCGAGGCCAACGCCCCGATCTTTGACCATCCCGACGTGCGCCGCATGCTCAGCGTCATGAAGGCCAAGATTTCGGCGGCGCGCGCCGTTTGCCTGTCGACCGGCGTGGCCGCCGATCTGGCCCGCCACGCCGGGACCGAGGAGGAACGCCGCCGCTGGAAGGGACGCGAGGACCTGTTCACCCCGATCGCCAAGGCCTGGTCCACCGATATCGGCTGCGAGGTCGCCTCGATGGGCGTCCAGATCCATGGCGGCATGGGCTTCATCGAGGAGACCGGCGCGGCGCAATACTATCGCGACGCCCGCATCGCCCCGATCTACGAAGGCACCAACGGCATTCAGGCCATGGATCTGGTCGGTCGCAAACTGTCGATGGACGGCGGCGATGCAGCCAAGGCGCTGATCGCGGACATGAAGGCGACGCTGGTCGATCTCGGCAAGCTCTACAGCGGCAAGCCGGTCGAACGGTTCGCCACCGCCATCGAGGCGGTCGAGGACGCGACCCTGTGGCTGCTGGATCAGAAGGCCGATCCGAACGCCGCGGCGGATGTGCTGGCGGCGGCCGACGCCTATCTGAAACTGCTGGGTGATGTGGCCGGCGGCTGGATGCTGGCCAAAGGCGCGCTTGCCGCCAAGGCGAAGCTGGACGCCAACGACGGCGATCCGGTTTGGCTGCAGGGCAAGCTGGACCTCTACGAAGTCTATGCCGCCAATGTGCTGGGCCACGTCTCCAGCCGACTGGCTGCCGTGGGTCAGGGCGGCGACCTGCTGCGGCGGATGACGGTGGACGCGCTGGCCGGATGATCGGCTCGGCGTTTCTCCGTTTGACGTAGAGGGGGCCGGACCTTCAAGGTCCGCCCTTCAAACAAGCAGGGAGCGTCCGATGAATCGTCGGCAACTGATCATGTCCACGGCGGCGACCGCCCTCGCCGTCTCGGCCTCCCCCGCGCTCGCCCGTCAGTCCACCGGATCCCCCATGCCTCAGCCGCCCGTCGCCAAGAAAATCCCTGTCGTCATCGAACAACTGGGCCGCACCCGGACCGACGACTATCAGTGGATGAAGGACGACAATTGGCAGGCGGTCCTGCGCGATCCGACCCTGATCAAGGCCGAGGTCAAGGAGCACCTGACCGCCGAGAACGCCTACCGCGAGGCCATGATGGCCTCCACCCTGCCCTTGCAGGAGACGATGTTCGCGGAGATGCGCGGCCGCATCAAGGAAGACGACAGCTCGGTTCCCGCGCCGGACGGCGGCTGGAACTACTATGTCGAATACCAGACCGGCGATCAGCACCCCCGCTACATGCGCGTCGAGCGTCAGGGCACCTGGATGGTCGATGGTCAGCCGGTGACGAAAAACTTCGTCATGGCCCCCACACCTCAGCTGCTGCTTGACGCCAACGAACTGGCCAAGGGCAAGGCCTATTCGGAAGTGTCGGCCGCAAGCCACAGCCCGGATCATATCCTGTTCGCCTATGCCGAGGACGCCCAGGGTTCCGAGGTCCACAAGATTTACGTCAAGGATCTGGCCACCGGCGAGGTGCTGCCCGAGGTGATCGACAGCGCCACCGGCGACTTCGTTTTCTCGCCGGACAGCCAGTGGATCTTCTGGACCAACCGCGACGATAACGGCCGTCCGGACAAGATCTTCCGTCGCCCGGCGCGCGGCGGCGAGACCACCCTGGTCTATGAGGAAGACGACGACGGCATGTTCATCGGCGTGGGCCGCACGGCCGACGACCAGTTCATCGTCATCGGCATCCAGAACCAGGAAACGTCGGAGGCGCGCTACATTCCCGCCGCCACGCCGACGGCCGAACCCGTCGTGCTGGAGCCGCGCGTGGTCGCGACCCGCTATGACGTCGATCACTGGGGCGACCGCTGGGTGATCCGCACGAATGCGGACGAGGCCATCGATTTCAAGATCGTCCAGGCTCCGACCGCGACGCCGGCCAAGGCGAACTGGACCGATCTGGTGCCGCACACGCCGGGCCGCTTCATCGAAGGTCTGGACCTGACCAACGCCCATCTGGCGCGTCAGGAACGTGCAGACGCCAATACGCGCATCATCATCCGCGACCGGGCCGGCGCCGAGCATGAGATCGCGGTGGACGAACCGGCCTTCGCCCTGTCGCTGGCCGGCGCCTCCGAATACGAGACGACGACCACCCGCTACACCTACAACTCGCCGTCCACGCCGACGCAAACGTTCGACTACGACATGGCGTCGCGCGAGCGGACCCTGCGCAAGACGCAGCAGATTCCGTCCGGTCACAATATCGAAGATTATGTGGTCGAACGGCTGAACGCCCCGGCAGCCGATGGTCAGCTGGTGCCGGTGACGGTGCTGCGTCGCAAATCGACGCCCGTCGACGGTTCGGCGCCCCTGCTGCTCTACGGATACGGGTCCTACGGCATCCCCATGCCGGCCAGTTTCTCGACCAACCGACTGTCGCTGGTGGACCGCGGCTGGATCTACGCCATAGCCCATATTCGTGGCGGGTCCGACAAGGGTTGGGGCTGGTTCCTCGACGCCCGGAAGATGACGAAGAAGAACACCTTCACCGACTTCATCGCTTCCGCCGAACACCTGATCGACAAGAACTACGCCACGGCCGGAAAAATCGTGGCCCAGGGCGGATCGGCGGGCGGTCTGCTGATGGGCGCGGTCAACAATATGCGGCCCGACCTTTGGGCCGGGATCATCGGTCAGGTGCCGTTCGTGGACGTGATCAACACCATGTCGGACACCTCCCTGCCGCTGACGCCGCCCGAATGGCCCGAGTGGGGCAATCCGATCGAGGACCCGGCCGCCTACGATTACATGATGAGCTACAGCCCCTACGATCAGGTCGAGCCGAAAGCCTATCCGGCGGTGCTGGCGACGGGGGGCCTGTCCGATCCGCGCGTCACCTACTGGGAGCCGGAGAAGTGGGTGGCCAAGCTGCGACCCGCCACCACCTCGGGCAAGCCGGTGCTGCTGAAGATCAACATGGAGGCCGGTCACGGCGGCGCGGCCGGACGGTTCGACTATCTGAAGGAAGTCGCCCACGACTACGCCTTCGCCGTCTGGGCTATCGACAAGGGCTGGGAGCCCGCGTGAGCGCGCTGATGGTTCGCGACGCCCGTCCCGACGACATTGCGGCGATCACGGCCATCTATGCCGAAAGCGTCGCCAACGGGCGCGGCACTTTCGAGCTGGAGGCGCCCGACGAGGTCGAAATGGCCTCGCGGTTCGCCGCCGTCGAAGCCCTCGGTCTGCCGCGCCTTGTGGTCGAGATCGACGGCGGAGTCGCCGGATACGCCTATGCCGGGCCGTTTCGTACGCGTCAGGCCTATCGCTACATGGTCGAGGACTCGATCTACGTCGCGCCTTGGGCCAGGGGGCGCGGCGTCGCGGGCGCCCTGCTCGATGCGCTGATCGCCCGCTGCGAAGTGATGGGTCTTCGTCAGATGGTCGCGGTCATCGGTGATGCGGAGAACGTCGGCTCAATCGCCCTGCACCGCACGCGGGGCTTCACCGACGCCGGCGTGTTCAAGGCGGCCGGCTGGAAGCACGACGACTGGCGCGACGTGGTGTTCATGCAGCGCGCGCTGGGCAATGGCGGCGCCACAGCGCCCGACGCGGCGGGCCTGCCGCTTGTCGACAAAAAGCCGCTGCGCTGACGCATTGCGGCGTCATCACCCGACGCCTATCCTGACGCCGTGAAGATCGTTCAATCCCTGTTGTTGCTGATCGGTGCCCTGTCGGTGCTGGCGCTCGGCGCGGTCGGCGCCTCGGCGTCGCCGGCGACCGCTGCGCCCTGCCATGAGACGGGTCAGTCTTATCCCAATCAGACGCCGAGCCATGCGCCAAAGGCCATGAAGGCGATGGTCTGCTGCGTCGCCTGCGTCGCGGCACCGACGCTGGACCCCGCGCCGGTTTCCGGTCCAACCCTGGCGCCGTCGCGCATCGCCGCGGTTCCGGCCGCCTTGCCGGCCGGTCAACTGCTGGCGCCCGAACCCGGACCACCCCGCCTGCTGATCGTCTGACACACCTTGCGCCTCTCGCAAGGCGCACTCCGTCACGATCATCAGAGGAGGCCTTGAATGGCTATCCGTACTCTCGTCGGCGCCTGCGCCGGCGCTTCCCTGCTCGCCCTAGCTCAGGCCGCGGCGGCGCAGGATCACTCTCACCATGCGTCGAGCAAGCCCACTGCCGATCCGCACGCGGGTCACGACATGCCCATGTCATCCGCCGAACCGATGACCGATCACGCCAGCATGGGTCACACGATGACCAGCCCGTATGGACCCTGGCCCATCAACCGCGACGCCTCAGGCACCGCCTGGCAACCCGATGCGGGCGAGCACGGCGGCATCCACACCGTCCGTGGCGACTGGATGGTGATGACCCACGCCATGCTGAACCTGGTCTATGACACCCAGTCCGGACCGCGCGGCGGCGACAAGACCTTCGTCGCCGGCATGCTGATGACCTCAGCGCGGCGTGACTTCGACGACGGTTCAAAGCTGAACTTGCGCGCAATGCTCAGCCCGGACCCGTTGATGGGCAAATCCGGCTATCCGCTGCTTCTCGCGGCGGGCGAGACGGCGGACGGGGTCAATCCGCTGGTCGATCGACAGCATCCGCACGATCTCTTCATGGAGCTGTCGGCCAGCTATTCGAAACGACTGTCCGACAAGGACAGCGTCTATGGCTACATTGGCCTGCCCGGCGAACCTGCCTTCGGCCCGCCGGCCTTCATGCACCGCATGAGCGCGATGGACAGTCCCGAGGCGCCGATCACCCACCACTGGCTCGACTCGACCCACATCGTCTTCGGCGTGACCACTCTGGGCTGGGCGCGCGACCGCTTCAAGATCGAGACGTCGGCCTTCAAGGGACGCGAGCCGGACGAGGAGCGCTGGGGCATCGATTCGCCACGGCTGGACAGTTGGTCGGTGCGGGCTGCTTGGAACCCGACCGGCAACTGGTCGCTGCAGGCGTCCTACGCCGATGTCTCCGCGCCGGAACAGCTGGAGCCCGACGAGAACGAAACGAAATGGTCGGCCAGCGCCATCCACACCCGCCGTCTGGGCGATGACGGCTGGTGGTCCTCGACCCTGGCCTGGGGCCGAAAGACCAACGATCACGGCGAATCAAAGGACGGCTGGTTGCTGGAAACGGCGGTCCATCCCAACGACCGCTGGACGGTCTTCGCCCGTGCCGAGCGGATCGAGACGGATGAACTGGTTCCCGGCGTCGGCGGCGGTCACGGCCCGCTCTATACGGTGGGCAAGGCGTCGGTCGGTATTGTCCGCGACTGGCGGATCGCCGAACACGTCCGGTTCGGCCTCGGCGGTCTCTATGCCATGAATCGCGTGCCGACGGCGTTGGAGCCTCTGTATGGCGGCGATCCCGACGGGGCGATGCTCTTCGTGCGGCTGAAGATCGACTGATCTAGCTCAAGGCCTGCCCGGCTTCGGCCGGGCGGCCCGGCGGCTGGTCCAGAAGCCGCAGCGCTTCATAGCCGACCAGGACCACGCCGAGCACGAGCATCAGCGCTCCGGCGATCAGCACCAGGCGCACATGCCGATGCAGATGATAAAGCAACTCGCCGATCATCGACGGTCCCGCCGCATTCGGATCGTGCCAATTCGATCCGTTCCGGACAGTCTACTGCAAAACGCGGACCCGATGGAGTCTGTGAGAACCGCGTTCCGTCAGACCAGGCGGCTTTGCACCACCGCCGCGCCGATGAAGCTGGCGAACAGAGGGTGCGGCGCAAACGGACGGCTCTTCAGCTCGGGGTGATACTGAACGCCGATGAACCAGGGGTGGTCTGGGCGTTCAACCGTCTCAGGCAGAACGCCGTCAGGCGAGAGACCGGCGAAGACCAGCCCGCCCTTCTGCTCGATCGCCTCGCGATAGTTGATGTTGACCTCGTAGCGGTGGCGGTGACGTTCGCTGATCGCGGTCGAGCCGTAGATCTCAGCGATCTTGGACCCGGCTGTCAGAGTCGAATCATAGGCGCCCAGCCGCATGGTGCCGCCCAGGTCGCCGCCCTGCTGACGCAGGACGCGTTGGTTGCCTTGGGTCCATTCCGTCATCAGGCCGACGACCGGCTCGGCGGTCGGGCCGAATTCGGTGGACGAGGCCTTGGGATAGCCGGCCAGGTTCCGCGCCGCCTCGATCACCGCCATCTGCATGCCGAAGCAGATGCCGAAGTAAGGGATGTTGCGTTCACGGGCGAAGCGGGCCGCCTCGATCTTGCCTTCCGAGCCGCGCTCGCCGAAGCCGCCCGGCACCAGGACGGCGTGCGCGCCTTGCAGCCGCTCCTCGCAGGCCTCGGGATCGCCTTCGAAGGTGTCGGCCTCGACCCAGTCGATGTTGACCTTAACGTTGTTGGCCACGCCGCCGTGATGCAGGGCCTCGATCAGGGACTTATAGGCGTCCTTGAGGACGGTGTATTTGCCGACCACGGCGATGGTGACCTCGCCGTCGGGCTGCAGGCGGCGACGTGCGATCTCCTGCCAGCCGGTCAGATCCGGCTCGGGCGCGTCGCTTATGCCGAAGTGCGCCAGGACTTCGCGGTCCAGACCCTCGCGGTGATAGTCCAGCGGCACGGCATAGATGTCGGCGGAGTCCATCGCCTGGATGACGCCGCTTTCGCGCACGTTGCAGAACTGGCCGATCTTGCGCTTTTCCTCAGCCGGGATCGGCTGCTCGCAGCGGCACAGCAGGATGTCCGGCTGAATGCCGATGGAGCGCAGTTCCTTGACCGAGTGCTGGGTCGGCTTGGTCTTCATCTCGCCGGCCGTCTTAATGAACGGCAGCAGCGTCAGATGGACAAAGCAACTCTGGCCGCGCGGCAGGTCCTGCCCCAACTGGCGGATCGCCTCAAAGAAGGGCAGGCCCTCAATGTCGCCGACCGTGCCGCCGATCTCGACCAGCACGAAGTCGACGTCTTCGCCCGCGTCGGTCAGGGCGGGCGTCAGGCAGAAGGACTTGATCTGGTCGGTCACGTGCGGAATGACCTGGACGGTGGCGCCCAGATAGTCGCCGCGACGCTCTTTCTCCAGAATGGTCGAATAGATCCGGCCGGTCGTGATGTTGTCGGACTTGGCCGCCGATACGCCGGTGAACCGCTCATAGTGGCCCAGGTCCAGGTCGGTCTCGGCGCCGTCGTCGGTCACGAAGACCTCGCCGTGCTGATACGGGCTCATCGTGCCCGGATCGACATTCAGATAGGGGTCGAGCTTGCGCAGGCGGACCTTGTAGCCGCGCGCCTGCAAAAGAGCGCCGAGAGCGGCGGAGGCGAGGCCTTTTCCTAACGAGGAAACCACGCCGCCGGTGATGAACACATAGCGAGCCATGGGGGGACACCTTACTCCATGATTCGCGGCTCGGTCATGCCGCCGTCGAATCGAACTGTTGATCAAAAGAAGAAAGCGCGCCCTGCGGCGCGCCTTCGGAAACTCGGGTCTCTGTCGGAGCCCTATTGGGCGGGCTGTTGAGCCGGCGCCGGAGCGGTGGAGGCCGACGGCAGGCTGGCTTCCAGATCATCCAGCGAGGGCGTCGCCGGTTTGGCCGGCGCAGCGGGCTGCTGCTGGGCGGGTTGCTGCGTCGGGGTCTGCGGCGTCGTGGCCAACGAACCCACAGCGTCGGCGTCGATGCCGGACACCGAGGCGCGGTCCATATTGCCGACGACCGTCAGAATGATCGTCAGGGCGAACAGCGCGGCGGCCAGCCACCAGGTGGTGACGGTCAGAAGATTGCCTGCGCCGCGCGCGGTCATGAAGCCCGACGGACCGCCGCCCATGCCCAAGGCGCCGCCCTCGGACTTCTGAAGCAGGACAATGCCCGTCAGCGCGATGGCGACGATGATGATGGCGACGAGCAGGATGGTCTGGAGCATGGCGTCATTCATGTGGGCGCGGATCTGCGCCGATCAAGCGGCGGCCTCTATCATCGAAGCGCGCCAGGGGCAAACGTCACGCGGCGGCGTTGACGATCGGCGTGAAGTCCTCGGCCTTCAAGGACGCGCCGCCGACCAAGGCCCCGCCGACTTCCGCCGTGGCCAGAATGTCGCGCGCATTCTCCGGTTTGACTGAACCGCCATACAGAATGGGCGCGGTGCGAGCGCCTTCTCCCAGCTTTGCGACGATGGCGGCGCGCACGGCGGCATGGACCTCGGCGATCTGATCCAGCGTCGGGGTCAGGCCCGTTCCGATGGCCCAGACCGGTTCATAGGCCACCGCGAAGTCGCGCTCGGCCAGGCTTGACGGCAGCGAGCCCGCGACCTGACCCGACACGACGGCGATAGCGTCGCCTGCCTCGCGCTGCTGCAGAGTTTCACCGATGCACACGATGGGTTCCAGTCCGGCGGCGACGGCGGCCTCGACCTTGGCGGCGACGTCCGCATCGGTCTCGCCGAAAGCGGAGCGGCGTTCGGAATGCCCAAGAATCACCACGGTCGCGCCGGCGTCGGCCAGCATTTCGGCCGACACCGAGCCGGTGAAGGCGCCGGCGGGCTTCTCATGGCAATCCTGACCGCCCACGGCCACGCCACTGCCCGTCAGGGCGGACTGCATGCGGTCGATCAGTGTCGCCGGCGGGCACAGCACCACACGGCATCCCTGCCCCATCGTTCCGACAGCGTCCCTTATGGCCTCAGCCTGCGCCAAGGCGGCCGAGACGCCATTCATCTTCCAATTGCCGACGATCATCTTCACGGATTGTTTCATGGCCGCCTGTCTAGAAGGCGAAAACCGTCAAGCCAAGAGGCGCCGCCGCAATCCGGACACGAAGCCATCCTTGCAGCGGCGGCCCCGCCCCGACTATACGCGACGATTGACGCCAATATCGGCCAGTCCCGGGTTTTCGAATGCTCACCGCCTTCCGCGCCTTCTCTCGATCCAAATGGGCGGCCGCCCTGCTTGTCCTGATCGCGATCAGCTTCGTGATCGTCGGCGCGCGGATGGACGTCTTCTCCAACCTTGGACCGAAACACGTCATCGACGCGGGCGACCGCTCGATGAACGAAGTCGAGTTCCGCACGGCTTTCGATCAGGTGCGTGAACGGCTGCAGCAGCAGGTCGGCCGTCCCCTGACGAACCAGGAGCTGGTTGCGGAAAACATTCACGTCCGCTTCCTGACCGAGCAGACGCAGCAGCTGGGCTTCCTGAATTGGGCCTACAAGGCGGGCATCCGCCCGGGCAAGGAACTGATCGTCAAGCAGATCCGCCAGATCCCGGCCTTCTTCAACTCGGTCACCGGACAGTTCGACCAGCAGGCCTATGAGGCGGCGCTTGCGCAGCAGAACCTGACGCCCGCCATGCTGGAGCAGGACCTGCGCGACCAATACGCGACGGAACATTTCGGCGCCGCCGTCTTCGCCGGCGCGCGCGTGCCGCGCATCTATGGCGCGCTGCTGGCCGGTTCCGCCTTCGAAAGCCGCGACGGTCGTTGGTTCGAGGTTACCCCCGCGATGGCCGGTCAGATCCCCGCCCCGACTGACGCCCAGTTGAACGCCTTCATCCAGGAGAACGCCGACCGTCTGCGCGCGCCCGAGTTCCGCATGGTGTCGGTGGTTCTGTTTACGCCTGAGGCTTCGGCCAATGCGCCGATCTCGGAAGACCGCATCCGCGAGCGCTTCGAGTTTAAGAAGGATACGTTGAGCAAGCCCGAGACGCGCTCGTTCGTCACCCTGACCGCGCCGAACCGCGAGACGGCCCAGAAGATCGCCGCCGCTCTGCGCGCGGGCCAATCGCCCGCCGACGTCGGTCGCGCCAACAACATCACGCCAGCCGCCTTCAACGAGACCCCTCGCTCGGCCATCGGCGACGCGGCGACCGCAGCCGCCGTCTTCGGCCTGCAAGCCAATCAGGTGTCCAACCCGGTTCAGGCCGGTGTCGGCTTCGCGGTCGCCAAGGTCACGGCCGTTCAACCCGCCGCGCCCGCCACGCTGGACAGCGCTCGTGAGGAGCTGATCCAGGAACTGCGCGCCGAAGACGTGAAGACCCAGACCTACGCCAAGGTCGAGAAGTACGAAGCCGCCCGCACGGCCGGTAAGAACCTGGCTGACGCGGCGCGTGAGGCCGGCGGTCGCGTCGTCGATCTGCCGCCCTTCACCAAGGACGGCAAGCTGCCGAACGGTCAGGCGCTGAACGCCCCGCCGCAAATCTTCGAGACGGCCTGGAGCCTGACCAAGGGCGGCGAAAGCGACGTCATCGACGCCGGTCAGGGCCAGTATTTCGCCGTGCGCGTCAACGACATCCGCCCGTCGGCCCTGCCGACCCTGGCAGAGGTGCGTGAGCCCCTGGCCGCCCAATGGATCCAGCGGGAGACCATGCGTCGCCTGTCGGCCAAGGCCGAAGAGCTGACGACCCGCGTGCGCAATGGCGAGGACATCGCCGCGGTCGCCCGCTCGGTCAATGCGCCGCTGACCGTGCGCACCGGCGTCATCCGCAATCAGCAAACCCAGGAAGCCCTGGGTCAGGGCGTGCTTCAGGGTCTCTTCGGCCAGTCCAAGGGCCAGGCCTTCTCGCAGCCGGCGTCGCAGACCGCCTATGTGGTCGGCCGCGTCGACAACGTCCGCGCCGCCAATCCGGCCGTAGCCGGTCCGCTGGCCGAGCAGGTCCGCCCGCGCCTGACCCAGGAGTTGGTGCAGGCGATGGTCGAATCGTCGGTCTCGGCGGGCGCTCAGCGCTCCAAGGCCAAGAACGACCCGGCCCAGGCGCTGTCGGCCCTGGGTCTGTCGGGTGGCGCAACGCCCGCCGCACCGGCGCAATGACCGACGACGCTTCGCGCGACATCACGCTCGACGCCTTCGCGGCCGGCCTTTCGGCTGGTCGGCCGCAGGTCCTGGTTCGCCGGATTATCGACGACCTGGAAACCCCGGTCTCGGCCTATCTGAAGCTGGGGCGCGATCGGCCGTACGCCTGTCTACTGGAGTCGGTCGAGGGCGGTGCCGTCAAGGGACGCTATTCCATCCTCACGCTGGATCCCGATGTGGTCTGGCGTTGTCGCTCCAACGCGGCGGAACTGTCGCGCGGCTCAGCCATAGGCGAAGGTCGGTTTACAGCCGAACACCTGCCAGCGCTGCAATCCCTGCGCGCGCTGATCGCGGCGTCGAAGTTCGATCTGCCGGCGGGACTGCCGCCGATGGCCGCCGGCCTGTTCGGCGTCTTCGGCTACGACATGGTGCGACTGCTGGAGCCGCTGGGCGCGCCGAATCCTGATCCGCTCGATCTGCCCGACGCCGTGCTGACGCGGCCGTCGCTGGTGGCCATCTTCGATTCGGTCCGTCACGAGATCGTTCTGGTGTCGGCCGCCTATCCCGACGCCGGCATCGCCGCGCAAGAGGCGTTCGACGCCGCGACGGCGCGGCTGGACGCGTTCGAGACGGCCTTGCGCGAGCCTCTGCCCATCCGCGCCACCCCGCAGCAAACGCCGGCTCCCGTCTTCACCTCGCCGGTGGACGAGCCGGCCTTCGGCGAGATGGTCGCCAAAGCCAAGGACTATATCGGCGCCGGCGACATTTTCCAGGTCGTGCTCAGCCATCGGTTCTCAGCCCCGTGGACGGACGATCCCTTCGCCTTCTATCGCTCGCTGCGTCGCCAGAACCCCTCGCCCTATCTGTTCTATCTGAACTTCGAAGGTTTCCAGCTCGCCGGCTCCAGCCCCGAGATCCTGGTTCGGCTGAAGGACGGCGAGGTCACGATCCGGCCGCTGGCCGGCACCCGCATGCGCGGCGCGACGCCAGAGGCGGACAAGGCGCTGGAAGTCGAACTTTTGGCTGATCCGAAAGAGCTGGCCGAGCATCTGATGCTGCTGGACCTGGGCCGCAACGATGTCGGGCGCGTCGCGGCGCCTGGCTCGGTCGAGGTCACCGAGAGCTTCGTCGTCGAACGCTACAGCCAGGTCATGCACATCGTTTCCAACGTGCGCGGCAAGGCTGACCCCAGGCTGGATGCGGTGGACACGCTGCTGGCCGCCCTGCCCGCCGGGACCCTGTCGGGCGCGCCCAAGGTGCGCGCGATGGAGATCATCGACGAACTGGAAAGCGAAAAGCGCGGCGTCGGTTATGGCGGCGGCGTCGGCTATATTTCGGCTGGCGGCGAGGCGGACATCTGCATCACCCTCCGCACCGCCCTTTTCGCCGACGATCGGATCTTCGTTCAGGCCGGGGCCGGCGTCGTCGCCGACAGCGACCCTGCGGCCGAGTACGCCGAGACCCAGCACAAGGCGCGCGCGCCGATGCGCGCGGCGGAAGACGCCTGGCGCTTTCGGACCGGCAATCGCTAGCGCGAAATCGTCATTGCCGGGTCGTTGAACTGCACGCCCGGCCCGATGATGACGACGCCCGCCATCAAAACTGCCGCAGTCGCCGCGAGCGCGGCTGCGCCAAGCGCGGCGACGGGGTTGGGCCTGGTTTCGACCACGACCAGCTTCGCCTTGGCGGCGGCAATCTTGGCGGCGATGTCTTTTTCAGCGGCGAGTTTCACCCGCCCAGTCCTAGCCCCGTCGAGTTAAAATGCGCTTTAAGGCCGCGCCCGCTTGGCGCGGACGCGCGTCGAGCCTAGAAGCCAAGCCATGATCCTCGTCGTCGATAACTACGACAGCTTCACCTACAATCTCGTCCACTACCTCGCGGAGTTGGGCGCGCCGACGCATGTGGTGCGCAACGACGACCTGTCGGTGGACGAGGCGTGGGCGCTGAACCCCGCCGCCGTTCTGCTGTCGCCCGGCCCTTGCGCGCCGGATCAGGCGGGCATCTGCCTGCCGTTGATCACGACAGCGCCAGCGTCGATGCCGATCCTGGGCGTATGTCTGGGTCATCAAGCCATCGGCCAGGCGTTCGGCGGCGACGTCATCCGCGCCAAGACCCTGATGCACGGCAAGACCTCGCCGATCCTGCATGAGGGCCAGAGCGTCTTCGCCGGCCTACCCTCACCCTTCACCGCCACACGCTATCATTCGCTGGCGGTCAAGCGCGAAACCCTGCCCGAAGACCTGGAGGTCACCGCCTGGACCGCCGACGGGGAGATCATGGGTCTGCAGCACCGTACGCGCCCGATCCACGGCGTTCAGTTCCACCCGGAATCCATCGCCACCGAGCACGGTCACGACATGCTGGCCAACTTCCTTGATATCGCCGGCGTAAAGCGCCTCGCGGCCGCCTGACCATGGGCGACGGTTTCAAGCCGATCCTCGCCCGGCTGGTCGAGGGCCATCCCCTGACGTCCCAGCAGGCGCACGACTTCTTCGCCGCCTGCCTGCGGGGCGAGCCCACGCCTTCCCAGGTCGCAGCCGCCGTCACCGCCATGCGGATGCGCGGCGAGACCGTGGACGAGATCGCCGCCTTCGCGGGCGCCATGCGTGAAGCCGCCCTGACGCTGGATCATCCGTATGAGGTGATCGACACCTGCGGCACCGGGGGCGACGGTCAGCACACCTACAATATCTCCACCGCCGCCGCCCTGGTTCTCGCCGGCGCGGGGCTGAAGGTCGCCAAGCATGGCAATCGGGCGATGTCATCGAAATCAGGATCTTCCGACGTCTTGTCGATCCTGGGCGTAAACCTGATGGCGTCGCAGGCGCAGCAGAAGAAGGCGTTGGATGAGGCCGGTATCTGCTTCCTGTTCGCGCCCGCCTATCACGGAGCGATGCGTCATGTCGGGCCGGTGCGTGCCGAGATCGGTTTTCGCACCGTCTTCAACCTGTTGGGACCGCTTTCGAACCCGGCGTCTGCAAGACGACAGGTCATGGGCGTCTATGATCCGCGCCTGCTGGAGCCGCTGGCCGAGGTGCTGGGCCGGCTTGGCGCGACCCGCGCCTGGACCGTTCACGGCCAGGGTTTGGACGAACTGGCGACTTCCGGCCCTACGGACGTCGCCGAATGGAAGGACGGCGCGGTTCGCCGCTTTCAGATCACGCCCGAGGACGCCGGCCTGCCGCGCGCCTCCATCGCAGACATCCGTGGCGGCGACGCCGAGGAGAACGCCGTCGCCCTGCGCGCGCTTCTGGCAGGCGCAGCCGGCCCTTACCGCGACATCGTGCTGCTTAACGCCGCCGCCGCCCTCGTGGTGTCAGACCGCGCGGCCGATCTGGCCGAGGGCGCCGCACTCGCCGCTGCCGCCATCGACGACGGTCGAGCCGCCGAAGCGTTGGATCGCCTGGCCCGCATCACCTCCACGCCGCTGGAAAGCGAAGAGCCCGCATGACCGACGTTCTGGACCGTATCGCCGGCTACAAGCGCGAGGACGTCGCCGCCCGCAAGGCTGCGACCTCACAGGAGGCGATCGAAGCCCTGGCCCGCGCCGCATCGGCCCCGCGCGGCTTTCGCGCCGCCCTGGAGCGGGTCGGAGAGGAAACCGGTCGTCCCGCCCTGATCGCCGAGATCAAGAAGGCCAGCCCGTCCAAGGGCCTGATCCGGCCCGATTTCGATCCGCCGGCCCTGGCCCGCGCCTATGAGGCCGGCGGTGCGGCCTGTCTGTCGGTGCTGACCGATGGCCCCAGCTTCCAGGGCGACGACGCCTATCTGGGCCAGGCCCGCGAGGCCGTCGCCCTGCCCTGCCTGCGCAAGGATTTCCTTGTCGATCCCTGGCAGGTCGCCGAAAGCCGCGCCTTGGGCGCCGACTGCATCCTGATCATCTTGGCCATGGTCGATGACCGGTTGGCCGCCGAGCTGCTGTCGGAAGCCGAACGGTTCGGCATGGATGCGCTCATAGAGACCCACGACGAGGAAGAAATGGCGCGCGCTTGTGCGCTTGGCGGCGATCTGGTGGGGGTCAATAATCGTTCGCTGCGCACGTTTGAGGTCGATCTGGAAACCACGGAGCGGCTGTCGATGCTTAGCCCCGTGCGTGCTCTTCTGGTCGCGGAGAGCGGCATCTTCACGCCCGACGACGTGGCGCGCGTCTCGGCTGCCCATGCCCAAGCGATCCTGGTCGGCGAGAGCCTGATGCGGCAGGCCGATGTCGAGGCGGCCACCCGTCAGTTGCTGGCCGTTTGAGCCGAGACGCGGCGGCAAGCCTCGCCGTTAAGTTGACATTAGCAAGGAACACTTACAGAACATCGACAAATGTTCACGGCCCGTTCCGATTCGTCGGCGGGCGCATGAGGGCCTGGCGATGCTCACGCGCAAACAGCACGAACTGCTGATGTTCATCCACGAACGCATCCAGGAGACCGGCGTCTCCCCTTCGTTCGACGAGATGAAGGAGGCGCTCGATCTGGCCTCCAAGTCCGGCATTCACCGGCTGATCACGGCGCTGGAGGAACGCGGCTTCATCCGCCGTCTCGCTCACCGCGCCCGCGCGCTGGAAGTCACGAAACTGCCCGAACAGGCGACGGCCGGCGCGCCGCGCGGTCGCGCCGGGTTCAAACCCGACGTCATCGAGGGCGGCGGGGGTGTCCGACCTGCGGCCCCGATGGCGGCCAACGACACCCGCGAGTTGCCGCTGATGGGCAAGATCGCCGCCGGCACACCGATTGATGCGATCGAGCATGAAACGGCCCGGTATCCGGTTCCGGAGTCCATGCTGGGCTCGGGCGAGCACTACCTGCTGGAGATCGAAGGTGACTCCATGATCGAGGCGGGCATCCTGAACGGCGACATGGTGGTGATCAAATCGACCGACAACGCCGCCTCCGGTGAAATCGTGGTGGCTCTGGTGGAAGGCGAGCAGGCGACGTTGAAGCGCCTTCGCAAGAAGGGCGCCTCGATCGCGCTGGAACCTGCAAACCGCAACTATGAAACCAAGATTTACGGCTCGGATCAGGTTGCGGTCCAGGGCAAGCTGGTCGGCCTCATGCGCCGGTATCACTGACCTCCGGAACGGACTGACGCGTCCAGGGGCGGTCGCCGCGAACATCGGCCGTCCACACCGCGCGCCATCGATTCGGCTCACGCGAACGAACGCGCCACAACTCCACCGCCCCGCCGCGCGCAAAGTCCACGCCGTCCAAAACAAGGCGATCCTGACAGGCGCTTGGAATTGAGGTGACGACGGCACGGACGCTGACGACGGGCGCTGCGCGGCATAACATCTCCATCTGATCGGAGCTCGGCGACTTCCGCCCCCACCAGATTGCTACGGCCCCGGCCTCATCGGCTTCGGGTCGACAGGAGAAACGGTCGCAGGCCCAGCCCGTCTCCGACCGGTCGGTCATGGTCAGCCCCCGTCTTCGTGACCAGAGATCGACTGCAAATTCGCGCACGCCAGGCCGCACGACGACCGCCGCCCGATCACGGTGAAAGGCGGCGGTCGTCCCGCCATCGCCAATCCAAAGGTCTGGCGTCGGTTCACGCGGCCAGATCAGCACAGCGGCTGCAAAGGGCAGTCCCAACCAGCGCAGGCGGCCCTGCCACAGACAGACGAACAATACGCCCAGAAAGGCGACAGGCAGAACATAATTTGGCGCGCTGGCGACCGTTCTGACCGCGCCAGGCAGCCCCGCCGTCCAGGCGCCGATCGCCAGCATCAGATCCACGCCCCATCCCGCGACCGCCAGGAACGGTCCCCCCAGCCCCAGAGGCTCAAGCGCTGCGCCCAAAGCCAGCGCGGGCATCAGGATGAAGTCCGCCACCGGCGACGTGCCGAGATTGGCCAGCAGTCCGTACATGGCGGTGCGGTTGAAATGTTGCATGGCGAAAGGTCCCGTCGCCAATCCTGCGACGACGCTGGCCGCCACAGCCGCCGTCAGCCACCCGCCCAGCCGTTGGACTGCCAGGATCGGCCAGGGCGCGGATATTTCGCGCGGGCGCTTCGGCCAAGCCTCGACCAGGGCGACCAAGGCCGCAGTCGCCGCGAACGACATCTGGAAACCCGGCGTGACGATGGCTTCAGGCTGTATGGCCAAAACGATGAAGGCCGCCACAGCCAGGCCATGCATGGTCACCGCCTGTCGATCCAGCAGGATGGCCAGAAAGGCGATGGAGGCGGTGATGGCGGCCCGCTCGGCCGGGGGCGGCGCGCCCGACACCACCAGATAGACCCCGACCGCCGTCAGGCCCGCCAAGGCCGCGACCTTCTTGCCGTGAACCCGCAAGGCCAACCAGGGCCAGGCCGCCACGCCCAGCCGCACGGCGAAGAAGACGAAACCGCCGACGATCGCCATATGCAGCCCTGACACCGACAGGATGTGCGCCAGGCCGGAATCGCGCATCACATCCATGTCCTCCTGACTGATCCAGGTTTCGTGGCTGGTCGTCATGGCGGCGGCGATCCCGCCGGTCCGTTCGCCGAGTCTTGCCACGATCCTCTCGGCCAGTGCGAAGCGGGCGCCGTTGACCGCCATTTCAAGTCGAAGTCGCCACGGCGGCGGCGTCAGATCGGCCGTACGCGTGTCGCTCAAGGCGAACGCAACGCCGCCCATCCCCTGAAAGAAGGCGTTGCGCCCGAAATCGTAGGCGCCGGGGCTGGCCGGCGCAGGCGGCGGATTCAGAATGGCGAACAAGCGGATCGCTTCGCCGGGCCGCGGCGGCTCGCCCCGCACCGTCGCCCGCAAGCGCACCGGCGTCTGTTCGGGCGTCAGTCCGCGAATCCAGACCGGCGCGATCACGACCCGCGCGCCTCGCTGCCCCGGGCTGTCGACATCGACAACCCAGGCTTCGATCACGGTCGGTTCGCTGAGGGCGGGCGCGATCGGCGCGGCGACGGCTTCGGTGCGCACCTTGGCCGCCGCCAGCCCGCCTGACGCGCAGGCCACCATCAACAGCAGCCAGGTCAGACGTCGCGACCCGGCGCGCCGACGCGCCACAACCCACAGCACAAAGGTTAAGACGGCACCCAGCAACAAGGGCCACAAGACCGGCTCGGCTCGCAGGGCGAAATAGATGCCGCCGCCCGCGCCGAATGCGACCGGCGCCCATAGCCGCCATCTCAGGGTCTGGGCGGCGACTTCGGCATGCAGCCAGGCGCGCAATCGCGGAGCGGGGGTAGGTTTTGCCGCATCGGGGCGTATAAGGGCCTCGCTTACGGACCCCTCCCCCATGACCTCACCTTCTTCGACTGTCGTCACCCGCTTCGCCCCCTCGCCGACAGGCTATCTGCATATCGGCGGGGCGAGAACCGCTTTGTTCAACTGGCTGTATGCCAAGAGACACGCTGGGCGTTTCCTGATCCGTGTCGAGGATACCGACCGCGAACGCTCGACGGACGAGGCGGTGAAGGCCATTTTCGACGGCCTGAGCTGGCTGGAGCTGTTCGCCGACGACGAGCCGGTGTTCCAGTTCAGCCGCGCCGACCGCCACCGCGAGGTGGTCGATCAACTGCTCGAAGCCGGCCACGCCTACCGCGACTTCACCTCGGCCGAGGAGACCGGTCGTCTGCGTGACGAGGCCAAGGCGGAAAAGCGCACTTTCGAATCGCCCTGGCGCGACCGCGAGCCGACCGTCGACGATCTGGCCCTGCCGCACGTCGTGCGCTTCCGCCGGCCAAAGGCGACGACGGTCACGGTAGCCGATGAGGTCCAGGGCGACGTGAACTGGTCGACCGACGACCTGGACGATCTGGTGCTGCTGCGTTCGGACGGCGCGCCGACCTATAATCTCGCCGTCGTCGTGGACGACCACGACATGGGGGTGACCCACGTCATTCGCGGCGACGACCATCTGAATAACGCCGCGCGGCAGAGCCTGATCTACGATGCATTGGGTTGGACGCGTCCGACCTTCGCCCACATCCCCCTGATCCACGGACCGGACGGCGCCAAGCTGTCGAAGCGTCACGGCGCGCAGGCGGTGCATGAATACGCCGAGATGGGCTACGTGCCCGAGGCCATGCGCAACTATCTGGCCCGCCTGGGCTGGTCGCACGGCGACGACGAACTGTTCAGCGACGCCCAGGCCATCGAGTGGTTCGATCTCGCCGGCATCGGCAAGGCGCCGGCCCGTTTGGACTTTGACAAGCTGGCCCACGTCAACTCGCACTGGCTGCGTCTCGCCGACGACGAGCGGCTCGCCAAGCTGACGCTGGATGCGCATCTGCAAAAGGGCCACGCCCTGGCGGAGGCGGACGAAGCCCGGCTTCAGCGCGCCATGCCTTTCGTCAAGGATCGCGCCAAGACGATCCTCGATCTGGCCGACCAAACGGTCTTCGTACTTAAATCGCGCCCGCTGACCCTGGACGATAAGGCGAAGGCGCTGCTGTCCGGTGAGACGCTGGATCGCCTAGCCCGCCTGCGCGAGCGGCTGTCCCTGTTCCAATCCTGGGATGTCTTTGCGCTGGAAGCCGAGCTCGAGGCCTTTGCGGAATCCGAGGGCGTCGGGTTTGGAAAAATCGGCCCGCCCATGCGCGCAGCGCTTACCGCAGGGTCAACATCACCTGATATTGCACGAACTTTGTCGGCTCTTGGGCGCGACGAAAGTCTCGGGCGCTTGGATGATGCGCTGCAACAGACTAAGTGATCACCCACAAACCAAAAAGCGGCCGACGCCTCCCCGCGCCTGGACGTGTGATGCAAAGGGGCATTCATGACTGAACAAGCCAAACCCGCCGGCTCGGCGACCCTGTCCTTCGAGGACAAGACGATCGAGTTGCCGGTCCTTTCGGGCTCCACCGGCCCGGACGTCATCGACATCCGCAAACTCTATGCGGGAACGGGCGCCTTCACCTTCGATCCCGGCTTCACCTCGACGGCGGCCTGTGAATCGGCTCTGACCTATATCGACGGCGACGCCGGCGTGCTGCTGCACCGCGGTTATCCGATCGACCAGCTGGCGTCGAAGTCGAACTTCGTCGAGGTCTGCCACCTACTGCTGCACGGCGAACTGCCGACCGCCGCCCAGTACGAGAAGTTCGAAAACAGCATCACCACCCACACGATGCTGCACAGCCAGTTCGATCGCTTTTTCGAAGGCTTCCGCCGCGACGCCCACCCGATGGCCATCATGGTCGGCACCGTCGGCGCCCTGTCGGCCTTCTATCACGACAGCCTGGACATCCACGATCCGATCCAGCGCGACATTTCGGCCATTCGCCTGATCGCCAAGATGCCCACGATCGCGGCCCGCGCCTATAAATACCACATCGGCCAGCCGTTCGTGTCGCCGCGCAACGACCTGTCCTACGCCGAAAACTTCCTGCGCATGTGCTTCGCCGTTCCGGCCGAGGACTATCATGTCGATCCGGCCCTGGTTCGCGCCATGGACCGCATCTTCACCCTGCACGCCGACCACGAACAGAACGCCTCGACCTCGACCGTGCGTCTGGCCGGTTCGTCGGGCGCCAATCCGTTCGCCTGTATCGCCGCCGGCATCGCCTGCCTGTGGGGCCCGTCGCACGGCGGCGCCAACGAAGAGGCGCTGACGATGCTCAAGGAAATCGGCACCCCGGACAAGATCCCGGAGTTCATCCAGGGCGTGAAGGACCGCAAGTACAAGCTGATGGGCTTCGGCCACCGCGTGTACAAGAACTACGACCCGCGCGCGAAGGTCATGCAGCAGTCGGCCTATGAAGTGCTGGCCGCCACGGGCCGCGAAAACGATCCGCTGTTCCTGGTCGCCAAGGAGTTGGAGAAGGTCGCCCTGTCGGACGAATACTTCACCTCGCGCAAGCTGTTCCCGAACGTCGACTTCTATTCGGGCATCACCTTGTCGGCGATGGGCTTCCCAACCACCATGTTCACCGTCCTGTTCGCCCTGGCCCGCACCGTGGGCTGGATCTCGCAGTGGCAGGAAATGATGGCCGATCCGTCGCAGAAGATCGGTCGCCCGCGTCAGCTCTACACGGGCCCGACCCAGCGCGATTACGTGCCGATCGAACAGCGCGGCTGAGACGAAGACTAGAATGCAGAACGCCGGGGAGACATCCCCGGCGTTTTTCTTTGTCGTCAGACCAGCTTCAGATCCGCAAACCGGGCAGCCAAGTCGTCCAGATCCCGGTGCATATGGGCCACGCCGATCGCAGCAGCCCCCAGAGCCACGTCGTCGCTCTCGACGGCCATGGACAGGGCCAGGCTTTGGTCGATCGCGCCCATGGGCTGGGCGGCCTTGCCCTGAGACAGAGCCTTGAGTTGCTCCACCGCCCGCTCCGCGTCCTGCGACCAGGGATCCAGCCGTGCGCCCGCGCCCTCAGCCTGGAAACCGCGCCCCAAGATGACGATGTCGCTGCGCACGCGCCAGAAGGCGCGCACGAGCGCAGCCCGATCCGCCGTCTCACGTTGCGGGCCGGGCAGATCGATGACGTTCTTGGCGGACTGACCCAACGCATCCAGCCGCCGCTTCAGATCGGCATGACGGCGCGAAATCTCGGACGCATCCTCCGGGACGGCCTTTGACACCAAAGCCAGCAGCCCCGCCGCTTCGCCCGCCGCCTCGCGCGCCTGAAGCTTGAAGGATTGCCTGGCATGGCGCGGAAACAGGGCCAGGATCGCGAGAACCCCGACGCCGCTGCCGACCAGGATTTCCATCACCCGATCCAGCGCCAGGGACGCCGGCCCTTCCGCACCCGTCCCACCGGCGATGACGATGGTCGCCGTCACGGGCGCGACCTTCAGCCATGACCGCCCGGTTGCAAAGAAGGCCAGCAGCCCCGCGGAAACAGCGATGCTCAGGGCCATGCTTTCCAGGCCCGGCGGGCGAAGGAAGGCGAAGACCGCCCCTGCCAGCGCTCCGGTCGCCGTGCCGATGGCCCGGTCGCGCGCAACGGTCAGGACGCCGCCACCGACGCTCGCCTGAATGACGACGATGGCAGAAATCACGCTCCAGTACGGGTGCGGCAGGTTCAGCCAGGTCGCGAGATAGAGCGCAGCCATCGCGCCCACCGCCATCTGAAGCGCGGCGCGGACCTCGGCCGCACGTCGCGGACTGAGCGCCCGCGCCATCGTCAGCTCGCCGACTTCTCGGCGATGACCTTCAGCACCGCGTCGGCAGCCAGTTCGGATGGGTCCGGTCCTCCGCGTCCCATCAGGTCCAATGCCGCCGTTTGGCGACGCGCCTGTTCGGCCGCCAGGGCCGGGTCGGCCAGCAGCCGCCCAACCGCCGCCGTCAGGATGGCCGGGGTCGCCTCGTGCTGAATGAACTCGGGCGCGATCCGGTCGTCAGCCGCGACATTGAACAGTGTGATGTGTTTGGCGGTCACGAACCGCTTCATCAGCTGATAGCTGAGCCCGTCGATCTTGTAGGCGATGACCATCGGCGCGCCCGCCAGCGCCAGTTCGGTCGACACGGTGCCGCTGGTGGCCAGGGCGACGGTCGCGGCGCGCATGGCGTCATACTTTTCGGCTTCGTCGACCAGATGAACGCGGAAGGGCCAGGCGGCGACGCGGCCGGCAACATCGTGAGCCACCGTCCCCGCGGCGACCACGGCGACTTCCAGACCAGGATTCGTGGTCTTCAGTTTTCTGACTGTCGCCTCATAGACGGGGGCCATTCGGGTAATCTCGCTGGGCCGGCTGCCGGGCAGCACCAGGAGAAGCTGCGCATCGGCGGCGATCCCACGACGCGCGCGGAACGCTGCACCGTCCGCAGCATCGACATTCACGTGGAGCGCCGACGATCCGACCACGGTTGTCGGCAGGCCCTCGCGCTCGAACCAGGGCGCATCAAAGCCGTAGAGGGCCAGAAGATGATCGACGGCGCCTGCCAAGGTCTTCGCCCGGCCCGGCCGCGAGGCCCAGACCTGAGGCCCGACGTACTTGATCAGCGGCAGGTCCGGGCGCGCGGCCCGGATCGCCTTGGCCACACGGATCGTGAAGCCCCAACTGTCGATCAGCACCACGGCGTCGGGCTTTTCCCGCTCGGCCAGCGCCGCCGTCTGCTCGACGCGCCGCTTGACCTTGCCATAGGCGCGCAAGCCCTCGATCCAGCCCAGGATCGACAGTTCGGCGATATCGAATGGGCTGGCAACGCCCTCGGCCGCCATCTTGGGCCCACCGACGCCGACAAAGGCCACATCGTCCCCCAACCGCACCTTCAACGCCTTGGCCAGACCGGCGCCCAGCGCATCGCCAGAAGCCTCTGCCGCCACCAACATGATCTTTAGCGGACGGCTCACCGATCCTCGCCCCAGATGAACAGGCCCAGACGGTTCGCCGTCTCGACGATGGCCGCGCGATCAATCAGGATCAAACGTCCGGCCACCCCGCCGATGCCCGCCAGACCCGCCGCCGCCGCCATTTCGACCGTGCGCGGCCCGATCACGGGCATATCGACGCGCAGATCCTGAATGGGCTTTGGCGCCTTGCCGAGCGCGCCCCTGGGGCTATCAACCGCTCCACGTAAATCGGCGGACAGGCCAGCGACGCGGGTCAGCATCGCGTCCGTGCCTTCCTGCGCCTCAACCGCAAGGACAAGGCCGTCACAGACCACGGCGCCCTGACCGATGTCCAGTTCGCCTGATTTTTCGGCGACATGCAGCGCCTTCTTCAGATCGTCTAGCTGCTCCTCGGTCGGCGAGACGGCGCCCAGCGCGCCTGCGCCAAGCGTGTCGCCGCCCAGAATGTCGTCGGCGCCCTCGACGGCGAAGCCTTCGGCCTCGAACACCGACAGGATCTTGCGCAGCAGGGCGTCATCGCCCTTGGAGGCGGCGGCGACGATGCCCGGCAACAGGGTCGCCCCTTTGAAATCAGGCTTGAGCGTCTTGAAATCCGGCCGGTTGACTATGCCCGCCAGACAGACGGTCGTGCAGCGCTCGGTCTTCAGCGCCTTCAGGATCGCACCGATCTGCGCCATGCCGAATTCGGCGCCGGGCCAGTGCGCCAGATGTTCATCGGCAAACCCGGACAGTCGGATCACGAAAACCGGCCGCCCTAGCGCGTCGCAACGCGCCGCGACGGCCGCCGGCAGATCACCGCCGCCCGCGATCAGACCCAGCTTTCCAGCCACGCTCATTCCGCGTTCGGCAGGCACAGCGGACGCCGCCCGCCGTCGCGGATGAAGGCGATGATCTCCATGATCTCGGGCAGGTCGGCATAGCGTTCCGCCACGCCATCGATCCGACCGGCGAACTCGCCCTCGCCCTCGAACAGATCGCGATAGGCTGCAAGCAGACGCCGCACCTGATCCTTGCCGTAGCCCTTGCGCTTGAGGCCGATCAGATTCAGCCCACGCAGCCGCGCATGATTGCCCCAGGCCGAGCCATAGGGGATGACATCGCGCGTCACCGCCGCCAGACCGCCGATGATCGCGCCTTGCCCCACGCGGCCGTTCTGGTGCACCGCGCACAGTCCACCCAAAAACACCTTGTCCCCGACCTGAGCATGACCGCCCAGGGTCGCGTTGTTGGCCATGACCACATTGTCACCGACGACGCTGTCGTGACCGACATGGGCGCCGGTCATGAACAGATTGTTCGAACCCACGACCGTCACGCCCGTCCCCTGCGGCGTGCCCCGATTGAAGGTGCAGTGCTCGCGGATCAGGTTGTTCTCGCCGATCTCCAACCGAACCGTTTCGCCCTTGTAGCCATTGTGCTGGGGATCGCCGCCAATGACGGCGAAGGGATGGATGACCGTCCCGGCCCCGACCGTCGTGTCCTGCTGCACCACGACATGGCTGACCAGACGCACATTGTCGCCCAGCACAACATTCGGCCCGACCGTGCACCAGGGGCCGACCTCGACCCCCTCGCCCAGAGTCGCCGTCGCGTCGATCAGAGCCGTGGGGTGAACGGTCATCAGGCCGCCGGCCCAGGCGCCGGAACAGGCACAGTCACGACCATCGCCATGAACTCGGCTTCGGCCGCCAGCTTGCCGTCGATGAAGGTCTCGCCCCGGAACTTGTAGGCGTCGCCCCGCGCGCGGATCACCTTGACCTCCATGCGCAGTTGGTCGCCCGGGCGCGCGGGCTTTCTGAACCGAACCCCGTCGATCGACATGAACATGATGACCTTGTCGGCCACGGCGACGTCCAGCGTCTTGGACATCAGCAGGGCGCCGGTCTGGGCCATGGCCTCGACGATCAGCACGCCGGGCATGACCGGATCGATCGGGAAGTGACCGGGGAAGAAGGGCTCGTTGTGGGTCACGTTCTTGATGCCGACGATCGACGTCGCGGGCATGAAGTCTTCGGCCTTGTCCACCAGCAGAAAGGGATAACGGTGCGGCAGCCGCCGCATCACCTCGGCGTAATCGATCTTGCCTTCGACGGCAGTCGTGTCGCTCATCCCTATGATTCCTTCGGAGCCTTCTTCGATGAGGCCTGTTTGGCGAGCCAGACCGTCTCGCGCAAGAACTGTCGGATCGGACGCGCCGGATAACCAGACCAGGTCTCGCCGGCGGGAACATCGGCCAGCACACCTGCGCCTGCCGCGACGCGCGCGCCCTCTCCGATCGTGATGTGGTCGCCGATCCCCGCCTTGCCGCCGAAGATGACATTGTCGCCCACGGTCACCGATCCCGAGATGCCGGTATTGGCGACCAGCAGGCAGTTGCGGCCGATGACGCAGTTGTGGCCCACCATGACCAGATTATCGATCTTGGTGTTCTCGCCGATGACGGTGTCGTCATAGGCGCCGCGGTCGATGCAGGAGTTGGCGCCCACCGTCACGCCGTCCTGAAGGATGACGCGGCCCAGTTGGGGAATATCCATGACCCCCGCCGCCGTGCCCGTGGCGCCGAAGCCCGCTTCGCCGATCCGGGCGCCGGCATACAGCTTCACCCGGTCGCCGATCAGCGCGAAGGCCACGCTGACGTTGGCCCCGATCACGCAATCGCGGCCGATCTGCACGCCGGGCGCGATGACGCTGTTGGCGCCGATGCGGGACCCGCGACCGATGCGGACGCCCTGCCCAAGGATCGCGCCGGGTTCGACCATCACGCTGTCGTCCTCGGCCGCCTCTTCGCGGCTGATCGCTTTGTCCAGAAGGATAGGGCGATGAAGCGCCAGCGACGCCTTGGCCCAAGAGGCTTGAGGCGTGCGCGAGACGATGACGGCGGCGGACGACGGCGCGGCGTCCTTGGCCTCAGCCGGCACGATGACGCAGCCGGCCCGGGTCGTCGCCAGCGCGGCGGCGAACTTGCGGTCACCCAAAAACGCGACCGCGCCCCCGTCCGCAGAAGACAAGGGCGCGACGGAGGCGATCGTGCGATCCCCGCCCCGCTCGACCCCGCCGCCGATCTGCGCCGCCAGATCGGCGATGCTAAGGGGAGACAGGGTTTCGAAGAAGCGAGGATCGGGCATCGACGACTTAGTTGGCGGCGGCCGGTTGAGCCTGCGTTTGAGCCGGCACGGCCATACGGTTGAAGCTCAAGGTCGGCAGGGCCGTGTTCAGGCGCTGGATCGCCAGATCGGTCACGTCCATGGCCGGGTTCATCATGAAGACGCTCTCGCGGTCCAGCAGCAGGCCGCAGCCCTTCTCCTGATACAGGGCGGTCAGGATCGGCGAGACGGCCTCGGTGATGGCCTGACGCTGCATGCCCAAGGTGTAGCGCAGCTCGTTTTCACGGGTGGCTTCCAGCTGTTGCGCCTCTTGCGCGCGCTGCTGCAGAGCCTGACGGCGCTGTTGCAGTTGGTCGGCCGGCAGGCTCGAACCAGAGGCTTGCAGTTGTTGCGCGTCCGTTTGGATGGCCGTGGCGTAGGGCTGCAGTTCGCCCTGAACTTCTTGGGCCAGTTGTTGCATGCGGGCTTCGACGGCCTGACCGGCCGACGACTGGGCCAGCAGACGCGCGTTGTAATAGACGCAGACGCCGGGGATGACCGGGCCCGGATTGGCAGGCGCGCCGGCCTGTTGCGCCGAGGCGGCGGTGGCGATGAGCGAAGCAGCGGCGGTCGCCGCAATGATCAGAGCTTTCATGGTGTTTCCTCGTGCGGTCGAAAAAGCCGCGATTAGAACTGAGTAGAGGTCGAGAAGCGGAAGGATTCCGTCTTGTCGTAATCTTCCTTGGAAAGGACCTTGGAGATGTCGAAGCGGATCGGACCCATCGGCGACTTCCAGTGAATGCTGACGCCAGCCGACGCGCGCAGCGACAGCTCATCGGCGATGTTGGTGTTCACCGTTCCGGTGGACGTCAGCTTGTAGCGGTCATCCAGAACGCCCAGCGTACCGACATCGGCGAACAGCGAGGTCTTGATGCCGTATTGCTCGGGCAGATAATTCGGCACGGTGAGCTCGACCGTGCCTATGGCGTAGAAGTTGCCGCCTAGGGCATCGGTCGTATTCAGATCGCGCGGCCCCATACCGGCCGTCTCGAAGCCGCGGAAGCTGTTGCCGCCCTTAAAGAAGCGGTCGTTGATGCGGATCGGATCGCCGTTCCAGCCGCTGACGTAGCCGGTGGAACCCTGAACGCTGACGATCCAGTTCGGCGTAAAGCCGTAGTACCAACTCGCATCGGCCTCGGTCTTCACATAGTTCACGTCGCCGCCCAGACCCGCGAGGTCCTGACGCAGCGACCCGGCCCAGCCGCGTGTCGGACGGATCGGATCGTTGGTGTAGTTGACCTGCAGCGTGTAGCCCGCCGACGAGTTGATGAAGCTGCCGATCTGATCGCACAGCGCCGAGGATCCCTGCCCCACGCCCGAGCAAAAGCCCGTCGGCACGATGATTTCGTCAGACTTCAGAAAATAGCGCGTGCTGAGCAGCATATTGCCGTTCAGAGGATAGGACAGACGCAGGCCCGCGCCGGTCGAACGATAGTCGTATGACGAATACTGGCTCAGGTCGTAGCGCGAGTGGAACAGGTCGAAGCCAGCCCGCAAATCGCGACCGAGGAACTTCGGCTCCGTGAAGCGGAAGTCGACCTGCTGCCGCAGCGAGCCCCACTCCAGACGGGCGACCACGTTCTGACCGCGCCCGCGGAAGTTCCGCTCCGAGATGCCCAAATTAACCGTGAAGGAGTCGACAGAGCTGAAGCCCGCGCCGACGGACAGTTCGCCGGTCGGCTGTTCCTGGACGTTGACGTTGATGACCGAACGGTCCGGCGCGCTGCCGCGCGTCTCCTCGACCGTCACGTCCTTGAAGAAGCCCAGGGACCGCAGATTGTTGCGCGAGCGCTCCATTAGGGCGCGGTTGAAGGCGTCGCCCTCGGTCAGCAGCAGTTCGCGGCGGATCACCGGGTCGATCGTGCGGGTGTTGCCGACCACATTGATGCGATCGATGTAGACCCGCTGGCCCTCGGACACGTTGAAGGTCACATCGACCGTGTCCGTCTCGGGATTGGCCTTGTAGGTCGGATTGATCTCGACGAAGGCGTAACCGGCCGAACCGGCCGCGAACGTCAGGGCGTCGACAGCCTGTTCGATCTTGTCGCTCTCGTACAGCTGGCCTTCCCGGATCGGCACCAGAGCCTTCAGGAAGTCGGCGTTCAGCCGGTCGTTCTGGGTGACGACCTTGATCTCACCGAAGTTATACTTGTCGCCTTCGTTCAGCGTCAGGGTCAGCTGGAACGCTTGATCGTCTGGCTGCAGTTCGGCGACCGAGGACACCACGCGGAAGTCGTAATAGCCGCGGTTGGTGTAGAACTTCCGCAGCTGCTCCTGATCGTATTCCAGGCGGTTGGGGTCGTAGTTGTCGTTGTTTGAGAAGAACTTCCACCAGGTCGACTTCTCGGTGACCATTACGCCGCGCACGTCGCGATCCGAAAACGCCTCGTTGCCCAGCACGTTGATGGCGCTGATGCCGGTCTGTGGGCCTTCGTTGATCTCGAAGATCACATCGACGCGGTTCTGTTCCAGCTGGACCAGCTTGGGCGTCACGGTCGCAGAGATGCGGCCCTGGAGGCGATACAGCTCGACGATGGCGCCGACGTCCTCCTGAACCTTGGCGCGGGTATAGATGCCGCGCGGCGCCAGGTTCACTTCCTTGGTCAGCTTGTCCTTCGACAGCGCCTTGTTTCCCTCGAACACCACCTGGTTGATGATCGGGTTCTCGACAATCTGGACGATCAGGTCGCCGTTCTGGATGCCCAGTTGCACATCGGCGAACAGGCCCGTGCGCGACAGGGTGCGCACCGCGACGTCCAGCACCGAGGCGTCGACCGCATCACCGGGACGGATCGGCAGATAGGATAGGACCGTCGTCTGGTCGATCCGCTGCGCGCCCTGAACGATGATGCGGTTGATCGTGATCGTCTGCGGCGCAGCGATCTCGACGCGCGGTTCGGCGGCGCTCGCCGGGGCCGTCTGGACTGGCGTTTGAGCCGGCGCAGCAGGCGTCGTCGCCGGCGCGGCTTGGGCCGGCGCGGTCTGGGCCAGCGCGGGTGCGCCCAGCCCGGCGGCGACCGCCAGAGCCAGCAGGCTGGAGCGAGCGCTCAGTCGAACGGCGGCGCGAGAGGTCATGTCATTCATTCGGGAAACCGTCGGGGGCTGGCGTCGGCTCACGAGACGAGCCCGCCGAGGAATTGGAAGATATTGAGCTTCTGTAGGTCGTTCCACGTTGCGAACAACATAAATCCCGCCAAAAGCGCAAGGCCTGCACGATAGCCCATCTCCTGGAACCGCGCCGACACAGGCTGTTTCGCCACAGCCTCATAGCCGTAGAAAAGCAGATGCCCGCCGTCGAGGACCGGAATGGGTAGCAGATTTAGAAAGCCGATTCCGATCGAAAGTATGGCGGCCAAGGTTGTCAGCGTCAGGATAAGGTTGATCGCCATGGCGCCCGGCGCTGGATTGGCCTCAACCGCAGCCGTCGTCAGCGAGCCCGTCGCCTTGGCCATGCCCAGCGGACCGCTGAACTGATCGCCCGACTCGCGGCCCGTCGCCAGGCGTCCGAGGTAGGTCAGGGTCGAGCCGATGACGTCGGCCGTTTGGCGCGCTCCCTCGGCGACAGCCTCGACGGGGTCATAGCGGACGTGGCGGACATCGCCGGCCGACGAGCCCAGCCCCAGGCCGATGCGACCGACCTTGACCCGTCCGGCGATGGGGTCGTTTTCCTCGCGGCGTTCCGGCGTCGCGACCAGTTCGACCGGACGCCCGGCGCGCTCGACCGTGAAACGTACGGGATCGCCGGTCGATAGCATGACGGTGCGGGTGACAGCGCTTCCGTCCTTGATGGCCTTGCCGTTCACCTCGGTGATCAGGTCGCCGACCTGGAAACCGGCGGCGGCGGCTGGCGATCCCGCCTGGACCTGAGCAACACGCGCGGGGCGCAGAGACACGCCGACGGCCATGAAGACGACGGCGAAGATGGTGATGGCCAGGATGAAGTTCGCGATGGGCCCGGCCGCGACGATCAGGGCGCGCTGCCACACCGGCTTGAAGTGGAAATAATCACGCTCGGCGCCGGGCCCGCGCTCGGCAACCACGCGGCCGCGCAGTTCATCCAATCCGGCCCGATCAGGCACGCTGGACGCATCCAGATCGCCCGAAAACTTCACATAGCCGCCCAGCGGCAGCCAGCCGAGACGCCATTCGATGCCGTGACGATCGGTGCGGCTGGCCACGGCCTTGCCGAAGCCGACCGCGAACCGGTCCACCTTCACGCCAAAGGCGCGCGCGACGAGGAAGTGACCCAGTTCGTGAATGGTGACGATGAAGGTCAGCACCAGCAGGAACGAGGCGATGGAGATCAGGACCTGACCCAGGACGCCCAGCATTCGAAAATCGTCTCCCCTGGCCTGCTGTCAGGCCGCATTCGCAAGGCCAGCGATGACGCTCTCGGCCATTCGACGCGTCTCGGCGTCGACCGAAAGGGCCGCGCCGCAGGCGTCTCCAGAACCGAAAGCCATCCCCGCTTTCGTCGCACGCTCAAGGGTTTCGGCGACGACTGCGGCAATATTGAGAAACGCCAGCTTGCGGTCAAGGAAGGCGAAGGCGGCGACCTCGTTGGCGGCGTTGAACACGGCGGGCGTCGCGCCGCCCGCCTTCAGGGCCTGACGCGCCAGATCGAGGGCGGGAAAGCGCGTCAGATCGGGCGCTTCGAACGTCAACCGACCCAGAGCAGCCAGATTCAGCTTGGGCGCCGGCCACGCTATCCGATCCGGCCAGGCCAGGGCGCAGGCGATCGGCGTACGCATATCCGGCGGCCCCATCTGAGCGAGGGTCGAACCATCCACATATTCCACAAGGCTGTGGATGATCGATTCGGGGTGCACCACGACGTCGATCCGATCCTGCGGCATATCGAACAGATAGGCCGCCTCGATCATCTCCAGGCCCTTGTTGGCCATGGTGGCGCTATCGACTGAAATCTTGGCGCCCATGCTCCAGTTGGGGTGGGCGACGGCCTGTTCCGGCGTAATGGCGACCATCTGTTCGCGCGGCGTATTGCGAAAAGGCCCGCCCGATGCGGTGAGGATCAGCTTGGCTACCCGCTCAGGCGCTTCGGCCGGAAACACCTGGAAGATGGCGGAGTGCTCGGAATCGACGGGGATCAAGCGCCCCCCTGCCCGACTGACCCGTTCGATCAGGGCGGGCCCGCAGCAGACCAGGCTTTCCTTGTTGGCCAGCGCCAGGGTCGCACCCGTTCCCGCGGCCGCCCACGCGGACTTCAAACCCGCCGCTCCGACGATGGACGCCATGATCCAGTCGGCGGGTCGCGTCGCCGCCTCGACGATCGCGGCGTCGCCGGCGGCGACAGAGACATCCGTGCCGGACAAGGCGTCGCGCAGGTCGTCCAATCGCGCCGGATCGGCGGTCACGGCCAGCTTAGGCCGCCAGCGCCTGGCCTGTTCGGCCAGTTTGGCGATATTGGCGCCGCCCGTGAGGACCTCGACCTCAAACGCGCCTGTGCCCGTCGCCTCGGCTTGAGCCATCAGGTCCAGTGTGGAGGCGCCGACCGATCCGGTTGCGCCAAGCACGGTGATGCGACGCCGGATCACGCCCCACGCTCCAGCATAAGGACGATCAGTCGGCCCGCCGCGACGACGACGACCGCGAACATCAGGCCATCGACGCGGTCCAGCAGGCCGCCGTGGCCCGGAATGGTGTTGCCCGCATCCTTGACCCCGAACCGTCGCTTCAGCGCCGATTCCCACAGGTCGCCCGCCATGGTCGCCAAGGCCGCGGCAAAGCCCAGCACTGCCCCCCAGACGACGCTCAAGGCCCCCATATTGACCCAGGCCGTCATGACGGCGCCCGCAACCGCGCCGGCCGCAACGCCGCCGATGAACCCGGACCAGGTCTTGTTCGGCGAGAAGCGCGGCCACAGCTTGGGTCCGCCGAAGGTGGATCCCGCCAGATAGGCCACGATGTCGGCCGACCAGGCGACGGCGAAGACCAGCACGGTCCAGTGCAGCCCGATCAAACTGTCGACGTCGCGCAGCCAGATCAACAGGACCGAAGGCCAGCCGAGATAGAGTACGCCGTAGGCGGCATCCAGCGCCTCCTGCCCTCGGCTGCGGGCATAGACTCCGGCCGCGACCGCGCCGAACACCAGCATGATGAAGGCGACGGACATGGCCCCGAAATGGGCGCTGATCACCGCCGCCACGACGCCGAAGCTGACCGCGCCGCCCATGACGCGGCGCGCATGCGGCGCACTCATCGCCGCCCATTCGAACGCCAGGACGACGCTGGCCGCGATCATCAGCGCCAGAAACCACACGCCGCCGCCCCACGTCGCAGCGACCGCGGCGGGCGCCAGCACGACGGCGGACGCAGCCCTGAGGGCGATATCCCGACCCTTGACCGCCATCAGGCCGTCGCGCGCTCAGGCGCGATCACGCGTCCGCCGAAACGGCGGTCGCGCTGACCAAAGGCCGAGATCGCCTCAGCCAAGGCCTTGGGGCCATAGTCGGGCCACAGAATGTCCTGGAACACGAGCTCGGCGTAGGCCGCCTCCCACAACAGGAAGTTCGACAGCCGCTGCTCGCCCGACGTGCGCACGATCAAATCCAGCGGCGGCGAGCCCGCCGTGGCCAGCCCGGCCGTCAGGATCGCCTCGTTGAAAGGCTCGACCGTCTCGCCCGCCAGCACTCGCTCCATATGGCCACGCGCCGCGTCCACCAGATCCGCGCGACCGCCGTAGTTGAAGGCGACCTGCAACAGGAATCTGTCGTTATGGGCGGTCTGGGCCTCGGCCCGTTCGATGATGGCGGCGATATCGGCCGGCAGTCCCTGGCGTCGCCCCAGGATCTTCAGCCGGACGCCGGCCTTGGTCAGCCGGGCCAGATCGCTAGCGACGTAGGACCGCACCAGTCCCATCAGGTCCGACACTTCGTCCTCGGGCCGGCTCCAGTTCTCGGTCGAGAAGCCGAACACCGTCAGGCAATCGATGCCCAGATCCGGCGCCGCCTGGATCGTACGCTTCAGCGCCTGGACGCCTTCGCGGTGGCCCAGGGCCCGCGGCAGGCCGCGCGCCTTCGCCCAGCGTCCATTGCCGTCCATGATGATGGCGACGTGGCGCGGGCCGTCCTGACCCTGCTTGTCTGGGCTTTGGCCTGAAGGCGCGGCGCGGTCTGCCGTCATCTGTCGTGCGATCCCTTCCGGACCCAGCCGTTTCGCCTCAGACCTGCATGATCTCTTGTTCCTTGGTCTTCAAGGTCTCGTCGATGCGCTTGATGGCCGCGTCGGTGTCCTTCTGGACCTCGGTCTCCATCTTCTTTTGCTCGTCCTGGCTGATCTCGCCGGCCTTCTCGGCCTTCTTCAGGTCGTCGTTGGCGTCGCGGCGAACGTTGCGAACCGAGATCTTCTGCTGCTCGGCGTATTTGCCGGCCAGCTTGACCAGGTCCTTGCGGCGTTCCTCGGTCAGAGGCGGCACCGGAATGCGCAGGGTCTGGCCGTCCACGATCGGGTTCAGGCCCAGATTGGCGTTGCGGATCGCCTTTTCGACGGCGACCACCATGCCCTTGTCCCAGACGCTGACGCTGATCATGCGCGGCTCGGGCACGCTGATCGCGGCGACGGCGGTCAGGGGCGAGGCCGAGCCGTAGGCTTCGACCCGTACGGGCTCCAGCAGGCCGGCGTTGGCGCGACCGGTGCGCAGACCGCTGAACTCTTCCTTCAGAGCGGCGACGGAGCGATCCATGCGGTCGCGATAGGTCTTGAGGTCAGGCTTTGCCATGGTCTTGGTCTCTCTTGTCTTTCCTGGTCAGGCGAACGTTCAGGCGACGTCCTGAATGACCGTGAACGTGCCTTCGCCAGTCAGGGTCCGGCGCAGCGAATTGTCTTCCCGAATGGAGAAGACCACGATCGGTATGCCCGTGTCGCGCATCATGGCGATGGCCGAGGCGTCCATCACGCGCAGATCCTTGGCCAGCACATCCTGATAGGACAGCGTCTCATACCGCGTCGCGTCAGGATCCTTCTTCGGGTCGGCGGTATAGACCCCGTCCACGCTAGTGCCCTTCAGCAGGGCGTCACAGCCCATCTCCGCCGCACGCAACGCTGCGCCCGAGTCCGTGGTGAAGAACGGTGCGCCCACGCCGGCGGCGAAGATCACGACCCGGCCCTTTTCCAGATGACGCAAGGCGCGACGGCGGATGTAGGGTTCGGCGATGGCCGCCATTGGAATGGCGCTCTGCACGCGGGTCGAGACGCCGATCTTCTCCAGCGCCGACTGCATGGCCAAAGCGTTCATGATCGTCGCAAGCATGCCCATATAGTCGGCCTGGGCGCGCTCCATGCCGGCCGCCGCCTTCGACAGACCGCGGAAGATGTTGCCGCCGCCGATGACCAGACAGATTTCCACGCCCTCGGCCGCGACGTCCGCGACGGCCTTGGCTACAGCATCGACCGTCTTCATATCGACGCCGAACGACTGGTCGCCCATCAGCACCTCGCCCGATACCTTCAGCAGGACGCGTTTGTAGCGGAAGGTCGAGGGGGCGTCGGGCATGCGGGAAGGTCCGTTTGACTGCGGCGCCATTGAATCAGGCGGCTTCTTATAGACGAAAGGCGCGCCGGCCATCAAAGCCGAACGCGCCCTTCTGATACAAAACCCTCACGAATGAGGGGAATGTTTTTTAGTTGCCGCCCATCATGGAGGCGACTTCCGACGCGAAGTCGGGGCCTTCGACCTTCTCGACGCCTTCACCCAGCGCCAGGCGGACGAAGCCGGCCAGGTGAAGGTTGGAGGAGCCCAGTTCCTTGGCCGAGTTGGCGACCAGTTGTTCGATGGTCACGTCCGGATCCATGACGAACGGCTGCTTGGACAGCACCACGTCCTTCTGGAACTTGTTGATCTGACCTTCCACGATCTTGGCGATCATGGCTTCCGGGCGACCTTCTTCCTTGGCCTTTTCGGTCAGAACGGTGCGTTCCTTCTCGATGGCGGCGGGGTCCAGGTCGTCGGTGTTCAGCGATAGCGGCGCGGTGGCGGCAACGTGCATGGCGATCTTGCGGCCCAGTTCGCGAAGCGCGGTCTTGTCGCCCTCGCCTTCCAGCGCGACCAGCACGCCGATGCGGCCGACGCCCGGCGAAACCGCGTTGTGGACGTAGGTCGAGACGACGCCTTCCGACACCGACAGGCGGGCGGCGCGGCGCAGTTGCATGTTCTCGCCGATGGTGGCGATCATGTTGGTCACTTCGTCCTGGACCGTCTTGCCGGCTTCCAGTTCGGCGCCGTGCAGGGCCTCGACAGAATGGTGCTCCAGACCCAGCTGGGCGAACGACTTGGCGGCGTTCTGGAACAGCTCGTTGCGGGCGACGAAGTCGGTTTCGGCGTTGAACTCGATGGCGGCGGCGACTTCGCCCTTGCCGTCTTCCTTCGACGCGACGGCGACCAGACCTTCGGCGGCGACGCGGTCGGCCTTCTTAGCGGCCTTGGACAGGCCCTTGGCGCGCAGCCAGTCGATTGCTGCTTCGATGTTGCCGTCGTTTTCGACCAGCGCCTTCTTGCAGTCCATCATGCCGACGCCCGAACGCTCGCGAAGCTCCTTCACGAGGGCGGCAGTGATCTCGGCCATGTTCTTCTCCTTGGGGATTTCGTATGTGGGAACGGCCGGACTGATTTAGCCCGGCCGTGTGTCAGTTCGTCAGGCGGCGCTCAAGAACGCGAACGCCGCCCGGCGGGCGATCAGCCCTCGGCCTTCTCGGTTTCGACATCCGGCTCAGCAGCGGCTTCCAGTTCGGCAGCGGCGCCTTCCGTGCCGGCCGGCGCGGCTTCGGCTTCAGCCTTGGGGGCCGAGGCTTCACGCAGCATCGGCTCGACCGGAGCTTCCGAAGCGCCCAGGTCGATGCCCGAGGCCGAAGCGCCGGCGGCCAGGCCGTCCAGGACGGCGTCGGCGATCAGATCGCAGTAGGTCTGGATGGCGCGGGCGGCGTCGTCGTTGCCGGGGACCGGATAGGTGATGCCGTCCGGATCCGAGTTGGTGTCCAGGATGGCGATGATCGGGATGTTCAGCTTGCGGGCTTCCTGGATCGCGATCGCTTCCTTGTTGGTGTCGATCACGAACATGATGTCCGGGATCGAACCCATGTCCTTGATGCCGCCCAGCGACAGCTCAAGCTTGTCCTTCTCGCGCTGCAGGTTCAGCAGCTCTTTCTTGACGCGGCCTTCGCCGCCGTTTTCCAGAATGCCTTCCAGCTCACGCAGACGAGCGATCGAGCCCGACACGGTGCGCCAGTTGGTCAGCGTGCCGCCGAGCCAACGGTTGTTCATGTAGTACTGGGCGCAGCGCTTGGCGGCTTCGGCGACCGGCTCTGCGGCTTGGCGCTTGGTGCCGACGAACAGAACGCGACCGCCCTTGGCGGCGACTTCGCGCACGGCCACCAGAGCCTGGTGGAACAGCGGCATCGTCTGCGACAGGTCGATGATGTGGATGTTCGAGCGCGAGCCGAAGATGTAGCGGTCCATCTTCGGGTTCCAGCGGTGCGTCTGGTGGCCGAAGTGGGCGCCGGCTTCAAGCAGGGTGCGCATCGAGAATTCAGGCAGAGCCATGATCGTTCAGTCCTTTTTCCGATCAAACGTGGCGCGGGGGATTAAAGGCCTGAAGACCCTCGGAATGGTGCGGATCGGGATGTCTCCCCGAAGCGCGCCTCTCCCGCGTTGCGAAATGCGGGGGCCATGTAGGCCGGATGGGCCGCAATAGCAAGCGCAGCCCTGCAAATGCGGAAAAGGCGGCCCCTTTCGGGACCGCCTTTGGTCAGCAATGCAACGGCTGCTTTTACTTCATCGCGTCCAGCAGGGTCCGGGCGCGGTCGCGGTGTGCAGTGACGGGCGTCACAAGCTCGCGCGCCAGGGTGGCCAGAGCCGGCGCTTCGGTGTTGTCGGCAAAGCCGTTCAGCAGCGTCAGCGTCTCGTTGTGGGCGGCGACTTGTTGGTCCAGATAGACCTTGTCGAAGTCGTCCGGCGTGGCGGCGTTCAGATTGTCGATCAGGCCCTTGCGGCGTTCGTCCAACGTCGTGGGGATGGCGACGTTGGGCGCGGCGGTCGCCTGAGCGGCGGCCAGCTTCTCGCCGGCGGCGGTGTGATCCTTGGTGATCATGGCGGCCAGGGCCTTCACGTCCGCATTCTTGGACTTGGCGGCGGCGATCTTGGCGGCTTCCAGCTCATACATGTTGCCGGTGCCTAGGCCGGTGACGAAACCGTCGACGGTGTTGGCGCCCATGGTCATGGCCGAGGTCTGGCCGACGACTCCGGACGTGGCGTCCTGGGTGGCGTTGACCGCTTCGCCGGTGTTCTGGGCGGCGCTGTCGCCACCCTGGTTGCAGGCGGCGAGAAGGGCCAGCGAGGCGACGCTGGCGATGGCGAGATATTTCATTGCAACAGTCTCCCTATGGACTGACCAAACCCATCACGCGTCCGTGAGGTTCCGAAAAATCAAAAGCTTGACCATATCTGAGAGGGCTTAGGCGTCCTCCAGCATAACGACGCCCGGCGCTGACTTCAGCGCGCCGCGCAGGGCCCCGTCCAAACGATAACGGCCGGGAATCTTGACCTCGACCTCGCGCCCTTGCTCGAGACCCGCGATCATCAGCGACACCTCGCCCCCCTTGCCGATCGCGCCCGATCGCGCGCGTTCCAGCCGCGCCTTTAGCGCCTCGGCGTCAGCGCTGCGAGCCGAGACATGGATACGAAGGCCGATGTTGGCGTCGTCCAGCAGATTGTCCATTTGCGAGGCGTCGTCGCCGAAGAAGCGCACCTCCCCCTCCGACGACTTGGCGCGCACCCGCACCATCACCGAGGCGCCGGGCTCCAGCACCTCGCGGCATTTGCGCAGTTGTTCGGGCGGGAACAGGCATTCGAACTCGCCGGTCGGATCCGAGAAGGTCACGAAGGCGAACTTCTCGCCCGTCCGCGCGCTGGCCCGCTCCTGCTTGCGGCGCACGACGCCGGCCATCTGGAAGGCTTCGTGGCCGGATTCCGCCAGCGGTATGGCTTCGGCGACGAAGGTGACGCGCTTGCGCTTCAGAGCCGAGGTCATCTCGTCCAGCGGGTGGCCCGACAGATAGAAGCCGACCGCCGACAGTTCGTGATCCAGCCTCTCCGGCCCGACCCAGGGTTCGACGCTCTTCAGACGCGGCCGAGCGGCATGGGCCTGGTCGCCGCCAAACAATGACACCTGAGACGAGGCGCGTTCGGCCGCCACGCTCTGGCAATAGGCCATCAGAACGTCGGCCTGTTCCAGCAACTGACGGCGGTTGGGGTGGATGCTGTCGAAGGCGCCGGCCTTGGCCAGACCTTCCAGTGCGCGCTTGTTCACGCTGCGCGGATCGACGCGCTCGAGGAAGTCGAAAATGTCGGCGAAGCGGCCGCCCGTCTCGCGCACCTCGATGACGTGTTTCATCGCCTCGAGACCCACGTTTCGGATCGCGCCCAGGGCGTAGAGCACCGCCCCCTTGTCGTCGTCCCAGGCCACGTCGAAGTCGGCCGACGAGCGATTGATGTCGGGCGCCAGGACCGGCACGTCGAACCGTTTGGCGTCCTGATAGAAGACCGCCAGCTTGTCTGTGTTCGACAAGTCCAGGCTCATGGAGGCCGCGAAGAACTCGACCGGCTGATTGGCCTTCAGCCAACCCGTCTGGAACGAGATCAGGGCGTAGGCGGCGGCGTGCGACTTGTTGAAGCCGTATCCGGCGAACTTGGCCACCAGGTCGAAGATGGAGCCGGATTGCGCCTCCGGCACGGCCTTTTCGGCGGCGCCCTTGACGAAGCGGAGGCGCTGGAAATCCATCTCCTCCTTCTTCTTCTTGCCCATGGCCCGGCGCAGCAGGTCGGCCTCGCCCAGGCTGTAGCCCGCCAGGATCTGGGCGATCTTCATCACCTGTTCCTGGTAGATGATGACGCCGTAGGTCTCGGTCAGCACCTCTTTCAGGCTGGGGTGCAGATAGTCGACCTCGGCGCGCCCGAACTTACGGTCGATATAGGTGTCGATCATCTCCATCGGCCCCGGCCGGTAGAGCGAAATGAGAGCGGTGATCTCTTCGATGGAGCCGCAGCGCATCTTGCGCAGGGTGTCGCGCATGCCCTGGGATTCCAGCTGGAACACCCCAACCGTCTGGCCAGAGGCCATCAGCTCATACGTGCGCGCATCGTCCAGCGGCAGGCTGTTCCAGTCCTTGGCTGCGCCGCGCCGTTCGAGATAGCCGCGCGCCCGATCCAGCACCGTCAGCGTCTTGAGGCCCAGGAAGTCGAACTTCACCAGCCCCGCTGGCTCGACCCATTTCATGTTGAACTGGGACGCTGGAATAGTGGAGCGCGGATCCTGATACAGCGGCACCAGTTCCGTCAGAGGCCGGTCGCCGATGACGATGCCCGCGGCGTGGGTCGAGGCGTTGCGGTATAGCCCCTCCAGCTCCAGCGCGGTTTCCAGCAGGGTCTTCACCGCCGGCTCGGCGTCCCTCGCCTCCTTCAGGCGCGGCTCGATGTCGATGGCCTGGGCCAGGGTGACGGGCGCGGCCGGGTTGTTCGGCACCATCTTGCAGAGCCGGTCGACCTGACCCAGCGGCATCTGCAGCACCCGGCCCACGTCGCGCAACACGGCCCGCGCCTGCAAGGTGCCGAAGGTGATGATCTGGGCCACCCGGTCCTTGCCGTAGCGGTCCTGCACATAGTCGATCACCTCTTCGCGCCGCTCCTGGCAGAAGTCGATGTCGAAGTCGGGCATGGAGACGCGTTCGGGGTTCAGGAATCGCTCGAACAGCAGGCCGAACCGCAGTGGGTCCAGATCGGTGATGGTCAGGGACCAGGCGACCAGCGAGCCGGCGCCGGAGCCCCGCCCCGGCCCCACCGGAATGCCGTGGGTCTTGGCCCATTTGATGAAGTCCGACACGATGAGGAAGTAGCCGGGGAAGCCCATCTGCTGGATGATCCCGACCTCCCATTCCAGACGGGTCCAGTATTCCTCTTCCGGCACGGCCGGCGTGACCTCGGTCAGGCGGACCTTCAGCCCCTCGCGCGCCTGGTGGGCCAGTTCATCGGCCTCGGAGCGCCCGGCGCCGGTATCGAAGCGCGGCAGGATGGGCGCGTGAGTATTGACCAGGAAGGCGCAGCGACGCGCGATGTCGATGGTATTGTCGCAAGCCTCGGGCAGGTCGGCGAACAGCTCGCGCATGACGGCGGCGGGCTTGAACCAGTGTTCGCCGGTGATGCGGCGGCGATCCTCCTGGCCGGTGAAGGCGCCATCGGCGATGCACAGCAGGGCGTCGTGGGATTTAGCCTGCGCCGCCTTCGCGTAATAGACGTCGTTGGTGGCGACCAGCGGCACATCGTTGGCATATGCCCATTCGACCAGCCCCGGCTCGGCGCGCTTTTCGTCCTCCAACCCGTGGCGTTGCAGCTCGACGTAGAAGCGGTCGCCGAACGCCGCCTTCATCGCCGCCAGAGCAGCGGCGCCATCGGCCTTCTTGCCTTGGGCGAACAGCGGATCGACCGGGCCGTCCGGGCCTCCGGACAGCAGGATCAGGCCTTCGGAGCGGGCGACGACCTGCTCCCAGGCCACGCCCGGCTCGGCCATTTCTCCGGCGTCCAGATAGGCGGATGACGACAACGCGCACAGGTTCAGCCACCCGGCCGTATCCTGGGCCAGCAGAACCACGGTCGGAACCTTGGCCCAGCGAGCGTTGATCTGGCCGCCGATGCCGAAGACCGGCAGGGCGCAGGCCACGAGCGGCTGAACGCCTGCATCCTTCGCGGTCTGGCTGAACTCCAGCGCGCCGAACAGATTGGCCCGGTCCGCCACCCCGACCGCCGGCATTCCGGCGTCGGCCGCCAGCTTGCCGACCTTAGCCGCCTTGATCGCGCCTTCCAGCAGCGAATAGGCCGAGCGGACCCGCAGATGGACAAAACCCTGACTGTTCACCGGCTCGTTCACGCCTTCTTCGACCCTGGCCCGTTGAAGAGCCCTACTCTACCCTGAGTCTCATATCGGGCGGCGCGCGGCCATCGCAAACCGGTCGCCTGACGGATCGGCTGTGGATCGCTGGCTTCAGACAGTCCTCGAAAAAAACACCGTCTAAAGTGTCTAATTCGTCTGATCTCAGGCGGTGACGCTGATCGCCACGGTCCAGACCATCCAGACGAAACCGCCGCATGACGCCAGCGACAGCATATCCCTCATCAAACGCGGCATGACCTTGGCTCCGAGACATCCGATATGTTCTGCTAATGTTCTATGTTGGCGTTTTGTTCCAGTCAAGTCGTTCTCCGTGAAACCGTTTGCGCGTCGCCGTCGTAGTCAATGCAACAGGAGATGAGACCATGTCCCTTCGCACGAACGCCCTCGCCGCCGTTGCAACCTTGACTGTCGCTGCGCTGGCGATCGGCGCGCCTCTGACCCGTCAGGCCGAAGCGCAGACGGCTTTTCAGACCGCGATCTTCGCAGGCGGCTGCTTCTGGTCGGAAGAAAAAGCATTCGATGACGTGCCGGGGGTACGCTCGGCCGTATCGGGCTTCGTCGGCGGCCATACCGCCAACCCGACCTATGAGCAGGTGGTGCGCGGCGGCACCGGCCATATGGAGGCGGTGCAGGTGACCTTCGATCCGCGTGTGGTCAGCTATCGCACACTGGTCGATCGCTATTGGCGCACCATCGACCCGACGGATCCTAACGGTCAGTTCTGCGACCAGGGGCCGTCCTATCGATCCGCCGTCTTTGCGACAGCGGCCCAACGCACGGACGCCGTCGCCTCGCGCGATGCGGCGATGCGGGTGTTGAGAAAGAGCTTCACCACGCCGGTTGTCGGCGCCCAGCGGTTCTGGCCAGCGGGTGAGGAGCACCAGAACTACGCCAAGCGCCACGCCGCCAGCTATCAGGCTTACCGGATCGGATGCCGCCGCCCCGAACGCCTGCGAGCGATCTGGGGCGACGCCGCCGTCAGCTGATCGATAGGCGTGGCTCAGTAGGCGTGGCTCTGGGCCTCGCGCTGTTCCAGATGACCGTCCTTCAGGGCGAAGACGCGGTCCATATGGCCGGCCAACTCCATATTGTGGGTGGCGATCAGGGCGGCGACGCCCGTGGTCTTGGCCAGGTCGCGCAGGGATTCGAAAACGGATTGGCTGGTGGTCGGATCCAGATTGCCTGTCGGCTCGTCGGCCAGCAGCAGGCGTGGGCCGTTGGCCAGCGCGCGACCGATGGCGACGCGCTGCTGTTCGCCGCCCGACAGCTGAGCCGGCTGGTGCGTCAGGCGTTCGCCTAGCCCCAGGGCCGTCAGCGTGACCTCGGCGCGTTTGCGCGCCTCGTCCTGGGCCACCCCGGCGATCCGCATCGGCAGGGCGACATTGTCGCGCGCATCGAACTCGGGCAGCAGGTGGTGGAACTGATAGACGAAGCCGATCCGGCCCAGGCGCAGACGCGTGCGGGCGCGCTCGTCGAGATCACCGACCTGTTCGCCGTCGATGGCGACCGTGCCGCTGGTGGGCTTCTCCAACAGGCCGGCGGCGTGCAGCAGCGACGACTTGCCCGAGCCCGACGGTCCGATCAGTCCGACCAGTTCGCCGGGATAGACGTCCAGATCCACGCCCTTCAGCACGGTCAGACCGCCTTGGGCGGTGTCATAGGTACGGGTCAGGCCGCGCACCGAAAGGATGGGAGCCTTACTCATAGCGAAGCGCCTCCACGGGATCGATGCGAGACGCGTTCCAGGACGGCGGCAGGCTGGCGATACAGCTCATCAACAGGGACCAGAAGGCCACCCAGGTCACGTCCACCGGATCGACCAGGGCCGGGATGGCGTCCAGCATATAGACGTCGGAATCGAACAGCTTGGTCTGCAGCACGAACTCCAGGAAATGCTGGATCGAGCCGATGTTCCAGCAGAACAGCAGACCCAGGATCAGCCCCGCGATGGTGCCCGCGACCCCGATCATGGCGCCGGCCATGAAGAAGACGCGCAGGATCGCCGAGGGGCTGGCGCCGATGGTGCGAAGGATGGCGATGTCGCGGCCCTTGTTCTTCACCAGCATGACGATGCCGGAGATGATGTTCATGGCGGCGATGGCGACGACGAGGCCCAGGATGATGCTCATGGCCACGCGTTCGACCTTCAGCGCACCATAGAAGGCGGCGAGCCGCTCGCGCCAGTCGCTGACGACCGAGCCGGGACCGGCCGCGTCGCGGATGGCGGCGGTCAGGGCGCCGACCTGATCGGGATCGTCGACCTTGATCTCGATCGCGTCCCAGACCCCTTCCTTGCCGAAGAAGAGCTGCTGCTGCTCCAGAGGCATGAAGATGAAGGCGCGGTCATAGTCGGCGGCGCCCGAGCGGAACAGGCCGCCGACGAAATAGGTCTTCTCAAGTCCGCCGAGATTGCCGAAGGCGCTGTCGGCCCCGGTCGGCGAATACAGGGTCACAGGATCGCCGACGCGCAGGCCCATGGAGTTGGCCAAGGCCGCGCCGACCAGAATGCGGTCGCCGCCATAAGGGCCCTTGCCGAAGCTGGCGCGTTCCTGCGGGCTTAAGCTGTCGAAGACATACTGGGTCTTGGCCAGATCCTCAGGGCGGATGCCCTTGGCGATGGCGCCGGTCGTATAGCTGCCGACGCGGATCAGGCTTTGCGCCTCGTTCAGCGGACTTGCGCTGGCGACGCCCGGCACGGCCTGGATGCGCTTAAGGGCGGCTTCGCGATCCGGCGAGGTCAGGACCTGCCCCTGCACATACATGTGGCCGTTGAACGCCAGCATGCGGCCCAGCAGTTCGCTGCGGAAGCCGGACATGATGCTCATCACGCTGATCAGGACGGCGACGGCCAGCATGATGCCGATGAAGCTGATCACCGCGATGGTGGCGACGCCGCCTTCCTTGCGCTTGGCGCGCAGGTAGCGCAGGGCCAGGCCGATCTCCCACGAGGAGAAGGCGCCGGATGGACGAGACGGCAGGCTCAAGCGGTCAGCCTTTCGATAGCTTCGGCGAGCGTTACGGAGACCTTCTCGCCAGTGGCGCGACGTTTCAGTTCGACCACGCCGTCCGCCAATCCCTTCGGACCGATGGTCAGCTGCCACGGCACGCCGATCAGGTCGGCAGTTGCGAACTTGCCGCCGGGACGTTCGTCGGTGTCGTCGTACAGGACGTCCTTGCCGAGCTTTTCAAGCCGGGCCACCGCGTCTTCGCAGGCGGCCGAGACGGCCTCGTCATTGGCGCGCAGATTGATCACGACCACGTCGAAAGGCGCGACCGCATCGGGCCAGATGATGCCGCCGGCGTCGTGGCTCGCTTCGATGATGGCGCCCAGCAGGCGCGACACGCCGACGCCATAGCTGCCCATGTGGACCTCGGCGTCCTGCCCGTCAGGCCCGGCGACCTTGGCCTTCATCGGGGCGGAGTATTTCGTGCCGAAGTAGAAGATGTGGCCGACCTCGATGCCGCGCGCCGACAGGCGGTCGCCCTCGGCGGTCTTGGCCTCGAACTGCGACGGATCGTGCATCTCTTCGGTGGCGGCGTAGAGGGCGGTGCGTTCGTCGAAGACGACCTGGACGGCTTCGGGGCTGAAGTCGTCGCCGGGCGCGGGCATCTCGACCAGCTTGCGGTCGCAGAAGACCTCGCTCTCGCCAGTTTCGGCCAGGACGATGAACTCGTGGCTCAGATCGCCGCCGATGGGGCCGGTGTCGGCGCGCATCGGCACGGCCTTCAGGCCCATGCGGGCGAAGGTGTTCAGATAGGCGACGAACATGCGATTGTAGGCGACGCGGGCCGCGGCCTCGTCCACGTCGAAGGAATAGGCGTCCTTCATCAGGAACTCGCGGCCGCGCATCACGCCAAAGCGCGGACGGCGCTCGTCGCGGAACTTCCACTGGATGTGAAACAGGTTCAGCGGCAGCGACTTGTAGGACTTCACATAGGCCCGGAAGATGTCGGTGATCATCTCCTCGTTGGTCGGTCCGTACAGCAGCTCGCGCTCATGCCGGTCGGTGATCCGCAGCATCTCGGGACCGTAGGCATCATAGCGGCCGCTCTCGCGCCACAGGTCGGCCAGTTGCAGCGTCGGCATCAACAGTTCGACCGCCCCGGCCCGCATCTGCTCCTCGCGCACGATCTGCTCGATCTTGCGCAGAACTTTCAAACCCAGCGGCAGCCAGGCGTAGATGCCGGCGGCCTCCTGCTTGATCATGCCGGCGCGCAGCATCAGCTGGTGCGAGACGATCTGGGCGTCCGAAGGAGCTTCCTTCAGCGTGGGCAGGAAAAAGCGCGACAGGCGCATGGTCGGGAATCCTAGGCGTAGAGACGGAACAAGGCTTTAGCCGCTCGGACGGGGCGAAAGCTAGGCCGATGCGTCGTTTAGACGGCCGGGCCGCTGGCGAAGTTCGGCAGGGGCAGCCAGCCCGTGAAGATCAGCACCATCACGAACACCCAGACCAAGGCTGAGACCCAGGTGGTGGTCAGGAACTTCTTCTTCAGATTGGGCGTCTTGGGCGCGCCCCATTGTGAGCCATCGGTCGGCGGCTCGTGCGTCTCGCTCGCCGTGCCCAGCGGCAGCACGGCGAACAGGACCGTCCACCAGGCGATGATGTAGATGCCGACCATGGTGAAGACGCCGATGGGCATGACGGACCTCTAGGGATGGGGCCGGCCGACGCCGTAGCGGGCCGCCAGATAGGGAGCGATGGCGTGATCCTGAAGAAACCGCCGGCCGGTCGTTTCGCTGACCTCGGCCTCGGGCCAATCCAGTTCGCCGTCCAGGATCAGGATGGGGCAGCTCTGATGCGTCTCGCCGACCTGGTCGATGACCGGCTGGCGTGGGCGCGGATGGTCCAGATAGACGACGTCCAGCGCATCGCGAAGCTGAGGATAGAAGGCCAGGACACCCTCGATATAGGCGCCGGGCGGGCAGAACCACGGACCGCCCTGATCGTCGTGCCAGTCGGGGTTCAGCAGGAAGAGTCGCTCGGTCATCGGCATGGATATATCCGAGTTGAGGTCGTCGGCGCGACCGCTATTCGCACGATGCGCCAAACCCCGGCGCCCGTAGCGCAAGAAGGATCGAAGAGCGCGCCTGCTGCGTGATCGCCCCGGCGCCTTGCAGCACGCAACCGACCGCCGTGTTCGAGTTCGGCGCCAGAAGGCCGTAGGTCAGGCCTTCCTGAGCCAGGCGAGCCTGGGCGCCCTTCAGCGTTTCGACGGCCGTCGCGACGCGCGCCCGGTCATTGGTGATGCGGGTCATCTCGTGCAGCGCCTCGCCCGAACTGGGAAAGTCATAGGCGTTCGGATCGAACGACGCGATCTCGGCCGACAGTCGTTCGGGATGAATGTCGATGCCGAACTTGGCGTTCTGACTGGCGGAGAAGGCGATGGCCGGCCCGTTCTCAGGCACGACCAGAATATAGGCATGGCGCGGAAACAGCAGATATTGCGCCATGAATTTGGTCACCGGCACCATAGGCATACCGTCCGGTCCCAGGGCATGGGCGCCGACATAGACGCCCGACGGCACGCTGCGCGCATCGATCCGGCCGTTCAGCTTCAGGATGCGATCGACCATGACGTGGTCGAGCAGAAAGACGCCGTCCTCCGCCTCGCGCTCCAGATAGGCATGGATGGCGGCGGTGTCGGGCGCTGGTCCCAGATCGCGGCCATATACGGTCGGAAAGGCGATCGGCGACATCGGTTGGCCGTCGGGCGGGCTGAACCACAGCACGCGCAGTTCGTGAACCGTCCGCGCCAAAGGGTCTTCGCCCCGGAAGGTCGACAGGCTGAGCACCAGATTGACCACGGCGAACAGGGCGACGAAGCCGACTAGCCCCTGCCCCGCAATCACCGCCCACCGCCGCCAACCGCGCAGCGGATGACGGGCGTGCCGAATCCGCTCCAGCAGGCGGCGCGCACGGGCAGGCTTTTTCGACATGCGTTTCCCCGACCGTTCAGGCGCATGACCAATGCGCCCAAACGGTCAAGGTTGCATCAGACGCGCAGGACGACCGTCTCGACGATGGGACGACGATCCCAGATTTGCTGGCTGGCCTTTTTCAGCACGCGGGCGACAGCCTGTTCGATGACCATTTCATCGTCCAGAGCATCGCCCTTCAGGCCCTTGACCACCTGTTCGACGCGCTCTGCCAGCTTGTCCAGCGCATCGCCGAGCGGCGTGGCGGTATCGCCTGGCAGGCCAACGCTGCGGATGTCGATGTCGCTGGCGATGCGACCGCGCTTGTCCAGGGCGAAGCTGACGATCAGCACGCCGTTGGTCGAGGCGTGACGACGTTCCTTCAAGGCCTCGCCTTGCTCGGTCACCAGCATGCCGCCGTCGACATAGAGGCGGCCGTTCGGCACCTCGTCGATGATTTTGGCTGGGCCAGGGGCCAGGCGGACCATGTCGCCGTTGCGCGGCGTCACCGTTTCGGGAACGCCCATATCCTTGGCCAGGTTGGCGTGTTCCAGAAGAAAGCGACGCACGCCGTGGGTCGGCACCGCGATCTGCGGCCGAGCCCATTCGTACATCTGCTTCAGCTCGTCACGGCAGGGGTGGCCCGAGACGTGGATGCCCGGGTGATCCTTCTCGGTATAGAGACGCACACCGCGATCCGCGAGGCGGTCCTGCAGATTGCCGATCGCCAGTTCGTTGCCGGGGATCTGGCGCGACGAGAAGATGCAGTGGTCGCCCAGACCCAGTTTCACGACCGGGTGGGTGCCGTCAGCGACGCGCGACAGCGCCGCCCTCGCCTCACCCTGGCTGCCGGTGCACAGATACAGAATCTGATCGGCGGGCCAGACGCGGGCCTCCTCGTCCGATAGGAAGGGTTTCACGTCCTTCAGCATGCCGACGTGTTTGGCCGCCGCCGTGATCCGGTGCATCGACCGGCCGGCCAGGGCCACGCGACGCCCGCAGGCCTCGGCCGCGCGGATCACGCTGTCCATACGGGCGACGTTGGACGCGAAACAGCCGACCGCGACGCGCCCCTTCAGGCTGGCGATCAGCTTGGAGATGGCGACGGCGACATCGCCTTCGGACCCGGCGACGCCCGGCACGAAGACATTGGTCGAATCGCAGACCATGGCCAGCACGCCTTCGTCGCCCAGGGCGCGGATGACGGGGGCGTCGGTCTTGGTGCCGATCACAGGCTGGTCGTCGATCTTCCAGTCGCCGGTGTGGAACACCATTCCCAGCGGCGTATCGATGGCCAGGCCGCTCGGCTCGGCGATCGAGTGGGTCATGTTGACGAAGGTCACGCCGAACGTGCCGATATCGACGGTCCCGCCCAGCGGCACCTCGATCAGTTCGACCTCGTCCAGAATGCCACGCTCGCGCAGCTTGTCGCGGATCAGATAGGCGGTGAAGGGCGTGGCGTAGATCGGCGCCTTGATGCGCGGCCACAGCCAGCCCAGGGCGCCGATGTGATCTTCGTGCGCGTGGGTCAGCACGATGCCCTTGATGTTCTCACCCTCCAGGAAGGTGGGATCCGGCACGATCACATCCACGCCGGGCGTGGACAGGTCGCCGAAGGTGACGCCGACATCGACGATCAGCCATTCACGGTTCGCCTCTGGGCCGAAGCCATAGGCGTTCAGGTTCATACCGACCTCGTCCGAGCCGCCGAGCGGCAGGAAAACGAGTTCGTCTTGGGTTTGCTTTTTCATTCAATCAGTCAAATGGGCGTTACGACGCCAGATTTCGAGGAGGCCGCGAATAGTCAGGTCGGGATCGAAGTGATCGATGCTGTCGGTCGCGCCTTCGAACAGGCTGGCGACCCCGCCGGTGCCGACGACCGTCATGGGCTTGCCCCACTCCGCCTTGATGCGCCCGACCAGGCCTTCGATCAACGAGATATAGCCCCAGAAAACGCCGGACTGCATGGCCTCGACCGTGCCCTTGCCGATGACGTGTTCGGGTTTTTGAATGGCGATGCGCGGCAGTTTGGCGGCAGCTTCATGCAGGGCCTGAAGCGACAGATTGATGCCGGGCGCGATCAGACCGCCCTCGAATGCGCCGTCGCCCGAAACGATGTCGAAGGTCGTCGCCGTGCCGCTGTCGATCAGCAGAAGGTCGCCGGGATACGTCAGCGAGGCGCCCACAGCATTCACCAGACGATCGGCGCCCGCCTCGCTGGGCTTGGCGATCCGCACCTCGATGCCCAGCTCGGCGTTCTCGCCGATGACCAGGGGTTCGATGTTCAGATAGCGCCGCGCCAGGTTGCGCAGATTGAAGATCGATTGCGGCACGACGCTGGAGATGATGCAGCCGCCGAGCGCGTCGAACTTCAGCCCCTTCATCACCATCAACTGATTCAGCCAGACGGCGTACTCGTCGGCTGTACGGCTGGCCTCGGTCGCGGCGCGCCACTGGGCGATCCAATCCGTGCCGTCGTGGACCGCGAACAGCGTATTGGTGTTGCCCTGCTCGATGGCGAGAAGCATCAGGCGGCTTTCCCGAAGAAGACGTCGCCGGCGGAAATCAAACGCACGGAGCCGTCGGCCAGACGCAGGCGCAGGGCGCCATCTGGCTCCACGCCCTCGGCCAATCCTTCCAGCGTCTCATTGTCCAGACGCGCGACGCACGGTCCGTTCAGGCCCGTCAGACGACTGGTCCAGGCGTCGAGCACGGGCTCGAAGCCCATCGTCTGCCAGCGCCCCCACCAGACGGCGAAAGTCTCGGCCAGGATTTCGGCGGCGGCCTCGATCGGCGGGACATAGGCCAGGTCGGCGCGCAGACGCTCGGCAACCGAGGTCGCCCCCCGTTCGGTGCCCTCGGGTGCATGGGCGAGGTTCACGCCGATGCCGACCGCCAGCCAGAGGTCGCCGTTCGCGTGCCGGCCGGATTCGACCAGGATGCCCGACACCTTGACCCCGTCCAGCAGGACGTCGTTGGGCCATTTGATCGAAACGAGTGCGGGCGAGACGAAGACGTCGAGCAGATCCGCGACGGCCAGGGCCGCGATGAAGGTGGCTTGGGCCGCCTCCGCCGCCGACTTGGGCGTAGTGATCAGAAGGGTGGCGGCCAGATTGCCCTGATCGGTGTCCCACTTGCGACCCCGCCGACCGCGGCCGGCGGTCTGGCGGCGCGCCACGATCCAGCGCGGGCCCGCCTCTCCGGCCTCGGCAAGACGGCGCGCCTCGGCGTTGGTCGAGTCGATCTCGTCGAGGATGACCAGAGGGACGGGCGCCAACGCCCTACCCGTTCCCGAAGCCGGCGCTCGCAGCCTTGGTCAGCGGCTCCAGCCACGTCAGACCGACGATGACCAACGGGAAGGCGAAGGCGGCGCAGGCCCAGCCGATCCACTTCGCCTCGACTGGGGCGGCGTCTGTGGCGATGTCATCCACCGGCGCATCAAACCACATCAGCTTGAGGATGCGCAGATAGTAGAAGGCGGCGACGACCGAGGCGACCAGACCGGCGGCCGCGACGGGCCACAGTCCTGCATCGGCGGCGGCGCCGAACACATAATATTTGCCCCAGAAGCCCGAGAACGGCGGCATGCCCAGGACCGATAGCGACAGGATGGTCAGGGCCACAGCCGTCAGCGGCCGGTCCTTCTTCAAGCCAGCCAGATCGGCGATGCGGCGGATCGGACGGCCCGACTTGGACAGGCTTAGCAGGATGGCGAAGAAGCCCAACTGATCGATGACATACAGCGTCATGAACATCAGCATGGCCTGCAAGCCCTCGGCCGTGCCCGCCGCAATGCCCAGCAGGGCGTAACCGATGTTGGCGATCGACGAATAGGCCAGCAGGCGCTGGATGTCCTTCTGCGCCAGACCACCAAAGGCGCCGACGACGAAGCTGATCAGCGAGATGGCGATCAGGACCTGCGACCACTGCGCGTGAGCGTCGCCGAAACCGTTTTCCAGCGCGCGGGCGATCAGCACCATGGCCGCGACCTTGGGCGCCGTAGCGAACAGGGCCACGACCGGCGTCGGCGCGCCTTCATAGACGTCGGGCGTCCACATGTGGAACGGCGCGGCCGAAACCTTGAACGCCAGGCCGCAGATTAGGAAGACCAGGCCGAAGACCAGGCCCGGGCCGGGATTGTCGGCGGCGACGGCGGCGATGTCTTCGAACCGCATCGATCCGGCGAAGCCGTAGATCAGGCTGGCGCCATACAGCAGCAGGCCCGACGACAGCGCGCCCAGGACGAAATACTTCAGGCCCGCTTCCGACGCCTTGACGTCGTTGCGGTGGAAGGCGGCCAGAACATACAGGGCCAGCGAGTGCAGCTCGATCCCGACGTACATGGAGATCAGGTCGCCCGAGGACGCCATCATCCCCATGCCGGCCGAGGCCAGCACGATCAGGACCGGATATTCGAACTTGGCGATGCGCGTGCGCTTCATCCAGCCGTCACCCAGCACGACCGCAACGGCGGCCGACAGATAGATCAGGCTCTTGGCGTAGATGGCCAGCGGATCGGCGACATAGGCGCCGTTGAAGGCGACGCCCCACGGTCCGACGATCGAGATGACCGACGCGGCGATCAGCAGCAGGACCGACAGGATCGAGACCAGACGGGCGCTCTTGTCGCCCATGAAGGCGCCGACCATCAGCAGGACCAGGGCGCCGACCGCGAGGGTGACTTCCGAGGCGGCGTGATGCAGGGCGGAGAATAGATCAGGCATCTGTAAGTCTCACCCGCCGATCGCGGCGCGATACGCGCTGGTCAGGGCCTCGACGGCAGGCCCGGTGTAATCGAGGACAGAGGCCGGATGGACCCCCAGCCAGATGGTGCCGACGATCAGGGGCACGAACAGCAGCAGCTCGCGCTTGTCGATGTCGGTGATGGTCTCAAGCTTCGGATTGGTGATCTCGCCGAACATGACCGCGCGGTACAGGGTCAGGGCATAGACCGCCGAGAAGATGACGCCCGAGGCCGCGACCAGCGCCGCCCAGGTCGAGGCGTTGTAGGCCCCCGTCATGGTCAGCACTTCGCCGATGAAGCCCGAGGTGCCCGGCAGGCCGACGTTGGCCATGGTGAACATCAGGAAGATGGCGGCGTACCACGGCATCTTGGACGTCAGGCCGCCGTAAAAGGCGATCTCGCGAGTGTGCATCCGGTCGTAGACGACGCCAACGCACAGGAACAGCGCGCCCGAGATCAGCCCGTGGCTGATCATCTGGAAGATGGCGCCCTGCATGCCGATGTCGTTGCCGGCGAAGATGCCCAGGGTCACAAAGCCCATGTGGGCCACGGACGAATAGGCGATCAACTTCTTGATGTCCGTCTGACGCCAGGCGACCAGCGACGTATAGACGATGGCGATCACCGACAGGGTGAAGATCAGCGGCCGGAACATCTCCGACGCCATCGGGAACATCGGCACGTTGAACAGGATGAAGCCGTATCCGCCCAGCTTCAGCAGGATGCCGGCCAGGATGACCGAACCGGCCGTCGGCGCCTGGACGTGGGCGTCGGGCAACCAGGTGTGGACCGGCCACATCGGCATCTTGACCGCGAACGAAGCGAAGAAGGCCAGCCACAGGATCGGCTGGACAGCCGGATCGAAGGCGAAACGCTTCAGTTCGGGAATGCTGGTGGTGCCCGCTTCGTGCGCCATCCACAGCATGGCCAGCAGCATCAGGACGGATCCCAGCAGGGTGTAGAGGAAGAACTTGTAGGCCGCATAGATGCGGTTCTGACCGCCCCAGATGCCGATGATCAGGAACATAGGCACCAGGGTGCCTTCGAAGAAGATGTAAAAGAGGAACAGGTCCAGCGAGGTGAACACCCCGATGACCAGCGTCTCCAGCACCAGGAAAGCGATCATGTATTCAACGACGCGCGTCTCGACCGACTTCCAGCTAGCCAGGATGCAGATCGGCATCAGGAAGGCCGTCAGCAGCACGAACAGGATCGAGATGCCGTCGACGCCCAGGTGATAGCTGGCGCCCGCGAACCACGGAACCAGCTCCACGAACTGATAGCCGGTGTTTGCGGGGTCAAAACCGGCGACCAGCACGACCGACACCGCCAGAGTGACCAGGGTGGTGATCAACGCGATCCAGCGGGCGGCCGGCGCGGTCGCGTCGGCCGACTTGGACGTCAACCGGGCGACGAAGATCGCCAGGGCCCCGACGAGGGGCAGGAATGTAACGAGGCTCAGGATGTAGGGCACGAGATCAGGCTCCCCACGCGAGGATGGCGAAGGTGAGCAGACCAGCTACCCCGAGCAGCATCACGAAGGCGTAGTGATAGACATAGCCGGACTGGATCTTGCCCAGTCGAGCGGCGGATTTCAGCGACACCCAGGCGGCGCCGTTCGGGCCCAGGCCGTCGATGATCTTCACGTCGCAGATCTTCCAGAAGAAGTTCCCGATGGCGCGGAAGCCGCGCACGAAGACGAAGTCGTACAGCTCGTCGAAGTACCACTTGTTGTAGAGGAAGCGGTAGATGACGCCGTTCCGCTCGGCCATGCGACGGCCCATGCCCTCGCGAGCGACGTAGATCCAATAGGCGAAGGCGGTGCCGATCAGCGTCAGGATCAGCGGCGACCATTTCACCCAGGTCGGGACGTCGTGGCTTTCGTGCAGGACGTGGTTGTTCGCGCCGGTGAAGATCGCGCCGCGCCAGAACTCGCCCTCGTGGTGGCCGATGAAGTGCGGCGCGAAGACGAAGCCGGCCGCGACGGCGCCGACCGACAGCAGGATCAGCGGGATCAGCATGACAAGCGGGCTCTCATGCGGCTTCAGCGGGCCATGATGACCGTGATCGTCATGCGCATGATCATCGTGATGATCGCCGACCGGCTCGGAGTGGGTTTCCAACTGGGCGTGCGAGGCGTGGTCGTCAGCATGATGGGCGTCGCCCTCTTCCTTCCACACCGGCTTGTTGTGGAAGGTCATGAACACCAGGCGCCACGAATAGTAGGCCGTCAGACCGGCGGCGATGATACCGACGAAGAAGGCGAACAGGCCGATGGCCGAGTGACCCGAGGCCGCCGAGGCATAGGCGCTCTCGATGATCGAGTCCTTGGAGTAGAAGCCGGCGAAGCCGCCGACGCCAGGGATGCCCAGGCCGGTGATGGCGATGGTGCCGATGGTCATCACCGCATAGGTGACCGGCAGCAGCTTCCACAGGCCGCCCATCTTCCGCATGTCCTGCTCGTGGTGCATGCCGTGGATCACCGAGCCAGCGCCCAGGAACAGCAGCGCCTTGAAGAAGGCGTGCGTGAACAGGTGGAACATGGCCGCCTGATAGGCGCCGACGCCCGCCGCGAAGAACATGTAGCCCAGCTGCGAACAGGTCGAATAGGCGATGACCCGCTTGATGTCGTTCTGGGTCAGGCCGACCGTGGCGGCGAACAGGGCCGTGATGGCGCCGATGATGGCGATGATCTGCGACGCGCCCGGCGCATATTCATAGATCGGGCTCAGCAGACAGACCATGTAGACGCCGGCGGTGACCATGGTCGCGGCGTGAATCAGCGCCGAAACGGGGGTCGGGCCTTCCATCGCGTCCGGCAACCAGGTGTGCAGGAAGAACTGGGCCGACTTGCCCATGGCGCCGATGAACAGCAGGAAGCCGGCCAGATCCAGCGCGGACCACTGGACGCCCAGGAACTCCCACGTCGTGCCGGCCTTGGTGGCGATCAGCGGGAACAGCTCGGCGAAGTTGATGGTGCCGTACATCCAGAAGATCGTCATGATCCCCAGCACGAAACCGAAGTCGCCGACGCGGTTGACGACGAAGGCCTTGATGGCGGCGGCGCTGGCCGTCGGCTTCTTGAACCAGAAGCCGATCAGCAGATAGGACGCCAGACCCACGCCTTCCCAGCCGAAGAAGATCTGCATGAAGTCGGCCGCCGTCACCAGCGCCAGCATCATGAAGGTGAACAGCGACAGATAGGCGAAGAAGCGCGGCCGGCTGTCGTCCTCGGCCATGTAGCCCCAGGAATACAGGTGAACCAGCGAGGACACGCTGGTGACCACGATCAGCATGGTCGCCGACAGGGCGTCGATGCGGATCGACCAGGCCGACTGGAAGTCGCCCACATTGATGAAGGGCGCCAGACGGATGGTGAAGGGCTCCATATGGCCCCAGGTCCATTGGCCGAACACCGTCCAGGCGACGGCGCACGAGAAGAACAACAGGCCGGTCGTGACGGCCTGCGACGGGATGTTGCCGATCCGACGTCCGAAGAAGCCGGCGATGGCCGCGCCCAGCAGCGGGGCGAAGATCCCGAGAATGACGAGGGTATGGAAGGTCACGCTCAGCCCTTCATCACGGAGGCGTCGTCCACGGCGATGTCGCCGCGGTTACGGAAGAAGGTCACCAGGATCGCCAGGCCGACGGCGGCCTCAGCTGCGGCGACGGTCAGGACGAACATCGCCATGATCTGCCCGCTGATCTCGTTCAGATAGGCCGAGAAGGCGACGAAGTTGATGTTCACCGCCAGGAGGATCAGCTCGATCGACATCAGGATGATGATGACGTTCTTGCGGTTCACGAAGATGCCGAACACCCCGATGGTGAACAGGATCGCAGCGACCGTCAGATAGTGGGTCAGACCGATCATCAGAGAAGCTCCTCGGCGCTGACGCCTTCGCCCGTGGCGGCGGACTTGATCTCGACCGACTTGCGACGATCGCGGTTGACCTGGTCGCCGGGGTTCTGGCGTTTGATGTGCGGCTTGTGGCGCAGCGTCAGGGTGATGGCGCCGATCATCGCGATCAGCAGCACGATCCCGGCCGCCTGGAAGAAGTAGACATAGTCTGTATAGAGCACGCGGCCGATCGCCTCGACATTCGTCACGCTGGCGTCCGGCGCGCCCGGTGCCGGCAGGCCCGCAGCGGCGCCGCCCTGAACCACGGCGACCGAGACGATGATCATCTCGACTAGCAGCACGGCGGCGATGATGGCGCCCAGCGGCAGATAGCGCGCGTAGCCTTCGCGCAGCTTCAGGAAGTCCACGTCCAGCATCATGACGACGAACAGGAACAGCACCGCGACCGCGCCGACGTAAACGACGACCAGCAGCATCGCCAGGAACTCGGCGCCCAGCAGGACGAACAGACCCGCCGACGAGAAGAAGGCCAGGATCAACCACAGCACGCTGTGCACCGGGTTGCGCGCGGTCACGACCAGAAGGCCGGAAACCGTGGCGACCGCCGCCAGCAGATAGAAGGCTATGCCTTGCAGCATGTCGGGACGAAGCCCCTTTCGTATCGGCCGCGACCCCGTTCAGGAATCGCCGACCCGTTTAGCGAGATGCGCCTTAGCGGTAAGGCGCGTCGAGTTCCAGATTCTTGGCGATCTGCCGTTCCCAGCGGTCGCCGTTATCGAGCAGGCGTTGCTTGTCGTAGAGCAGCTCCTCGCGCGTCTCGACGGCGAACTCCGAGTTCGGCCCTTCCACGATGGCGTCCACCGGGCAGGCCTCCTGGCACAGGCCACAATAGATGCACTTGACCATGTCGATGTCGTAGCGGGTCGTGCGGCGGCTGCCATCGGCGCGCGGCTCGGCCTCGATGGTGATGGCCTGGGCGGGGCAGATGGCTTCGCACAGCTTGCAGGCGATGCAGCGTTCCTCGCCGTTCGCATAGCGACGCAACGCGTGCTCGCCACGGAAGCGCGGCGACTGCGGATTGCGCTCGAAGGGATAGTTCACCGTCATCTTGGGACGGGCCATATATTTCAGCGACAGACCGATGGCGCCGATGACGTCCAGCATCATCGCGCCCTTGGTCGCTTGGACGATACGGGTGAACATCAGGGCTTATCCTTGGGGGCGGGCGTCGTCTTGGGGGCGGTCTGGCTGGCGCGCCAGTCCTGTTCAATGCGATCCTGGCGTTGCTGCCATTGATAGCTCGACTCGGGCATGCGCGACGGGTCGGGCGCGCAGGCGGCGGTCATCGCCACAAGACCGAGGCCGATGATAGGGCCGCGCATCACGACCCCACCACGAAGACGCGCCAAGCGGAAACGATCACGACCGCGACCAGCGACGTCGGCAGGAAAATCTTCCAGCCCAGACGCATCAGTTGGTCATAGCGATAGCGCGGCACGAAGGCCTTCACCATCGAGATCATGATGAACCAGAAGACCGTCTTGGCCATGAATGTCAGCAGATAGATCGTATAGGCGATCCAGGCCGGCAGCCCATCCATCCACGCCTGCGGCACGCCGGGGTTCCAGCCGCCGAAGAACAGCAGGCTGATCATCGCGGACATGAAGACGATGTTGACGTACTCGCCCATCATGAACAGCAGATACGGCGTCGAGCTGTATTCGACCTGATAACCGGCGACCAGTTCGGACTCGGCCTCGGGCAGGTCGAACGGCGGGCGGTTGGTTTCGGCCAGGGCCGAGATGAAGAAGATGATCGACATCGGGAACAGGATCACCACCAGGGGCCAGGTGTCCGCGCCGCCGCCGAAGCCGTACCAGTTCCAGAACATGCCCTTCTGGCTGTCGACGATCGCCGACAGGTTCATGGTGCCGGCCAGCAGGATCACATTGATGATGATCAGGCCCAGCGAGACTTCATAGGACACCATCTGCGCCGCCGAACGCAGCGAGCCCAGGAACGGATACTTCGAGTTCGAAGCCCAGCCGCCCATGATGATGCCGTAAACGCCCAGCGACGAAACCGCGAAGATGTACAGGATGCCGACGTTCAGGTCCGACACCACCCAGCCGGGCGCGAACGGAATGACCGCCCAGGCCATGAAGGCCAGGATGACGGTGATGATCGGGGCGATGATGAAGACCGCCTTGTCCGCACCGGCCGGGATCACGACCTCCTTCAGCACGAACTTGATCATGTCCGCGAAGGATTGAAGCAGGCCGAAGGGACCGACGACGTTCGGACCCTTGCGCATCTGCACGCCCGCCCAGACCTTGCGGTCGGCCAGCAGCAGGAAGGCGACGGCGATCAGCACGCCGACCGTGATCAGCAGGACCTGGCCGACCGTAATCAGCGTCCAGCCCAGAGGCGTGGCCCAGAAGGAAACGGGGTCCATGGCTTACTCCGCCGCCATTGCGACCGGCTGGGTCCGCAGGGCGGACAGCTCGGCCATCGTCGCGCTGGCGCGCGCTATCGGATTGGAAAGATACGGGTCGGCCACCGCCGAGACGAAGGCGCGGTCGCCCAGATCGCCCTTGGCGCCCAGGGCCGCCACGTCGAACGTCGCCGGCGCGGGCAGATAGTCGATCCGGCCGAAGGTCGGATGATCGCCCATCAGCTTGGCGCGCAGTTGCTCCAGCGTGTCGTAAGGCAGGGTCTGATCGACGCGCGCCGACAGGGCGCGGATGATGGCCCAGTCTTCCTTGGCCTCGCCCTTGGGGAAGACGACACGTTCGGCCATCTGCACCCGGCCCTCGGTGTTGACGTAAAGGCCGGCCTTCTCGGTGTAGGCCGCGCCCGGCAGGATCACGTCCGCGCCGTGCGCGCCGCGGTCGCCATGGCTGCCCAGATAGACGCGGAAGGCGTTCGAACCGGTCGGATCGATCTCGTCGGCGCCCAACAGGAACAGCACGTCCAGCGCATCTGGCTTCAGCATTTCGGCGACGGTCAGGCCGCCCTCAGCCGGCACGAAGCCCATGTCCAGACCGGCGACGCGTGACGCGGCATGATGCAGGACGTTGAAGCCGTTCCAGCCTTCAGCGACGACGCCGACCTTCTTGGCCAGGGCGCCGAGCGCGTTCAGGACGGCCGGGCCGCCCTCCCCGCCCAACGCGCCGGAGCCGACGATGATCGCCGGACGCTCGGCCTTGGTCAGGAAGTCCAGCGCCGACTTCGGCAGCTTGGCCAGGGTCTGCGTGCCTGCGCCCAAATAGGCGTAGTCGAACGTCAGGTCGGTCTGTTCGCCAATCAGACCGATCTCCATGTCGCCCTTCAGCCAGGCCTTACGCAGGCGGGCGTTCAGCAGCGGCGCCTCGGTGCGCGGATTGGCGCCGACGATCAGAACGGCGTCAGCCTTTTCAATGCCTTCCAGGCCGGAGTTGAACAGCCATCCCTCGCGCGGGCCGTAACCCACGGCGGCGCCGTCCTGGCGGCAGTCGGTGTTGTTGGAGCCGAGCGCGCGGAACAGGTCCAGCGTCGCCTTCATCGACTCGGCGTCCTGCAGATCGCCGGCGATCACGCCGATGCGGTCGGCCGGCGCGCCCTTCAGCTTGGCGGCGACAGCGTCCAGCGCCTCGTTCCATGACGCGGCGCGCAGCTTGCCGTTCTCGCGGATCCACGGACGGTCCAGACGACGCGCGGTCAGGCCGTCGACGACGTAGCGGCTCTTGTCCGACAGCCACTCCTCGTTGATGCCTTCGTTGACGCGCGGCAGCACGCGCATCACCTCGGACCCGCGGTAGTCGGCGCGGATGTTCGAGCCCAGGGCGTCCATGACGTCGATGGTCTCGGTCTTCTTCAGTTCCCACGGACGATAGTGGTACTGCCACGGACGGTGCGTGAGGGCGCCGACCGGGCACAGGTCGTTGACATTGCCCGACAGCTCCGAGGCGACCGACTTCTCCAGATAGGTCGTGATCTCGGCGTCCTCGCCGCGCGAGATCATGCCGATGTCCGGCACCCCGGCGACTTCGGTGATGAAGCGGACGCAGCGCGTGCACTGGATGCAGCGCGTCATGAACGTCTTGATGGTCGGACCCATCGCCTTTTCTTCGACCGCGCGCTTGTTCTCCGAATAGCGCGAGCCGTCGCGGCCGTAGCCGACCGACTGGTCCTGCAGGTCACACTCGCCGCCCTGGTCGCAGATCGGGCAATCCAGCGGGTGGTTGATGAGCAGGAACTCCATCACCCCTTCGCGGGCCTTCTTGACCATCGGCGTGTCGGTGAAGATTTCCTGGCCGTCGGCGGCCGGAAGCGCGCACGAAGCCTGCGGCTTCGGCGGTCCAGGCTTCACCTCGACCAGGCACATGCGGCAGTTGCCGGCGATGGACAGGCGCTCGTGATAGCAGAAGCGCGGGATTTCTTGTCCGGCGCGTTCGGCGACCTGGAGCACGGTCATGCCGGGCTCGAACTCGGTTTCGACGCCGTTGACCTTGGCGATAGGCATCAGCGGGCCTCTTGCTTGGCGGCGGGAGCCGCCATTTGTACATCCACGGACATCGGCTGACCGTCGCGGAACAGGCCCGCGCCGTCGGCTTGCGCCCGGCATTCGAATTCCAGCCTGCCGCCATCGACCGGCGCGCGCCACGACACCTGGGCCGTGCGTTCGCCGGTGGCGGTGAAGGCGACCGCGTCGCCTTCCTGGCCATACATGCGGTTCACCACGTCGCGGCAAGCCGTCTCGAGGTTCGCCGGAGCCGCTGTCGCGGCAGGAGCCACTTCAGCAGGAGCCGCCGTCGCGGGCGCGGTCGACGCTTCAGGCGTAGCCTTTTCCCCCTCACCGCAAGCGGCGAGGATCGGAAGCGTCAGCAACAGGGCGACGGCGAGGCGCATCTCTACTCCGCCGCGATCGCGTGGCCGGCGAAGTTCGCACGGCGGCTGCGGAAGTTGGCGATCCGCTCTTCGATCTCGTGACGGAAGTGACGGATCAGGCCCTGAACCGGCCAAGCGGCGGCGTCGCCCAGGGCGCAGATGGTGTGTCCCTCGACCTGTCCGGCGACGTCCAGCAGCAGGTCGATTTCCGACGGATCGGCCTCACCCACGGCCATCCGCTCCAGCACGCGCCACATCCAGCCGGTGCCTTCGCGGCACGGCGTGCATTGACCGCAGCTCTCGTGTTTGAAGAAGTAGCTGATGCGGGCGATCGCCTTCACGATGTCGGTGGACTCGTCCATCACCGTCACGCCGGCGGTGCCCAGCGAAGAGCGAACCTCGCGCATGGAATCGAAGTCCATCAGGACCGTCTCGGCCTGTTCGCGCGTGATGACCGGGCAGGACGCGCCGCCGGGGATGATGGCCTTCAGATTGCTCCAGCCGCCACGCACGCCGCCGCCGTGATCCTCGATCAGCTGACGCAGCGGGATCGACATGGCCTCTTCGACCACGCAGGGGGTGTTCACGTGGCCGGACAGCGACATCAGTTTGGTGCCGGTGTTGTTCGGACGGCCGAAGCCGGCGAACCAGTCGGCGCCGCGACGCAGGATCGTGCCGACGACGGCGATCGACTCGACGTTGTTCACCGTGGTCGGGCAGCCGTAGAGACCCGCGCCGGCCGGGAACGGCGGCTTCAGACGCGGTTGACCCTTCTTGCCTTCCAACGATTCCAGCAGAGCCGTCTCTTCGCCGCAGATATAGGCGCCCGCGCCGTGGTGGATATAGACGTGGAAGTCCCAGCCGTGGACGTTGCCGTCGCCGATCAGCTTGGCCTCATAGGCCTGCTTGACGGCGGCTTCCATCCGCTCGCGCTCCAGCACGTATTCGCCGCGCAGATAGATGTAACAGGCATGGGCCTGCATCGCGAAGCTGGCGATCAGCGCGCCTTCGATCAGCAGGTGCGGATCATGGCGCATGATCTCCCGGTCCTTGCAGGTCGCGGGCTCGGATTCGTCGGCGTTGATGACCAGGTAGTGAGGACGATCCTTCACCTCCTTGGGCATGAACGACCATTTCAGGCCGGTCGAGAAGCCCGCGCCGCCCCGGCCGCGCAGACCCGAGGCCTTGACGTTGTTGATGATCCAGTCGCGCCCAAGGTCCAGCATGTCCTTGGTGGCGTTCCAGGCGCCGCGGTTCTTCGCCCCGTCCAGCGTCCAGTCGTGGAAGCCGTACAGGTTGGTGAAGATGCGATCCTTGTCTTCGAGAATGCCGACCATGGCCCTCAGAGTCCTTCCGCCAGACGGCGCTTGTGGTGGCGCGTGCGCATCCAGATGGCCGCGATGACCATCACCCAGCCCGCCGCCAGCATGAAGTAGGAGAGATTGACCGCCCACGGCCCGACTGCGCCCTGACGCGAGATCAGGATCAGAACGGCCGCGCCGACGACCATAGCCAGGCCGCCCGCGCGCAGCGGACGCCCGACGTTGCGCAGTTCCTTGCGGTAGGCTGCGCGGCCCTCCTCGGTGTTCAGATCCGGCGGCGACATCAGGCCGGGGCCTTCTCGACCGGCGCGGGGTCGCTGTTCGGCAGCTTCTTGATCGGCTTGGCGGCCGAGCCGTCATACAGCGTCGCATCGAGCAGTGTCTTTGGCCCGCCTTCCGGCGCCGCATTGGTGCGACCGATGTAGGAGCCCGGCTCGGGCGCCTTGCCGGCGGCGAAGTCGTCGATGATCCGGCCGATCGTCTCGGGCGTCAGATCCTCGAAATAGTAGTCGTTGATCTGGGCCATCGGCGCGTTGGAACAGGCGCCCAGGCACTCGACTTCCTGCCAGGTGAAGCGGCCGTCGGCGGACAGATGATCCTTGGGACCGATCTTCTCCTTGCAGACGCGCATCAGCTCATTGGCGCCGCGCAGCATGCACGGCGTGGTGCCGCACACCTGGATCAGCGCCGTCTTGCCGACCGGCTCCAGCATGAACATGGTGTAGAAGGTCGCGACCTCCAGCACCCGGATATAGGCCATGTCCAACAGCTCGGCGATGGCGCGGATGGCGGGTTCGGACACCCAGCCTTCCTGCTTTTGCACCAGCCACAGGATCGGGATCACCGCCGATTGACGACGCCCTTCCGGATATTTCTTGATCCACCATTCGGCCTTGGCCGTCGTATCAGCCGAGAAGGCGAACGAGGCGGGCTGTTCCTTGGCGAGACGACGAACGCTCATCGGTCCACTTCTCCGAAAACGATGTCGAGCGAGCCCAGGATGGCGGACACGTCGGCCAGCTGGTGGCCGCGGTTCATCCAGTCCATCGCCTGCAGCGAGCGGAAGCCCGGCGCCGAGATCTTCACGCGATAGGGTTTGTTGGTGCCGTCCGACACCAGATAGATGCCGAACTCGCCCTTGGGCGCCTCGACCGAGGCATAGACCTCGCCCTCGGGCGTCTTGAAGCCTTCGGTGTAGAGCTTGAAATGGTGGATCAGCGATTCCATCGAGCGCTTCATCTCGCCACGGCGCGGCGGGACGATCTTGTTGTCCTCGACCATCACCGGCTCGCCGGGGCAGTTGCGCAGCTTGTGGATGCACTGCTCCATGATCCGCACCGACTGCTTCATCTCCTCGATGCGCACCAGATAGCGGTCCCAGCAGTCGCCATTCTTGCCGACCACCACATCGAAGTCGAGCTCGGCATAGCACTCATAGGGCTGCGACTTGCGCAGGTCCCAGGCGATGTTCGAGCCCCGCAGCATCACGCCGGTGAAGCCCCATTCCAGGGCCTGCTGCTTGGACACCACGCCGATGTCGACGTTGCGCTGTTTGAAGATGCGGTTCTCGGTGACCAGGCTTTCGATGTCCTTCAGCGCCGGCGGGAACTCGTGGCACCAGCGGCCGATGTCGTCGATCAGGTCCATCGGCAGGTCCTGGTGGACTCCGCCGGGACGGAAGTAGTTGGCGTGCAGACGGGCGCCGCAAGCGCGCTCGTAGAACACCATCAGCTTTTCGCGTTCCTCAAAGCCCCACAGCGGCGGCGTCAGGGCGCCGACGTCCATGGCCTGGGTCGTCACGTTCAGCATGTGCGACAGGATGCGGCCGATTTCCGAATACAGAACGCGGATCAGCTGCGCCCGGTAAGGAACCTCGATGCCCAGCAGCTTCTCAATGGCCAGGCAGAAGGCGTGCTCCTGGTTCATCGGCGAGACGTAGTCCAACCGGTCCAGATACGGCACGTTCTGAAGGTACGTGCGGGCCTCCATCAGCTTTTCGGTGCCGCGGTGCAGCAGGCCGATGTGCGGATCGACGCGCTCGACGATCTCGCCGTCCAGCTCCAGCACTAGGCGCAGCACGCCGTGCGCGGCCGGGTGTTGCGGACCGAAGTTGATGGTGAACTTGCGGTCTTCCATCTCGCGCGCGTGGGCGGTGCGGGTGTCGAGGTCGTCCTCGAACACATCGACGCCCAGCGGCGGCAGGGTGGGGTTTCCGTCAGCCATTACGCCTGGCCTCCCGCCTTCTCGTCGCCGGGGAGGACCGGCGCGGGGTATTCGGCGCCCTCCCAGGGCGACAGGAAATCGAAGGTGCGGAATTCTTGGGTCAGCTTGACCGGCTCATAGACCACGCGTCGCTGTTCCTCGTCGTAGCGCACCTCGACATAGCCCGTCATCGGGAAGTCCTTGCGCAGCGGATGGCCTTCGAAGCCATAGTCCGTCAGCAGGCGACGCATGTCCGGGTGACCCGAGAACAGCATGCCGTACATGTCGTAGGCTTCACGCTCGAACCAGTTGGCGGCCGGATAGGCCGAGATGACCGACGGCACCGGCTGGGTCTCGTCAGTCGAGACCTTGACCCGCAGGCGCGCGTTCCGCGTCATCGACAGCAGGTGATAGACGACCTCGAACCGCTCCTTGCGATCCGGATAGTCCACACCGCACAGGTCGAGCAGCTGCTGGAAGCCGAATTGATCGCGCAGCGCCGTCAACACCTCGACGATCCGCTCGCGCGGCGCGACCAGCGTCAGTTCGCCGAACGCCACCTGAGCCTCGACGCCCAAGGCGCCGACCATCTCGGCGCCCAGCGGCGTCAGGGCGGCTTCGTGTTGCGCTTGAACAGCCAGAGAGGTCATCGGTCGATGGTCCCCGTGCGACGGATCTTCTTCTGCAGTTGCAGCAGGCCGTAAAGCAGCGCCTCAGCCGTCGGCGGACAGCCGGGCACATAGACGTCCACCGGCACCACGCGGTCGCAACCGCGCACGACGCTGTAACTATAGTGGTAGTAGCCGCCGCCGTTGGCGCAGCTGCCCATCGACACGACGTAGCGCGGATCGGGCATCTGGTCGTAGACCTTGCGGATGGCCGGGGCCATCTTGTTGGTCAGGGTGCCGGCGACGATCATCAGGTCCGACTGACGCGGGCTGGCGCGCGGCGCCATGCCGAAGCGCTCGACGTCGAAGCGCGGCATCGACATCTGGATCATCTCGACCGCGCAACAGGCCAGGCCGAAGGTCATCCACATCAGCGAGCCCGTGCGGGCCCAGTTGATGACGTCGTCGGCGGCGGCGACCAGATAGCCGCGCTCGCCGAGTTCCATGTTCACGGCCTCGAAGAACTTGTCGTGGACCTTGGGGTCATAACCCTCGACGGTCGAACGCGCGCCGGCGCCGGCCGGAACCAGCGGCGCGCCCGGTGCAGACACCAGACCTGCGGGCTTGGAAGCGGCGACTACTCCCATTCCAGGGCTCCCTTCTTCCATTCGTAGATGAAGCCGATGGTCAGCACGCCCAGGAAGACCATCATCGACCAGAAGGCGAAGACCATGCCGGCGTGCGACAGATCGAACATCGACACCGCCCACGGGAACAGGAAGGCGACTTCCAGGTCGAAGATGATGAACAGGATCGACACCAGATAGAAGCGGATGTCGAACTTCATCCGGGCATCGTCGAAGGCGTTGAAGCCGCACTCATAGGCCGACAGCTTCTCACTATCGGGGCTCTTCGGCGCCAGCAGCAGCGGCAGCACGATGAAAAGAATGCCGATGAAGGCGGCTACGCCGGCGAAGACTAGGACCGGAAGATATTCGAGAAGGAATGCGTTCATTCGAAGAACCTCGTCCGCCGGGGAGAGGCGGGATTCGGCGCTTCTTAGACCCAAGACCGCCGCCGTTCAAACCCCTGCGGACATTGGATTTTCATTGAGAACGGCTCGCAACTTTGCGCGCCATATGTCGCAGGGCCGACGCTTGCGCGTCGCAGGGCTGCAAAGGCCTATTGGCGAGCCGATCGCGTAACCGAAAGTCATCCGAATGAGCCTAGCCAGCCGCGCCCTGAACGCTGTCGAGCGGATCGGTAATCGACTTCCCGATCCTGTCTTCCTGTTCTTGTGGCTGATCGGCGGTCTGATCGTCCTCAGCATGGTCGGCACCGGCCTGGGCTGGTCGGCCGTCAATCCGGTCACCGGCGATCAACTGGTCGCCAAGAGCCTGTTGTCTGCAGAAAATCTAGAACAGTTGATCATCGGCATGCCGCGCACGCTGGCGGACTTCCCGCCCCTCGGCATCGTCATCACCATCATCTATGGCGCTTCGGTCGCCGAACGCACAGGGATGTTCGCCACCGCCATTCGCGGCGCCCTGCTGAACGCCCCGCGTTCCATACTGACGCCCGTCGTCGTGATCACCGGCATGGTGTCCCATCACGCGTCGGACGCCTCCTATGTCGTGGTCATCCCGCTGGCGGCCGTCATCTTCGCCGCTGCGGGCCGCCATCCGCTGGCAGGTCTGGCCGCAGGCTTCGCCGCCGTGTCGGGCGGATACGCCGGCAACCTGTTCCCTGGCGCCAGCGACGCCTTGATCCTGGGCATCACTGAGCCGGCCGCCCGCCTGATCGATCCATCCTATTCCGTGAACATCGCCGGCAACTGGTTCTTCATCGTCGGCGTCGTCTTCGTCTTCACCCCCATCGTCTGGTTTCTGACCGACCGGGTGATCGAGCCGCGCCTCGGCGTCTGGAAGCCGTCAGAGGGGGTCGCCGCACCGAACGCTTCGGAAAAACAGCCCCTGACCGCCGCCGAGAAGCGCGGCCTGAAGTTCGCCGGCCTGGCGCTTCTGGGCATGATCGCGCTCTGGGCCCTGCTGACCTTCATACCGGGCTCGCCGTTCGTCGATCCCGAGGTGGACCCGGAGCAAAAGTTCAATCCGCTCTACAAGTCCCTGGTCGCCTTCTTCGCCATCACCTTCTTCGTCACCGGCGGGGCCTATGGGGCCGGAGCCGGCACGATCCAGTCGCACCGCGACATGGTCACGATGATGCGCGACGGCATCGCCCAGTTGGCGCCCTATATCGTGCTGGCCTTCTTTGCCGCCCACTTCGTGGCCATGTTCAACTGGTCGGGCCTGGGGCCGATCCTGGCGGTCAATGCGGCGGCCGGACTGAAGACCCTGGCCCTGCCCGCCCCTCTGCTGCTGATCTGCGTGGTCTTTGTCTCGTGTTTCTTTGACCTGTTCATCGGCTCGGCCTCGGCGAAATGGTCGGCCCTGGCGCCCATCGTGGTGCCGATGTTTATGCTGCTGGGCATTTCACCGGAGATGACGACCGCCGCTTATCGCATGGGTGATTCCGTCACCAACATCGCCACGCCGCTGATGAGCTACTTCCCGCTGATCCTGACCTTCGCCCAGCGTTGGGATCCACGATTCGGTTTGGGATCGCTGATGGCGACCATGCTGCCCTACGCCGGGGCCTTCCTGGTCGCCGGTCTGGCCATGGTGGCGGCCTGGGTCGCTTTCGACCTGCCGCTGGGGCCGGGCGTCGGCGTCCACTATGAGCCGCCGCCTCCCGCCGTGGCGGCCCATGAGCCTGCCGACGGCGGCGTAGCGGGGCCGCACAGCCCGCCCCAGGCAGCGATGGTCACACCGTCCACAGCCCCATCGCGTTGAGGGGCGCGTTTCTCCGAAAAGGTCGCTTGACGCGATGTGTCAGCCCGCCTAAACGACGCCCCTCGCCGGGGCGCACAGCCGCTTCGGCCGGGAAACGCGGGTGTAGCTCAGTTGGTTAGAGTGCCGGCCTGTCACGCCGGAGGTCGCGGGTTCGAGCCCCGTCACTCGCGCCACTCTTTCTAGAAATAGAAGAGTGGCGCACACCGCCTTCCCAAAAAGCTTTCGAAACAGCTCAAAAGTTTCGACCTGATACGCGGGTGTAGCTCAGTTGGTTAGAGTGCCGGCCTGTCACGCCGGAGGTCGCGGGTTCGAGCCCCGTCACTCGCGCCACTTCTTTTCAAGACATCGATATAAAAGAAGTGGCGCGCTCCCGTTTTCGGAAACGCGCCATTCGAACGCCACAGCCCTGGCCGCTCAGTGCAGCGGCAGCGCACTATCCGGGTTCACGAACGCCGTTTCGCCCGTCAACTCGCCATAGACCATGCAGAGGTCTTCGAAGACGCGGTTCCAGGCGAATTGGCTGACCGCCTTTTCGCGCGCCGCGCGGCCGATCGCTTCGATATCGCGTGCGAACAGGGCCTCGACCGCTTGGGCATAGTCGTCGGCATCCGCGCTGGCGGCCAGTTGCCCCACGCTCTCATCGACCGTCTCGGCGACGCCGCCCGCATTGACCCCGACCACGGGCCGTCCGCAGGCCATGGCCTCCAGTACGATCAGCCCGAACGGCTCCTTGTCATTGGCGTGAACGAAGGCGTCGCAGCTGGCGATGATCTTGGCGACCGCCTTGGGATCGCTTTCATAGGGCATGGAGATGACGCGATCTTCCTCCGGCATTCCCGCGCCTGCGCCGACCAGCACCAGATGATAGGGGGGGCCCAGCTTCTGGACCGCCTCGATCAGCACATCGACATTCTTTTCCTTGGCCGGACGACCTGCGAAGCACAGCAGACGCGCGTCGTCGCCCAAACCCAGCTGTTTCAGCAGCCACTGCCGGTCACGGCGTTCCGGACGGAAGGTGTCGATCTCCACGCCCAGAGGCCGAATGACGATGTTGTTCACACCGGCCTCTTCCAGGCGCCGCGCGATAAAGCGGCTGGGCGACACGACCCGATCAAACTGTGAAAACAGCTTCGCCCAGCGCTTCTCAACCGGCTTCTTGGCCCATTCGCCGAAATGCAGCGCCGCCAGCCCCGCCGGATCAGAGTGGCAGAAGCCGACGACCGGGCATCCGACCCGCTGACCGGCCTCCAAAGCCCCCTGCCCCGGCGTGTAAGGGTCCCCGGCCTCGATGATGGACGGCTTCATCGCCGCCACCCAAGCGCTCCAGCGCTTCACAGAACTGGGCCAGCGGTAGCCGTCCCCGAACGGCAGCTTGGTCGCCCGCAATTGCACGATGCCGTCGGCCCGCGCCTTGTGCCGCGCGCCGGGCACGATCAGCGAGTGACTGATCCCCGGCCGATTGGCCTCGATCCATGCCTTCTTGGACAGGATATAGCGCTTCACCCCGCCTGAGCGCGGCGCATAGAGCATTGTGGTGTCCACCAGGCGAGGTCGCTCGTCCATCGCCGCCGCCTTTAGGGCCCGCAGCGTTTCGGCGACTTCCACGTCCAGCCCCGGAATCAGTCGGAGTTCGCTTTCCTGGACGTCGAGGTCTGTCATGCTCATGGAGTGTTCTCGCCTGGTCTGGGCTGTCGAACGCCGAAGGGGTTCGATGGATGCGTCCACGGGACGCGGCCTTTGGACCGTTCGACGCCCGTAACCCCCGGCGCGGCAAAGCTCAAGTGCGCGCCGTCGCGATTTCCTCCGCATTCGGCCTATCGGGCATCGACGAGCGAACGCGGGTCGCCTTACAGGATTGGCTCAAGACCATCACGGCCTTGCATTCGCCTCAAATTCGATAAACTTGGAACGCTGGCGCGGACCCTGCTATGGGGTCTCCCGTAACGTGACGCGTGACCACCAGGGGTTTCTACCGAATGCGTATTTTGCTCGCGACCGCCGTGGCGATCGCCCCCTTGATGGTCGCCACAGGATCCCAGGCCGAGATCGTCATCTCGAACGCCCGGACAACACCGATCCAGACGTCCAATGCGACGGGCACAGCCGCCGATAACATCCGGATCGCCAGCGGCGGCAGCGTCGCCGTCGCCTCGGGCGCGGCCGTTACCCTGAACAGCAACAACACGGTCGATCTGGATAGCGGCAGCTCGATCACCATGGACAAGTCGGCCGACGGCTCGACGGGTCTTCTGGTCAATGGCGGCAACACCGGGTCGGTGATCGTCGGCGGCTCCATCACTGTCAACGACACGCTGGAAACAGCGGACATAAAAGACACTGACGGCGACGGCGATCTTGACGGCCCGTTCGCCACCGGAACCGGCCGCTACGGCGTGCGGGTCACCGGCGCCTCGCCCTTCACTGGCAACATCCTGGTCGAGGGCACGGGCGCGATCGCGGTCGAGGGCAACAACTCCTACGGCCTGTCCGTCGAATCCGCCCTTAACGGCAAGCTTCAGAGCTTGGGCACGGTTCGTGTGACCGGCAACGACAGCGCCGCCATCCGCACCACGGGGCCGATTTCCGGCAATGTCGATCTTGCCGGTTCCATCTCGGCCCTCGGCGCCAATGCAACGGGCGTTTCCATCGAAGGTGACGTCGGCGGCGCGCTCAAGATCCACTCCTCCGTGGTCGCCACGGGCTATCGCTACACCACCCCGCCGCCCGCCCGTCCGACGACCGGCACCTTCGACAACGCGACGACCCTGTTCCTGGACGAACTCGACGCAGACGATCTGCTGCAAGGCGGACCGGCCGTGCGCGTCGGCGCCAATGTCGCCGGCGGCGTGCTGCTGGACAAGGCGCTCGCCTATTCCGAGGCCGGCATCGAGGGCGATGACGACAAGGACGGCGTCAAGAACGGCGACGAGGACGATGACGGCGACGGCATCAAGAACCGCGACGATCCGGACCGTGACGGCGACGGCATCCCGGACGCCAGCGAGACAGCCGCCTCCATCACATCGCTGGGCGGCGCGCCTGCTCTGCTGATCGGTTCGACGACACAGGCGGTGACCCTCGGCGCCGTCGGTACAGGCGATGCGGCCTATGGCCTGATCAACCGCGGTACGATCATCGGATCTGGCCTTTACTCCGGCGTGGAGTCCCGCGCCGTGCAACTCGGCGTGACCGGCGGCCAGGCCGTCAACGTTGTCGGCGGCGTGCGCAACGAAGGCGGCATCTCATCGACCGCCGTCGACGCCAACGCCACGGGGCTCTGGATCGGCTCGGGCGTCACCGCTCCGACGGTCAACAACTCGGGCGCCATTCAGGCCGTCGCCTCGGGCAAGCAGGCCCAAAGCGCGACCGGCATCCTGATCGGTGCGGGCGCCAACGTCGGCTCCCTGACAAACACCGGCAATCTCGTCGCCTCTTTCGGCGGCAATCAGGGTTCGGCCACCGTTATTCGTGACCAGTCCGGCAGCCTGACCCAGCTGAACAACGCCGGTTCGATCATCGGCTCGCTCACCCCTAACACCGACGATACAAATCCGGTGACTGGCATGGTGACCGCCATCGACGTCTCGGCCAACACGACCGGCGTCACTCTGCGTCAGTACGGCATTCCCGCCACTGCCGGCAGCACGGCGACGGATACGGACAAGGACGGCGTGCCGGACGCGAACGAACCGGCCATTGTCGGCGCGATCAAGCTGGGATCGGGCGCCGACACCCTCAATATTGAGAACGGCGTCGTCAACGGCGACATCGATTTCGGCGCCGGCGCCGACCGGCTGAACATCAGCGGCGGCGCGGTTGTGACCGGCGCCATCGCCAACAGCGACGGCCTGCTGGACATCAACGTGTCGAAGGGCACCCTGGCCGCCACCCAGACGGGCGCCACGGCGATCTCCAACCTGAACATCGGCGCCGAAGGGACATTGCTGGTCAATCTTGACCCCGCCAACGACCGCGCCGGCGGCTTCAATGTCAGCGGCAATGCGACCCTGGCGACAGGCTCCACTCTGGGCGTCCGCTTCTCGTCGCTGATCGATCAGCCTGAGCGGTTCAACGTCATCACGGCCGGCACGCTGAATGTGGGTCAGATCAACCAGACCCTGCTGTCGGACAACTCGCCCTATCTTTACGTCGTGCAGGGCGGCGTGGCCGGCAACACCGTCTATGTCGACGCGCGTCGCCGTACGGCCTCCGAGGCCGGGTTGATCCCGGTCGAGGCGTCCGCCTACGACGCCGTCTATGGCGCGCTGGGGTCCAATGAGGCCCTGCGCAACCTGTTCCTGTCGCAGACGTCGCGCGACGGCTTCATTGACGCCTACGAGCAGATGCTGCCCGACCACTCCGGCGGACCGCTGATGTCGCTGTCGGCCGGCGTGGACGCGGTCACCCGCGCGCTGACCGGGCGCAACGCCGCCGCTGCGCCGGGTGAAACCAGCGCCTGGGTCCAGGAGATCAACTTCTACGCCGACAAGGACAAGACCGACTCCTACGGTTTCCGGTCCGAAGGCTTCGGCGTCGCCGGCGGCGTCGAAAAGGGCACCAGCCTGGGCGCCATCGGGATCTCGGCCGCCTTCACTTCGTCCGACATCAAGGACCCCGAGGCCGAAGCCGAAGAGGTCCTGTCCGCCAATCTGCTGGAGTTGGGCCTCTACTGGCGCGCTCAGGGTCAATACTGGACGACCTGGGCCCGTGCGGCGGGGGGCTACGCCTCCTTCAGCGCCGATCGCTCGCTGGTCGCCACCGGCGTCTATCTGAACAACAAGTCCGACTGGCATGGCTGGACGGCGGCGGTCGCCGGCGGCGCCTCGTATGAGCGCAACTTCGGCCGCCTGAACATCCGCCCCGAAATCTACGGTGAATATTTCAGCCTGTCGGAAGGCTCGCGCAGCGAGAAGGGCGGCGGCGACGGCTTCGATCTCGACATCGATTCGCGCGACAGCCACATCTTCTCGGCCGTGGCGGCGATGAACGTCGGCTATGGCTTCGGCCGCAACGGCTGGATCCGTCCGGAACTGCGCGTCGGCTATCGTCAGAACATCTCGGTCGACGCCGGCGAAACCATCGCGCGCTTCGCCAGCGGCGGCCCGGACTTCATCCTGTCGCCGGACGCCATCGAAGGCGGCGGGCCGATTCTGGGCTTCCGCCTGAACTTCGGCAACGAGCTGGGCATGCTGTCGCTGACTGGCGACGCCGAGCTGCTGGAAGACTACGTCCGCTACTCGCTGCTGCTGCGGGCCAGCTTCCGCTTCTGATCGCAGCCCGATCCAGACAAACGAAAGGCCGCCGGAGCGATCCGGCGGCCTTTTTGTTTGGTAGGCGGCGACGGGTTCGAACCGCCGACCCTCTCGGTGTAAACGAGATGCTCTGACCAGCTGAGCTAGCCGCCCCCAAGGGCAGAGACGGGCTTATGCCCGTCGCGCCTCAACCGTTCAAGGCGCTTTTCAAACCTTCGCCCGGGCGAAAGCGCGCGGTGCGCGAGGCCGGGCGTGCGACCGCCGCGCCGGTCTGCGGATTGCGCGCGACGCCGGCCTTGCGGTCCACGGCGACGAAACTGCCGAAGCCGATCAGCTTCACGTCCGCACCCCGCGTCAGCGACTCGGTTACGCCGTCGGTAAACGCCTCCAGCGCCGTTTTCGCCTGGTCGCGGCTGATGTTCGCCGCATTGGCCATTCGGCCGATCAATTCCGCCTTGGTCATCCGTGCCCCTCCAGAACGAATCACTAAAGGACAGATCGGCGGTTGCGTCAAAAACGAAAACGCCGCCGGTGGGGTCACCGGCGGCGCTCGCTGTTCAACTCGGCGTTAGTGGCTGACCGCCGCCGCCGGCCCTTCCGGAGCAGCGACCGGAGCTGGCAAGGGTTCGGCCGCCTCGTCCCACTCCACCGGCGTCAGGGTGCCGACAAGCGCCCACTTCAGCGCCTCGTCCGCCGTGGAGATCGGCACGATCTCCAGCGCCGACTTCACATTGTCCGGCACGTCAGCGAGATCCCTCTCGTTCTCCTGCGGGATCAGCACCGTCTTGACGCCGGAGCGCAGGGCCGCGAGCAGCTTCTCCTTCAGACCGCCGATGGCGGTGACCCGGCCGCGCAAAGTGATCTCGCCGGTCATGGCGATATCCTTACGGATCGGGATGCCGGTCAGGACAGAGACCATCGCCACCGTCATGGCCACGCCGGCGGACGGGCCGTCCTTGGGCGTGGCGCCATCCGGCACGTGGACGTGGATGTCGGTCTTCTCGAAAACCGGCGGCTTGACGCCGAAGGCCAGGGCCCGCGAGCGAACGTAGGACGCGGCAGCCGAGATCGACTCCTTCATCACGTCCTTCAGATTGCCGGTCACGGTCATGCGCCCGCGGCCCGGCATCTTGATCGCCTCGATGGTCAGGATGTCGCCGCCAAACTCGGTCCAGGCCAGACCGGTGACGATGCCAACCTGATCCTCCTCGTCCGTCTCGCCATAGCGGAACTTCTTGACGCCCGCATAGTCGGCCAACTTGGCCTCATCGACCGTGATCGACTTGGCGCCCGTCTTGGCCATCTCCCGCACGGCCTTGCGCGCAAGACCGCCCAAAGCGCGCTCCAGCGACCGCACGCCGGCCTCGCGGGTGTAATAGCGGATCAGGTCGCGGATCGTGTCTTCCGGCACGATCAGTTCGCCGTCCTTCAGACCGTGGTCCGCCAACTGCTTGGGCAGGACGTGGCGCTTAGCGATCTCGACTTTCTCGTTTTCGGTGTAGCCCGACACCCGAATGATCTCCATACGGTCCATCAGCGGCTGCGGCATGTTCAGGCTGTTCGCGGTCGTCACGAACATCACCTGGGACAGGTCGTAGTCCACCTCCAAATAGTGGTCGCCGAAGGTCGAGTTCTGCGCCGGATCCAGCACCTCCAGCAGGGCCGACGACGGATCGCCGCGCCAGTCCGATCCCAGCTTGTCGATCTCGTCCAGCAGGACGAAGGCGTTGGTCGTCTTGGCCTTCTTCATCGACTGGATGATCTTGCCGGGCATGGAGCCGATATAGGTCCGGCGGTGACCCCGGATCTCGCTCTCGTCGCGCACGCCACCCAGCGACATGCGGACGTATTCACGACCTGTCGCCTTGGCGATGGACTTGGCCAGCGAGGTCTTGCCGACACCGGGAGGGCCGACCAAGCACAGGATCGGACCCTTCAGGCTGCCGGTGCGGGCCTGGACCGCCAGATACTCGATGATCCGTTCCTTGACCTTCTCCAGGCCGAAGTGATCCTCTTCCAGGATGTCCTCGGCCTTGGCCAGATCGATCGGCTTCTGCTTGGCCTTGCCCCAAGGCACGGACAGCAGCCAATCGAGATAGTTGCGCACGACCGTCGATTCCGCCGACATCGGGCTCATATTGCGCAGCTTCTTGACCTCGGCCTCGGCCTTGGTGCGCGCCTCCTTGGAAAGGCGCGTCTTCCGGATGCGCTTTTCCAGATCCATGATCTCGTCGCGCGCATCGTCGGTCTCGCCCAGCTCGCGCTGGATCGCCTTCATCTGCTCGTTCAGATAATATTCGCGCTGGGTCTTCTCCATCTGGCGCTTCACGCGCGAGCGGATTTTCTTCTCGACCTGAAGGACCGAAATCTCGCCCTCCATCAGCCCGTAGACCTTCTCCAGCCGCTTGGGCACGTCGAAGGTTTCCAGCAGGCCCTGCTTGTCGGCGATCTTGACCGACAGATGGGCCGCGACCGAGTCGGCCAGCTTGGAGGCGTCGGTGATCTGGGGGATGGAGCTGAGGGCCTCGGGCGGAACCTTCTTGTTCAGCTTCACATAGTTTTCGAACTGCTCGACCACGGCGCGCAGCATGGCTTCGGCCTGCGAGGCGTCGCCGGCTTCGTCCTCGATCTCGACGGCCTCGGCCTCGAAATACTCCTCACGGTCGGTGAAGCGGGTCAGGCGCGCGCGGCCCTTGCCCTCGACCAGCACCTTGACCGTGCCGTCGGGCAGTTTCAACAGTTGCAGCACCGAGGCCAGCACTCCGATGGGATAGATGGCGTCAGGCGACGGATCGTCGTCGACACTGTTCTTCTGTGTCGCCAGCAGGATCTGCTTTTCGCCCTTCATGATCTCGTCCAGCGCCTTCACCGACTTTTCGCGTCCGACGAAGAGCGGCACGACCATGTGCGGGAAGACGACGATGTCTCTCAGCGGCAGGACGGGCAGGATTTTTGGTTCAGTCATGATGCGTACTCCTGGGCCATTGATCATCTCCGGCCCGCCGCCAGGGTCCGCCGGGCAAGAGGCCCGACCAGCGCATGGCGGCCCGTCGATTCCGACGGCGTTCGGATGAGTATGTGGTTTGAAAGACCCGCGGTTCAAGCGTGACCGCGGAACGGCCCACATCTGCGTGGCGACGAGACCGCCGGTCGCGCGGCTTTAGGTCCGCATTACGCCCGGCGGCGCTTTCGACATGGCCGCTTTACGGGGATCGGGCGTCTTCTGCGGATCCAAGGAGATGACCATGAGCCGTTCCCACCTGCTGGCCGAGACTCTGAAGCGTCCAGCCCCGGCGCCGACAACCCTTCAGATGGCGATGACCTTCATCGGCGCCCTGTTCGGCGCCCCGATCCGCAAGGGCCGCGCGCGATGATGCAGGGCCATATCGAGGGCGGCGTGACACGCGCCGCCCATCCCAGACGCTATCGGGTCGTGCCTCGCGCCAGCGGTTGGGCCGTGGCGCTCAACAACGCCTGCACCCGTCCCCTGCCCGATCGCATCTCGGCCTAACGTCTCGCCGCCCGACTTCAGGCCGAGGCCGACCGCCTGAACCGCGACCAACATCGCCTGACGCAATGATAACGTCCCTAGCCTAGCCACCCGCCGTTGAAATCCTGACGATCCAGCCTGTCGGCGATCGCTGGCGCATCACCTCAAGCGACGGCCTGTTCGAAGGCGTCTTCACCGACGCCAAAAGCGCCGTCCGATGCGCCAGAGCGGAGGCCGACGCCCATCCGCGCCATATCCTGATGCTGGCCAAACCCGCCTGATCGCCTCAGGTCAACAAAAAGGCCGGAGCGATCTCGCTCCGGCCTTCGTCATTTCAGGACTTTTCGCCGATTCAGGCGGCGCCGTCGGCCTTCTTCTTGGAGGCTTCCGAATAGATCAGCAGGGGCTGGGCCTTGCCGTCGATGACCTCGGCGTTGACCACAACCTCTTCGACGCCTTCGAAGGTCGGCAGTTCAAACATGGTCTCCAGCAGGATGCCTTCCAGGATCGAGCGCAGGCCGCGCGCGCCGGTCTTGCGCGTGATGGCCTTCTTGGCGACAGCGATCAGGGCGTCGTCGGTGAAGGTCAGTTCGACGTTCTCCATCTCGAACAGGCGCTTGTACTGTTTGACCAGAGCGTTTTTCGGTTCGGTCAGAATGGTGACCAGCGCCGTCTCGTCCAGATCTTCCAGCGTCGCCAGAACGGGCAGACGACCGATGAACTCGGGGATCAGGCCGAACCGCATCAGATCGTCAGGCTCAACACCCTTCAGAATGTCGCCGGTGCGACGTTCGTCGATCTCCTTGACCTGAGCGCCGAAGCCGATCGAGGCGCCGGCTCCACGCGCAGAGATGACTTTCTCCAGGCCAGCGAAGGCGCCGCCGACGATGAACAGGATGTTGGCGGTGTCGACCTGCAGGAACTCCTGCTGCGGATGCTTGCGACCGCCTTGCGGCGGCACGGAGGCGACGGTGCCTTCCATGATCTTCAGCAGGGCCTGCTGCACGCCTTCGCCCGACACGTCGCGGGTGATCGACGGGTTGTCCGACTTGCGCGAGATCTTGTCGATTTCATCGATGTAGACGATGCCGCGCTGGGCCCGCTCGACATTGTAGTCCGAAGCCTGAAGCAGCTTCAGGATGATGTTCTCGACATCCTCGCCCACATAGCCGGCCTCGGTCAGGGTCGTGGCGTCGGCCATGGTGAAGGGCACGTCGATGATGCGCGCCAGCGTCTGGGCCAGCAGCGTCTTGCCCGAGCCGGTCGGGCCAATCAGCATGATGTTCGACTTGGCCAGTTCGACGTCGTTGTTCTTCGTCGCGTGGTTCAAGCGCTTGTAGTGGTTGTGGACGGCGACCGAGAGCACCTTCTTGGCGTGCGCCTGGCCGATGACATAGTCGTCCAGCACGTCGCGGATTTCCTTGGGCGTGGGCACGCCGTCGGTCGTCTTCTTGAAGCCGATCTTGTGCTCTTCGCGGATGATGTCCATGCACAGTTCGACGCATTCATCGCAGATGAAGACGGTCGGGCCCGCGATGAGCTTGCGGACCTCGTGCTGGCTCTTTCCGCAGAACGAGCAGTAGAGGGTGCTTTTGGCGTCGGTGCCGGCTGCTTTGGTCATAGACCCTTATCTCACTCCCGCGGGTCGGACCGAAATGGCCCAAAACGCGCTTCCCTCACATTGATTCCAGCACTCTGGATGCGAAGGTCTTCAAAAAATGACAATCACCCATCACACGTTCCGGAACAACCCCGAAGGCGGCAAGGGATTGTTGCAGTGCGTGGATGGATCAGTGTCGACGGGGATCAAGGCGAATGTCTGACATGGGTATTGTGCAGGAAATACGCCAGTCCACGGCGAATGGACCTGCCATCGTCGCCTTCGATTTCGACGGCACGCTGACGATTCGAGACAGCTTCACCGAGTTCCTGCGCTGGCGCGCCGGTCCGGGCGCCTGGGCCTTGGGATTGGTCAAGCTGGCTCCGGCGCTGGCCGCCTACGCCAAGGATCGCGACCGGGGCCGGATCAAGGCGGCCTCCGTAAAGGAATTCCTGCTTGGCGTGAGCCGCCAGACGCTGGAAACGGAAGCCGCAGCCTTCGCCGAAGAGATCTGGCCCCGCTTCATGCGCCCCGATGCGCTTGAGGTGTGGAACGACTGGGGCCAACGCGGTGCGCATCGCGTCATCGTGACCGCGTCGCCGACGACGACCGTTGCGCCGTTCGCCCGCAAACTGGGGGCCGAGGCCTTGCTGGGCACTGAGTTTGTCTTCAACGCCGATGACCGAATCACCGGCGACTTCGCCGGTCCCAACTGTCGCGGTGAGGAAAAGGTGCGGCGGCTGAAAGCGGCCTATGGCGATGACATGACGCTCGTCGCCGCCTACGGCGACACCTCGGGCGACACCGAGATGCTGGCGATGGCCCAGCAGCCAGGTTTCCGAATTTTCCGCCGGAAGCCCTGAAACTTAGTTGCCGTCGGCGTCCACGTCGAACACCATCGCCTTGCCGCGCGAGGCCGGATCCCAGCCGGCCTCGATCGCCGAGGCGACAGCGGTGCGGACAGCGTCGACATTGACGCGCTGCTTCTCCACATCTGGTCGGCCGTTGGGCCGAAGTGGCGGCGGAAACTGCACGATGGCTTCACGCTTGAAGTCCGCGTGGCGAAGGGAGACGGCCATGCCCTCCCAGACATTTCCGCCCTTGGGCTGAGGTTGGCGACGAAGCTCCCAGACGTAGCTTTCGCCATCGACATCGACCGTGCCGCTTTGATCTCGTGTGAACTGCATGGCGGTTCCGATAGCACAAAATGAAAAGGGCGCGCCGCAACGGGCGCGCCCTTTTCGCCTTTCGACGGCAGTCTTAGTTGCCGGGCGTCTTCACGCCATCGGCGTCGGCCTGCTCGCGGCGATCGTAGACATGGTCAACGATGCCCCAGGCCTTGGCTTCCTCGGCCGACATGAAGTGGTCGCGATCCAAAGTCTTCTCGACCTCCTCATACGTCCGACCGGTGTGATGGACGTAGATCTCGTTCAGACGACGCTTGGTGTAGCGGATGTCGGCGGCATGCAGTTCGATGTCCGACGCCTGGCCGCGGAAACCGCCCGAGGGCTGGTGCACCATGACCCGCGCATTCGGCAGGGCGATCCGCTGGCCAGCGGCGCCCGCCGTCAGAATCAGCGAGCCAGCCGAAGCCGCCATACCCATCACCACGGTCGAAACCGGGCTCTTGATGTATTGCATGGTGTCGTAGATCGCGAGCGCCGAGGTCACCTGACCGCCGGGGCTGTTGATATACATGCTGATTTCCTTCTTGGGGTTCTCCGATTCAAGGAACAGCAGCTGGGCGCAGATCAGCGACGCCATCCCGTCCTCGAACGGTCCCGTCAGAAAGATGATTCGCTCACGCAGCAAGCGCGAGAAAATGTCGAAGGAACGCTCACCGCGGCTGGATTGCTCCACCACCATCGGCACCAGGTTCATGTTCATCAGTTCGATCGGATCGCGCATTTAGCCTTCTCGGATGCAGTGGCGACGATTCAGCGTCGTCAGCCGGTTATGCTGCATATCGCGTTCGATGACACCCTGCGCAAGACGCCGGGTTCAATCGGACTGCGCGTCTTGCTGGTTCGCCGCTGCACGACGTCCTTTCTGTAGTCGTTCCACGACCGCCGCCTCCTGCGCGGCGGCGGATGCGCGATCGGGCTCCGCTTCATATAGCGCTTGCAGATAGGCGCGGTCCCAGTCCGTGAGGCCGGTCACGTTCTGAGGATCACCAAATAAATTCAGCACAGTGGGCTGATCGGAGTAGTCGGCGCGGGCATCGACCTGCGCCAAGACGACCATCGCGGCGTAGTCCATCAGAGCCGGCAAAAGGACGCCACTGGCCTTGGTCATATCAATGACGACGGTCGCTGAGTTCAGGTCGTACCGCAGTGGCGACCTTATGCGGCTGACGGCCCGCGATCCAATCGAGGGCGGTTCTCCACCGGCGACACGGGCCGCCAGTTGGCCAGTGTCTGCTGAGACTGGCAGGGAAATGTGCCACCATCGCACTGGCGCATCGCTGGTTTTGAACCGTTCCAGCGCCGCCAAACCCATGTTCGTGTTGTCGATCGGAGGACGGAAACGACGACGCCAACCTTCCACCAGCGCAGATGCGACACTGGGACCATCCTCCGTGGCGATTATGAGCACATTGGCCGAGCAGCCAGGCTCGCCCACTCGAATTTCAAGATCATGAGCGATTTCGCCGATGCGATCGGCAAGCATCTGACCGTAGGGCGCCTTCAATCCGGCGACGCTGACGCACAGCGGCGTATTCCACCGTCCAAGCCGCGCACCGGCGGGCGCGGTCGCGACGCGCTGAACAAACTGGCGCGCGGCCTGCCGCGGCGACTGCCCCTCGACCGTGATCTCCTCCAAATCTGCCGGGGGCGGCTGTCCCGGATCCTGCGCCTGCGCGCCTGCGGTGATGAGGGCGGCCAGAGCGACAGCGGAAAAAGACATTGAAGACATACCTGAAAAGCAAAATGGGCCCGCACTGCGGACCCATTCGACTTACAATCCAGACGCCACAACTGCCAGTTACGGTCGTGTAATCGAGCGGAAAATCAGCCCTCGTCCTCGTCTTCCTTCAGCAGCTCTTCCTTGGTGATCGGCTTGTCGGTCACGTCGGCGACGCCCACGATCAGGTCGACGACCTTTTCTTCGTAGATGGGCGCGCGCATCTGGGCGGCGGCGTTGGGGTTCTGGCGGTAGAAGTTCAGGACGGCCTGTTCCTGGCCCGGATAGTTGCGGGCTTCCTGCCGGATGGCGGCGTTCAGTTCCTGGTCGGTGACCTGGACGTTGTTGGCGCGACCGATTTCGGCCAGCACCAAGCCCAGACGCACGCGGCGTTCGGCGATCTTGCGGTATTCAGCCTTCAGATCTTCGTCCGACTTGGCGGCGTCTTCTTCCGGCAGACGACCAGCGGTCTTGTCAGCCTCGACCTGCTGCCAGATGCCGTCGAACTCGGCGTCCACCATCTTCGGCGGCAGCGGGAAGTCGTGGGCTTCATCCAGTTGGTCTAGCAGAGCGCGCTTCAGCTTGAAACGGGCGGCGCCGGCGTATTGCTGGTCGAGGTTGGACTTCAGCAGTTCCTTCAGCTTGTCCAGCGACTCCAGACCAATGCGGGTAGCGAACTCGTCGTCGATCTTGGATTCGGCTTCCGCCTTGATGGCCTTCACCTTGATGTCGAAGGTGGCCTTCTTGCCGGCCAGATGGGCGGCTTGATAGTTCTCGGGGAAGGTGACCTCGATGGTCTTCTCTTCGCCGACCTTGGCGCCCGTCAGCTGCTCTTCGAAGCCGGGGATGAAGCGGCCCGAGCCGATCACCAGGTCCGCGTCCTCGGCGGCGCCGCCTTCGAAGGGCTCACCATCCAGCTTGCCCAGGAAGTCGATCGTCAGCTGGTCGCCCTCGGCGGCCTTGACGGTCTTGCCCTTCTTGTCTTCGTAGGTCTTGGCCTGACCGGCCAGTTCCGTCAGGGCCTCGTCCAGATCGGCGTCCGACGCTTCATAGGTCGGGCGTTCCAGCTTCAGGGTCTTGGGATCGACCGGCTCGAAGTCCGGCATGATTTCCAGCGACATTTCATAAGCCAGGTCTTCCTGACCGGCGATGACCTTGTCCATGTCCGAGGTCAGCTTCATCTCGGCCGGCGCAGCCGGACGGATTTTGGCTTCGTCGAGGGCCTTCTGGCTGGTTTCGTTCAGCTCGGCGTTGATGATCTCGCCCATGAACTCACGGCCGAAGGTCTTCTTGACGTGGGCGACCGGCACCTTGCCCGGACGGAAGCCCTTCAGCTTCACCTGCGGGGCGACTTCCTTGACGCGGGCTTCGAGCTTTTCATTCAGCTCCGCGACGGGAATGGTGACCGCGATCACGCGGCTGAGGCCTTCGTTCGACTTTTCGACGACTTGCATGGTCGGGATTCTGACGCTCTGGGGCGCATGAGCCATCGAGACGGCCGGCGCGGAATGGATAAGCAAGAAGGCCGCCCCGTGTGGAGCGGCGCCTCGAAGCCCGCCCTTATGTCGAGAAGGGCCCGAAAGGTCAACGCGGGCGTAGTCAGAGCCGGTGGTTTCGCGGCCTTTGCGTGGCTATGTTGACCAAATGAGCCAACCCGCCTCCCCCATCGGCGTCTTCGTCACGCCCGTCACCCCGCTTCAACAGAACTGCACGACCGTCTGGTGCACCGCCACCAACAAGGCCGCCGTGATCGATCCTGGCGGTTCGGTCGATGCAGTCCTGGGCGAGGTCACGCGGCGCGGCCTGACGCTGGATCAGATCTGGATCACCCACGGCCATCTGGATCACGCGGGCGGCGCAGCAGAAATGCAGGAAAAGACCGGCGCCCAGATCACCGGCCCTCAGAAGGCCGACCAGTTCTGGATCGACCGAATCGTGGAAAGCGGCCGGATGTACGGCCTGCCCGACGCTCGCCCCTTCACGCCCGATCGGTGGTTGGAGGATGGCGACACGGTATCGCTGGGCGAAACGACCTGGGAAGTGCGCCACTGTCCCGGCCATACGCCCGGGCACGTCATCTTCTTCAACCGCGCGGGGCGATTCGCTCAGGTCGGCGACGTTCTGTTCAAGGGTTCGGTGGGTCGCACCGACTTCCCGATGAGCGACCCGCCCGCACTGATCCGCTCGGTGATCGAAAAGCTCTGGCCGCTGGGCGACGACGTCACCTTTGTGCCGGGCCACGGGCCGATCTCCACCTTTGGCGAAGAGCGACGGACCAATCCGTTCGTGTCTGACGCTGCAATGCGACAGGCCCCGATCCAGCGTGAGCCGTCGGGGCCTGCCTGAGCCTGCTGATCGTGTGGCTTATCGGCGCAGGATCATGCCGATGATGACGCCGATACCCAACGCATAGAGCGTGGCCTTCATCGGATTGTCCTGAATGTCTTCCTGCACGCGATGGACGCGTCCGGAAATCTTCTCACGCACCAGGCCCGCATCTTCTCTGACGGCCTGACGGACCGACGTGGTCTTGCCAAAGCTGCGGCCCTCGCCTTGGGCAAGAATTGCGTCGGCCTGTCGGTCCAGACGTTGGGTCAGATCATCGTCCTCCAGGACGATGTCGTCGGGTGATGTCGCGCTTATTGGGGTGTTGGTCATCTCGATCTCCGTGGTTCGCTGAACAAACCGGTGTTGCGACCCATGGTTCCTTTTTGAACGCGGGCGATCAGGGTGCGTTGGTTGATCGCACAAGGAGCCGCTCATGACCTATATCGAACCCACTCCGACCACGCCGCAACCCGAGATCCAGCCTGAGCCGGCGCAGCAGCCGGAAATACAGCCTTCAGACACGCCCGATGAAGTTCCACCGATGGAACCGGATGGTGGCGGCGAAGGTGATTCGCGGCCTTACGGTGCTGGGTAAAGTCAAACTCACGAGCCCTTGAGGATCGCGACAGTAAAACGGAGTTCCCGACGGAACCGTCACCGAGTCACTGGGTTCACTTCAGCAAGCGCAACGGCAGCACTGAAAGGAACACGATGGACAGCCAACCCACACGCCCCTCCGGCGTTTCCAAGCGAGGTTTTGCCTCCATGGATCCCGAACGTCAGCGCGAAATCGCGCGCAAAGGGGGCGCAAGCGTCCCCAGCGAAAAACGCAGCTTCTCCCAAGACCGCAGCCTCGCCGCACAGGCGGGCCGCAAGGGTGGAGAAGCGTCGCACGGAACCAAGAAAGACGCGGACGCCGCCGACGGGCAATAGTCGGCGGAACTCGATACAAAACAAGGGCGGCCCATCGATCGATGCGCCGCCCTTTTTCTTGGCCGCGATCAGCCGCGCATTCGGCTCAGGCGCGCAGGACCGCCAAGGCGACGCTCGGCGCCGGAGAGGTATCGATGCGGACAACCGTCCAGCCGGCGGCGGCCGCCATAGTCTGGATCGATTCAGGGGTGAACTTGCGCGAGCTTTCGGTGTGGATCGTCTCGCCGGTCATGAAGCGGAATGTCCGATCTCCGATGTGCGCGGTCGTCGGCGCAATCGCTTGCAGATGCATTTCCATGCGCGAGGCGTCCGGGTTCCACACGGCGCGGTGAACAAAGGCGTCCACATCGAAATCAGCATCCAACTCGTGATTGGCGCGGATCAGAACGTTGCGATTGAAGGCCGCCGTGACGCCTTGGCTGTCGTCATAGGCGGCGACCAGGATTGCAGGATCTTTGACCAGATCGACGCCCAGAATGAACAACGCCCCCTCTCCTAGCATCCGACGCGCCGCCGCCAGGAATTGCTCGGCCTCATCCGGTTGCAGATTGCCGATGGTCGAGCCGGGGAAGAAGCCGATCCGTCGCCCCGACGGAAGATCGTCGGGCAGCGGGGCCAGATGTTCGAAGTCGCCCAGAACTGGCTGCACGCGCAGGTTTGGATAATCAGCACGGACGCGAATAGCGGCGTCCATCAGAGCACTCTCGCTGATGTCGAGCGGAACGTAGGCGCCGAGGTCGGTGGCGGCGTCTAACAAAATCCGCGTCTTCTCGCTGGCGCCGGATCCGAATTCGACCAGCACCGCGTCGGGGCCAAAGTCGGCCGTCAACTCTGCTGCGCGATCGCGCAACAGCGCCATTTCCTGCCGGGTCGGATAGTATTCGGGCAGCACGGTGATGTCTTCGAACAGACGTGACCCGTCCGCGTCATAGAACCACTTCGGCGGCACGGCCTTTTGCGCACGCGACAGCCCTTCGATCATATCCTTTCGAAAGGCGGCGGTTTGGGCGTCGTCCGCTGCGGCGTCTCGCGCCACGGTCCGATCTTCAGCCAGTCTCAAACCCATGAAGGCCCACCTCTGTTGGGGATAGAAGAAGTTGCGATAGGTGATGCGGTCATGGCCCGGCGGCGTGGCGAACGATCCGCCTCGCAGCACCATCTGATTGGCCATGAACTTGCCGTTGTATTCGGCGGCGGTGCCCGGCGTCGGCTGAAAACCGGGATAGGGCGCATAGGCGCTGGACGTCCACTGCCACACTTCGCCAGCCAGGTTGGAGAACGCATCAGGTGAAAAGGCGGCGGCATGTTCCCATTCCGCCTCGGACGGCAGTCGCTTGCCGGCCCAACGGGCAAAGGCGTCGGCCTCATAAAAGCTGATGTGGCGAACCGGCGCAGCAGGATCGACAGGTTTACGCCCCGTCAGACCCATCACGGTCCAGTCGCCATCCGCCAAACGCCAATACAGCGGCGCGGTCCAGCCCTCGGCCTTGACCGTCGCCCAGCCGTCCGACAGCCACAGCTCGGAACGCGAATAGCCGCCATCCTGGATGAAGGCGATCCAGTCGCCGTTCGTCACCAGATCCGCAGCCAGAGCGAACGGCTCCAGCCACACACGGTGCGCCGGCCCCTCATTGTCGAAGGCGAAGCCCGATTGGTCGTGGCCGATCGTCACCAGACCGGCGTCGAACGCCACCGTTCCAACGCGCGTGTTTTGAAGCGCCTCGGCTCTGGGCTCGATCTCATAGGCGGCGGGGTCGAGCGGAGAGCGCGACATCAGGTTCAGCACATCCATCAGGAAAAGCTCTTGATGCTGCTGGTCGTGGTGCAGACCCAGCTCGAACAGATAGCGTTGATGGCCGCTGGTCTCGCCCTGCGCCAGCCAGGCGACCATCCGGCGGTCGATCTCTCGGCGATAGGCCAGGACCTCATCGACGGAGGGGCGAGTCATCAGCCCGCGCTGGTCCCGCCTGACCCGCTCGCCCAAAGCCTCATAGTAGGAGTTGAACAGCTGCTGAAAACGCGGATCGACGGGCTGGTATCCGGGATCGGACGACAGGATCATCGCCTCGAAAAACCAGCTGGTGTGCGCCAGATGCCATTTCCCTGGGCTGCAATCCGCCATCGACTGAGGTGACAGATCCTCGGCAGACAAACCTTCAGCCAGAGCGATCATGCGCGCGCGAACAGACTTGAACCGCGCCACGTCTGACGCAACCCGCGGGTCGGGCTCGGAGCGCGCATTCATGTCAGCTGTCCCGTCCGACACCAGCCCCAGCGCCTTGTCAGTGCCGAACAAACGCACCAACAAGGCCAAGGTTCCCAAGCACTTGGCGTTTGGGATCACATATCAGCGCATCGGGCGGCCGCCATGTTTGGCGTATTCCAACCGCGCGATGGTGCGATTATGGACTTCGTCCGGGCCGTCGGCGATGCGCAAGGTGCGGACACCCGCGTAAAGCTCGGCCAAAGGCGTGTCGCCCGAGACACCGGCGCCGCCGAACGCCTGAATGGCGTCGTCGATGATCTGCAAAGCCATCTTCGGCGCGGCGACCTTAATCTGGGCGATTTCGGAGCGGGCGTTCTTGGCTCCCGCCTGATCCATCATCCAGGCGGCCTTCAGCACCAGCAGGCGGCACATCTCGATGTTGGTGCGCGCCTCCGCGACGCGCTGTTCCCAGACCGAATGCTCGGCCAATTGTTTCTTGAACGCCGTCCGGTTCAGCAGCCGCGTCACCATCAGCTCCAGCGCCCGCTCGGCCGCACCGATCGTGCGCATGCAGTGGTGAATACGGCCCGGGCCAAGCCGCCCCTGAGCGATCTCGAAGCCCCTGCCCTCGCCCGCGATCAAGTTCTCGACCGGCACGCGGACGTTCTCCAGCACGACCTCGGCATGGCCGATCGGCTTTTCGTCATAGCCGAACACCGACAGCATCCGCTCGACGCGGAAGCCAGGCGTGTCGGCCGGCACGATGATCTGCGACTGCTGGGCGTGGGATGCGGCGTCAGGGTCGGTCTTGCCCATGACGATTGTCACGGCCAGATTGGGATGGCCCATATTGGTCGACCACCACTTGCGGCCATTGATGACATAGTGATCGCCATCTCGCTCGATCCGGGTCTGGATGTTGGTCGCGTCGGATGAGGCGACCTCAGGCTCGGTCATCAGGAAGGCCGAACGGATTTCGCCGGCCATCAGGGGCTTCAGCCAGCGGGCTTGCTGCTCGGCGTTCCCGTACATATGGAGCACCTCCATATTGCCGGTGTCGGGGGCGTTGCAGTTGAACACCTCGGCCGACCACAGATGCCGCCCCATCATCTCGGCCAGCGGCGCGTATTCCAGATTGGTCAGACCCGCCCCGTGTTCGCCGGGCAGGAACATGTTCCACAGTCCGGCTTCCTTCGCGGCCGCCTTCATCGTCTCCATGACCGGCGGCTGACGGTTCGAATCCTCGCGCACCTGGGCGAAATATTCGGCTTCGCGCGGGATGACCTGCTCGTCCAGGAAGCGACGGACGCGGGCGTGCCAATCCAGGGCGCGGTCGGAGTGTTTGAAGTCCATGTCGTTTCCTCTTTCCCGTTCGCGCCTCTGCCGGACGCTCGATACGAAAACGGCGCGGCCCCTGGTCGGGAGCCGCGCCGCCATAACTGGTCGTTCAGACCGGCATCAGCGTTTCAGCAGCGGAGCCAGTTTCTGGGCGATCATCATGTCGCCGGCGATCTTCAGCTTGCCCTGCATGAAGGCCATCATCGGGTCCAGCTTGCCTTCCGACAGGGCCATGAAGTCATCCCACTTCATCGAGACGGTGGCGTCGGCGGGCTTGTCTTCGTTGGTGACCGTATTGGGCGTGGAGGCGCCATCGATGTAGATCTTGCCCTCGTCGCCGAGGTCGAGCTTGACGGTCTTGCCGAGGCCGGAGTTGTCGCCGACGGCGCCGCGGATGTGTTCGGTGACTTGTGCGAGATCGGGCATTGGGGGCGTCTCCCTGTTGGACGTTGTGAACTATGGGTTAGCCCGCATCGGCGGGGGCGCCAAGATCACGTCGGGGAAAGCTCGGTCACTTCTCGTCAGCGGAGCTGGAATACAGGCTGGCTGCGCCTAGCGCGACGATGAAGAAGGCGAACGCCGTCACGATAGCGGCGACGAAGGGAACAGCGGATTGCGGCATTGGAAATCTCCTCTGCCGCCCTTCTGAGCCCTATCGCGCCAGCGCGCCTTGATCAGGATCAAACCTTTATTTGTCGGGATCGCCGTCGCGGAATCGCCACTTCATCACCAGCACGCCGGACGCCATCACCAGGGCGCATGCGTTGGCGACCGTGACAGGCCAGGCCTTCGTCATGATCCCATAGACGACCCAAAGCACGAAACAGGTCACGGTCAGGGAATAGGTCTTCAAGCTGACCGATGACGCGTCGCGCTCCTTCCAAATCTTGACCGCCTGAGGCGCGAAGCTGGTGATCGAGCAGATCGCAGCCGCCGAGCCGACGATATTGGCGATCAGATCGCTCATGCTGCGATCGTCGATATGACGTTGAGGCTAAATTTGCACATGCCGCACTCTCAGCGGCCGCCCCAAAGGATGTCAGCGTCAAACGCCAGGCGGCGGCCGTCTGGCCTGGGTCATCTGTTCGAAGGCGTAACCCAGCGAAAGGATGCGCGCATCGTCCCACTTCCCGCCAAGGAAGCTGATTCCCACGGGCATTCCCCGATCAAAGCCCATCGGCACGGTCAGGTGCGGATAGCCGGCGACGGCGGCCAGTCGGCTGGCCGATCCCTGCATATCGTCGTCGTCCTTGGGATCGTTGGTCCAGGCGCGCGACGTGGTGGGCGCGATCAGGGCGATCACGCCATTCTCCCTCATCAGTCGATCGATGCCCTCCGGCCCCGCCAGTCTGAGCGAGGTTGCGCGCGCCTCCAGATAGTCAGCGTCCGTCAAATCGCCCATCGCCTGGGCGCGCTCGAAGATGTCCTGACCGAACAGCACCGTCTCGCGCGGTTCGGCGGCGTTGAAGGCGATGACGTCGGCCAGGGTGCGGGTGCGGACCTGCTCCGGGTCCGTCGAGGCCAGATAGGCGTTCAGATCGTGCTTCAGCTCATAGAGCAGCACCTTGAACTCGGCCGCGCCTATGACCCGGCCGTCCGGTCCCTCGGGCAGATCGACCAGCACGGCGCCGGCGTCGCGCAAGGCCTTCAGGTTCTGCTCGAACACCGCCTGCGTTTCGGGCGTGTAGCCTTTCAGGAACCGCATCACCCCGATCCGCGCGCCGCGCAACGAGTTGGCGTCCAGCCCGGCGGCGTAGTCGATCTTGCGCGCATCGGCCTCGACCGTCGCCGGATCGGCCGGATCGGACCCGGCGATGACCGTCAGCACCCTGGCCGCATCCCTGACGGTCGTCGCCATCGGCCCGGCGGTGTCCTGCGAATGGCTGATCGGCACGATGTAGGTGCGCGAGACCAGGCCCACAGTCGGTTTGAACCCGACCACGCCGTTGACCGACGCCGGGCAGGTGATCGACCCGTCCGTCTCCGTTCCGATGGCGACGGGCGTCAGCCCCAGCGCCACCGCCGCCCCGCTGCCGGACGACGATCCACAGGGCGTGCGCGCGGGATCATAGGGGTTCAGCGTCTGGCCACCGACGGCGCTCCAGCCGCTCATCGAGTCCGACGACCGGATATTGGCCCATTCCGACAGATTGGTCTTGCCGACGATCACGGCTCCTGCGGCGCGCAGTCGCCCGACCAGCGGCGCGTCCCGTCCCGGCGCATTGTTCGCCAGCGCCAACGATCCGGCGGTGGTCAGCATGTCCGCCGTCTCGATATTATCCTTCAGCAGAATCGGCATGCCGGAAATCCCCGACACGCCCCGAGACGGCGATGTCGCGGTCCAGACCAGCACCGAATGGGCGCTGTCGTTGGCCCGCCCCGCCGCGACCACGGCGGATGCAGGCGGATAGGCGCCCTGCCCGGTCGCGCAGCCCGCAAGGGCCAGCGCGACCGCAGCCGCCAGAATCAGTCGGCCTTGGGTTCGGCCCGCTTGCCGATCGTGCGGTCCAGGAAGTCGAGATAGGTGCGCCATTGTTGCAGTTGCCTCGGATCGCCGCGGACACCGTGCCGCTGGCCGGGATAGAGCATCATCTCGAACGGCACGCTCTTGGCCTGCAAGGCGTCGATGACGCGCGTCGCATTGCCGAAGATGACGTTGTCGTCGGCCATCCCATGCAGCAGCAGCAGCCGCCCCGTCATGTCATCCAGCCGCGGCAGGACGTCGGTGGCGGCATAGCCCTCCGGATTGGCCTGGGGCGTGGACATGTACCGTTCGGTATAGTGGGTGTCGTACAGGCTCCATTCCGTCGGCGCCGCGCCCGCCAGGGCCGAGGCTAGGCTGGCGTCCTTGTCGGTCAGGGTCAGCAGGCTGAGGAAGCCGCCGAAGCTCCAGCCCATCACCGCGATATGGTCGGCATCGACGTAAGGCAGGGTCTTCAGCCATTGCGCGGCCTGGGCCTGATCCTCGACCGCCGGAATGCCCAGACGGCGATAGATGCTGGTCTCGAACGCCTGCGACCGGTCACCCTCGCCGCGATTGTCGACGCGGAAGACGATGTAGCCCGCCTCGGTCAGCAGTTGGTTGGTCAGCGGCTGCCAGCTCTTCTGCACGCCTGCCCCGGTGCCGGGGCCGCCGTAGACCTGCATCACCACCGGATACTTCTTGGACGGATCGAAGTCCGGCGGCGTGGTCATGCGCCACACCAGGGTCTGACCATGGCTCTGCATCGTGCCGAACTCAGGCGTGCGCAGGCGCGAGACGTAAGGGGCGAACGGATGGCTGGCGTCGAGCTTGTTCTCTTGGATCCAGCGCACGCGCGTGCCGTCGATGCGGTACAGCGCCGACTGCGTCGGGGTCGCCGGGTCCGAATAGTTGCCGACATAGGCCGTCGCCGGCCCGTTAACCGACACCGTCCACCAGCCGCCGCCCGGCGTCACCGCGACCGGATCGACCGTGCGGTTCAGGTTGGCGCGGAACATCTGCTGCTCGATCGGCAGCTCCTTGCCGTCGCGCATCGAGGCGGTGAAATAGACATCGCCGGTCTGTTCGTTGACGCCGTCCAGATGTTTGACCGGATAGTCGCCGCGCGTGATGGCCCGCAGCCGTCGCCCGTTACGGTCGTACAGATACAGGTGCCGCCAGCCCGAATCCTCATTGGACCAGATGAACCGGCCGTCAGACATGACGCGGAAGTCGTCGTTCAGATCGACCCAGGCCTGCGCCTTCTGGCTCAGGATCACGCGTGACGCGCCGGTCGTCGGATCGACGCTCAGCAGATCCAAAGTCTTCTGGTCGCGAGACTGGCGTTGGACATACAGTGTCTTGCCGTCGCCGGACCAGTTCACCCGCGCCAGATAGACGTCGGTATTGGATCCCAGGTCCACCTTGACCCGGCCCCCGCCCTGCAGGTCGCGCACATACAGTTCGACCACCGCATTGGGTCGGCCTGCGCGAGGATAGCGCTGCTCCACCATCGTCGCGCCGCCGCCGGTGATCTCGAAGCGCGGCACGATATCGACCGGGCTTTCGTCCACACGCGTCATGGCGATGTAGCGCTCGTCGGGGCTCCACCAGTAGCCGGTGTCGCGATCCATCTCCTCCTGGGCGATGAACTCGGCCGTAGCCCAGGTGATCAGACCCGCGCCGTCGTCGGTGATCGGCGTCTCCTTGCCGCTGGCCAAGTCATAGACGATCAGGTTCTGGTCGCGGACATAGGAGACATAGCTGCCCTTGGGCGATACCTTGGCGTCGATCTCGTCGGCGGGCGTCTCGGTCAGGCGGCGCACCTTGCCGTCCGCCCGGTTCGCCAGGAAGATGTCGCCTTCCAGCGGCGCCAGGATGTAGCGGCCCTGCTGATCCCAAGAATATTCGACCACGCCGCGCGCACTGATCCGCATCCGCTCGCGCCGGGCCTTTTCGGCCTCCGACAGTTCGCCGGCGTCGGGAACCAGCGCCCGTGCGTCGATCAGCTTGTAGGGTTCGCCCTCACCCGTCGGCGCGGCCCACAGGTCCTGCACATCCACATTGTCCTCGCGCGAGCGCAGGAAGGCGACCAACTGGCCGTCAGGCGACAGGCTGACCCCCTTGGCCACCGGCCCGTTCAGGCTGGGGCTGGAAAACACCCGCTCGGGCGTCAGGATGTTGGAGGGCGTCTCCTGCGCAAGCGCCGAACTGGCGGACAGGAGGATGGTCGAGGCGAGAAGAAGGGTGCGCATGGGTTGGGACGCTAGCGGTGCTTCTGCAAGCCGTCACGAGGAAATGTCGTCGCCGTGTGAAAGGCTTGTCCTTCCCTGCGAGGGGTTCTCAGATTAGAGAGACGCACGATGACAGACGCCGCCCTCTCCCCCGCCCCCGTGAAAGCCAGTCCGTTTAACGAGCTGGAGGTTCTGTGGGTGCGCCACTGGACCGACAGCCTGTTCAGCTTCGGCGTCAAACGGCCCGAGGACTTCCGCTTCCGCTCGGGCGAGTTTGTGATGATCGGCCTGCCCGGCGAAGACGGCGGAAAGCCTGTTTTGCGCGCCTATTCCATCGCCAGCCCTTGCTGGGCCGAGGAGCTGGAGTTCTTCTCGATCAAGGTCGCCGACGGCCCCCTGACCTCGCGCCTGCAGAAAATCCAGCCCGGCGACACCGTCCTGATGGGCAAGAAGCCGACGGGCACGCTGGTGCTAGACGCCTTGACCGGCGGCGAGCGCCTGTTCCTGATCGGCACGGGAACGGGTCTGGCGCCCTGGCTCAGCGTCGCGCGCGATCCAGAGACCTATTCCCGCTTCGGCCATGTCTATGTGATCCACACGGTTCGCAGCGTCGCCGACCTGGCCTATCGCGACTTCTTCACGCGGGAAATTCACGACGACCCCCTGATCGGCGACGAGGCCAAGGCCCAGCTGACCTACTATCCGACGGTCACCCGCGAAGCGTTCGAGACGCCGGGCCGGATTACCGACCGCATCAAGTCCGGCGACTTCTTCCGGGACCTGGGCCTGCCCGAAGGGTTCGACCCCGCCCGCGACCGCGCCATGCTGTGCGGCTCCATGGCCATGATCAAGGAAGCCGGCGAACTGCTGGAGACCTATGGCCTGAAGGAAGGCTCCAACGCCGAACCGGCGGACTATGTGCTGGAGCGGGCCTTCGTTGGTTGACGGCCTTGGCTTGGGCCGCCTGACCCGCTAACCCGACGCCCATGTCAAAGCCTGCTCTTGTCGCCGTCGATGCGCGCGTCGATCCCGCCGAATGCCAGTCGATGGCCGAAGTCCGTCAGGGCGTCGACGCCCTGGACCGCGCTCTGGTCGCCCTGCTGGCCGAGCGCCAGCGCTACATGGACGCCGCCGCCCGCATCAAGCCCGACCGCGACGCCGTCTTCGACCAGGCCCGCATCGACGACGTGGTCGCCAAGGTGCTGGTCTCGGCCGAGGCCCACAACCTGTCGCCCGACATCGCCGAACCCGTCTGGCGCCTGCTCATCGACCGCTGCATCGCCCACGAGTTCGCCACCTACGACCGGACTCGCAGCTAGGACGGCGCACGCCTGCCATCCTATCCGCGAAAAAAGTTCGGCCTAGTTTGAACCGATTAGATCGCAGCAGCGTCAACCACCCCGCCGCTCTTTCAGGGCGCCGTATAATGGGCGTCCGGTCTTTGACATCGCGACGCGCCTCGCCTGCCGAAATTGCACTTTCTTGTATTTTGCACGCGTTTTCGGAGTGCAGTGCAATTTCATCCGCTTCGCCTCAGCCCTTGAGACCGCGCAGCATCAGTTCGTGCCGATAGGCCGCGACATCGGCCAGCGCCGCTTGCAGAGCATCGCGCACCCGCTCAACCGCCGGCGCGGCCAGCTTCTGATCCACCGCTTCCGCCTCGGCGCAGATCGCCGCCAGGTCTCGCGCGCCGATGCCCGCCGCCGCGCCTCGGATCGTATGGACCCCGTCGCGCCAGCCCTCGACCTTGGGATCCAGCATGACGGACCACAGGCCGGCCTGATTGACGAACAGGCCCAACACCTCCTCATTGACGGCGTCGTCCCCGCCCGTCATGCCGTTCAGCACGGCGAAATCGACGGCGCCCGTCAGATCACGCAACGCCATCAGGCCGCCGTCTCCTCACCCTTGGCAAGGCGGGAGTTCCGCGAGGACCACAGCAGATAGATCGCCACGCCGACCACGTTCCAGACCACGAAACCGATCTGCGTCACCGGCTTCAGGCTCAGGAAGAAGACGATACATCCGATCACGCTGACCGCTCCAACGACCGGCCATAGCGGCGCCTTGAACACCCGCTTGCGACCCGGCTCGCGGATGCGCAGCACGATCAGGCAAACCCCGACCGAGCAGAAGGCCGCCAGCGTCCCGGCGTTGGCCAGCGACGCCAGTTCGTCCAGCGGCAACAACCCCGCCAGAATCGCCACGACGATGGCGGTGAACACCGTCACCACCGCCGGCACGCCCCGGCTCGATACCTTGGCCAGGCGACGCGGCAGCAGGCCATCGCGCGCCATGCCCAGGAAGATGCGGCTTTGCCCGAAAAGGAAGGCCAGCAGGACGGTCGGAAGCGCGATCACCGCCGCAGCGGCGATCCACTGGGCCGCCGTCCCCTGCCCCATCTGACGCAGAATCAGGGCCAGCGGCTCGGGGCTGCTGGCGAAGGTTGCGACCGGCCGCGCGCCGATGGCTGCCGCCGCGACGACCAGATATAGCGCCGTGCAGATGAGCATGGAGCCGACGATGCCGATGGCCAGGTCACGCTCAGGCTTCTTGGTTTCCTCCGCCGCCGTCGAGATCGCGTCGAAACCATAGAAGGCGAAGAAGATGATCGCCGCCGCGGCCATCACCCCGGTCTGGACGAAGGGCGCGCCGAAGCCGTTGGGCATGAAGGGCGTGAAATGCTCGGGCTTGAACGCCGGCAGGGCGATAGCGACGAAGACCACCAGCGCCGCGATCTTGATCAGGACCAGCACCGCGTTCAGCGTCGCGCTCTCCTTGGTGCCCAAGAGCAGCAGGCCCGTCACCACCCCAATGATGGCCACGGCCGGCAGGTTGATGATGCCCCCCCCATGCGGCCCGGCGACCAGCGCCGTCGGCAGATCGATCCCCAGCCCGCTCAGGAAACCGACCGCATAGCCGGACCAGCCCACCGCCACGGCGCTGACGACCAGCGAATATTCCAGGATCAGGCTCCATCCCACGATCCAGGCGATCAACTCACCCAGCACCGCATAGGAATAGGTGTAGGCGCTGCCCGCCGTCGGCATCATGGTCGACAGTTCGGCATAGGCCAGGGCCGCGCAGGCGCAGACCAGGCCCGCAAGGCCGAAGCTGATCAACACGGCCGGCCCCGCCAGCCCGGCGCCCACGCCGATCAGCGTCAGGATGCCGGTGCCGACGATGGCGCCAACGCCCAAGGCCAGCAGGTGCGGCCAACTCAACGTCGGCTTCAGCCGCGGTCCGTCGTGCGGCGCCATCATGGTGTCGATTGATCGACGCCGGTTCCAGAAGGCCATGATGTTTGCTCCCCCGCCGCTTGCCGCGACTGATTCCACGGGGACCATACTCCGTCGCAGAAAGTTTGCGAAAGCGCTTGCCAACCCCCGAACCTCTGGGTAGTAGGAGCGCCCTTCGGCAAGGCCTCGCCCCCGAAGACGCAGACGATCGGTCGGGTGATTAGCTCAGTTGGTAGAGCAGCTGACTCTTAATCAGCGGGTCGTAGGTTCGAACCCTACATCACCCACCATCGTCTTTCCCCATTATTCAACACGTTAGACGCACCCAGGACCGTCGCGGCGGACCGGATTTGTGACTTTGTGAAAGTCACACGTGTGACTTGGACCGCGCGGCGACGGCGTCGGACGACATGAAAAAGGCCCCGGTGGATGCCGGGGCCTTTCGTCGTTTCGCGGGTGTCGTCGGGCGTCAGGTCAGGGCCTTGGTCCAGCCGGTTCCGGTCAGGTGGAGGTCCATCTTGCGGGCGCCGGCGGCGGCGGTCAGCGGGGTGATGACGCCATAGTGTTTCTGCCAGACGGCGTGGACGCGGGTCGGTTGGTGCTGGGACCGCGAACAGGTTTCCTCGACCGACAGGCCCGCCTCGCGCGCCAGGGTGATGAAGGTGTCGCGCGCGTCCATGAAGTTGAACGGCCCGGCGTGTTCCGATCCGTCCAGGCCGTCGCCGACCTTGAGGCCCGGCGCGTCGGCCGCCGCGCGGTCGCGCACCGCGTTCCAGTAGTTGTTGAAGACGCGACCCGTCATCGGCTTGATCGCCGCCGGGTTCTTGCCGATCAGCCAGACGCCGGTCACGGCCTGGGCGGCGTTGCGCGCCACCATCCGATCCAGGCGGGCCGCGCCGATGGCCATGAAGGGGATGCCGGTTCCGGTGACGCCGGTCTTCTGGCGCGCGTTGCGGGTGACGCGCCATTGACCGTCGGCCGAGCGGACCACGCGCCGCCAGTCCAGCTTGAGGATGTCTGTCAAGCTCCAGCCGAGATCCAGCGCCAGCAACAGGGCGTCGGCGATGAAGGCGTGACCGGGCATGGCGTCGGCCGCCGCGACCAGGGCGGAGATTTCCTCGACCCGGCCGACGCGGATGCGCCCCTCGGGCGTGGCGCGGTCGATCAGGCGCACGGGATTGGCGCTGAGCGCCTTGATCCGCTTCTTCTCCCAGCACCAGGACAGCCAGATCGAGGCGACCTGAAGCACGCCGTGGGCCACGTTGTGGCCGGCGTTCTGGATCAGCCATTGGTAGGCCTGCTCCAGGGGGAAGTCGTCGCCCTCCTCCTCGGGCGCGGCCAGGGTGTCGATCGGCAAGTTGCGCAGGGCCTGGACCTTGATCGCCGCGTCATCCTCGACGATGGCTTCAAACAGGCGGTTGAGCTTGCGGCGATAGTCGCCCTTGGTCGCGTCCGACAGACCCCCCTGCGCCTTGGGCAGGGTGAAGGCCGGGCTGGCCAGCCAGGCGTCGGCCAGGGCGCCGATGCTGCGGCGGTCCGCGATCTGGGACGGCGACGGGGCCGAGGCGTCCAGCGATCCGGCCGGGGCGAAGGCGCCCATGTTCGACGGGACCAGGTCGCCGCGCACCGTCCAGGCCAGGACGGCGGCGTTGATCGCCTCGCAGCGCGCGATGGCGTCGCCCTTGGACAGCCAGGTCTTGGTCCGGCCGGACATCGTCGCCAGATCGACCGGCTTCCAGCCCTCGGCGCGGCGGGTGGGCGACGGGATCCAGCGGGGGCGGCCCCGTCCTTGAGCATCGGCGCGCCAGGTGAAGCCGGCGGGCAGGACGCCGTGCGGGCGCTGGCGGCGGGTGGGTTTGGCGGGTTTCTTGGCCATGGTTCAGACCTCGGGCGGTTCGCTCAGACGACGGATCTTCGCGGGCAGGCGATCAAGCCCCGTGTCGTAGGTTGTCAGGGCGGCGTTGTCCGGCGCGACGGCGCGGAGCGCCTGGGCCACCGGGGCGGCCAGGGCGGCGGCGTCAGCCAGGGCGGGAAGTCCGCGACGGCCATGGCGCTGGTCGTCGCGGCCGCGACCAGCTGGGTCACGTCGTCCTGGGACAGGCCGTAGGGCCGCAGCTTCTGGAACAGGGCGGCGCGCAGGGAGCGGCGGACTTCGGCGATGAAGACGTCAGTCATGAAGCAGGGCCTTTCGGCTCAGGACGAACAGCAGGGCGGCGTGCGCCCAGCCGATCAGGGTTCCCATCACACGACGGGCGGCAGCACGCCCGGCATTCGCGCATTTATCGACGCCTTCGCGGAGAACGCGTCGAGCGGTGAGACGGGCCTCGCCTTCGGTACAGGCGTTGGTGGGGTTCCGACCACCAAGTGGCGCTTGGGTCAGGCGGGTCATTGGACCCCTGCGATCACGCTGTCTTATGACATCAACGAGCCTTCGCGTGCGGGATATCTATGCCCAGCGCGTTCGGCCGACGTTCCTGAATATCGGCACTCTGAGCGTCGCCACGATGGCTTCTGGTGGCGCGCTATCGCCGACCGGGACCTACACTGCCATTGAAACTTTTGGGGGAGCTGCGAGCCAGACCGTTACGAGCATCGCTGGCACCTTTGTCGACGGAGACATACTCGTGCTGCGCTCTTCAGCGTCCTCGCGCGTCCCGACGATTGCCGCAACAGCTAACATCCTTCTCCCCGCCACCCGAGTGTTAAGCCACCCGAATAAGCGGCTGACGCTGCAGTACCAAGCCGCCAACAACTGCTGGTATGAGATATCTTGGTCAGACAACGCCTAGGCACGATTGCGACCCTGTGGAGGTTCAGCTAACCGGGGATCATGTCAGACGCCACGGTTGCCCCGATCGCGCCCAAGAAGCGCGCCATCTTCATCGACGTGAAGCGGGGAACCCTGCTCCAGTTGTCACGTGCACTGAAGCCCTATGGCGTTCGGCCCGTGATGTGGATGGGGTATGCGGCCGAACTTCTCGACGTGCAGAAGCGCTGGCCCAAGTGCGAACTCTACGACTACTGGCGGTTCAACAAGGGCGCGCCGTTCCTGATGCCCCCCGGCAAGCACGCCCCTCCAGCCGATATGCTCAACTCCGAGCCGTTCCGCCGTCTCAAAGATCAGTCCATCAAGATGATGGACCGGAACGACATCATCGGGGTGTTTCGGTACACCGACCGTGAGGCTCTGTTCTATGCGCTGTTTTTCCACTTCTACGCCAAGGTAAAGGCCAAGAAGCCGCACCTGGTGATCAGCGCCCACAGCCCCCACGTGCCAGCCGCCATGGTGCTGTTCGGGGTGTGTAGGATGCTGGAGGTCAAGACGCTCCACCTGCGCGAGGTGCCGCAGACCGACCTAACGTATCTCGCAACGGACTTCGAGGACGGCTTCCTCGAAACCGAGACTGATCAGGACGTGAAGAACGACCGCCTGGGCGACCTGAAGGCCTACGTGTCCAAGTTCCAGGGCGCCGACTACGGCACGATCGAACCCTCGTACATGAAGGCCCAGAAGGCGAAGGACGCGGAGTCCGAAGCGCCCGAGGCGGCCTTTGGTCGGTTCGGCCACTACCGACGCCAAGGGCTGGCCGTCGATCTGCACAATCCGCCACGGGCGGCCGCTTCCTACCGGGTGATCTCCACGGACATCCTCGAAGACAACCCGAGCGTTCGCTTCCGCGTCGATATGGATCAATCAGAGAGCGAGGCATGGCTGGCCTACAAGCTGGACCTCCTGTCGCTCCAGCGTTTCGAATACGAGCAACTGGCGCTGACGCCGGATCTGGATGAGCCCTTCGTCTATTTCCCGCTGCACTATGAGCCTGAGAAGACAAGCAACCCGGACGGCGGCGTCTGGTACAATGTGTACGACGCGATCGCGGCGCTCCGGTCCAAGGTGCCGCTCCACGTGCCGATCTATGTGAAGGAGCACTACTCGCAGTTTTCGCCCAACATGGGCGGTGCGAGGGGTCGATCCGCCTACCTTTACCGAGCCATCCGTTCGCTGCCCAATGTTGGCCTGATCGACATGGACATGCTCCAACTGGAGCTCATGACCAAGGCAGCCTTCACAGCATCGCAGACCGGCACGGCCTGCATCGAGGCGGCATGCCTGGGTCGCAAGGCGGTGTTGATGGGGGACATATGGTTCTCCCACTGCCCGAACGTGTGGCGGTTCGCCGAGATGCCGACCTTTGACGACCTACTGGCGGCGCCCGCGCAGGATGCGGAGACGGTTGAGCGGGTGCTGGGGGGTTGGCTGCGTCGCTATACGGTCAACGGCTATGTGACCGGATCCTTCATCCGCATGCATAGAAGCCGGAAGCTGCCGCGCGAGGAGTTCCCATTCGCCGAGACGTGCGCGGAGATCGCGCGATCGCTTCACAAGGCAGGATGGGTCTAAAACGGTGAGGGGCCGGGTTTCCACCGGCTCCCTGTTTTTCGCCTCCCGGCGGGTACCTGCGCCAGTCGAACAGCTTGAGAAACACCACCCGTGGGTGGCTGGGATCAAACGAGCTTGCGGATCCTAACCGCGACCCTCACCTAGGCGAGAATTAATCCGAACCCAGAGAGGACGCAACCCTTCGTCCCCTCCCCCACCCGGCGCCGACATGATCGGCGCATGGATGAGACGCGCCCCTTCCAGAACCCGCCCTGCGGGGCCGCCCGATGAAGCCGGCCTTGGTCGAGCTGTGGGACGGCCTGCGCCACTGGCTTGAGCCGCTGGCGGCCGGCGCGCTGGGCGCCGTGGTGGCGCAGATGTGGGAGAAGGGCCTGAGCTGGCAGGACCGGCTGGCGCAATGGACCGTCGGGGTGCTGTGCGCCGCCTTCCTGGCGCCGGCCATCGGCCATGTGTTCGGCTGGGCGGACCCGCTGACCGACGCTGTCGGCTTCGTGATCGGCACCCTGGCCTTCAAGGCCTGGCCCCCGCTGCGCGAGGCGGCCATCGCCGGGGCGTCCGGCGGGCTGCGCTCCCTGCCCGATTTCTTGCCGTTCCGACGTCGGGCGGCCGAACCCCTGAAAACCGAAGGAGAAGGCGGGTGACCTTCAACCTGTCCAAAGCCAGTCGCGCGCGGCTGACCGGCGTGCGGCCCGAGTTGGTCGCTGTGGTCGAGCGCGCGATCCAGCTGACGCCGATCGACTTCAAGATCACCGAGGGCCTGCGCTCCGTCGCCCGGCAAAAGGAGCTGTTCGCCGCCAAGGCGACGCAGACGATGAACAGCCGCCACCTGACCGGCCACGCCGTGGACGTGGTCGCGCTCGTCGGCGGCAAGGTGCGCTGGGACTGGCCGCTTTATCCGCAGATCGCCGCCGCCTTCAAACAGGCCGCCCTGGAGCTGGGGACGCCCATCGTGTGGGGCGGCGACTGGAAGACGCTGAAGGACGGCCCGCACTTCGAGCTGGACCGGAAAAGGTTCCCCTGATCACCGCCCAAGGCGGCATGCGAGCTGGGCGCTTTCCCGGCACAGTCTGAGGAATATGAAATGGAAGACGCTCTGAAAGTCTCCGACGCAGAAGCCGCAAAGGTCGCGGTCGCGCCTCGCGTCACGCTCGAAGATCTCGAAGGCTCCATCGCCAGCGAGCACTACATCCGCGCTAATGAGGCGGTCACTACGTCTCATGGCGACGCGAACTCCGAGACGACTGAGGACGCCTTGGCCTGCCTGACGCTTTGCGTTCTGGTCACCAAGTCCGGGTTCACGGTCACAGGCGAGAGCGCCTGCGCCTCGCCCGCGAACTTCAATGCCGAGCTGGGTCGCAAGTTCGCCCGCGAGCAGGCGATCCGGAAGCTGTGGGCCTTCGAAGGGTTCGCCCTGCGTAAGCGCCTGGCGGAGGCCGCCTGAGATGCCCGCCGCCCTGTCCTTCCTCGCCGCCCTGAAGAAATACCGAAAGTTCCTGACGCTGCTGGTCGTGCTGGTCGGGGCGGCGGCGATCTATTTCTGGCTGGAAAAGGCCAAGGATGATCGCGCCCAGTTGCTGACCCAGGCGGACCGGATCTGCGACACGGCGGGCGAGCCGTTTCAGCCGCAGGGATCGGACCAGGACGACTGGGGCCGGCGCTGCCTGGGCCGCGTCGTGGTGCTGAAGGCCTATTACGACCAGACCCAGCAGGGGTCTCTGGACGCCTTGATCGACGCCTTCGAGGCGCAGCGGGGCAAGGACCTGACCGATGCGGCCCTGGCGGCCGCGATGTCGAAACGCGCGGCCGACGCCGTCGCCAACATGGAGGCCGAGAATGCGGCAGTCGAAAACGATCGCGTGGGGCTTGGCTTCGCTTGCGCTCTCAACGACCTTGGCGGGTTGCCTGGGGACGGCTGCTGACGCCGTGCCGCCCGCGCCGGTCGTCAGCGTGGTGACGGCGCCGGCGCCCAAGCCGCCGTCCGAGCTGGTCCGGTGCGCGCGCCGGCCGGCCGGATTTCCCGCCGCCGTGCTGGGGACCATGACGCCCGAGGCGCGGGCCGCCGCCATCCGCATTCTGACCGCCTTCGGCGCCAACGCCGACCAGCTGGACCGACTGGCCACCTTCCATGGGGCGGCCTGCCCTGCTGGCGACTAGCGCCGCGCCAGGCGCGTGAGCGCCGCCTGCTGGTTCTCGTCATGGCCCTGGTCCCAGAAGCGGGGCCTGAGCAGGATGGTGAACAGCTTTTCGCCCTGGACGTTGTTGCGCCGGCCGACCTCCAGCGACGTGGCGTAGGCGCCGCAGCGGCGGCAGCGAAAGCGCATGATCTGAAACGGATCGTCCGCCAGGCGCGCGCCGACGGTCCAGACGTTCAGCTCCACCGTATAGAGACAGCCCGAGCATCGGGCCGCGACCACGATCTGACGATCCACCACCACGTCGCGCGGCGTCAGGCGCTCCGGCGTCCAGTTGTCCCTGCCCATGATCCGGCCCTTGATCGCGCCACCGACGGCGCGCGGTGTAGCGCCGGGGCGGACGTGAACGCAAGGGGAACATTCGTCGTGTGACTTGATCGACCGAAAGCGCCCGCAACAGCCCTCACGCGCCCATGGCGTTTTGCGGCGAAAGCCTTGCAGACAGGGGCGAGGACAAAAAGCGCCGGGTTCTCTCAATCAGCGGGTCGTAGGTTCGAACCCTACATCACCCACCATCGTCTTTCTCCAGAATGTATGGATACACGGCTGGCTGGCTTTACTGCGAGGCTAGATCGCGTTTTTCGCCGGTTTGTATCGCACCGTCAGAGAACCAGGATCGACAAGCCCTGCAGTTCGCGCGACTGATCACAAAGGCAGCCGCCGATCTGCTCAAGCATTCCCCTCTTCACCGGTTACGCCCGATGACTCCTGCTCCGCTGAAGCGTATTCTGATCGTTGGGGGCGGCACGGCCGGCTGGATGGCGGCCGCCGCACTGGCGCATGTCACGCGCGGCACTGTGAAGGTCGAGTTGGTCGAGTCGGAGGTTATCGGCACGGTTGGCGTCGGCGAGGCGACCATTCCGCCGATCCTGCTGTTCAACCAGTTGCTGGGCATCGACGAGAACGAATTCGTCCGCGCCACTCAAGCCACCTACAAGCTGGGCATCCAGTTCAACGACTGGTTCCAGAAGGGCCGGAGCTATTTCCACCCGTTCGGAACCTATGGCACGCGCATCGACGCCGCCTCCTTCCACCAATATTGGCTGAGGCTGAACAAGGCGGGGCTGGACGACGACCTGGACGCCTATTCCGTCACGACCATGGCGGCGCGCATGGGCCGGTTCACCCGGCCTGACGCCGACCCGCGCGGCGCCGCCTCGCAGATGACCTACGCCTTCCATTTCGACGCCGGCCTGTACGCCAGGTTCCTGCGTCAGCGCGCCGAGGCGAATGGCGTGGTGCGGCATGAGGGCAAGATCGCCGACGTGCGCCTGCGCGACGGCGACGGCTTTATCCAGTCGGTGCGACTGGATGACGGACGCGAACTTGGGGCGGACTTCTTCATCGACTGTTCGGGCTTCCGCGGCCTGCTGATCGAAGGGGCGCTGAAGACAGGTTACGAGGACTGGACCCACTGGCTGCCGGCCGACCGTGCGGTGGCCATGCCCTGCACCCGGGTCGGCGATCCGACGCCCTATACC
>NZ_LMOY01000011.1:236-164794 GCF_001423685.1 Brevundimonas sp. Leaf168 | reverse complement strand
TAGATGCCGATGGTGCCGAAGTCGATCGTGGTCGAGGCGTTGCCGGTGTAGTAGGCGCAGTCCGTCGACACGGCGCCCTTCAGGGTGAAGGTCGCGCCGTCGTTGCCGATGGCTTGGCCGTTGTTGCCGGCCGAACCGCCCGAGACGGTGAACAGCGAGATGTTGCTGTTGACGCCGGGGTTCACGATCAGGTCGATCGCGCCAACCAGGAAGGGGTTGGTGCTGGTGCCCGACAGGGTGCCCACGAACGGAATGGTGACCGAGCCCGTGGCCGAGCCTTGGTAGATGGGGTCGGCCGAGGCGGCGCCGGCGGTGGCGATGGCGGCGACGCCGGCCATCAGAGCAGCAAACTTCTTCATAGCAGTCTCTCCAAGCGAAGGATTTCGCGAAAAAAAGTCGATCAGGGCGGTCATCCCTCCCCGTCCGATCGGCGGGAACTTAACGCCCGGTTAACAAGTCAGTCAACAATAAAAAACGCCGTTAGGGATGAATTCGGAACGATTCCCCAGTAAGCCGAATACGCACTTTTACTCAAGTCAAGCATAGGCCATTTCTGCTTTCAGCATAAGCCAAACTGAATTCTTCAGTATTGTGACGAAGTGTACGGAAACAGTCAGACGCGCGGCGTTACCGTCACAGTCAATGTTTCCGAATACTGTCCAGCCAGCAGTCCAGCCCCGGCGGGCTGTCGCGTGCGGAATTCGATCTTGCCGCCGCCGGCGGCGATGCCGTCGCCGCTGGACAGCACGCCGGTATGGTCGACGCTGCTGAAGCTGGCGCGGACGGTGCGCGGCTCGGGCCGCAGGGTCGGGACGGTCAGGGTCACGTCATAGGGCAGCACGCCCGAGAAGGGACCCTCGCCCTGGGGCTTGGTCGCATGGGCCAGGCCGCCGCGCGCCGAGGTGACGCCCAGGTCGAACGGCACGTTGCAGTCCAGGCCGAACAGGGCCGTGGCGCGCTCGCCCCCCGTCAGTTCGCCGAAGTCGATGTCGCCCCCGCCCTGGATCTCGCAGCGCGGGACGATGCGGCCGGTGACGGTGACATTCAGCGTCTTGCCCACGTCGAGGTTGTCAGCGACAGGCTTTGCTAGGGTCGGCGATGCGACGGCGGATACGATCAGCGCAACGACGCCGCTCAGCCGGCGGACCGACGCGCGCAAAGGCCTCGAAGAATTCTGCATTGCCCAACCCCGTTTCCGTCCCCAGGACGGCCCGTCACCCCTGACGGTTCGCCCCACCCCTTCCAAAAGCCATGCCACTCCGAATCGAGACGTTCGGCGACGGGCAGGCTTTGGTTAACAATCAGTTAACGGAGGCCGCTTTACGCCTAAGAGCGGCGGTATGCAATGTGTTTGCTGAACGGCGTTGTGCGTCAGGCCGCCGCAAGGGCGCGGCGTTCGCCGAACTTTGTCACCGTGTTCGGTGCGGCTCGGGCGGCGACGCCAGGCAGGGTATTTCGGGGACGACCACGCGCGTCCGTAGCGTCCTATCTCGGGACAACCACCGCTAGCGCACTGTTTCACAATGGCACACAAAATAGAGTGGCCGCAGGCGATGGCGCCGCTTCATGGCCAATGCGACAACGCGTCAAGGATCGGGATTGGAGCGGGTGAGGGGAATCGAACCCCTGACATTCAGCTTGGGAAGCTGACGTTCTACCTCTGAACTACACCCGCACAGAAAAAACGCCGGAGCGGCGTGCGCGCGCTCCGGCGTTCGTTGTTCTAGCCGCCGCAGCAGCCGCGCTCAAGGCAGAGGTTATTGCGCCGCTTCGACCGTCACGCCGCGCTTTTGCAGGATGGCCTGGACGCTGTCGTCGCCGGTCAGGTGGGCGGCGCCGACGGCGATGAAGGCGGTGCCGGAGCCTTCGAGCAGGGTTTGGATCTGGTTGGCCCAGTCGGTGTTCCGATCGACCAGAACGGCCTGATACAGCGCCGGCGAGGCCTCCTTCATTTCCGCGATCGTGACGCGGTCCAGCGTCGCGACGTCGCCTCGGGCCCAAGCCTCGACCATTTCATCCAGCTTGGTGGCGGCGTTCTCGTAGTCCTTCAGCGTCTCGCGCAGGAAGACCAGTTGGACGTCGTCGGGCAGGCCGGCCAGGATGCCGATCTGTTTGTCGATGGTCTCAAAGCCGTGGATCGGCTTGCCCGCCGCCTCGGCCCGCGCCTTCAGCACCAGTTCGACGCCCGACTTGGGATCGTAGCCGGCCTTGATCAGCGGCGCGACCGACAGGCTGAGCGCCGCCAACCAGGGTTTCATCGGCTGAAGCTGGGCGGCCGAGGCGCCCATGGCCTGGGCGGCCGCGTCCAGTTCGGCGTTTTCTTCCGGCGTCAGGCGGCTGGACAGGGGTGTCTCGGGCGACAGGCCGTGCTGCTGGATCAGCGGCATGATGGCGGCCTGGTCGTCGGGATTGCTGATCTCGAACCAGATGTCCGACGCGCTGTCGAAGGCGGCCTCGACGCGGGGGCTGGCCCAGCCGGTCGTCGGGCGAAGCACATGGACCGAGCCGAACAGATACAGGGTCGAATCCGCATCCTTGACCACCCACAGGGCGGGGCCTTCGCCCTGGATGGGCGCGGGCGCAGCAGGCGCGGCGGTCTGGGCCAGGGCGTCGGCCGGGACGCCCGCGATGGCGACGAATAGCGCCAGGCCGCCGGCGACGCCCACGGCGCCGCGCGCCAGGCTGGAAACGGACGACAGAAGGCGATCAGTGAAGGTCATGAAAGGTCTCGTTGTTGTCGAAAATGAAGGAGAAGAAGGACCGATCAGGCCTGATCGTCCGAGAAGATGGACTCGATGGGCTGGCCGAAGACGCGCGCGATCTTGAAGGCCAGCGGCAGGGAGGGGTCGTAACGGCCGGTCTCCAGCGCGTTCACGGTCTGACGTGATACGCCCAGATGTTCGGCCAGCTGCGCCTGGCTCCAATCGCGCTCGGCGCGCAGGACCTTGAGACGGTTGTTCATGGCTCAGCCCCGCATCCGCGCCAGCCACCACCAAACCCAGACGACGGTATAGCCGATCAGCATGGGGGCGATCATCAAGGCGGCGCCGGCGGACACATAGTCGATGGGCGAGCCGCCTGAGCCGATTTCACGCGCGATGATGTCACGCCACGGCCCGGCCGAGGACAGGATCAGGCCGACGCCGCTGACGCACATGCCGGCCGTGCCACCCCAGTACCAGGCTGCCTTGTGCGCCTCCCGCGCAGCCTCGTCGATCACACGCATCCATTCGGCGCCGATCCACAGGGCGCCGGCCATGATGGCGGCGGCGAAGACTGCGGTCACGATCAGTTCGCCCATCTCGGGCGCGATCCATCCCGAACTGGAGGCGTAACCGACCGCTATGCCGCCGAGGAAGGCGAACAGCAGGCCGCCGCCGAACGTGATCACCGTCGCCTTGATTACCGGCCGCCACTTGCGCATCAGTCAACACCCCTTGTCCTATTGACAAGCTACATTGACATCACGACCCCAGCGCTGTCAAGCGCCCTTTCCATGAAAAGACGCCTCACTCGACCTTGGCGGCGGCGATCAGTTCGGGACGGGCGATGGCGCGGGGCGCGGTTTCGACCGGCGTCAGATCCGGCAAGGCCTTGCCCTCGTGATCGACCTGCAAATCCTCGAACCGGCGAGCGGAGACCATGACCTGGCTCTCAAGCGAACCGACAAACTGATTGTACTTGCCGACGGCCGTGTCCAGGGCGCGTCCGACGGCTGAGGCATGACCGCCCATGACCGACAGCCGCTTGTAGAGTTCGCGGCCCAGGGCGGCGACCTTGTCGGCGTTGGCCGCCTGCTCTTCCGCGCGCCAGCCATAGGCGACGGCCTTGCACAGGGCGAACAGGGTCGAAGGGGTGACGATGACGACGCGCGAGGCCATCGCCTGGGTCATCAAATCCGGCTCATGGTCCAGAGCCGTGACCAGGAACGCATCGCCGGGCATGAACAGGACGACGAAATCCGGGCTGGGCTTGAACTGGTCCTGATAGGCCTTGGACGACAGCTGGCGCACATGGGTCTTCAGGCTGGCGGCGGTGCGCAGGCCGACCGAGCGGGCGCGCGCCTCTTCGTCGCCCTCCCCGTCGTCGAAGGCCAGTGGGACCTTGGCGTCGATCACGAACATGCCGCCGCCGGGCAGGCGGACGATGAAGTCGGGCCGGTTCTGACGGCCCTCGTCGTCGGCGCTGGACGTCTGTTCGGTGAAGTCGAACCGCCCCGCCATGCCAGCGGCCTCCAGAACGTTGCGGCAGGTCTGCTCGCCCCAGCGGCCGCGACGGCCCGTATTGCCGCGCAAGGCCTCGGTCAGCTTGCGCGCCTCGTCGCGCGTGGCGGACGAGGCCGTCATCAGCTGGGCCAGTTGTTCGCGCAGGCCCCCGGTCTCTTCGGAGCGCGTCTTCTCCAACGCGGCGACATGCTCCTGGAACTTAGTCAGTGTGTCGGCGACAGGTTTCAGCTGGGCGGCCATCCGCTCGCGCGCCAGCTGGTCCTGGGCGCGGAAGGTCTCGGTCGCGCGACTGACCATCTGATCCGCCACGACCTGGGCCGACTGCGCGGCTTGGGCCTTGAGCAGTTCGCCCATGGTCACACGGCTTTCCTCGACCAGATCGATGCGGGCCTCGGCCGCCGCCAGCGCGCCGCTCGTCTTCTGCCAGCCCATATAGGCCCACAGAAAACCGCCCGCGAACGCGGCGGCCAGGACAGCGAGGATCGGCACAAGCATGTTCATGCTCCGTTCCTAACGGGAGTCGCCTTCAATGAGAAGCGGGGCCCTTCCGGCGCCGCTTGTCCGGAACGTCGCCGTTGCGATGACGTTGGTGTCTCAGCCATTTGCACGAAGGACCCGCCTATGACCCCGGAAAAGCCCCACCGCCACGACACCGCCGCCGATGCGGTGCACGACGGCCGGCCGGTCGACGCCGAACTGGTGCGCAGCGGCCGCAAGAACCCGCGCATCGCCGTCATCCTGGCGGTTTCGACCCTCGCCGCCGCGGTGCTGCTGTTGGGACTGTGGTTCGTGACCAACGGCGCTTTCAACGCCAAGAACGCTGAGACGGGTCCTGAGGCCGCCGCCGCCGAGACCCAGGCGTTCGCGGGCGACAGCCAGACGCCGCCCGCCGCCGACGCGCCAACGGATTCGACGGGCCGCGCCGTCGCCACACCCACGGGCGAAGCGCCGAACGTCAACGCCCCGACGGTGCCTTCGAACTAATTCGGTCAGGCCGGGCGGCGGGCGCGAAGGGCCTGGACGATGGTGCCGTCGTCCAGCCAGTCGAGTTCGCCGCCAACCGGCACTCCTCGCGCTAGCGAGGTGATCTCCACATCTGGTCCGGCGATCCGCTCGGCGACATAGTGGGCGGTCGTCTGGCCATCGACCGTGGCCGGCAGGGCCAGCACGACCTCGCGCACGCCCCCGCCCCTTACGCGCCCGACCAGTTCGGTGACCCGCAGATGCTCGGGTCCGACACCGTCGAGCGCGGACAGCAGTCCGCCCAGCACATGATATTTGCCGCGAAAGGCGCCGGATCGCTCCATCGCCCACAGGGCGCCGGCCTCCTCGACCACGCAGATCAGACCGTTGTCTCGCGCTCCATCCGAACAGATGGCGCAGGGGTCGCGCGTATCCGGCGCGCCGCAAACCGAGCACGACACGACCTTTTCCGCCGTCTCGGCCAGCGACGCCGCCAGCGGCACCAGCAACTGCTCGCGCCGCTTCAATAGAGCCAGCGCCGCACGCCGCGCCGAGCGCGGACCCAGACCCGGCAGTTTGGCGAGAAGGGAGATCAGCCGTTCGATCTCCGGACCGGCGGAGGCGGCCATCAGAACAGTTTCGGCATTCCGGGAATGTTCATCCCGGCCATGGGGCCTGCGGCCTCGCGCATCAGGGCGTTGTTCTGCTCATCCAGCTTGCGCTTGGCGTCGGCATGGGCGGCGACGATCAGATCGACCAGGATCTCGCCCTCGCCCGGCGTCAGCAGACTGTCGTCGATCTTGATGGCCGTAATCTCGCCAGGGCCCTTCAGGGACACTGAGACGAGGCCGCCGCCGGAGGAACCCTCGGCTGTGGTTTCGGCCATCCTGGCCTGGGCGTCCTGCAGCTTTTGCTGCATCGCCTGCGCCTGCTGCATCAGTTGGGTCAGATCTTTCATGCCCTCTAGATAGGGCGAACAAAGCTCGGGCGACAGAGGGGTTGTGCTCGGTGCGTGATATCGAAACCCAGCCTTTCGGGATTGGCGCTTGCGGCTGTTGCAAAACACCCTAATTAGCACCCGTACTCGTTGCTATTTAAGTCAGGAACGCATTCCCATGGCCTATGACGCTAGTCATCAACGCGACGTCCCGCTGTCGGACGCCGCCCTGTCGCAACTGTTCACCGAGGCGCGCACGCGCAACGGCTGGACCGACCGCCCCGTTGCGCCGGAACTGCTGCGCAAGCTGTATGACCTGACCAAGTTCGGGCCCACGGCGGTCAACGGATCGCCGGCCCGCTTCGTCTTCATCACCTCGCCCGAGGCCAAGGCCCGCCTCATCCCGCTGATGAGCGAAGGCAATCGCGACAAGACGCAGCGGGCCCCGGTGACGGTGATCGTCGGTCAGGACATGGACTTCCACGACCATCTCGACGCCCTGTTCCCCCACGCGCCGGGCGCCAAGGCCTGGTTCGCAGACGAGGCCGGCCGGCGAGAGACCGCCTTCCGCAACGCCTCGCTGCAGGGCGGCTATCTAACCATCGCCGCCCGCGCCCTGGGCCTGGATGTCGGCCCGATGTCCGGCTTCGACGCCGCCGGCGTGAAGGCCGAGTTCTTCCCCGACAGCAATGTGGAGCCGAACTATATCCTCAACCTCGGCTATGGCTCGGACGAGAACCTTTTTCCACGCTCACCGCGCCTGTCGTTCGACGAGGCCGCGCAGATCCTCTGAGCCGAGCGCTCATCGCGAAACGAAGAAGGGCGGCCCGTCGGGCCGCCCTTTTGTCGTTCATCGCCGCAGCGATCAGGTGTTGGGCGGCGCAGACGCCGTCGCGGCGGGCGGGGCCGCCGGGGTCGCCTGAGACGCGGCGGGGGCGCCGGCGGCCGGGGTGGTTCCGGTCGCTTCGGTCGCTGCGGCGCCCTCGGTCACCGGGGCCTCGCCCGCACCAGGCGCGCCGGCGGCCGGCGCGGCTGCACCAGGCTGACGTGTGGGATCCGGCGCCGGGATGGCGAAGCCGCTCGAGCCCTGAGTGCGCAGCCAGGCGATCAGATTGATGCGCGTCTGGGTGTCGCGGATGCCGGCGAAGGACATCTTGGTGCCGGGCACGTATTTGGCCGGGGCCGTGATGAAGCTGTTGATCTGGTCATAGCCCCAGGTCGGCGCCTCGGCCTTGTGCTTGGCCATGGCGTCGGAATAGGCGAAGCCCGGACGGTGCATGACCGGCCCGCCGACCACGCCCCAAAGGTTCGGACCGATCTTGTCGGCGCCGCCCTGGTGCGCGTCATGGCAGGCCTGGCAACGCGCGAAGGCGGCCTCGCCGGCGGCCAGATCGGCGGTCGGCAGGACCGTGCCCCAGTCGGGCGCCAGTTCGGCGGCTTCACCGCCGGCGGCCTCTTCCGGCGCATCGACGAAATAGCCCATCTTTTCGGGGGCTTCCGAATGATAGACGAGGCCCGAGGCCTGCTGGACGACCAGGATGACGAACGCCGTCCCCAGAGCCGCGCCGAAAATCTTGTTCCACTTAAGATCGCCGCTCATACGCCTGGTCGTTTCCCTCTGCCGGCCGGGCCCCTCGAAAACACGCCCCGGACATAATCTTGCTTCGGCGTCTCTGGCACGGTAGCGCCGCCTTCGCAACCGGCCCAACGCGCGACGGGTCAGACAGGTGTCAGGGAAGTCGATGAATCCGTTGATAATGATACCGGCTCGCATGGCCGCGACCCGTCTGCCGAACAAGCCGCTGGCCCTGATCGGCGACACGCCGATGATCGTGCGCGCCTATCGCCAGGCCGAGGCCTCGGGCCTGCCGGTCGTGGTCGCCGCCGGCGATCCAGAAATCGTCGAGGCGGTGGAAGCCGCAGGCGGCCGCGCCGTCCTGACCGACCCGGCCCTGCCCTCGGGCTCTGACCGCATCCGCGCCGCCGTGGACGCCATCGACCCCGAGCGCGATTTCGACGCCGTCATCAACGTCCAGGGCGACATGCCCTTCGCCAGCCCCGGTCTGGCCGTCGCCTGCGCCGCCATTCTGCACGGCGAGCCGACCTGCGACATCGCCACCCTGGTCGCCGCCGAGGCCGACGGGTCGGACCGGACCAATCCCGACGTGGTCAAGGCGGTGCTGGCCCTGGGCGAAGGCGAACGTCAGGCGCGCGCCCTCTATTTCACGCGCTCGACCCTGTACGGCGACGCCCCCGTCTGGCGTCATATCGGCGTCTATGGCTATCGCCGTGAGGCGCTGAACCGCTTCTGCGCCGCGCCGCCGTCGCCGCTGGAAAAACGCGAGAAGCTGGAACAGCTGCGCGCCCTGGAAATGGGCATGCAGATCTGGGCCGCCGTCATCGACGAAGCCCCCCTGTCCGTCGACAATCCCGCCGACCTGGAGGCGGCGCGGGCGCTAGCCTAGACCTCGTCGACCCAGGCCTTGATCAGGCTGTGGGCGATGGCGAAGGGCGGCGGGGCCTGAATGCTCGGATGCTCGCCTGCCAGCACGGCGCGCGCTTCGGCCCGCGTCAGCCAGGCGACGGCTTCCAGTTCCGTCTGGTCCGGTTGCGCCTGATCGTCCGACACCTCCGCGATCAGGCCGATCATCAGTTGCGACGGAAAGGGCCAGGGTTGGCTGGAGTGATAGGCCGTGGCGATCACGGTCAGGCCGGCCTCTTCCTTCACCTCGCGGGCGCAGGCCTCCTCGATGGATTCGCCCGGTTCCAGGAACCCGGCCAGGGCCGACATTCGTCCGGCAGGCCAGGCCGCCTGCCGGCCCAGCAGGCAGATGGGCTCTGCCCCGCCCTTATAGACCGGCAGCATGATTGTGACCGGATCGACGCGCGGGAAATGCTCGGTCGAGCAGGCCCGGCAGATCCGCTTCCAGCCGCCCGACGCCGTCTCGCTCAGCGTGCCGCAGTTGGCGCAGAAGCCGTGTTTGCGGCGCCAGTCGAACAGGCTCTTGGCCCCGCCCGCGATCGCCGCATCCGCCGCTGGCAGGATCGCCGCCGCCGCCCGCAACTCGTGAAAGGCGCCCAGCCCGGCCAGCGGCCCGTCGGTCGGATCGATGGAGCCTTCGAACTCGATGGCGAAGACGGGTTCGTCGTTCCACAGGCCCAGAAACGCCTCGCGATCGCGCACCAGAGCGCGCGCATGGCGCATCTGCAGCCACGCCAGCCTCGGCCCCTCGCCCGTCTCCTCGATCAGCAGCCGCCCTTCCCAGAGCACCAGGGCCTGGGCGTAGGGCTTGGCGGCCTGCTCGGCCAGCCAGTCGGGATCATTCCTCAGGTCCCCGGCCCGATCGAGCGGATTGCCGGCGAAGGTGTTGTGATGGGCCATGCGGGTTTGTAGCTCTTGATTCCAACCGCCGCACCCGTCATATCTCCGCTTGGAGATCGCGGGCGAAGGTTTCGCCAATCTGGTCAGGGCCGGAAGGCAGCAGCCACAACGAATTCCCCTTCGGGTCGCGGTCTCTACTTCCTCTTTTTTGCGCTAGCGCTCGCCGCACGGAGGCTCGCTGCTCGAGCGCGTTTGGCGCGCCATTTTTTGAACGCCAGGGCAGACGGTTGTGATACGCCACAACTTCTGCGAACGTCGTCCTATGAGACGTGTATGGCTCCTTGGATTGTTGGGGTTGTGCGCCTGTGGATCGGCGCCCGCGGAGCCGCGACCGCAGTTGACGGGGTTCAGCGTCTACCGGACGATGGGCTGTTACGAGACGGCGCTTCAGACAAACGGCGCTCAGATCGATCTCAACCCTGACGGAACCGTCCAGATTTCGACGTACAACGGCGACAAATCTCAACGTACTCCCGCAAGTGAAATCGGTCGCCGCCTGTACGAAATGGGCCTCGATGTCAGGAACCCGATCTACGTCGGGCCGAAAACATCCAATCGATACACCGACGTCGTTGGAATTCTTAAGGACTTGCAGATGCGAGGGTACCAGCACGTACGGCTGATGAACTTGCCTGCATGACCGAGTCCTAGCGCCGCGTTTCCAATCCGAGATAATCCAGCCTTTTGGGTGAACGGCCGCTTCGCTGCGGACCTCGCCCGCTGTAAGACTTCCTCCCATGACGGACAGCGACACGAATCTCGACGGCCCGCCCTGGGAAGAGGACAACGTCGTCGAACGCGACGAGAACACCGAAGATATGTTCGGCGCACCCGCCGCGGCGGCGCCTGAGCCGGTCGCCGCGCCTGTCGTCACCAAGCCTGCCCCGGCTGAAGTCGCGGCTCACGTCGATGACGGCGCCGCCTATCAGGTGCTGGCGCGCAAATACCGGCCGCGCACCTTCGAGGACCTGATCGGTCAGGAGGCGATGGTGCGCACCCTGACCAACGCCTTCGCCACGGGCCGCATCGCCCACGCCTTCATGCTGACGGGCGTGCGCGGCGTCGGCAAGACGACCACCGCCCGCCTTCTGGCCCGCGCCCTGAACAACGAAACCGACGTCATCGACAAGCCGTCGCTGACCCTGACCGCCCACGGCCGGCACGACGCCGCCATCATGGCCGGCCAGCATATGGACGTGATGGAGATGGACGCGGCGTCGCACACCGGCGTCAACGACGTCCGCGACATCCTGGAGAGCGTCCGCTACGCCCCCGTCGAGGCGCGCTACAAGGTCTATGTGCTGGACGAGGTCCACATGCTGTCGACGCAGGCGTTCAACGCCCTGCTGAAGACGCTGGAAGAGCCGCCGCCCCACGCCAAATTCATCTTCGCCACCACCGAGATCCGCAAGGTGCCGGTGACGATCCTGAGCCGCTGCCAGCGCTTCGACCTGCGTCGGGTCGAGCCGGAGATCCTGGTCGAGCATCTGGGCCGGATCGCAGACCGCGAAGGCATGAAGATCGAGACCGACGCGCTGGCTCTGATCTCGCGCGCGGCCGAGGGGTCGGTGCGCGACGGCCTGTCGCTGCTGGACCAGGCCCTGGTCCAGGCCGAGCGCGGCGAGACGGTCAAGACCGAGACGGTCCGCGACATGCTGGGTCTGGCCGACCGGACCCATACCATCGCCCTGTTCGAAAGCGTCATGGCCGGCCGTACGCCCGAGGCGCTGGAAAGCTTCCGCACCCTCTATGGCTTCGGCGCCGATCCGGTGCAGGTGACGAACGACCTGCTTGAGCATTGCCATGCGGCATCCGTCGCCAAGATGCTGGGGCCGAACGCGACCCGCCTGCCTAACGACCAGGCCCAGAAGCTAGCGGCTCTGGGCGCGGCCATCCCGGCGGCCACCCTGTCGCGAACCTGGCAGATGCTGCTGAAGGCGCTGGACGAGGTGCGGCGCGCGCCCAATCCGGCCGATGCGGTGGAAATGGCGATCGTGCGCCTGGCCTATGCCGCCGATCTGCCGGGACCGGAGGAGGCGCTGAAGCGGCTGCAGTCCGGTGAACCGATGGGCGGCGGCTCGGCCCCGCGTGGCGGCGGTGGTGGAAGCGGCGGCGGAACTTCGGCGCAGGTGGCCGCGCGGCCGGTGATGGCGCCTGCCCTGCCCGATCCGCAGACCTTCGAACAGGTCGTCGCCCTGATCGGCGAGAAGCGCGAGGTCGGACTTCAGATGGATGTGGAGCGGTATGTGAAGCCGGTCTCGTTCAAGCCCGGCGCCATCGTCTATGAAAGCGTCCAGGGCGCGCCCATCGAACTGGCGCGCAAGCTGTCGGCCCGCCTGCGCGAATGGACTGGCCGCACCTGGCTGATCGCCGCCAACGGCCAGGGCGGAGCCGAGACGGTCATTGAGATCCAGAAGAAGGCCCGCGCCGCGGAACGCGCCGAGGTCGAGGCCAATCCCTTCGTCCAGGCGGTGCTCCAGGCCTTCCCCGGCGCCAAGCTGGGCGAGATCAAGACCATCGCCCCGACCGTGGTCACCCCGGAAATCCCCGACGTGGTCGAGGACGACGACGAGGACTGAGGGTTCGGCCTATCGCGGCGCGCGCTTGGCAAGGATGCGTTGCAGGGTGCGGCGGTGCATGCCCAGGCGGCGCGCCGTCTCCGAGACATTGTGGTCGCACAGCTCATAGACGCGCTGGATATGCTCCCAGCGCACGCGGTCGGCGCTCATCGGGTTTTCGGGCGGTTCGGGCGAGTCGCCGGTGGCGAGCAGGGCCTTGACCACATCGTCGGCATCGGCGGGCTTGGACAGATAGTCGACGGCGCCGGCCTTGACCGCCGCGACCGCCGTGGCGATGGCGCCGTACCCGGTCACCATGACGATGCGGGCGTCCTCGCGCTTTTCGCGCACCGCCTCGACGATCTTCAGGCCGTTGCCGTCCTCAAGCCGCATGTCCAGCACGGCGAAGGCCGGCGCCTTGTCGCGCAACAGCTGCATCGCCTCGGCGACGGATTCAGCGGTCGTCACCTGAAAGCCGCGCGCCTCCAGCGCCCGCCCCATGCGGGTGCGCAGGGCCTGGTCGTCGTCCAGCAGCAGCAGGGACTTGTCAGGAAGGGCGGCGATGCGGGCTTCGAGTTCTGACATGCGTTTCTCTCTCCTGCCGCTTCAAGTCGGGACGGGTAGCGCGCGGGTCAAGGCCAAGGTTCCGCCTGCGACGCTTCGACCCAATCGCCTCATGCCGCGACCTCCAGCGCCGGCCGCGCCCAGCGCACCGCCACGCGTGCGCCACGCGGGGCCGCCTTGGCCTCCGATTGCGGCAGGCCCTGGCCCACGCTGACCGAGCCGCCGGTCCGTTCCAGCAGGGTGCGGGCGATGAAGAAGCCCAGCCCCATGCCGCCCTGGCTGGGGGCGATGGGCGGCTCGACCGTTCCAGATGCCAGGGCGCGAGACTTGGACGGTCGGGCGGCGGCGGCGATCTGGGCGGCCAAGGCCTGGCGCGCCTTGCCCTGCGGCCGACTGGTCACATAGGGCTCGCCCAGCCGGGGCAGGATGTCCCCCGCAAAGCCCGGGCCATCGTCCAGAATCTCGATCTCGATCCAGCCGGCGTCCACCACCGCCTGGACCCGCACCGTCGTCTTGGCGAAATCGGCGGCGTTCTCGACCAGGGTGGACAGGCCGTGGATCACCTCGGGCATCCGGCGCACGCGCGGCGCGGGCTGACCCGGCGGCGTCTTGACCAGCACATCAAAGGCCAGGTCGAAGCCCCGGTGGGGCTCCACCACCTCTTCCAGCAGGGCCTTCAGCGAGACGTCGGCATAGAGGGCGTCGTCGCCCTCGGGCTGCTGCGACAACTGGGTCAGAATGCCCCGGCACCGTTCGGCCTGTTGCAGGATCAGGGCCGCATCCTCGGCCGCGTCGCTATCGGGGGCCGAGGCGCGCTGAAGCTCCTTGGCCACCACCTGAATGGTCGCCAGCGGCGTGCCAAGCTCATGCGCCGCCGCCGCCGCCAGCCCGCCCAGCGCCGCCAGCCTCTGTTCGCGTTGCAGCACGTCCTGGGTGGTCGCCAGGGCCAGCTCCAGCTTCTCCGCATCGGCCGCCACCCGCCAGGCGTAGCCGGCGGTGAAGACCACGCCGGTCACCAAAGCCATGGCCATGCCGAGACGATAAAGCGTCGGCAGGTGGAAGTTCTCGTGCGGTCGCCACGGCAGAGGCTCGGACCAGAAGAACAGCACCCCGACCGCGATTAGGGCCAGCACGCCCAGCATCAGGGCCTGACGCGCCGGCAGGGCCGCCGCCGCGATGGTGACGGGCGCGACCAGCAGCAGGCAGAATGGGTTCTCCAGCCCGCCGGTCAGACCCAGCAACACGCCCAGCTGGAAGATGTCGAAGCCCAGATGGATCGCCGTCGTGCGCCCGTCGGGCAGGCTGGCCTCCAGCCGGCGCACCCGCGCCATGGCCCCCACATTCACCGCCGCGCTGATGGCGATCACGATCAGGCACGGCCAGAGCGGCAGGGGAAAATGCAGCCCCTGATGCGCCGTCAGGATCGCCGCGCTCTGGCCGATGATCGTCAGCCAGCGCAGAACGATCAGGGTCCGCAGCGAAAACCCCCGACCGCGACGCGGCGCATCGCTCCAGCCGTTCAACGGCTCCGAAGAGGATGCGCCGTGCGGCGCCATGCGGGCTTCTGTCGAGGTCACACGCCTTCTATAGACCGATCACATCCGTTTCGTGAGAGGCCGTCATGCCGCGTCGTTCCATCCTGCTGTTCGCGGGCGCCTGCATCGCCATCGCCGTGGCGCTGGCCATCATCACCGTCGTGGTGGTCAGCGGTCGTGCGCCCACGTCGGACGGCGCCGAGGTGACGTCGACCGGCCAGCCCCTGGTCGGCGGCGACTTCAAACTGGTCAATCAGGATGGGCGCCCCGTCGATCAGACGATGCTGAACGGCAAATGGAGCCTGGTCTTCTTCGGCTTCACCTACTGCCCCGAGTTCTGCCCGACCACCCTGGCCGAGCTGGGCGCGGTGCAGCAGCGGCTGGGCGACAAGGCGGACAATCTGCAGATCGTCTTCGTCAGCATCGACCCTGAACGCGACACGCCCCAGGCGCTGAAGGACTATCTGTCATCCGACGGCTTTCCCAAGGGGACCATCGGTCTGACGGGCACGCCCGAACAGGTGGCGACCGCCGCCAAGGCCTACCGCGCCTTCTATCAGAAGGTCGGCGAGGGCGAGGGCTATACGATGAACCACTCCCTGACCGTCTATCTGATGGGCCCGGACGGAAAGTTCCGCACCGCCGTCGCCTATGGAATGGGTCCAGACAAGACGACCAGGATCATCGAACAGGCGATGGCGCGGGGTTAGCAGCGACCCCATAATCCTTTTGCAGGGTGATGCATTATATGTTGCCCTGCACAAACGGCGCTCGGCCGTATCGGATCGTCATGCTCTACGCCTTTCATGAACTCGCCTACCAGTCGGCCCTGCCGTTCCGGGTCGGCGCGCAACTGGCCCGCAGCTTCTGGACCTCGCCGTTCAACCCGGCGGCCGACACCGCCATCGGCCGCACGGCCTACGCCTCGGCAGAACTGTTCGAGAGCGTGACGCGGCGCTACGGCAAGCCGGCCTGGAAGCTGGAAACCATCGACATCGGCGGCAAGCCCGTGCGCACCACCGAACAGGTGATCTGGCAGAGCCCGTGGTGCCGCCTGGTCCGCTTCGCCCGCAACATCGGCGACCTGAAGCGCGCCAAGAAGCCCGCCTCCGGCCCGGCCGTCCTGATCGTGGCCCCGCTGTCGGGCCACTACGCCACCCTGCTGCGCGGCACGGTCGAAGCCTTCCTTCAGGACCACGACGTCTATGTCACCGACTGGGTCAACGCCCGCCAGGTGCCGATGCTGGAGGGCCGGTTCGACTTCTTCGACTACATCGACCACGTCCGGCTGATGCTGGCAGAGATCGGCGGCCGCGCCCACGTCGTCGGCGTGTGCCAGCCCGGCCCGCCGGTGCTGGCCGCCGGCGCGGTGATGGCCGAGGACGAGGACGAAAACCGTCCCCTGTCGATGACCTTCATGGGGTCGCCCATCGACGCGCGCCTGTCGCCGACCGTCACCAACCAGCTGGCCGAGGAAAAGCCCTTCACCTGGTTCAAGTCGAACATGATCCACACGGTGCCCCTGCCCTATGCGGGCTTCGGGCGGCGCGTCTATCCGGGCTTCGTCCAGCTCTACAGCTTCATGTCGATGAACGAGGATCGCCACCGCGACGCCCACTGGAACTATTTCACCAGCCTGATCGCCGGCGATGGCGACGAGGTCGAAAAGCACGAGGAATTCTACGACGAATATCTGTCGGTGCTGGACTTGACCGAAGAGTTCTATCTCCAGACCATCGACATCGTCTTCCAGCAGCATCTGCTGGCGCGGGGCCTGTTGGAGCATCGCGGGCGCAAGGTCGATCTGTCGAGGATCACCGACATCGGCCTGATGACCGTCGAGGGCGAGAAGGACGACATCTCCGGTGTCGGCCAGACCCAGGCCGCGCACGGCCTGTGCCCCAATATCCCCGAGGATCGCCGCGTCCTCTACGTCCAGCCGGGCGTCGGCCATTACGGCGTGTTCAACGGCCGTCGCTTCCGTGACGAGATCTATCCCCGCGTGCGCGATTTCATCGCCCAGAACGAGGCCGCCGGTGGCGTATCGCAACGGTCAGCGGCTGCCGCTTGACGAAAGCGGGGCCGGCGGGAGCGAAGGTTCCGGCCCGACCCTGAGACTGTCGGTCAATCCCCGTGCGCGACGTCTGTCGGTGCGGATCGACGCGCGCGCCGGCGAGGCCGTGGTCATCGCCCCGACCGAGCGCGGCCTGAGCCAGGCCGTCGCCTTCGCCCGATCCAAGGCCGTCTGGATCAGCGAACGCCTGGCTGTCCGCCCCAAGAGCCGCCCCCTGGAACCGGGCCAGGTGATCTCCCTGCGCGGCAGGCCCGTGCGGCTAGAGGCCGTGCCTGGCGCGGGCGCCGCGCGCCTGGTCGAGGACGGGACCATCATCCGCTCAGGCGGCGAGGGCGAGGCCTATGCCCGCCGGGTTGAAAACCTGTTGAAGCGCGAGGCGCGCGATACGCTTCTGGAACGCACCGACCACCATCTGCGCACACTTGGCCAGGGCCCGGTCAAGATGGGCATCGCCGACACCCGGTCGCGATGGGGCTCATGCAGCCCGCACAACCGCACCATCCGCTACTCCTGGCGCGTCATCATGGCCCCGCCCCCGGTCATCGACTACCTCGCCGCCCACGAGGTCGCCCATCTGGTCCACGCCGACCACAGCCCGGCCTATTGGTCCGTGGTCGAACGGCTTGTCGGGGACCACAAACCCTGGCGCAAATGGCTGAAGGATTACGGCGCCGCGCTGCACGCCGTGGGGCGGTAGGCGGAAACCCCGGCGGCCGGGCGCGTTTCAGCATGGCCCGCCCACTCAGGAACGCCCCATGAAAACGATGATCACCCTGTCAATCGCGCTCGGTCTCGCCGCTGCCGCCGCCTCGTCCGCCAGCGCCCAGTCGCAGGCCACGATGAACGCCAACGCCGCTCAGGAACTTCAGCGCGCCGATCGGGCGCTCAATAGCCAGTACACGACGACGATGGGACGGCTGTCGCCCGCCAGCCGCACCTTGCTGCGCACCGCCCAACGCACCTGGATCAGCTTCCGCGATCAGCAATGCCGGTTCGAGGCGTCCGGCGTCCAGGGCGGTTCCGCCTATCCGATGGTGCATTCGACCTGCCTCGCGCGTCTGACGACGGAGCGGACACGCCAGTTGCGGACCCTCAGCCAATGTCAGGAAGGCGACCTGTCCTGCCCCCGCTGACCCAGGCCTGAAATGCAAAGGGAGGCGACCGCCGGGTCGCTTCCCTTTCTTACGCGCCGTTGGCGTCGCGATCAGAAGAACAGGGCATCGCCCTTGCGCTCCGGCGCCGGGCGGCCCTCGGGCTGCTGCGGGTTCGGCGCATCGCGATAGCCGCCCTTGGGCGACGCCGGACTGGACGGCTGCGGCGACGGCGGCTGCATCGGCGCCTCGTCGTCCGGGACATAGGGTTCGCCAGCCAGGGGATCGACGGGTTCGATGGGCAGGCCGTTCTGATCCAGGCCGCTCATCAGGTCGCCGACCGGATCGGGCGCGACCCAGCCCTCGGGCATGGGCGGACCGTTGGGGATGGCGGGGGCGTCCAGGCGCGGCAGGGCCGCCTCCATGAAGCCCTTCCAGATGGCGGCAGGCGACGAGCCGCCGGTCACGTCGCGCATGGCGGTGTTGTCGTCCTTGCCCACCCAGACGGCGGTGACGAAGCCGCCGGTGTAGCCGACGAACCAGGCGTCCTTGTAATCCGAGGTCGTGCCGGTCTTGCCCGCCAGGTCGCGGCCCGAGATCGCCGCCGACCGGCCCGAGCCGCTGGTCACGACGCCGCGCAACATCTGGTTCATGTAGTACAGCGACGGATTGTTGATCGCCTGACCGCTCTGGCCCGACTGGCGCTGATAGATGACGCGGCCCTGGGGCGTGCGGATACGGCTGATGCCATAGGCGTCGACGCGGCGGCCGCCGTTGGCGAAGGCGTCGTAGGCGGTGGCCATCTCGATCGGCGAGACCTCGACCGCGCCCAGCGCCATCGCCGGCTCCAGACCGATGCGGCTTTCGATGCCCAGGCGTCTGGCGGCGCGGGCCACGCTGTCGCGCCCGACCTGATCGGCGACGTAGGCGGCGACCGTATTGGTCGACTGGGCCACGGCCTGGGCCAGGGTCATGTTTCCGCTGAAGGTGCCGGAATAGTTGCGGGGCGACCAGTTGCCGATGGTGATCGGCTGATCGACCACCGGGGTCTGGGGCGTATAGCCGGCCTCGACCGCCGCCAGATAGACGAAGGGTTTGAAGGCCGAACCCGCCTGGCGCTTGGCGTCGACGGCGCGGTTGAACTGGCTGTCGGCATAGGAGGAGCCGCCGATCATGGCCCGCACCCGGCCGTCGCCGTCCAGGGCGACCAGGGCCGCCTGCTGCACGCCCTTGCCAGCGTCACGATCCAGGATGCGGCGCACCGACCGCTCGGCCGCCGTCTGCAGCGTCAGGTCCAGGGTGGTCTCGACCACCATGTCCTCGGTCGGTTCGCCGACCAGGCTGCGGATCGACTTGTCCAGCCAGTCGATGAAATACTGGGCGTGCTGCGTCGCCAGCGTCCGCGAGACGATGACCGGCTGGGTCACGGCCTGTTCGCGCTGGGCGGCGGTGATGACGCCGGCCTCTTCCATCTCGTTCAGCACGACGGTGGCGCGGGCGGCGGCGCGCTCGCTCTCCGACACCGGCGAATAGCGCGAGGGCGCCTTCAGCAGACCGGCCAGCAACGCAGCCTCGCCGACCGTCAGGTTCTTGGCCGACTTGTCGAAATAGCGCTGCGACGCCGCCTCGATTCCGTAGGCGCCGGCGCCGAAATAGACCCGGTTCAAATAGAGGGCCAGGATCTCTTTCTTGGAGAATTTCATCTCCAGCCAGACCGCCAGCATCAACTCCTGCACCTTGCGGCGCATGTTCTGGTCGGGCGTCAGGAACAGGTTCTTGGCCAGCTGCTGCGTCAGGGTCGAGCCGCCCTGCACCACCCGACCGGCGCGGACGTTGGTCGCCATCGCCCGCATCATGCCGATGGGGTCGAAGCCAGGGTGGTGATAGAAGCGCCGATCCTCGATCGCGATAAAGGCGGCCGGCACATAGTCCGGCAGGGCGTCCAGATCGGCGGGCGGCGCCATCTGGGTGCCCCGCGTCGCGATCAACGCCCCATTGCGATCCAGATAGGTGATCGAGGGCTGGCGATCGACCTGATACAGGCTGGAGGTGTCTGGCAGGCCGCGCGCGAAGACCGCGAAGAAGACGACCAGGAAGATCAGCCCCCAGACCGCCAGAACGGCGCTCCAGTAGAACAACCGTCCTAGGGCCGACCGGCGGGGCTTGCCCTGCGCCTGTGGTCCGCCCGTGTTCACCGGTCCCGCCATGTCCGTCCTTCAGATGCCGCCTTGGGCGAGTTCTCGTTCATCGGCTGTGTATCGCGTATGAACGCCCGCCGAAACGGTCCCGCCGACTTCACGGGATCGTGAGCGGCTATTTCGCCGAAAGAAAGGCGCGCCCGGCCAGCCACACGTGGGTGTCCGCCCTGGCGTATTCGACGGTCATGCCCACGTCGGCCTTGTTCTGATCAAGGCCGACGATCCGTTTCTCCGACGGATGGGTCACCGCGCCTATTTCGCCAGGAAGGCGTCCAGGTCGGCGTAGAAGGCCTGGGGCTGGTCGAACATGATGAAGTGGGCGCTGTTGTCGATCCGCTTCAGCTGGGCGTCCTTCAGATTGGCGAACGACATCCGATAGATGCTGTCGGTGATCTGGGGCGTCATGCGCGGATCGTTGAACTTGACGTACACCACCTCGGTCGGGGCGGTGATCTTGGACAGTTCGGGACGCAGGTCCGTCGTGATCAGCTCGCGGAAGGCGGCGGCCGAGACCTTCTGATCGCTTTCGCGCATGTCTTCCAAGGCCTCGGCGCGGCGGCTTTCGGTGTTGATCATGCCGTTGATGCTGGTGGTCGCCTGGGCGACATAGGCCTCGCGCGGGCTATTGGTCTGGGCGGCCCAGATCTGGTCCGCGACCGGGGTCACGCTTTCGGCCGAGGCGCCGGGCGCGGCGAACATCGCGCCCATGAAGGGGATCATGTCCACGACCATCAGCTTGCCGACCGCATCGGGATGACGCGCGGCCAGCATCATGCCGATGGTGCCGCCCATCGAATGGCCGACGACGACTGGCTTCGCCAGGCCCTTTTCACGGATGTAGCGGGCGATCTCTTCGGCGACAGGCGCAGCGACGGGCGACGGCGTCGCGCCCTGCGCATTGCCCTCGGCCGGCGCGCCGGCGAAACCCTGGACGTGGATGCGATGCACGCGCCAGCCGGCGCCCAGATGATCCACCGTCCCCTGCCAAATCTCCGGCGACGAGCTGAGGCCGGGGATCAGGATGATGTCGCGCCCGCCGGCGTCGCCATCGACGCGGACATGGATGCGGTCGGATTGGAAATCCGCATGCTGATGGCCGTGGGCATGGCCGCTTTCGGCATGGGCGCCGTGCCCGTCCTGCGCGAAGGCCGCTGGGGCAACAGCGATCAAGGCGGCGGCCGCTGCGGCGCCGACGGTGCGGTTCAGAATGGATACGATGGTCATGATCAAACTCCCCTTTGACGCCCGCTTATGCCGCGCCGACTTTGATATGTAAAGTTCTCTGTCATACGCCATGAGACAGGCGCCGCGCGGCTCTGTTAGACAGTCGGCATGAAGCCCGCCGACGCCGCTCCCGTCCAGTCCCCCCAGGTCGAACCCGCCCCTTCAAAAGCCGGCGCGCAGCCGTTCGGCAAGGGGTTCGTCACCGACGCCTGGTATTTCGTCGCCCTGGGCCGCGACGTCGCCCCGGCCAGTCTGAAACGCTACGAGATCATGGGCGAGCCGGTGCTGATCGGCCGCACCCGCGCGGGTCAGATCTATGCGATGCGCGACATCTGTCCCCACCGCGCTGCGCCCCTGTCGGCCGGCAAGCTGGTCGAGAAGCCCGGCGAGGGCGAGACGGTCGAATGCCCCTATCACGGCTGGCGGTTCCGTCCCGACGGCGTCTGCGCCGCCATTCCTTCGCTGGTCGAGGATCAGGCGTTCGAGGCGAACCGCATCCGCGTGCGGTCCTATCCGGTGCGCGAGAGCCAAGGGATCGTCTTCGTCTGGATGGCGTCGGACGCCCGCAATCCGATGGAGCCGGACCACGAGCCGCCGGTCTTCCCCGGCGTGGTCGGCGGCGAGGCAAAGCTGGTCGAGGCGATGGATTTCGACAGCCATATCGACCACGCCGTCGTCGGCCTGATGGACCCCGCCCACGGCCCCTACGTCCACCAGCAATGGTGGTGGCGGTCCGAACATTCGATGCACGAGAAGTCCAAGGCCTTCGCCCCGACCGCGTTCGGCTGGGCTATGGTGCGCCATGCGCCCTCGTCGAACAGCCGCCTGTATAAGATCCTGGGCGGGGCGCCCGCGACCGAGATCACCTTCCGCCTGCCCGGCTTCCGCTGGGAGCACATTCAGGTGGGCGAAAAACAGGTCCTGGCCCTAACCTGCCTGACCCCGATCACCGACACGAAGACGCGGATCACCCAGATCTTCTGGTCCGACCACTGGGTCTTCGGCCTGGCCAAGCCCTTCCTGCGGATGGGGGTGGTCGCCTTCCTGAAACAGGACGGCGGCATGGTGAACCTGCAAAACGAGGGCCTGCGCTACGAACCTGCTCTGATCTGGATCGACGACGCCGACAAGCAGGCCAAATGGTATCAGCAGCTGAAGCGCGAATGGGCGAAGAGCCGGGCGGAGGATCGGCCGTTCGTGAACCCGATCCAGCCTATGACGCTGAGGTGGAATAGCTAAAGACGAACGTCTCCTCCCCACTGTGTGGGGAGGGGGACCACGCGAAGCGTGGTGGAGGGGCTGTTGAAGTCCCACAGACGCTGGCGATGCGATAAGAGCCCCTCCGTCTCTTCGCTTCGCTCCGAGCCACCTCCCCACTGCGTGGGGAGGAGACACTTGGTCTTACAGCTTCAGCCCGTTCTCTTTGGCCAGATCGACCAGCTTCACCATCGGGCGCGGGCCCCAGTGGGCAATGACTTCGGAGGCGGCCAGCGAGCCCAGCTTGCCGGCCTCTTTCAGCGTCAGGCCGCGCGCAAGGCCCAGCAGGAAGCCCGCGGCGTACTGGTCGCCGGCGCCGGTGGTGTCGATGACTTTGGCGACCGGACAGGCGGCGACGACGATGCGCTCGTCGCCCTTGATCACGACCGAGCCGTGCTCGCCGCGCGTGATCGCGGCGATCTCGACGATGGCGGCCAGTTTCGCGGCGGCGGCATCGAAATCATCCGTTTCGAACAGGGCGCCCAGCTCGGCCTCGTTGGCCAGGACGATGTCGGCGGACTGGGTGATGAAGTCCAGCAGTTCGGCGCGCCAGCGGGCGACGACGAAGGTATCCGACAGGGTAATGGCGACCTTGCGGCCGGCCTTGTGCGCGGCGGCGGCGGCGCGTTCGAAGGCGGCGCGAGCGGGCGCTGGATCGAACAGATAGCCTTCCAGATAGACGATCTCGCTAGCGCCGATCAGGGCCTCATCGATGTCGTCGGCATACAGCTGGTTTGCGGCGCCCAGGAAGGTCGCCATGGTGCGCGCCCCGTCAGACAGGACGTTGATCAGGCAACGGCCGGTGCCGAAGCCCTGATCCGCCCCGCCCGTCAGGACAGGGGTGTCGAAGTGAACGCCCGCCGCGCGGATGTCGTGGGTGAAGACCTGGCCCAGCGTATCGTCGGCGACCTTGCCGATATAGGCCGCGCGACCGCCGAACGAGCCGACGCCCGCCACGGTATTGCCGGCCGACCCGCCCGAAGCCTCCACGCCCGGCGCCATGGCGTCATACAGGGCGGCGCTGCGTTCGGCGTCGACCAGCTGCATGGAGTTGGGCGCCAGCTCCTGGGCCGTCAGGAAGGCGGCGTCGCAGGGGCTGAGGACGTCGACGATGGCGTTGCCGACGGCGCAGACGTCATATTGGGCGGTGTTCTGGGTCATGGTCGCGCCTTAGCCGGTGAATGCCCGCACGTCACCCGAAATCATATAAGGAAGCCCTTATATGCTCCGCGTCGCTTCGGTATGAGGACCGCATGACCCATATCGCCGTCCTCACCCCCGATCCCGCCGACAAAACCTATGTCGGGCGCTGGCCCCAGGTGCTGGAACGGTTGAAGGCGACGCTGGAGAGCACGGGCGCGACGGTCACGGCAATGCCCTGGACCGGTCATGTCGAGGATGTGTCGGGCCTCGCGGCCTATGACCTGATTCTGCCGGTCATCGCCTGGGGCTATCACCGCGACCATGGGCGCTGGCTGAAGGCCTGCGCGACGTGGAGCGCGGCCGGCCTGGCGATCGCTAATCCGGCCGAGGTGCTGCGCTGGAACTCTGACAAGGCCTATCTGGCGCGTCTGGCGGACAGGGGCGTGCCGATCCCGCCGACGCGATGGACCGACGGCGTGACCCAGGAACAGGTGGACGCCGCCTTCGCCGAGACGGGCGCACCGGTGCTGATCGTCAAACCGACGGTGTCGGCCGGGGCGTTTCGCACCCTGCGCCTGACGCCCGGAGAGGTGTTGAGCGATGCGCCCGAAGGCGCGGCGATGATCCAGCCCTATCTGAAGTCGATCGAGACCGAGGGCGAGACCTCGCTGCTGTTCTTCGGCGGCCGGTTCAGCCATGCGGTCAACAAACGGCCGGCAGCCGGCGACTTCCGCATCCAGGTCCAGTTCGGCGGCCTGTATACGGCCGTGACGCCGGATGCGGCGGCGATGGCCTTGGCTGAGCAGGTGCTGGCCGCCATCGACGAACCACTACTCTATGCCCGCATCGACATGGCCCGCGACGACGCCGGCCGATGGGTGCTGATGGAGGCCGAACTGATCGAACCGGACTTCTATCTGGACCACGACCCTGCGAACGGCGCCGGCTTCGCCGACGCCGTCAAGGCGCGGCTGGAGGCCTAGGCCGCCTGGCGCTGAATCGCGCCCAACCGAGCCTGGAGCTCAGAACTCTTCCCAGTCCGACTGAACGGTGGCCACAGCGGCCCGCCCGCCGCCGGCCGCCATGCGGGCGCGCGCAGGGGCGGCGTGGGCGCGGGCGAAACTTTCGACCCGCGCTTTCATCTGCTGGATGGGAGCCTTGTGGATCGGCGACGGAGCCGCCGCGACCTGGCTGGTCTCGAAGCGTCCGACCAGTTCGGCCAGTTCGGCGGCCTCGCGGCTCAGGCTCAGGCTCGCGGCGGTCGACTGCTCGACCATGGCCGCGTTCTGTTGAGTGACCTGATCCATCTGGTTCACGGCGGTGTTGACCTCGGCCAGACCCACCGCCTGCTCCTGAGTCGAGGCGCGGATTTCGCTCATCAAGGTCGTGATCTCCTCGATGCGGCCGGCGATGCCCGCCAGGGCCTCGCCCGACTGACGCACCAGAACCACCCCGTCCTTGACCTGGCTGGAACTGGCCGAGATCAGCGTCTTGATCTCCTTGGCCGATTCCGCCGAACGTTGGGCCAGGGCCCGCACTTCGGACGCGACGACGGCGAAGCCACGGCCGGCCTCGCCCGCACGGGCGGCCTCGACCCCGGCGTTCAGGGCCAGGAGATTGGTCTGGAAGGCGATCTCGTCGATCACGCCGATGATCTGACTGATCTCGTTGGATGAGCGCTCGATCTCGCCCATGGCCGCGACGGCCTTCTGGACGACCACGCCGCCGGTCTCGGCCTGGGTCCGCCCCTGGGTGACGACGGTGTCGGCGGCCTGGGCGTTCTCGGCCGTCTTGCGCACCGTCGCGGTGATCTGGTCCAGCGCGGCGGCCGTCTCTTCCAGACTGGCGGCCTGTTGTTCGGTGCGGCGTGACAGATCCTCGGCGGCGCTGCCGATCTCGTGTGCGCCCGACTGCATCGACCCGGCGTTGACGCCGATTACGCCCAGCGCCTGATCCAGCGTCGCCATGGCCTGGTTGAAGTTGTCGCGAAGGACGGCGTAGTCGCCCGGGAAGTCGTCCTGGATGCGATAGGATAGATCGCCGGCGGCCATGGCCGACAAGCCCCTGGCCGTGCCTTCAACGACGGCGGCCTGGACCTGGGCGGCCTGACGATCGGCCTCGGCGCGGCGCTCACGCTCTTCTTCGACGGCGGTGACGTCCGTGGCGAACTTGACCACCTTGTAGGGGCGGCCGTCGCTGTCCAGGATCGGGTTGTAGCTGGCCTCGATCACCACCCGCTGGCCGCTCTTGCCGTAGCGCACAAACTTGTCCGCCACGAACTCGCCGGCGTTCAGCTTTCGCCACAACTCGGCGTAGGCCGGTGTCTGCGCCTCAGTCGGATCGACGAACATCCTGTGGTGACGTCCGACAATCTCAGCCGGCTCATATCCAACCACCGATAGGAAGTTCTGATTGGCCTCCAGAATGACGCCATCGAGATCGAACTGGATGACTGCTTGAGAGCGACTGACGGCAGCCATCATGTTGCGCAGCTCGTTGAGCGTCTTGTCATCTCTGGTTTTGGCGAAAAGGCGCAATGCAAAAATCTTTCGTGCTGAGATGAACGTTAATGCCATAGCAACACTTTAAATCAGGTGTCAGCATGGTTAGCGCGCTAAAGGCTCAACCTCGGGGAGAATATTCCTCTGCGGTCTAGCTTTAGTCGCCTTAAAGCCGCTACGCCGCCCGCTGGTTCCAAGAGGTCATATTTGTCGCAACGCCCGCACCTGCTGTCGTCAGATCAGCGCAGCGCCCTTCAGCTCGACGTCGCCATGACACTGATAGTGACGGCCAAGCGATGGAAGTTACGTGTCGCCGATCTGTTCCGAGAGTCCGGACACACGGGTGCCCCGACCGTGGTGCTTTATTTCCTGGCGGACGAGCCCAAGGGCCTGACGCTTTCCGAGTTGGCGAACAGGATGGAGCTGTCCGGCGCGTCGCTGACCCGTCTGGTGCAAAGACTCGAGAAAGACGGCATGGTCAGCCGGCGTCGGATGATTGGAGACGGCCGGTCATGGCTGATCCAGATGGAGCCAGCCGGGCGCGCCGAAATCGAGGCGTTCGAGATCCATGCCGCGGCCATGCGCGAACGAATGTTTGAAGGCGTTTCGGACGAGGATATGGCTGCCGCACTCCGTGTCCTGAAGGCCTTGGCCGAGAAGCTGACCCACGGCCCCGACGCCGCTCCGGGGATCTAGCCCGCCGCCTCGCCCAGCGCCATCAGGCCCGCCCGCGACGGGCACAGGTCGGCGATGATGCAGGATAGGCATTTGGGCTTGCGCGCCGTGCAGGTGTAGCGGCCATGCAGGATCAGCCAGTGGTGCGCCTTGGGCAGCCAGTCCTCCGGCACGACCTCGAACAGCTGGGCCTCGACCTTGTCCGGAGTCCCGGCATTGGCCAGGCCCAGCCGATGCGAGACGCGAAAGACGTGGGTGTCCACGGCGATGGCCGCCTCGATCCCCAGCTCGTTCAGCACCACCGAGGCCGTCTTTCGCCCCACGCCGGGCAGGGCCTGAAGATCGGCGCGGTTCAGCGGGACCTCGCCGCCATGCTGCTCCAGCACGATGCGGCTCAGCGCGATGACGTTCCGCGCCTTGCCGCGATAAAGGCCGATGGAGGCGATGTAGGGGATCAGCCCCTCCTCGCCGAGGGCCAGCATCTTCTCCGGCGTGTCCGCGACCTTGAACAGCCGCTCGGTCGCCTTGTTGACCGAGACGTCCGTGGCCTGGGCCGACAGGGCGACGGCGACGACGAGGGTGAAGGGATTGGAGAAATCCAGCTCGGTCTTGGGTTCCGGCATGACGCCGGACAGGCGTTCGAAAATGGCCTCGACGCGGTCTTCGTTGGGCGGCCAGCGCAGCACGGGAATGGCCGCCCCGGTCATCACGGCCGGGCGTTTGGCAGGCTTGGCGGCGGGCTTCTTGGCCTTGGCGGGCTTCATGCCTCGCTGTCGTCCCGGGGGCGACGTGGGTCAAGACCCAAGGCAGTCAGGGCGGCGTCGGCGGCGCGCTTGCCCTCCATCCAGGCGCCGTGGGCTGTGCCGTAATAGACCGGCGCCGTGGCCTCGCCGGCCAGGAAAATGCGATCCTCGACCGACGTGCGCAGCTTGGCCCGGTCCGCCGCATGGCCAGGCAAGGCGTGGGAATAGGCGCCGCGCGACCAGGGATCGACGCCCCAGCCGCTGACCGCGACCGCTTCCAGCCGCCGACGCATGTCCGATCCCAGAGCCGCGACCAGTTCGGACACGGCGAAGTCGAACAGAGCGGCCGGCCCCTGCGCCTCCAGCCCCCAGGCCAGGTCGGCGCCGAAATAGGCCTCGATCATCGGCCGGCCGAACGGCCGCAGGTGATAGCCGCCGGTCTCGGCCGTATCGGTGCGGGTCCACAACTGGGTGTCGGGCTGGAAATCGCCGGCGCCGCGCACCGTCATATGCACCTTGGACGCCAGGCCCAGCGGCACGTTCGCCGTCGCCTCAAGCAAAGTCGGCACGGGCGGATCGATGCGGATCGCCTCGCTGGCGATGAGGCTGTTGGGCACGGTCAGGATGACGATCCGCGCCGTCAGCTCGCCACGATTGGTCTCCAGCCGCAGCACCGGTCCGGAACGGTCGATGCGGCTGACGGCGCAGTCCGTGACCGTGACGGACGAAACAGCCTCGCCCAGCCGAGCGATCAGGCGGCCATAGCCTTCGCGCACCCGCCAGTTCACGCCGGTGTCGCCATAGGCGTCGTAATCCAGGCTGGACACCTCGGCGAACCGCGCGCCGTTCAGAGCGCCGGAGATGGCGTCCATGCGCGGGTTCCAGCGACAGTCGGGCTCAAAGAAGTCCGACGCCGGGCGATCCTCACCCACACCCGCGCGGACGAGCGACGCCGCCTCGGTCACCCGCTGGTCGAAGGCGGCGAAGGCCTCGCCGAACGCGGCCTGATCCGCTCGGGTCATCTCGTGATCGAAGGCCTGGGTGCGCCAGGGCGGCGGCGTCTGGTCCAGCGTCAGCCCCTCGGCCTCAACCCGTCCGGCCAGCACATTGTCGTCTGCCGAATGCAGCCAGCCGCAGCCCATATCCAACCCTTCGCCCTCGGCCCGAACCGTCCAGGCGCGCCCGCCGATCCGGTTGCGGGCCTCCAGCATCAGAACCGACAGGCCGGGCCGCATCAGCCGGCGAGCCGCGGCGATGCCGGCGGAGCCTGCGCCGATCACCACGACATCGACCTGGGACGGCAGCGGCTGGGAGGCGGAGATGCGGGCGTTCATGGCGTCAGGACATACACGAAAACCGGTCGTGATCGGCGCCGTCCCGATCGCCTATTGATTTTTGGACGGCGGGGTCCATTTTAGCGCCGCTTCAAAACGCCGCACCTCCCCCGGATTTTCCATGTCGCCTGAACTTAAGAAACGCCTGCCGCTGTTCGCGGCCGCCCTCGTCGGCCTGGCCCTGATCGTGGGCGGCATCGTCTGGTGGGTGAACGGCCAGCGTTGGGAAAGCACCGACAACGCCTTCGTCCAGGCCGACACCACTTTGGTTAGCCCGCAACTGTCCGGCCGGGTCACCGAGGTTCTGGTGGGCGACAACCAGCGGGTCGCGGCAGGCCAGATCCTGGTCAAGCTGGACGATTCGGACCAAAAGGCTCAGCTCGCTCAGGCCGAGGCCAATCTGGCCGCCGCCATCGCCGCCGTCGGCCATGTCGACGCCCAGGCCGAGCAGGAACAGGCCACCATCGCCGCCCGAGCCGCCTCCGTCGCCCAGGCCAACGCCCAGGCCGGCCTGGCCCGCGCCGAGGTCGATCGTTACGGCAAACTGGCCGAACAGGGCTGGGTCTCGCAACAGCGCATCCAGACCGAGCGCGCCTCGGCCGCCACCGCCGCCGCCAACGTCCAGCAGGCCCAGGCCGCCCTGGTCGCCGAACAACGCACCGCCGGGGTTCTGGGCTCGACCCGCCAGCAGAGCGTCGCCGCTGTCGAACAGGCCCGCGCCGTCGTCGATCAGGCTCGCATCGCGCTGGAGCGCACCGTGATCCGCGCTCCGGTCGCCGGCGTCGTCGGCGCCCGCAGCGTGCGGCCCGGCCAGTATGTCAACGCCGGCACGCAATTGCTGTCGGTCGTGCCCCTGACCAACACCTACATCGTCGCCAACTTCAAGGAGACGCAGCTGGACAAGGTGCGCCTGGGCCAGACTGTCGAGATTTCCGCCGACGCCTTCCCCGGCCGCAAGATCGAGGGCCGCGTGGACAGCTTCGCCCCCGCCACTGGATCGGAGTTCGCCCTGATCCCGGTCGAGAACGCCACGGGCAACTTCACCAAGATCACCCAGCGCGTGCCCGTCCGCATCGTCGTCAGCGGCGCAGACCGCAGCCTGGCTCTGCGTCCCGGCCTGTCGGTGGACGTCAAGATCGACCTGAAGAGCCAGGGCGGCCAGAGCTTCGCCGAAGCCGCCACGACGACGGGAGCCGCAGGCCAGTGACCGCCGCCAACCCCGCCGCAGATGGCGGGGCCCCTGTCGCGCAAAAGGGTCCCGTCGCCGGCCATCCCGAAATCAACTGGACCATGCTGTTGCTGGGCTTCGCCGGCATGGTGGTGGGCCAGTTCATGGCCATTCTGGACATCCAGATCGTCGCCGCCTCCCTGCCCCAGATCCAGGCCGGCGTCGGCGCCTCGGCCGACGAGATCAGCTGGATCCAGACCGCCTATCTGATCCCTGAGGTGGTGATGATCCCTCTGTCGGGCTTCCTGTCGCGGCTGTGGGGGACGCAGCGGCTGTTTCTGGTCTCGTGCGCTGGCTTCGTGCTGATGAGCATCGCCACGGGCCTGTCGTCGTCGATCGACATGATGATCCTGTTCCGGGCCATCCAAGGCTTCGTGGGCGGGGCCATGATCCCGACCGTCTTCGCCGTCGCCTTCACCGCCTTTCCGCCTGACAAGCGCGTCACCGCCAGCGTCGTCATGGGGCTGATCGTCACCCTGGCGCCGACCGTCGGACCCACGCTGGGCGGGCACCTGACGGAGTGGCTGAGCTGGCGCTGGCTGTTCTTCATCAACGTGGGGCCGGGCCTGCTGGTGCTGTTCCTGGTCGGGCGGTACGGCAACTTCGACAAGGGCGATCCATCGCTGGCCAAGGGCTTCGACTGGTGGGGCCTGGGCCTGATGGCCGCCTTTCTGATGTCGATGCAGTTCGTGCTGGAAGAGGGCGCCAAGAACGACTGGTTCGACGACACCCACATCCTGTTGCTGACCGTCGTGGCGGCAGTCGCCGGACCGATTTTCATCTGGCGGTCCCTGACCTATCGCCAGCCGATCGTGGAGTTGCGCGCCTTTGGCAATCGCAACTTCCTGGTCGGGTTCATCATGACCTTCATCGTCGGTTTCGCCCTGTTCGGCGGCACCTTCCTGCTGCCGCTCTTCCTGGGCCGCGTGCTTGGTTATTCGTCGTCAGAGGTCGGCACCACCATGGTCGTGTCGGGCCTGGCCATGTTCGCCACCGGCCCCTTTGCTGGACGACTGGTGCGCAAGCTGGATGCGCGGGTGCTGATGTTCGGCGGCTTCATGCTGTGCGCCTGGGGCATGTGGGAGGCGCGCGTCGTCACCGATGACTGGGGCTTCTGGAACTTCGCCTCGGTGCAGGCCTTCCGCGGCGTCGGCGTGATGCTGGCCATGATCGCGTCCCAGCAGGTGACGATGGCGACCCTGCCACCACACATGGTCAAGAACGCCTCGGGGCTGGTCAACCTGTCGCGCAACGTCGGCGGGGCCTTCGGCCTGGCGATCCTGAACACCAGCCTGACGTCCAACACGGCCCTGCACATGAGCGAACTGACCAGCGCCATCGGTCAGGGCGACCAGGCGATGCGCAACATGATGGCCGGCATGACCCAGCGGTTTGCCGGCTCCATCGACCCGGCCGCCTCGGCGATGAAGGCCATCTATGGGATGTTGCAGAAACAGGCGACGACGATGGCGTTCGGCGACGCCTTCGCCCTGCTGGCCATCCTGTGCGCGGGCGCGGCCTTCGTCACCCTGGCCGCCCAGCCGGTGAAGGCCCAGGCCGGCGCCCCGCCTTCGGACGTCCACTGATGGCGCGCCGTCGCGGACAGGTCGATGAACGAAAGAGCGAGGCGATCCTGGACGCCGCCGCGACCCTGTTCGCCGACAAGGGGCTGCAAGCCAAGATGGACGAAATCGCCAAACTGGCCGGCGTCTCCAAACAGACGGTCTATAACCGCTTCGCCTCCAAGCTGGAGATCGCCCAGGCCCTGGCGTCAAAGCGCGTCGAGGATATCGTCGCCCCCCTGCGCGGCGCCGGCGATCCGCAGACGGTGCTGGAGACCCTGGCCCTGACGCTGCTGAACCGGGTGTGCAGCGGCGACAAGGTCGGCTCGATGCGCGGGGTCGCCTTGGTCTCGGTCGAGGCGCCCGAGATCGCCCACGCCATCTATGAGGCCGGCCCGCGTCGCAGCCTGCGCGAACTGGGCGCCTGGCTGGCGGAACAGACGCGGCTGGGCCGGATGAGCGTCGCCGATCCGGAAGAGGCGGCCGAGATGTTCGCCGGCCTGGTGCTGGGCCACGGCCATCTGCGCGCCATGCTGGACGTGCCGCAGCTGGAGGCTGACAAGCGCGCAGGCCGCGCCAGAGAGGCCGCGCGCATCTTCATGGCCGCCCATCCGCCCGCCACGGCCGCCAAGACTTCCTGAGCCTGGCGCGCTACAGTCGTTCCACCCTGTCGCTTGAGACCGCCTTCATGCTGATCCACCTGTCCTCCTGGCCCGAAATCGATGCGCGACTGAACGACGGCGGTCCGCTGTCCAGGACGGTGGTCGTGCCCATCGGCTCCAACGAGCAGCACGGGCCGACGGGGCTTCTGGGCACCGACTGGCTGTGCCCCGAGATCATCGCCCATGCGGCCGAGAAGACCGACGCCAACCTGATCGTGGCCCCGACCTTCAACATCGGCATGGCTCAGCATCACCTGGCCTTCGCCGGCACCATCAGCCTGCGCCCCTCGACCTTCATGGCCGCGATCACGGACTGGGTGTCGTCCCTGAGCCGTCACGGGTTCGAGCGGATCTACTTCCTGAACGGTCACGGCGGGAACGTCGCGACCATCGAGGCGACCATCTCGGAAATCTACGCCGAGTGGAGCTTCGTCGAGGACAGCCCGCCCTTCATCCTGAAGCTGAAGAACTGGTGGGACCTGCCCGGCGTCCATGGCCTGTGCAACCGCCTGTTTCCGACCGGCCATGGCATGCACGCCACCCCGTCCGAGATCGCGGTGACGCAGGCCGCCTATCCCGAGCGGATCAAGACCGCCGACTACAACCCGCAGATCGCGCCGAACGGGCCAATCCGCGACGCCCTGGACTATCGCGCCCGCTTCCCCGACGGCCGGATCGGCTCGGACCCGGCCCAGGCCAGCCCCGAGAAAGGCCAGCAGATCATCGACGCGGCGATCCCCGCCCTGTTGAGCGACATCGCGGCCTTCGCCGCAGAGACCCAACCTGGAGGTCCTCACTGACCCGCAAAACCCCCACAGCCGCCAGCGCAGCCGTCGTCGGCGCCGAGATCCTGGCCGCCTCGGCCGAGGTGATCGCGGCCCGGACCGGGCTGATGGCGCAGGGCCTGACCAGCGCCAAGGGGCAGGACTTCAAGGAGCTGTCGCTGATGAGCTCCGAGAAGACCGAGGCGCTGTCCGCCTCCGCCGACGCCTTGGCCGCCAGCGCCGGGGCCATCGGTCAGCGGCTTGGGCGTGTGGCGATGGACGAGGGCGCCCATGCCCTGCGAGCGGCGGCGGCCGTCACCCAGGCCCGCACCCCGGCCAAAGCGGCCGAGGCCCAGTTCAGCTATGCCATGGGCTGGTGGAGTCGGGCGGCGGCCCAGGCCATGACCCTGAACGGCGAACTTCTGAAGGCCCAGACCGAGGCTCTGGCCCCGATCCACAAGACGGCGACCGCCAATGCCAAACGGCTGCGCAAGACGCGCTAGGCCGGCTCCACCAGCTTGAGCTTGGGCTTCTTGACCTTGGCGGGCTTGGCAGGGCGGTCGGCCTTTTTGGCGGCCTTCTCGGCCTTGCGCGCTTCCTTCTCGGCCGCCTTCAGCGCCTTCTTGGCGGCCTTGGCCTCGGCCTTGGCGGCGTCGGGAGCGGCGTCGGCGGCGGCGGCCAGATCGGCCAGCTGATTGAGGAAGGTCTCGCGCTGCCCCTTGGGCAGCAGGGCCATGATCCGCTTGTCGGCGGCCTCGACCAGCGGCCGCGCGGCCTCCAGACGGGCGGCGCCCTCAGCCGACAGACGCACCGCCTTGGCTCGGGCGTCCAGGGTCGAGCGTTCCCGCTCCAGCAGGCCCTTGCTGGTCATGCGCGTGACCAGATCGGCCAGGGTCGAGCGGTCGATGCCGGTCATGCGCACCAGTTCGGTCTGGGTCAGGCCAGCCTTGAGCGACACCGCCTCAAGCACCGCGAACTGGCGCTGGGTCAGGCCGTCGGCGCCGGTCTCCTCGGCATAGATGTCGAGCGCCAGTTGCAGGGCGCGGTGCATCAGGTGGCTGGGCGAAGTGGCCAGGGGCCCGACCTTCCTTGCCGCTTTTCCCGCCTTCACCATCGCGCCGCTCCCCTGAAGTTTCGTCCGAACACGTATCAGCTCTGCTTTACGATTTGACGGGGAAAGCGCGTCGGTTCCGTGACAGTTCCGCTTGGCGCCTAGAGCCCGGTATCGGGCGAGACGGGCGTCGGCTCGTCGTCCTTGATCAGGTGCTTCATGATGAAGAAGACCTGCCAGACGCCGAAAACGGCCGAGGCGATCCACAGGCCGCCGCGGAAGGCGACCCACGCATCATCCGACTGGGTGCGCCAGACGATCTCGTTGATGATGCAGACGGCGGCGAAATACAGGCCGTAACGCAGGGTCAGCCCGCGCCAGCCCGCGTCGGTGATGCGGATCGCCTCGCCCAGCAGATATTTGAACGGATAGCGGTTCAGCGGCAGCGATCCCAACAGCACGACCGCCAGCAGGCCGTTCTGGATCGACAGCTTGATCTTCAACAGGTTCGGATCGTGGAAGACGATGGTCAGCACGCCGAAGATCAGGGCGAAGCCGCCGGTCAGCAGCGGCAGGGGCGCCAGACGACGCTCGACCACATAGCCGACGATCAGGGCGATCAGAGAGGCGCCGACCAGGACCCATGTCGCCTGAACCAGGGCTTCCTGCCCGTCCAGACCGCGCGCGAACCGGTTGATCGCATAGGCGGCCATGAAGGCCACGAGGGCGCCGAAATCGACGGCCTGGCGGATGTTGGAAGCCTTCTTCGGCGTTTCGGTCATGTCAGTCTTCCAGTCCCACCAGCGAGCGGGAGAAGGCGCGGGCGTCGAACGGTTGCAAATCCTCGACCCCTTCGCCGACGCCGATCAGCATCAGCGGGGCGTCGGACGCCTGGGCCACCGGCACCAGCACGCCGCCGCGTGCGGTGCCGTCCAGCTTGGTCATGACCACGCCGGTCACGAAGGCGGTGCGGCCGAAGATCTGTTCCTGCGCCAGGGCGTTGCGGCCCACCGTGGCGTCCAGCACCAGCAGGGTGTCGTGCGGCGCCTCGGGATCGACCTTCTTCAGCACGCGGACGATCTTGAGCAGTTCGTCCATCAGGGCGGACTTGTTTTGCAGTCGGCCGGCGGTGTCGATCAGGACGACGTCATAGCCTTCGGCTCGCGCCTTGGTATAGGCGTCAAAGGCGAGGCCCGCGGCATCGGCGCCGTCGCGACGGCTTTCGAAGTCGGCGCCCGCGCGCTCGGCCCAGACCTTCAGCTGTTCGCGCGCGGCGGCGCGGAAGGTGTCGCCGGCGACGATCATCACCTTGGCGCCCTTGCCCGTCAGATCGGCGGCGATCTTGCCGAGCGTCGTGGTCTTGCCCGAACCGTTCACCCCGACGAACAGGACGACATAGGGCTTGGGGCCGGACAGGGGATCGAAGGTCGCTTGGCGCGGCGACAGTTCGGCGGCCACCGCCTCGGCCAGGGCCTCTTTGACCTCGCGCTCGGGCGCGTCCTTGCCGAACTTCAGCCCGCGAAAGCGTTCGACGATCCGGGCCGAGGCGGCAGGGCCGAGATCGCTCTCCAGCAGATGCTCTTCCAGCTGCTCCAGCGACGCCTCGGACAGAGGCTCCTTGACGAAGGTGGCGACGACCTGATCGGTCATCTGTTTGGAGGAGCGCGAGAGCCCAGCGGACAGGCGCTGGAACCAGCCCTTTTTCGGCGTGTCGTTCATGCCATGGCTTTAGCGGGGGCGAAGGCCAACGTCATCCGCATTCGCGAAGGTCGTCCGCGACGTTTCAGACGGTCGGCGACAAAAACACCGTCTAATTCGTCTAATTGGTCTGAAATCGAGACCTCCCTGTCAGCGTGAGCGCGAAGACGAGGATTATAGACCCTCGCAAAATCGACGATGGCGGAAGGCCGCTAGAAATCGGCAAGCCGTTGAAAGCGCGACGTTTGGAGCCTGCGGTTAGGATGGCTGTCGTCATTTTTCTTTCGTCATCCTCCGGCAAGCCGCTTGCGGCGCAGACCGGGGGACCCAGCGTCGCCGAAGGCGATGCGTCTGCTGGGCGAATGTTTGAAGCCTGACGTGCACGACAGGTTCGCGCTCACGCGCGCCCGCTGGATCCCCCGGTCGCTTTGCGCCGGGGGATGACGAAAGGGAGGACGTGCCTTCTTGCCTTTCTGAGGCGCGTTTAATATGCGCAACGTATACGTTTCATATAGAGCGAGAGCATCATGGGCATCGTCAACATCGAGGACGAACTGCATGAGCAGCTGCGTCGGGCCGCCAAGGCGTCCTATCGATCGATCAACGCCCAGGCGGCGTTCTGGATCAGGATCGGTATGTTGTGTGAGATACATCCCGGGGTGACATTCCAGGAACTGGTGGCGCGCGAGTTGCGGGCGGCGGGCGTCGATGCGTCCGTCCCGACGGGCGCCGCCGCATGATCAAGACACCGGCCGAGATCGAACTGATGGCCGAGGCGGGGCGGCTGCTGGCCTCGGTCTTCACCCATCTGGACGCAATGACGCTTGAGGGGCTGAGCACGCTGGAGATCGACCGACGGGTCGAGGCCTTCATCGTCGACGAGCTGAAGGCGCGGCCGGCCAGCAAGGGGCAGTACGGCTATGGCTTCGTGCTGAACAGTTCGATCAACCAGGTCGTCTGCCACGGCGTGCCCTCGGCGAACGACATCCTGAAGAGCGGCGACATCGTCAATCTGGACATCACGCTGGAGAAGGACGGCTTCATCGCCGATTCCTCCAAGACCTATCTCATCGGCTCGGTGGGACCGCAGGCCCGGCGGCTGGTGCGCACCACCTATGAAGCCCTGTGGAAGGGGATCCAGGCGGTGCGACCTGGTGCCAAGCTGGGCGACATCGGTTTCGCCATCGAGAAACACGCCAGGAAGGCCGGCTATTCGGTGGTGCGCGACTATTGCGGGCACGGCATCGGGCGCGAGATGCATGAAGCGCCGCAGGTGCTGCATTTCGGCAAGGCTGGGACCGGCGTAACCCTGCGCGAAGGCATGACCTTCACCATCGAACCGATGCTGAACCAGGGCGTGCGCACGGTCCTGACCGAGGACGACGGCTGGACCGTGGTCACCTCCGATGGAAAACTGTCGGCCCAGTTCGAACATACGGTGGCGGTGACGAAGGAGGGCGTGCGGGTCCTGACCCTGAGGCCGGACGAGAAGCGGGGCGCATAGGCGCGTGAAGGAGAGATTCCGTCCCTTCATCATTCGGGCCTATATGAAGGCCGACGACCGGCGCGGGCCGGGTGATACGGACGATCCGATGGCTGATGCTCTGTTCCATTCTCCCAAGACCCACGGCTTCGTGCGCGTGGCGGCGGCGACGCCGGTCAGCCATCCGGGCGACCCCAGGGCGAACGGGCAAGAGCACGTCGCGCTGATCCGTCAGGCGGGCGAACAGGGCGTGGACCTGATGGTCTTTCCCGAGCTGTCGCTGTCGGCCTATGCGATCGACGATCTGCACATGCAGGCGGCGCTGCTGGACGAGGTCGAGCGGCAGATCGCCGTGGCAGCCGAGGCGACGGCCGAGGCGGATGTCGTGGCGGTGGTCGGGGCGCCGATCCGCAACGGCGACGCCCTCTATAACTGCGCCGTGGTGATCGGATCCGGCGAGGTGCTGGGCGTCGTGCCCAAGACCTATCTGCCCAACTACCGCGAATACTATGAGAAACGCTGGTTCGCGCCGGCGACGGCGCGCGCCGAGGACGTGATCGCGCTGAACGGCGAGACGGTGGACTTCGCGCCGGGCCTGTTGTTCGAGGCCATCAATCGGCCCGGCTTCGTCTTCGCGGTCGAGATCTGCGAGGACTATTGGGCGCCCCTGCCCCCCTCGACCCGCGCGGCGCTTGCGGGGGCGCGGATCCTGCTGAACCTGTCGGCGTCCAACATCGTCATCGGCAAGGCGGACGAGCGGGCGATGCTGAGCGCCAGCCATTCGGCCCGCACCCTGTCGGCCTATGTCTTCACCGCCTCGGGCTGGGGCGAGAGCACCACCGACCTGGCCTGGGACGGCCAGGCGACGATCCACGAACTGGGGTCCAAACTGGCGGAAGGAGAGCGGTTCGCCCTGGACAGCCATCTGACCATCGCCGACGTGGACGTGGACCGGATCGGGCTGGACCGATTGCGGAACGGCACCTTCGCCGAATGTGCGAGAAACGAAGGCGAGCCGGCGACGGTCGTGCCCTTCATGGCGCGCGAGGATCATGAGGCCAGCGAGCTGATCAGGCCGCTGGACCGGTTCCCCTTCGTGCCGGACGACGCCGGGCGGCTGGATCAGGACTGCTATGAGGCGTTCAATATCCAGGTTCAGGGGCTGATGCGCCGGATGACCGCGACAGGCGCCAGGTCGCTGGTGATCGGCGTGTCCGGCGGGCTGGATTCGACCCAGGCCCTGTTGGTCGCGTGCCGCGCCTTCGACCGGCTGGATCTGCCGCGGACCAGTATCCTGGGCTTCACCATGCCGGGGTTCGCCACCTCGGACGGGACCAAGTCCAACGCCTGGGCCCTGATGACCGCGTTGGGCGTCACGGGCGCAGAGATCGACATCCGCCCCGCCGCCGAACAGATGTTCAAGGACATCGGCCACCCCTATGCCGAGGGTCAGCCGGTGCACGACATCACCTTCGAGAACGTGCAGGCGGGCCTGAGGACCGACTATCTGTTCCGGTTGGGGAACCAGCACAAAGCCTTCGTCTTGGGGACCGGCGACCTGTCGGAACTGGCGCTGGGTTGGGCCACCTATGGCGTCGGCGACCATATGAGCCACTACAACGTCAATGGCGGGGTGGCGAAGACGTTGATCCGGCATCTGATCCGCTGGGTGGCGGCCGGCGACCTGATCGGCGGCGAGGCGCGCGACACCCTGCACGCCATTCTGGACACCGAGATTTCGCCCGAGCTGGTGCCGGCCAAGGACGGGGTGATCCAGTCGACGGAAGGGACCGTCGGCCCCTATGCGCTGAACGATTTCTTCCTGTTCTACATCAGCCGGTTCGGGATGGCGCCGTCCAAGGTCGCCTTCCTGGCGCACCAGGCCTGGGGCGATGCGGGCGCAGGGCATTGGCCGGCGAATACGCCGGACGACGAAAAGGTCGAATACGATCTGGCGACGATCAAGGGCTGGCTGAGGAAGTTCCTGATCCGCTTCTTCCAGACCGCCCAGTTCAAGCGCTCGGCCCTGCCGAACGGGCCCAAGGTCGTCACCGGCGGATCGCTGTCGCCGCGCGGCGACTGGCGCGCGCCGTCCGACGGCAATGCGCGGGTGTGGCTGGACGAGCTGGACGCAAACGTGCCGGACTGACCGTCTCCTCCCCGCTTTGCGGGGAGGTGGCTCGAAGCGTAGCGGAGAGACGGAGGGGCTCTTGACTGTGTGGGTAGAAGAACCACTCCACCACTTCGTGGTCCCCCTCCCCATTGCATGGGGAGGAGACGCGCCGCTAGAAGCTTGGCCATGACCGACGACGTGACCAAAGATTCCAACGGCAACATCCTGGCCGACGGCGACAGCGTGACCCTGATCAAGGATCTGAAGGTCAAGGGATCGGGCGGGGTGACGCTGAAGCGCGGGACCCTGGTCAAGAACATCCGTCTGACCGGCGACACGGACGAGATCGAGGCCAATGTGGAGAAGGTGCGCGGCCTGGTCCTGCGCACCGAGTTCGTGAAGAAGGCCTGACCCTCTTCCCTTCGCGCGATGCAGCCGCCATCTAGCGGCCTATGACCGACACCCTCGCCGCCCCCGCCTCGTCCCCCGCCAATGGCAAGATCCCCGTCACCGTGCTGACCGGCTATCTGGGCGCGGGCAAGACGACGCTGCTGAACCGCATCCTGACCGAGGACCACGGCAAGCGTTACGCCGTCATCGTCAACGAGTTCGGCGAAATCGGCATCGACAATGACCTGGTGGTCGGCGCCGACGAAGACGTGTTCGAAATGAACAACGGTTGCGTCTGCTGCACCGTGCGCGGCGACCTGATCCGTGTGGTCGCCGGCCTGATGAAGCGCCAACGTCCCGGCAAGCCCGCCTTCGACGCCATCATCGTAGAGACGACGGGTCTGGCCGACCCCGGTCCGGTGGCCCAGACCTTCTTCGTGGACGAGGACGTCAAGGCCAAGACGCAGTTGGACAGCGTCACGACCCTGGTCGACGCCAAACATGTGATGGCGCGCCTGGACGACTCCAAAGAGGCGCGCGAGCAGGTGGCCTTCGCCGACCGCATCATCCTGAACAAGGTCGATCTGGCGACGGCTGACGAACTGGACGCGGTCGAGGCGCGTCTGCGGGCGCTGAACCCGCTGGCGCCCATCGTGCGGGCCGAGCGGTCGAACGTGCCGCTGGATCAGGTGCTGGGCCTGGGCGCCTTTGATCTGGAGCGCATTCTCGAGGTCAAGCCGGACTTCGTGAACCCGCCGCATGGCGCGGACGGCCATGTGCACGACGAGTCCTGCGGCCACGACCACCACGATCATGACCATGATCACCATGACCATGCGCATGATCACGGCCACGGGGCCCATTCTCACGGAGTCAGGGGTCACGCCCACCAGGACGACATCAAGGGCATCTCCCTGTCGCTGGATCGGCCGCTGGACGGGGCCAAGTTCACCACCTGGCTGGACCGGTTGCTGGGCGAGCAGGGTCAGAACATCCTACGCGCCAAGGGCATCATCGACGTCAAGGGCGAGAACCGCCGCCTGGTCTTTCAGGCCGTCCACATGATCCTGGAAGGCGATCTGCAACGCGAATGGGGCGCCGCCGAACGCCGCTGGAGCCGCGCGGTCTTCATCGGCCGCGATCTGGACGAAGCCGCGCTGAAGGCGGGCTTCGAGGCCTGCGCCGCCTGATTTCAAAGGTAGACTGACAGACAAAAGGCCGGCGGAGCGATCCGCCGGCCTTTTTCTTTGATCAGTCCTTCTCGAACAACTTGTTCCAGCGGCGCTTGTCGCGGGCCTTCCAGGCGCCGCGGTGGTAGGCGTCGGAGCCGATCAGGGGGACGACCGTGGTGGCCTCGGCGAAGACCATCTGTTCGTGGGTGGTCTGGACCTTGCCCCACGACGCGGCCTCTTTCAGCGTGGACGACGAGCAGGCGCCGTCGCGGACGTCGGCGACGGTGATCTGGACGGCGTAGCGGTGCATCTCTGCCTCGACGCCGAGAATCTCGGCGCAGACGACCGTGTCCTGGGCGAAGTTCTTGGGCACGCCGCCGCCGACCATGAACAGGCCGGTGACGCCGGCGGCGATCTTGATGTCGGTCAGTTCGCGGAAGTCGGCGATGGCGTCCAGCATCAGATAGGGATGGCCGGCGGCGGCGCGTTCCTTCTGGTGTTTCACCAGACCAAAGCCGGCCGAGCTATCGACGAAGGCCGGGCAGAAGATCGGCACGCCCTCTTCATAGGCGGTCTGGATCAGCGAGCCGGGCTTTTTCGCATTGCCCTCGCTCAGCCACTTGCCCATCTCCCAGATGAACTCGCGGCTGGAATAGCCGCGCGGCTCCAGCCGGTTGGCGATCTCTAGGATGGTGTGGTCGCAGGCCTGGAGCTCTTCCTCGTCGATATAGGTGTCGTAGATCCGGTCGATGTAGTTGTCGCGCAGGACGTTGTCGTCCACCTCGCCGGCCGCCTGATAGTGTTTGAAGCCCAGGGCCTCGAAGAAATCCATGTCGACGATCGAGGCGCCGGTGGCGACCACGGCGTCGACCATGCCGAACTTCACCATGTCGCGGTAGACGTGCATGCAGCCGCCGGCCGAGGTCGAACCGGCCAGGATCAGCCAGGGCGAGCAGTCCTTGTCTTCGATGGCCATCGAGAAGATGTCGGCGGCGCGGGCGGTGTCGCGCGACGAGAAGGACATCTTGCGCATCGAGTCGATGATCGGGCGCGCATCGAAGCTGGTGATGTCGACGTGCTCGACGACATTCTGCAGCAGTTGGGCCTTGGTGTTCGATTGAACGGGAGCGTTCATTTCGGCGGTTTCCCTGTGATTTGAGCGCCCGTCGAACAAGCAGACGTGCCGGGACGGAGCGACCGACAGGACCGATAGACGCCCAACCATCGGCCGTCACCCTCGGACTTGATCCGAGGGTCGGACGTTCCGCCGCGCGTTCCTCGCAAGGAAGACGCAGAGGGGGCCGATCCTCGGGTCGAGCCCGAGGATGACGATTACAGGTGCGGGCGTCCTATTTCCGGCGCGACTTGCGCTGACCGGCCTTACCCTTGGGGCGTGACAGACGCACGACCTTGCGGGCGTTCTCCTCCGCCGTGGTGCGCACGGTGGGGATGGAACGCGGGGCCAGGCCGTAGAGCGAGGCCATCGGAGCGTCCTCGACTGCGGCGATGTCGTGTTCGCCATAGCCGTTGAAGCCCGTCGACATGGCCACGCCGTAAGCGCCCAGCATGCCGATCTCGATGAAGTCGCCCTCGCGCACATCGGCCGGAAGCCAGAAGGGTCCCGGCATATGGTCGATGGAATCGCAGGTCGGGCCGTAGAACTGAAAGGCCTTCAGCTCGCTCGCGCTTTCACCGTCCCGCACCAGCTTGGTCGGGAAGGGCCAGCGCGAATGGGTCGCGTCGAACAGCGAACCGTAGGAGCCGTCGTTCAGATAAAGGGCGTCGCCCTTGCGCAGGTCGACACGGGCCAGGATCGACGAGGATTCGGCGACCAGCGCGCGGCCGGGCTCGCACCACAGCTCGGTCGTTTCCGACACCGGCATCTCGTTGAAGCCGCGATGGATGGCGTCGGCGTATTCGCTCATGTCCGGCGGGACCATGCCCGGATAGACCGACGGGAAGCCGCCGCCGACATCGACGATATCGACGATCACGCCCGCACGGCTGATCGACCGGCCGACCTGGGCCATGGCGGCCTGATAGGCGGTCGGGCGCATGCACTGGCTGCCGACGTGGAAGGAGACGCCCATCAGGCCGTCCTTGACCGCCTGGCGCGTCGCCATCAGCAGGGCCGGCGCCTGATCCGACGACACGCCGAACTTGCCCGACAGCGTATAGGCGGCGCCGTCGGCCGAGACGGCCATGCGCACGATCAGGTTCAGGTCGTCCGCGCCGCCGGTGGCGTCGAGGATCTTGTTCAGCTCGTCGATGCAGTCGAGCGAGAAGGTGCGCACGCCGTGATCGAAATAAGCCTTGGTGATCGCAGAGCGGCTCTTGACCGGGTGCATGAAGGCCAGGCGCACGTCATGGCTGACCGAGCGAACCAGCTCGATCTCGGCGATGGACGCCACGTCGAAGCCGCGAACGCCGGCCTCGATCAGGGTTTCGACGACCCAGCGCGAAGGGTTGGCCTTCACAGCGTAGAAGACGTCGGCCTTTAGATTATCCTGGAACCAGCGCGCCGCTACGGAAACCGAACGCGGCCGCACGAGGGCGACGGGACGTTCAGGGGACCGCTCACGGACCAGGTCCAGGGGAAGCTGATACGTGCGCAATTCACGTAACCCCCTGCTAATTGTTAAACCCAGACCGGCGTTAGCGGCGCAGACAGGACCTACGGGGTCCGCCGGAGAGCGCGATATGGGGACGCGCGACTGTCATGTAAAGAGGTTTTTTCGTGGCGGGGCCTAGGTTTGGCTGTCACAAATCCGCTCTGCGCCCTCCACGACACGATCCGACGGCAACCTTGACCGTTCTGCGCCGTTGCGATGCTCGGAGGGTTTGATGAATCGATGGCTGTTCTTTTGGCGCAAGATGCGGCGTCAGCTGTGGGTGCGCGCCACGGCCTATGCGGTCGCGGGCGTCGCCGCAGCCTTGCTGGCCGCCGCCCTGGCCCCATGGGTGCCGCATGAGATGGCCGAGCGCCTGGGCGGCGAGTCTGTGGAATCGATCCTGACGATTCTGGCGTCCAGCCTGCTGGGCGTGGCGACCTTTTCGGTCGGCGCGATGGTCACGGCCTATACGTCCGTGTCGTCGGCGGCCAGTCCGCGCGTCGCGGCCCTGGTCACCAGCGATGACGAAACCCAGAAATCGCTGGCGACTTTCGTCGGCGCCTTTCTCTACGCCATCGTCGCCGTCACCGCGATCAACGCCCATTATTACGGACAGAACGGTCGGGCGATCCTGTTCCTGATCAGCTTGGCCATGGTGGGTCTGGTGGCGTTTCGCCTCCTGGCCTGGATCAACCGTCTGTCCAGCCTGGCGCGGGTCGGTCACATGATCGATCTGGTCGAGGCCCGGGCGCGCGAGGCGCTGGAACAGCGGCGCGACAATCCTTTTCTGGGCGGGCGCGGGGGCCATCTGCAAAACGGCGCGGACGTGACGGCGCCGGAAACCGGCTACGTCCAGAACGTCGATCCCGATCGCCTGCAGGCCATGGCCGAAAAGCGGGATTGCCATGTGGAGGTGGTCGCTGCGCCGGGCGCCTTCGTGCGACGCGGCGAGGTCCTCGCCCGGGTCAGCCTGCCGGCCTGCGACAAAGAGGCCCAGGACGCCTTCTGCTCCGCCTTCGCGATCGGAGACTCGCGCTCCTATGATCAAGACCCCCGCTTTGGCCTGATCGTTCTGGGCGAGATCGCCGCCAAGGCCCTGTCGCCTGGTATCAACGATCCCGGAACGGCCATTCAGGTGGTGTCGACCGGCGTGAGGTTGATGGACATCTGGGCCCGAGACGGCGCGGAAGACGAGAAGCGGACCCTGCGCGATCGCCTGATGATGCCGGGCGTCTCCGAAGACGATCTGCTCGACGATCTGTTCGGCCCGATCGCCCGTTATGGGGCCGGCGACGTTGCGGTCGCCATCAGACTGCAAAAAGGGTTGAGGGCGCTGGCCTCGATTCCCTGTCTGGCCGCGCCGGTCCGGATGATCGCCGATCAGGCGCTGGAGCGATCGCGGGCCGCTTTGCCGATTCCGGCGGACTACGCCCGGGTGAAGGGTGCGGCGGAAGGCTCCTGAACGGCTCGGGTCTGGACGAGATTGCGCCCGACGTGCGATTAGGACTTGCCCGAGCGCGATTTCAGCTTATTGCGGCGCCCCTTCGCCATAGCCTCCTAGCGAGTTCATGAGTTCATCCGCAGCCGCCGCCGCCCCTGGGCTAGTCCTGGCGCGTGACGTGTCGAAGACCTTCGGATCGCGAAAGGCGCTGGACGGCGTCTCGATTTCCGTGGCCTCCGGCGAAATGGTCGCCCTGATCGGTCCGTCCGGTTCGGGCAAGTCCACCCTGCTCCGCTCCATCACCGGTCTGCAGTCGATCGACGCCGGCGCCGGCACGATCCAGGTGTTCGGCGAGACCGTGCAGAAGGACGGCCGGGTCACCGGCGCCGTGCGCAAGGCGCGCGGCAAGCTGGGCATGATCTTCCAGCAGTTCAATCTGGTCGGGCGACTGAGCCTGTTCTCCAACGTCATGCTGGGCGCGCTGGGCCGTCTGCCCGGATGGAAGGGCCTGCTAGGCCTGTGGCCCCAGGCGGACAAGGACAAGGCCATGGCGGCCCTGCACCGCGTCGGCGTCAGCGACTACGCCGCCCAGCGCGCCAACACCCTGTCCGGCGGCCAACAGCAGCGCGGCGCCATCGCCCGCGCCATCGTACAGGGCGCCAAGGCCATTCTGGCCGATGAACCCGTCGCCTCGCTGGACCCGGTGTCCGCCCGCAAGGTGATGGAACTGCTGGTCGAGCTGAACAAGCGCGACGGCATGGGGGTGATCGTCACCCTGCACCAGGTCGACTACGCCATCCGCTACTGCGACCGCGTCATTGCCCTGCAAGGCGGCAAGATCGTCTATGACGGCCCGTCCACGGCGCTGGACCAAAAGCGCCTGATCGAAATCTACGGTCCCGAGTTCGAGGACGCGTTCTGGGAGACCAAGGCATGAGCCTGTCGCGCATTTCCCCCACCCGCCGTCTAATCGCTGCGGCCGGCGCCGCCGTCATGATCCTGGGCCTGGCGGCCTGCGGCGGCGGCGAGGACAAGAAGGCTGCGGGGGGCGCGCCCAGCGAGATCACCTTCTCGATCCTGTCCGCCGAAGGCCAGGCCTCGGCCGGCCCGCTGTGGCAGCCGCTGCTGGACGACATGTCCAAGGCCATCGGCGTGCCGGTGAAGCCCTATTTCGGTTCGAACTACACAGTCCTGGTCGAGGCCATGCGCGGCAACCACACCCAGGTGGGTTGGTTCTCGGCCAAGCCTGAGGTCGAGGCCATCGATCGCGCCAAGGCCGAGGTCATCGCCCGCACCGTCAACCGCGAGGGTCTGGACAGCTATCAGTCCACCCTGATCGTCAAGAAGGGATCGGGCATCACGCTCGATCAGGTCATGGCGTGCGGCAAGAAGTACAACTTCGGCATCGGCGACGCCCAGTCGACGTCGGGCACCCTGGCCCCGCTGACCTTCCTGTTCAATCCGCGCGGCGTGGTCCCCAGCCAGTGCTTCAAGACCGTGCGCTCGGCCAATCACCAGGCCAACGCCTTCGGCGTGGCGACCGGCGTGATCGACGTGGCGACCTCCAACAGCGTGAACACCATCTTCATGCGCAAGGAAAACCCGCAGTTGGCCGGCCAGATCGAGGAAATCTGGACCTCGCCGCCGATCCCCGAGAGCGGCATCGTCGTGCGCGAGGACCTGGATCCGGCGCTGAAGGAAAAGATCCGCGGCTTCTTCCTGACCTATGGCCAGGGCGAAGGCGCCGAGGCCGAGCGGCAGCGCAAGGTTCTGGCGGACCTGGAATATTCCCGCTTCACCGCCGCCGACGACAGCTATCTGGACCCGATCCGCGAGATGATCGCCGACCAGAAACTGGGCGAGGCCCGCGCCAAGGGCGACACGGCCGCCGCCGCCGCCGCCGAGCGCGAGCTTCAACGCCTGCGCAGCCTGCGCGAGGTCCGGCCTTGACCGCAGTCGCGTCTCCCGCCGTCGCGATTCCGGCGGCGCCCAAGAAGTCCGCCCTCGCCTGGGTCGCCGACGTCCTGGTCTGGGGCGGCGTCGCCGCCGTCCTGCTGTACAGCATCGACGCCGTCGATCTGGGCAACATCTCGCGTCTGTTCGCCGGCAACGACAGCACCCAGCTGTTCGTCCACGACCTGCTGCGTCCCGACTTCAGCGACTGGAAGATGTTCGTCGCCAAGATGTGGGAGACGGTGCAGATCGCCCTATGGGGCACCTTCCTGGCCGTGATCCTGGGTATCCCGCTGGGTCTGGCGGCGGCGCGCAACATCGCGCCCGTCTGGGTCGTGACGCCGGTGCGCTGGATCATGAACCTGCTGCGTTCTGTGCCGGATTTGGTGATCGGCCTGCTGTTCGTGACCGCCGTGGGCCTGGGGCCTCTGGCGGGCGTCCTGGCCATCACCTTGAACACGGCCGGGGTTCTGGCCAAGCTGTTCTCGGAAGCGGTCGAGTCGATCGACAAGGGTCCGGTCGAGGGCGTGCGCGCCACCGGCGCCGGCAAACTGCACGAGATCGTCTGGGGCGTCCTGCCTCAGGTCGCGCCGCTGTGGACCTCGTTCGCCCTGTACCGTTTCGAATCCAACAGCCGGTCCGCGACCGTGCTGGGTCTGATCGGCGCAGGCGGCATCGGCCAGGTGCTGTTCGACAGCATGAACGCCTTCGATTTCCGCGCCGTCTCGGCCATCGTGATCGTCGTCGTGGTCGCCGTGACCCTGATCGACACCCTGTCGCAGGTAATGCGCCGCCGCCTGCTGTAGCGGCGGCGGTTCCTTCGCGGGACTGTCATAATCCTCTGCTCTAAGCATCGCGAAATCGATGCTCAGGGAGAGCCTTGGATGATCCGCACACTGAAACTGGCGGCTTCGGCCGCCGCCCTTCTGGCCCTGGCGGCCTGTGGCGACAACGGCGGGGGCGGCTCCGCCTCCGGCGCGCGCTCCGGCATCTGGGCGGCCGGTTCGTCGACCGTCTTCCCCTTCGCCACGCGGGTCGCCGAGACCTTCGCACGCGGTTCGGGCGGCGCCGCGCCGCGCGTCGAATCGCTTGGCACCGGCGGCGGCATTCAGGCCTTCTGCCAGGGCGTCGGCCCGACCACCCCGGACATCGCCAACGCCTCGCGTCAGATGAAGCAGTCCGAGTTCGACCTGTGCGCCAAGAACGGCGTCACCGACATCGTCGAGATCAAAATCGGCTTCGACGGCATCGTCATCGCCACGGCCCGTAACGGCAACGGCTTCAACTTCGAACTGAATGACCTCTACGAAGGCTTGGCCAAGGAAGTGCCGGGCACCAACGGTCAGTTCGTCGCCAATCCGGCCAAGACCTGGAACCAGGTCAACGCCGGCCTGCCGAACCAGCGCATCCAAGTCTATGGCCCGCCGCCCACCTCGGGCACGCGCGATGCCTTCCTGGAGCTGGGCATGACGCCGGGCGCCAAGCTGGTGCCGGCGGTCAAGGCGATCGAAGGCGACAAGGACCGGTTCGAAGCCATCGCCCACACCCTGCGCGAGGACGGCGCCTGGATCGATTCCGGCGAGAACGACAACGCCATCGTCCAGACCCTGACCCGCACGCCAGGCTCGCTGGGGGTGTTCGGCTATTCGTTCCTGGAGCAGAACCTGGATACGGTGAAGGCCGAGACCATCGACGGCGTCGCCCCGACCGCTGACACCATCGCCAGCGGTGAATACCCGCTGTCGCGCAGCCTCTACATCTATGTGAAGAAGGCCCATATCGGCGTCATTCCGGGCCTGCAGCAGTTCGTGCAGGAGTTCCTGTCGGAAGGCGCCGCCGGCAAGGGCGGCTATCTGGCCGACCGCGGCTTGATCCCGCTGCCGGAAGACCAACTGCTTGCTCAGCGCGCGACCATCGCCGCCATGACCCCGATGGCCCGCCCCGCCAAATAAGGCGGAACCCGACCGCCGTTCCGCCCCTTCTTTCACCGGTTCGCCCCGTTGAAGCGCGAAGCGCTTCAACTCAAGCGCACGAGGCCGTAGAAGGGGCGGGATAGCTGTCAGGATGATTTGATGACCACCACGCCCGCGCGCCTGCGCAAGGCCGTACTGCCCGTCGCGGGCCTCGGCACCCGGGTCCTGCCCGGCACCAAGACGACCCCCAAGGAACTGCTGAACGTCGTCGACCGGCCGATCCTGTCCTACATCGTCGAAGAGGCGCGCGAAGCGGGGATCGAGCACATCGTCTTCGTCACCGGTCGCTCCAAGGGCGCCATCGAGGACTATTTCGATCACCAGATCGAGCTGGAAGCCCAGCTTCTGGCCAAGGGCAAGACTGACATCCTGGAGATGATGAACGCCGAACTGGCCTCGGCCGGGGAGATGAGCTTCACCCGCCAGATGCAGCCCAAGGGCCTGGGCCACGCCGTCTGGTGCGCGCGCGACATCATCGGCCACGAGCCGTTCGCCGTCATCCTGCCCGACGTCATCGTGGATTCTCAGCCCGGCGCCCTGAAACAGTTGGCCGAGGTCTATGCCGAGACCGGCGGCAACATCATCGGCGTGGAATCCGTCCCGGAAGATCAGACCCACAAATACGGCATCGTCGATCCGGTCAGCCGCGACGGTTCGCGGATCGTCATGAAGGGCATGGTCGAAAAGCCCGCGGCTGGAACCGCGCCGTCCAACCTGTCGATCTCGGGCCGTTACATCCTGCAGCCGGAAATCTTCGACCTGTTGGCGACGCAGGAAAAGGGCGCGGGCGGCGAGATCCAGCTGACCGACGCCATGGCGCGACTGATGGCGGACCAGGGCTTCACCGCCGTCGAATACGAAGGCGTCACCCACGACTGCGGCGACAAGATCGGCCTGCTGCGCGCCAACGTCGCCTTGGCCCTGAAACGCCCTGACCTGGGCGATGCGGCGCGCGAGGCGATCGCGGGCCTGCTCTGACGCTAGGGAAGGCGGCGGGGGTTCCGGTTTACGCCCGCCCCTGCTAACCCTCCGCGCAAATCATCAGGAGACGAACCATGGCGACTTCCGAAGGCTGGGACATGCCGACCGGCGACCTCATGAAGGGCAAGAAGGGCCTGATCATGGGCGTGGCCAACTCCAGCTCCATCGCCTGGGGCATCGCCTCGCAACTCGCCGCCCAGGGCGCCGAGCTGGCCTTCACCTATCTGGGCGAAAGCCTGGAGCGCCGCGTGCGTCCGCTGGCGGAAAGCGTCGGCGCCAAGCTGCTGATCCCGGCCGACGTCACCGACGACGCCTCGATGGATGCGGCTTTCGCCGAGCTGGAAAAGACCTTCGGCACGATCGACTTCGTCGTCCATTCGGTGGCCTTCGCCAACAAGGATGAGTTGAAGGGCAGCTTCGTGGACAACACCACGCGCGACAGCTTCCTTCTGGCCATGAACATCTCGGCCTTCAGCTTCGTGGACGTGTCGCGTCGCGCGGCCAAGCTGATGCCGAACGGCGGCAGCCTGATCACCCTGACCTATCTGGGGTCCGAGCGGGTCATTCCGAACTACAACACCATGGGCGTGGCCAAGGCCGCGCTGGAAGCCGCGACCCGCTATATCGCGCGCGACCTGGGTCCCAAGAACATCCGCGTCAACGCCATCTCGGCCGGCGCCATGCGCACCCTGTCGCTGGCCGGCATCTCGGGCGGGCGCGGCCTGCACTCCAAGTCGGCCCAGTTCTCCCTGATCAAGGAAGAGACCTCGATGGAGGGCGTCGCGGGCGCGGCCCTGTGGCTGTGCTCGGACCTGGGCCGCTCGACCACGGGCGAAGTCGTCCACGTCGATGCGGGCTTCCATGCCGTGGGCCTGCCGGAAGACATCGAAGGCTGATCAAGGAGGGCTGATCCCAGCCTTCCGCCACCTGAAGCGACGGTTTAAGGCCGGGGCATGACTGCTCCGGCCTTTTCCATGCGCGCCCTGCCCGCCTCGGCCTTTTCGTCCGCGGCGGTGGCGACGGTGATCGGCTTTGGCGGGACGGTCGCCCTGGTGGTCCAGGCCGGCCAGGCCCTGGATGCGGACGCGGGCCAGATCGGGTCGATGGTGACGGCCCTGTGCCTCGGCATCGGCTTGCCCGGCGCGGTGCTGAGCTGGCGGCTGAAGATCCCCGTCGTGCTGGCCTGGTCCACGCCGGGGGCGGCCCTGCTGGCGGCCTCGACCCTGGGCCTGTCGTGGCCGACGGCCATCGGCGCCTTCGTATTCGCCGCCCTGCTGATGATCCTGACCGGCCTGATCCCGGTGCTGGGACGGCTGGCGGCGCGGATACCGGCGGCCATCGCCTCGGCCATGCTGGCGGGGGTGCTGCTGCCCTTCGTGCTGAGACTGTTCAAGGTGGCGCCGGACGAGACGGCCTTGGTCGTCGGGCTGATCGCAGTGTTCCTGATCTTCAGACGGATGTGGCCGACCTGGGCCTTGCCCGCCGTGCTGGCGGCGACCCTTGCGGTGCTGGCGATGCGGGGACAGTTGGCCCTGCCGGCCGGCACCGGCCTGTTCGGCCATCTTGAGCCGGTCGCGCCCGTCTTCGACTGGAAGGCGGCGGTCAGCCTGGGCTTTCCGTTGTTTTTAGTGACGCTGGCGGCCCAGAACCTGCCCGGGCTGGTGGTGCTGCAGAGCGCCGGCTATCCGCCGCCCGCCAACCGACTGATCCTGTCCACCGGCGTCGCCAGCCTGCTGATCGCGCCGTTCGGCGGGCATGGGGTCAATCTGGCGGCGATCACGGCGGCGATCTGCACGGGGCCGGACGCCCATTCCGATCCCGCCAGGCGCTGGATCGTGGGCGTGATCTACGGCGGTCTTTATCTGGTCGTGGCCCTGTTCGCCGCGCCGTTGGCCGGGCTGTTCATCGCCATGCCGCCGGCGGTGCTGGCGGCGGTGACGGGTCTGGCGCTGATCGCACCGCTGATCGGGGCGCTGCAGATCATGATGACGGAGATCGGATCGCGCGAGGCGCCCGTGCTGACGTTTGCGGCGACGGCGTCGGGCCTGACCCTGTTCGGCGTCGGATCGGCTTTCTGGGGTCTGGTCGTGGGTTTTGCCGCGCTGGCCGCGATCCGCTGGATCAGGCCGACGGCCTGATCCAGCGGATGGGGCTAGTCGCGCAGCGAGGCCGGGACCTGACCGCCGTTTTCGGCCAGCTTCTTCCAGACGGCCTTGGACAAGGCGATGTTCTGTTCAGCCGAGCCGTGCTCGCCGGCGTGGACGTTCAGTTCCTCGGCCAGTTCCTTGCGGGCGGCCAGGCTGGAATCCAGATCCAGCAGCTTCAGAAGATCAACGATCGAGGTCCGCCAGTTGCCGCCGCCGCCCTTGGACGCCGCCAGATCGCTAAGCACCGCCTCGACATCGACGGGCGGCAAGGCCGGCGCGGCGGTCGGGGCCGGCGCGGCGTTGGGCGCCGGGATTCCAGCCGTCGAGGCGGGCGGCGGAACGGGGGCCGCCTTCGGCTTGTGGCCCGTGATCTTGTTCCAGATCGAAGAGAAGATGCCCATCGGTCGCGCTCCTGTTGATTGCGAGCAGACAACGCGACCGACGAGGCGAGGTTCAGATCAGTCGCGCGCCGGGATGTTGAGGCCGCGCTGGACCGCGGGGCGGGCCAGGCCGCGCTCCAGCCAGGCGGCGACGCGCGGGAAGTCGGCGAAGCCGACGATCTCGCCCGCTTCGTAGAAGCCGATCAGGTTGCGGACCCAGCCCAGGGTGGCGACATCGGCGATGGAATAGTCGCCGACAAGCCAGTCGCGGGGTTCTCCCCCGTCATTGGCAAGCCGCGTCTCCAGCACGCCCAGCAGGCGGCGGCTTTCAGCGACGTAGCGGTCGCGCGGGCGCTTGTCCTCGTAGTCCTTGCCGGCGAAGCGGTGGAAGAAGCCCAGCTGGCCGAACATCGGGCCGATCGCGCCCATCTGGAACATGACCCACTGGATCGTCTCGTAGCGGGTCGCCGGGTCGGCCGAGAGCAGCTTTCCGGTCTTTTCCGCCAGATAGATCAGGATGGCGCCGGATTCGAACAGGGCCAGCGGCTTTCCGTTCGGGCCGTTCGGATCGAGGATGGCGGGGATCTTGCCGTTGGGGTTCAGAGACAAAAACTCCGGCCCCCAGGTCTCGTTCTTGGTGATGTCGATCAGGTGCGGCTCGTAGGCCAGGCCGACCTCCTCCAGCATGATCGAGGCCTTCACGCCGTTGGGCGTCGGCAGGGAATACAGCTGGATGCGGTCGGGATGCTGGGCCGGCCAGCGTTGCGTGATCGGGAAGGCGGACAAGTCGGTCATGGGTGCGGCCTCGGCTATTGCGATAGGCCTATGTCGGCGCCGTTCGGCCCATCCGCAACACCGACGGGAGCGGTGACAAAACTTCAGTCCGGCTCGCGCTCGCCCACCTCGGTCGGCGGCACGGCCAGAAGCCAGCCGTCGGCCAGATGCAGTTCCGGCGTCGCTTCCTTGGTGAAGGGCAGATACCAGGTCGGGCCGCCGGCGGCGGGCGCGATCTCCAGCATGTCGTCCGCGCCGAAGTTCTGGACCGACTTCACCGTGCCCATGACGGCGCCCGCCGTGTCGCGGACCTCGATCCCCAAGAGGTCGGCGAGGTAGAATTCGTCCTCTTCCGGTTCCGGGAAGCGGTCGCGAGGGACGTGCAGCTTGAGCCCGCGCAGGGCGTCGGCCTGTTCCTTGGTGGCGATCTCCTTGGCGCGTCCGACGACGCCGTTCTTGTCGGGCCGCGTCGAGGTCAAGGTCAAGGCCACGGTCCCATCGGCGCGCAGCAGAGGGCCATAGGCGGTCAAGGCCAGGGGATCGGCGGTGAAGGCGGTCACCCGCACCTCGCCCCGCACGCCGAAGCCGCCGCCGATCTGGCCGACGAGGATCAATCTGCTGTCCGTGGTCATGCGTGTTCTTAACCCATGAAAAAGGCGGCGTCGAAAGACGCCGCCCTGATCACCGTCAAACCGAAAGGCTTAGCCTTCGGCCTTTTCCTCGGTCGCTTCAGCAGCCGGGGCTTCCTCGGCGGCGGCGTCAGCGGCCGGAGCTTCTTCGGCAGGCGCTTCTTCAGCAGCGGGAGCGTTCTTGGCGGCTTCGGCAGCTGCGGCGGCCTCTTCCTTGGCGCGGGCGGCGGCTTCAGCAGCCTCGACCTTGGCGGCGGCTTCGGCTTCCAGGCGGTCGGCTTCGCGCTGGGCGCGTTCGGCGGCGCGCTCTTGCGCCTTCTTGCCCGGAGCGCCCTTGTTCGGGTTGTTCGACTGCGTCCACTTGACCTTCTGGCCCAGGGTCTCGTCCTGCGACAGGAAGCGGGCGACGCGGTCGGTCGGCTGGGCGCCCTTGCCGAGCCATTCGGCGATGCGCTCGACCTTCAGGGCGACGCGCGGGGTGGCGCCGTCCTTGGGCAGCATCGGGTTGTAGCTGCCGACCTTCTCGATGAACTTGCCGTCGCGGGGCGAGTGCGAGTCGGCGATGACGATGTGGTAGTAGGGGCGCTTCTTGGCGCCGCCGCGGGCCAGACGAATCTTCAGCATTTCAGGTCTCTTTCTAGGAAGTCGTTATTTCTTGGGAGGGAAGCCCGGCAGGCCAGGAAGACCTCCCGGAAGTTGTCCGCCGCCCAGTCCGGCGAGCCGGTCCTGGATGGCTTTCAGATCGTCGGCGGAGGGTTCGGCCATCTTGCAGCCGCCCAGCGCCTTGAGACGAGCCATGTCGGGGCCGCCGCCGCCCATTCCGGGCATGCCACCGCCGCCGAGGCCGCCCAGCATGGCGGCCATCTGCTGCATCTTCTTGGGTCCGCCGCGCGCCATCGACTTGACCACATCGGCCATCTGCCGATGCTGCTTCAGAACCCGGTTTACGTCCTGCACATCGACGCCGGCGCCGGCGGCGATCCGCTTTTTGCGCGAGGCGTTCAGCAGGTCGGGCTTCTTGCGCTCGGCCTTGGTCATCGAGGAGATGATGGCTTCCTGACGCAGGATCATGCGGTCGTCGATGCCGCTCTCGGCCATCTGACCCTTCATCTTGGCCACGCCGGGCAGCATGCCCATGATGCCCTGAAGCCCGCCCATCCGCTTCATCTGCTGAAGCTGGCCGGCCAGGTCGTCCAGATCGAACTGACCCTTGGCCAGTTTGCGGGCCATCTTCTCGGCCTTGGCCTGGTCCAGATCCTGGCTGGCCTTTTCGACCAGGGCGACGATATCGCCCTGGCCCAGGATGCGGCCGGCGACGCGACGGGCGTCGAACACGTCCAGCGCATCGACCTTTTCGCCGGCGCCCAGATATTTGATCGGCAGGCCGGTGACGGCCCGCATCGACAGCATGGCGCCGCCACGACCGTCGCCGTCGGCACGGGTCAGGACCAGGCCGGTCAGGGGCAGGCGCTCGTGGAAGGCCTTGGCGGTACGCACCGCATCCTGACCGGTCAGGCTGTCGGCGACCAGCAGGGTCTCGACGGGCTTGGCGATGTCGGCGACCTCGGCCACCTCGTTCATCAGCCCCTCATCCAGGGTGATGCGCCCGGCGGTGTCGAGGATCAGGACGTCGAAGCCCTGCAGCTTGGCCGATTGCAGCGCCCGGCGCGTGATCTGGACCGCGCTCTCGCCCGCCACGATCGGCAGGGTGGCGACCTCGATCTGCTTGCCCAGGGTGGCCAGCTGTTCCATCGCGGCGGGACGACGCGTGTCCAGCGAGGCCATCATGACCTTCTTGCGATCGAACTTGGTCAGGCGCAGCGCCAGCTTGGCCGAGGTCGTGGTCTTGCCCGAGCCCTGGAGGCCGGCCATCAGCACCACGGCGGGCGGATTGGCGTTGGTGTTCAGCGGGACCGGCTCTTCGCCGCCCAGCATCTCGATCAGGCCGTCATAGACGATCTTGACCACCTGATCGGCCGGCTTGACCGAACGGATGACCTCTTCGCCGGTCGCGCGCTCGGTGGCGAAAGCGATGAATTCCTTGACGACCGGCAGGGCGACGTCGGCCTCGAGCAGGGCCACGCGCACTTCGCGCATCGCCTCGGCGACATCCTTTTCGGACAGGGCGCCGCGCCCGGTGATCCGGTCGAAGACGCCTGTCAGCCGCTCGTTCAGAGCCTCGAACATTCACTACCTCATGGCGACGGGTGAAACGGCTCCATACGACAACGGCCCCCGGCGACGATCACGTCGGCGGAGGGTTCTCGCCGGGCTCGTCTCATCGAAATGAGGGTCGTCCCGGTGGAGACGCAGGTTCACTTGCGTCGGAAGCGGCGGCTTATGGCGGAAAAACCGTACAAAGGCAACCGGAGTGATCCGCTCACGCTATAAGACCCAATATCGGCGCAGGGATTTAGCGGATTGTCATCATCGTGCTAAGAGCCGCGCCCTTTATAGGGGCGGCGCTGTCGCCAGGGTTTCAGACTTCGGGAGAAGCACAGATGAGCAAGGTGCTGGTTATCGGCGCAGGCGGCGTCAGTTCGGTGGCCGTCCACAAGATGGCGATGAACGCGGACATCTTCTCGCATATCACCCTGGCGAGCCGCACCAAGTCCAAGTGCGATGCGATCGCCCAGTCCGTGAAGTCGCGCTTCGGCGTCGACATCGACACGGCGGCCATCGACGCCGACGACGTGGCGGCGACCACGGCGCTGATCCAGAAGGTGCAGCCTGAACTGGTCGTGAACCTGGCCCTGCCCTATCAGGACCTGTCGATCATGGACGCCTGCCTGGCCGCCGGCGTCGACTATCTGGACACCGCCAACTACGAGCCGCGCGACGAGGCCAAGTTCGAATACAAGTGGCAGTGGGCCTATCAGGACCGTTTCAAGGACGCCGGCCTGATGGCGCTGCTGGGTTCGGGCTTCGACCCCGGCGTGACCTCGGTCTTCACCACCTACGTCAAGAAGCATCTGCTGGATTCCATCGAGACGCTGGACATCCTGGACTGCAACGGCGGCGACACCGGCTTGCCCTTCGCGACCAACTTCAACCCCGAGATCAACCTGCGCGAAGTGACCGCGAACTCGCGTCACTGGGAGAACGGCCAGTGGGTCGAAGGCCCGGCGCTGAGCCATAAACAGACCTTCGACTTCGAGGGCGTGGGTCCGAAGAACATGTACCTCATGTACCATGAGGAGCTGGAATCGCTGGCGAAGTTCTATCCCGAGATCAAGCGCATCCGCTTCTGGATGACGTTCGGCGACAGCTATCTGAAGCACCTCGAAGTGCTGGAAAACATCGGCATGACCTCGATCGAGCCGATGCAGTTCCAGGGCCGCGAGATCATTCCGATCGAGTTCCTGAAGGCCCTGCTGCCCGAGCCGGCCTCGCTGGGTCCGATCACCAAGGGCAAGACCAACATCGGCGTCATCGCCACCGGCCTGAAGGACGGGGTCAAGAAGACGGTCTACGTCAACAACATCTGCGACCACGAAGAGGCCTATGCCGAGACCGGCAACCAGGCCGTCAGCTACACCACCGGCGTGCCGGCCATGATCGGCGCAGCCCTGATGGTGACCGGCCAGTGGAAGGGCGACGGCGTGTTCAACATGGAGCAGCTGGACCCCGATCCCTTCATGGACATGCTGAACAAGCACGGCCTGCCGTGGAAGGTTCAGGACCTGGACGCCCCTCTGGACTTCTGATCGGACCGACTGAATGCAGACCCAGGCCGGCGATCCGGGCGCCTTTGCGCATTTCGACCTGAACCGCGTCGCCTCGCCCGCCTTCGTGGTGGACGAGGCGGCCATCCGCCGCAATCTGTCCGTGCTGAAGGGCGTGCGCGACGGGGCAGAGGCGCGCGTGCTTCTGGCGTTGAAGGCGTTTTCGATGTGGTCGCTGGCCGATGTGGTGGGCGAATACCTCGACGGGGTCTGCGCCTCGGGCCTGTGGGAGGCGCGGCTGGCGCGCGAGTTCTACAAGGGCGAGCTGACCACCTATTCGCCGGCCTATACGGCCAAGGACCTGCCTGAAATCCTGCGTCTGTCGGACCACGTCATCTTCAACAACCCGGCCCAGATCGCCCGCTTCGCCGACCTGATCGCCAAGGCGCGGGCTGAAGGGCAGGTGTTCGAGATCGGCCTGCGGCTCAACCCCGAACATTCCGAAGGGGAGGTCGCCAAATACGACCCGGCCCAGCCCTGTTCGCGCCTGGGCTTTCCGGTGTCGCAACTGACCGCCGAACATCTGATCGGCGTCGACGGTTTGCATATCCATGCGCTGTGCGAGCAGGATTTCCAGCCCCTGTCGCGCATCTGGGCGGCGGTGGAGCCCAAGCTTTCGCCGCTGCTGGGCGGGATCAAATGGCTGAACCTGGGCGGGGGGCACCACATCACCCGCGCCGACTATCAGACCGACGATCTGATCGCCTTCGTACGCGATCTGCAGGCCCGGCACGGGGTTCAGGTCTATCTGGAGCCGGGCGAGGCCGTGGCGCTGGACGCCGGCATCCTGATCGGCGAGGTGCTGGACGTCTTCGACAACGGTATGCCCGTCGGCATCACCGACATCTCCGCCACCTGCCACATGCCCGATGTGATCGAGGCGCCCTATCGCCCCGCGCTGCTGAAAGAACCCGAACATGGGGTGACGGTACGGCTGGGCGGGCCGTCGTGCCTGGCCGGCGACATCATCGGCGACTACGTCTTCGCCGAGCGGCCGACGCCGGGGACGCGCATCGCGTTTCTGGACCAGGCCCACTATTCGATGGTGAAGACCAACACCTTCAACGGCGTGCCGCTGCCGTCCATCGTGCTGTGGAACTCGGATACAGACGCGCTGACGACGGTGCGCGCGTTCGATTATTCCGCGTTCCGCGATCGCCTTTCCTAGGCGCAAGAAAAAGGGCGGCTCGCGCCGCCCTTTCCCAATCTATTCTTCTTTCGGTTCGTCCGCCGCCGGGTTGGCGTCGGGCTTGGGCGTCGAGCCCGGCTCGGTGACGACGATGCCTTCGGGCGCGGCCGGCAGTTTCGACAGGTCGCCGCCGGCGCGCAGAACGTCCAACGCGCGCTGAAGCTGATAGTCCTTTTCCTTGTCGAACTTGTCGCCCGGGGCTTCGCGCGGGGTGTGCGGACCCTTGCGCTCGGCGCCGATGGAGGCGTCCAGGGCCGTGGCGTAGGCGGCTTCGGAATAGATGAAGCTGGAGCGCGAGACGATACGGGCCTCGGCCTCCGAACGCGCAACTTCCAGGTCCGGCTCAATGCCGATCTTCTGGATCGAGGCGCCCGAGGGGGTGTAGTAGCGCGCAGTCGTGATCGACAAGGCGCCGTCCTGGCCCTGACGCAGCGGGATCACCGTCTGGACCGAACCCTTGCCGAAGCTGGTCAGGCCCACGATGGTCGCGCGCTGATGATCCTTCAGGGCGCCGGCGACGATTTCCGACGCCGAGGCCGAGCCGTAGTTGACCAGCACGACCAGCGGAAGGCCGCCGGTGATGTCGCCGGGCTTGGCGGAATAGCGCTGGATCTGCTCGGGCTTGCGGCCCCGCTGGCTGACGATCTCGCCGCGTTCCAGGAAGGCGTCGGACACGTCGATGGCGGCGTTCAGCAGACCGCCGCCGTTGTTGCGCAGGTCCAGGACATAGCCCTTCACGCCCGGCTTTTCGGCCTTGATCTTGGCGATGGCTTCGTTCAGCTCGCGGCCGGTGTTCTCGTTGAAGGTCGAGACGCGCAGATAACCGAAGTCGCCCTCGACCCGGCCTGTGACCGACTGAACCTTGATGACCTCGCGGGTCAGGGTCACTTCCAGCGGGTCGGAGCCGTCGCGCAGGAAGGTCACCTTGACGCTGGTGCCCACGGCGCCGCGCAGCTTCTCGGACACCTGGCTGACCGTCAGGCCGGCCGCGTTCTGGCCCTCGATCGAAGAGATCACGTCGCCCGCCTGGACCCCGGCCTTGGCGGCGGGGCTGTCGTCCATCGGCGAGATGACCTTCACCATGCCGCCGTCGGCGCTGATGGTCAGGCCGACGCCCGAATACTGGCCCTCGGTGCGTTCGCGCAGGTCGTCGTAGTTGGAGGGCGGCAGATAGTTGGAGTGCGGGTCCAGCGCCGTCATCATGCCGGCCAGCGCGGCCTCGATCAGCTTCTTGTTGTCGACCGGGACGACGTAGGCCTGCTCGACGATGCCCACCACGTCGCCGAACAGCTCCAGCATGCGGAAGGTTTCGTTTCGTGGGGTCTGGCTGCTGACAGCAGCGGCGGATCCGCCGAGCACCAGAGCGGCGCAGCCGACGAGGAGCAGTTTACGCATTCGGTCTCTTTCGGTCGGGCCGATCACTGTGGGCGCCCGTGGGAAGGTTAAGGCCCCGTCGTCACGACCAAATCGTGGCGACGCGGCGTCCCGCCGATAAAATCAGCGTCAGACGAGAATGCAAAGGACTATTGCGGGTTCAACGCAACCACGGTCCCGGATCGATCGGCCGTTCGTCGCGACGCAGTTCGAAATAGACATCGCCGTCCGGGCCGCTGCGCCCCAGGGTCTGGCCGTCCGAGACCCGGGCGTCCGGGCCGACATCGACGCTTTCCAAGCCGGCGATGACGGCGCGCCAGCCGGGCCCGAGGTCCAGCACCACGACATTGCCCCACCCCGTCAGCGGTCCGGCGTATGCGACCTTGGCGTCGGCGGGCGCGGTGACGGCCGCGCGGTCCGCCCGCCAGCGCCAGCCAGAGGTTCCAGCGCCCCAGGTCTGGCTGGGCGCGCCGGCGACGGGCGAACTGAGGCGGCCGCGTCCGGCCGGAAGGCGAGCGGTCGGCGTCTCTTCGGCCTGGGTGGTCGGGACCGCGCCGCCCAGTTCGCGAATGCGGCGCTCCAGCAAGGCGGCGGCGCGTTCGGCGGCGCGGGCCTCAGCGTTCAGGACGGCGGTCAGGGCGGTCTTGCGCGCCGTCAGCCCCTCGATCTCGCCGCGCCGGTCGCCTTGCTCGCTCTCGGTCGTCAGCAGTCGCTCCGAGGACAGGACGGCGAGGCGGCGGATGCGCATGATCTCGGCCTGACGGGCGGCCAGCACCTTGGCGCGGCTTTCCAGATCCGGCGTCATGGCCTTCAGCAGGATGGAGGCGCGCACAGTGTCGATGGCCTTGTCGACGGGCACCAGCAAGGGCGGCGGCGGGCGGCGGCTCATCATCTGCAGCGCGCTGAGCAGACGCCCCTGGGCGCCGCGCTCACGCGCCAGGTCCGTGACCAGTTCGGCCTCGCGTTCGGTCAGTTGCTGGAGCCGGGCGCGCTGATCGTCGATCTGACGGTCGCCGGTCTGTTCGTCGGCCCGCAGCGAGGCCAGACGGCGCTCCAACTGAGCCAGTTCGGTCTTGGCGGCGTCGGCGTCGGCGCGCAGACGACGGGCGCGCACCGTCTCGTCGCGGTATTCGGCCTGGATGCGCGACAGTTCGCTCTCGGGCGCTTGTCGGCTCATCGCCGGGGCGGCGCAGACGAAACCCGTCAGCAGGGCCAGCGATAAGGGTATGGCGCGACGCATGTCAGTCGCGATGATAGGGCGATCCGGCCAGGATGGTCACGGCCCGATACAGCTGTTCGGCCAGCATGGCGCGCGCCAGGGCGTGGGGCCAGGTCTGTGGACCGAAGGCCAGGGTCGAGGACGCAGCGTCGCGCACGCTGGCGTCCAGCCCGTCCGCCCCGCCGATGGCGAAGACCAGACGACGCTCGCCCTGGTCCCGCAATTTGGCGATGTGGTCGGCGAAGGCGCGCGAGGAATAGGTCTTGCCGCGCTCGTCGCAGGCGATCAGGTGCGATCCTTCTGCGGCCGCGAGGATCAGCTCAGCCTCCGGCGCCTTGCCGGGTCTGCGGGCTTCCAGATCGATCAGTTCGAGGGGACCGAGGCCAAGCGCGCGTCCCGACAGGGTGGCGCGCTTGGCGTAGTCGTCGGCGAGCGTCGCTTCAGGCCCCCGGCCCGGTCGGCCGATGGCGACGATGCTCAGCTTCATGGTGTCAGTCGCGGACCATGCGGTGGGCGGAATCGACCGCCCAGATCTTTTCGATGTTGTAGAAGGTGCGCACTTCCGGGCGGAACAGGTGCACGATCACATCGCCGGCGTCGATCAGAACCCAGTCGCAGTGCGGCAGGCCCTCGACCTTAGCCTTGCCCAGCCCCTGTTCCTTGAGCGTGCGCAGCAGGTGGTCGGCGATGGCGCCGACGTGACGGTGCGAACGACCGGACGCCACGATCATGGTGTCGGCCATGGCGCTTTTGCCCTTCAGGTCGATCAGGACCATGTCCTGGGCCTTGTCCTCGTCGAGGCGGCTCAGCAGGGCTTCTTCCAGCGGCGTGGAGCCGACGGGGCGGGGAGCGGAATCGTCGAAGCCGCGCGGGGAGGCGTCGGATTCAAAGCCGTCTTCGGAATGGAGAGGTTCGATAGGGTCCATCTCGTGCGCCGTATTCGAGACGGCGGCGTCTTGCGTATCATACGCGGGCGAGGGGGTCAGCGGAGGGCTCCGGGAGCGTTGACTAAAGAAGCCCTCTAGCACGGATGGGCCGCAACGTGAACCGCCGCCCGAATCATCCGGCGATCACGAGGTCGCGCGCACGCCTGCGCCGGTCCTGATCGCCGTGGACGACAGGGGGTTGAGCGGCGCCGTCAGATAGGTCCAGGCGGGCGCCTGAAGCGTCGGCAGAAGCCCCGCCTGCTGGGCCGGAATGCGAAAACCGGCGAAGCGGGCGGCGGCCGGCGCCGTGCGGCTGTCCAGCAGCGAACCCGGCCGGGCGATGACCGCCACCGGCATCAGCCGCATGATGTCGGTCCAGCCCCTCCAGCGGTGGAAGCTGGCCAGATTGTCCGACCCCATCAGCCAGACGAAATGCACGCCGGGATGCCGCGCGACCAGCAGGCGCAGGGTGTCCACGGTCCAGGCGACGCCGGCCCGGCTCTCGAAGTCCGAGACGATCATCGACGGACCACGCGCGTGCTGGCGCGCCGAGGCCATGCGGTCTTCCAGCGGCGCGCTTTGACGGGCGTCTTTCAACGGGTTCTGCGGCGAGACCAGCCAGACGACCCGGTCGAGATCCAGACGCCGCATGGCGGTCTCGGCGACATGGGCGTGACCGTCGTGGGCGGGATTGAAGGAGCCGCCGAACAGGCCGACCTTCATGCTTGGAGCGAGGATCAAACCGTCGCGGAGCGCCCCGGAGCGGGGGCCGGCGCCTTTGGGCGCGGGACCGGCGTGGAAGAAGGACAAGCGGCGTCTCGGGCGGCGGGCGTTATGCTCAGCGGCGCCCTTATAGCGCGCGCCCATGCTCCGCCTACAGAATTCGTTCTCAGACGGCGGCGTCGAACAGGGCGTCGCGCGCCACGTCGGCATGGGTCATGGGGAACAGGTGCCCGCCGCCGGACACGACCTCGACCGAGACATTGGGCAGCCCTCTGGGCTGGACCGGCACATGGGTCAGGGCGCCGTGTTCGGCTTTGAGGATGCGAACCGGTCCGGGATAGCGTTTCATGGCCCGCCACGGATCGTGCGCCTGGGCTGCGTAGTTGGCCGCCTCCCAGGCCGGCGCCGCGCTCAGGCTGAACCCGCCGTCGCCTTCGTTCAGGCCTTCGGAGAGATAGTCGGCCAGCACCATGTCGGGCCAACCTTTGAAGGCGCCGCGCCCGCGATAGGCGGCCATGGCCTGTTCGCGGCTGTCGAACTGGCTGCGACGACGCAGGGTGGCCTTGGCGATGGGGATCGCCTTCATCAGCTTGTGGGCGAAGGGCAGGTTGAAGGCGAAGACCGCCGAGCGTTTCCAGATCACCGGATCGAACAGCACCAGGCTGGACACCCGATCCGGCCGGACGGCGGCCGCCAGAAGCGAGGCCGTGCCGCCCATCGAATGGCCGGCCATGACCACGGGCGGGCCGTCGATGGCCTCCAGCAGCGCCAGCAGGTCGTCACGATGGTCCAGCCAACTGGTCTTGGGGCGCGCGAAGGTCGGCAGCGCAGACCGACCATGGCCGCGCAAATCCGGCGCCCAGATGCGCAGGGACGCCGACAGCGGCGACAACAGGCTGCGATAGGTGGCGGCGTTGAAGCCGTTGGCGTGAGAGAAGATCAGATCGACCGGCCGGTTGGGATCGCCGAAATCCAGCACGGCCATTTCGCCGGCGCCCCAGCGATTGTCGATCGGCACGGACAGGCGACGCGGTGGGGACATCAACGCCCCATCCATGGTCATGCGACGTCGCGACAGGCGGCGCAGCGACCGTGCGCCTCGATCGTCGTGCGGGCGATGGCGTAGCCGGCGGCCGAGGCGGCGGCGTTCATGGCGCTCTGATCCGGGCCGCTGACCTCGCGCGTCGCGCCGCAGCAGTCGCAGATCAGAAAGGCGGCCGCGTGGGCGGCCTCGCCATCGTCGGTGCAGGCGACATAGGCGCTGATGGAAGCGATGCGGTGCACCATGCCCAGCCGTTCCAGGAACTCCAGCGCGCGATAGACGGTCGGCGGCTTGGCGGCTTGGCCGTCCTCGCCGAAGCGGGCGATCAGATCGTAGGCTTTCACCGGCTCGCCGCTTTCCAGCAGCAGGGCCAGGACGCGACGACGCTGGGCGGTCATCCGCTCGCCCTGCTGAACCGCGCGCGCCTCGGCCGCCGCAAGGGCGCGGTCCAGCGCCCCGCCGTTCAGGCCGGAGTGGTCATGGTCATGATCGCAGGCGGAACCCATACGCCACAGCTAATGGCTGGCGACCCCCACTGCAACCGACGCGTCGCGGGTTTGCCGGTTGCGCGGCGTTGGGCTAGAAGGCGCGCCTCCGATCTTTAACCAGAGCGTCCTCGCTTCATGACCGACACGAACAATTCGCCGCTTGAAGGCAACGTCCTCTTCTACTCCAACCCCGAACCGCTGGATCAGAGCGTCCACGGCGGCCTGGGCGTGAACCCGAGCGACAAGCCCTACGCCTTCGTGGCCCAGACCAATATCGTGCCGCTGACGGTCACCGAATTCTCGGCCGCCGCCCTGTCCTATCCGATCATCTTCACCGGCGATAACCGCCAGCCGGTCGCCGTGATGGGCCTGAGCTCCAACGAAAACCTGTTCGTCGCGCCGGACGGCGAGTTCCGCGCCGACGCCTATGTGCCGGCCTATGTGCGCCGCTATCCGTTCGTCTTCGCCGACGACAAGCAGAACCAGCGCCTGATCCTGTGCATCGACCGCGGCGCGTCGATCGTCGCCGAAGGCGGCCAGAACCCGCTGTTCGTCGACGGCCAGCCCAGCGACTACACGAACATGGCGATGGAGTTCTGCAACAACTTCGAACAGGAGCGCCAGCGCACAGAAGGCTTCGTCGCCCTGGTCAAGGATTTGGACCTGCTGGACATCCGCGAAGCCCACTTCACGCCGCGCAATCCCGACGGCACGCCGGGTCAGCCGCAGAAGCTGGCCGAATACTATGCGGTGTCGGAAGACAAGCTGCGCGCCCTGCCCGCCGAGAAGCTGGTCGAGCTGCGCGACAACGGCGCTCTGGGCCAGATCTACGCCCACCTGGTGTCGCTGGTCGGTTGGGATCGCCTGATCGCCATGGCCGTGATGCGTCAGGCCCAGGCCCCGACCTCGGTAAACTAAGACCTGGTCTTTCCAAGATCGATCAACGCCCCGCCGGTTCGCCGGCGGGGCGTTTGTCGTTTCAGCGGCGCGAGAACAGCGCCCGGGTCAGGCAGGAAAAGACCAGACGCCCGGCCTCGTCCAGAAGGTCATGCGAGGCGATGACGATGCCCTTGTCGTCGCCGACCGGATCCTTGCCCATCACCGTCATGCGACCCCGCAGCAGTTCGCCCGCCGGGGGATTACGCATGTAACGGAGCCCATCGACGGCCAGGACCTTGGTCTGGGCCCAGCCGCCGGACTTGTCGGCCGCTAGTCGGCTCCACAGCACATAGACCATAGCGTCCGGCGCGCCGTAGGCCACGTCCCAGCCCGGCGAGAACCGCTCAATGAAAACGTCCAGCGCCCCCTGATCGACCGCACAGGCGCCCAGCGGCACGACCTGTCCCACCTCCAGGTCTTCGAAATGGATGTGCAGCGGATCGCTCATGCGCAGACCTTGGGTTCAGGCGGGTTCTTCGGAAACGCGAACCAGCAGCTTGCCGTCGTGATCGCCGGTGAACAAGCGATTCAACGATCCCACCGCGCCTTCCAGCCCGTCGTCGACGTGAACCTTCCACTTCACCCGGCCGTCCGCCAGCCACGGGCCCATTTCCGCCACCATCTCGCGGGCGCGCGGGGCGTAGTCCAGAACAAGGAAGCCCTGGACGTGCAGGCGATGGGTGATGATGCGGGCGAAGTTCGGCGACGGCGGCGCCTTGGTCGCATTGTAGGAGGACACCAGGCCGCAGACCGCCATCCGGCCGTGGACCTTCAGACGGTTGAAAACCGCGATCATGATGTCGCCGCCGACATTTTCGAAGTTCAGATCGACGCCGTCGGGGGCCAGACGGTCCAGCGCCTCGCCGACATCCTCGTTCTTGTAATCGATGGCCGCGTCGAAACCGAGTTCGTCGGTCAGCCAGGCACACTTCTGCGGGCCGCCCGCGATGCCGATGACGCGACACCCGCGCTGTTTAGCGATCTGCCCCGCGATCGAGCCGACCGCGCCGGCGGCGGCCGAGATGACGATGGTCTCGCCTTCCTTGGCCTTCAACACATCGGTGACGCCGAAATAGGCGGTCAGACCGGTCATGCCGAGCACGGACATATTGGCCGTCAGCGGCAGGCCCGGCGCACGGTGGACCGGGCGAAGACCGCCTTCCGGCACGACCGCATAGTCGGCCCAACCGCCCGAGGTCGGCATGACGACATCGCCGGCCTTGAAGCGGCTGGATCGCGAGGCTTCGACCACGCCCAGCGTCAGGCCGCGCATGACCTCGCCCAAGCCGACCGGCGGCAGATAGCCCTCGGAATCGTTCATCCAGGTGCGATTGGTCGGGTCCAGCGACAGATAGACCGTGCGGACCAGCACCTCGTTCTCCTTCAGATCAGGGATGGCCGTTTCGACCAGTTCCAGATCGCCGGGCTGGATCAGGCCCTTTGGGCGCTGGCGCAGCACCCATTGACGGTTCGTCTTGCCGCTTGTCGAAGCCATTGGCGTCTCTCCGTGCGTTTTCTTTGACCACCATCTTGGCCGCGACGGCGGCCTCGGTCGAGGTGTGCGCCAAGAAAAAAGCGACCCTTTCGGATCGCTTTGAAGTGGCATCATCGAGAATGAGGCGCGGAGGCGGCATGATCAGCTTTCGCAGATCAAGTCGGGGGGCGTCGCCGCCTCCACAAACCGATAACGACGGCGCCTGAAGCCGGTTCCCGACCTTGATCGCTTTTTTTGCGTTTTCGTACTTTCGTCCATCGATGCTGGCGCAAAACAAAGAAAAGGCCTCGATCCCGAGGGACCGAGGCCGATCTTGGTGCCTGAAAGAGACCGTGTTTTAAGCGGCTTCCTTTTGGCGTGACGGGTGGAAGAACAGCGCCTGGCTGATCGCCGCCTTCACCGTTTCCGGCTGGAAGGGCTTGGTGATCAGGAAGGTCGGCTCAGGACGCTCGCCGGTCAGCAGGCGTTCCGGGAAGGCGGTGATGAAGATCACCGGCACATCCATAGTCTTCAAGATATCCTTGACCGCATCGATGCCCGACGAGCCGTCGGCCAACTGGATGTCGGCCAGAACCAGACCCGGCTTGTGGCGGGCGACGGCGTCGATCGCCTCGTCGTGCGTCGTGGCGGTGCCGGTGACGCGGTGACCCAGTTCCGTGACCAGGCTCTGGATATCGGCCGAAATGATGGCCTCGTCCTCGATGACCAGAACATCGGTGGCCAGTTCGGCGTCGATGTCGGCCTGGGCGTCGGCGATCAGACGCTCCACGTCGCGCGGATCGGCGGACAGGATCTGCGCGGCTTCCGAAGGGGTGAAGCCTTCAAGGGCGGTCAGCAGGAAGGCTTGGCGCGAACGCGGCGCGATGCGCAGCAGACGCTGCGAGGCGTCGCTGCCCGTGGTTTCCAGTGTGCCGGTTTCCAGTTGCGCGCCGGTCGAGGACCAGATGGCGTGGAAGACATGATAAAGGGCGACCCGCGGCGTCATGTCAGCCGACAGTTGCTGTTCGCCGGCCGCCAGGGCCTCCAGAGCGACACGGACATAGTTGTCGCCCGTGGATTGATCGCCGGTCAGGGCGCGTGCGTAGCGGCGCACATAAGGAAGATGCGGCGCGAGTCTGGCCAGAAGGCTCATTCAGATAGTCCCCGACAAATCACAGCCCGACCGGCAAGGCAGGGCGTTATAGCCAGCTTAAACGTCACATTCGCATCACGGTTCCGCCGCTGCGAACAAGCTTTAGCATTAAAAGCCGTTCATGCAGGAACCCCGCCGGTCTGATGACGTTTGAGACCGACATCTCTTCGCGATGACAGTTGGGTGGGCTTGGCTCTGTCTATGATCGATTCTCCGGACTCCTCTCGTCCCAAAGGCGACCAGAAGGGGGAGGCAGGGCTTGAAGAAGCTCGCCTTCGCCAGCAGGCCATTGGCGTTAAGCTGCGACACATGTTCGACGAGGTCGTCAACGAACCCGTGCCCGATGAGTTTCTCGATATCCTGAAACGCGCCGACGCCAAGTCTTCGGACAGCGCCGCATGAGCACGTCACGCCTTGGGGCCGCCCCCAAACCCGCGTCGGCCGACGACGAGGGCTTCAAGCGCGAACTGGTCTTGCTGATCCCGCATCTGCGCGCCTTCGCCCGGACCTTGACCGGCGATCCGACCGCGGCCGACGATCTGGCGCAGGACGCCATGATGAAGGCCTGGGACGCGCGCGCCAGCTATCAGATGGGCACGAACATGAAGGCCTGGACCTTCATGATCCTGCGCAACCAGTTCTATTCCGAAAAACGCCGCTCGTGGCGTCAGTCGCAGCTGGATCAGGAAGCCGCCGAGCGGACCCTGGTCGCCGTGGACGATCCCGAGGCGCCCGTTGCTCTGGACGAACTGCGTCAAGCTTTGAAGACCCTGCCCGAAGAACAGCGCGAGGCCTTGATCTTGGTTGGCGCTGGCGGCTTCGCCTATGAAGAAGCGGCCGAAATCTGCGGCTGCGCCGTCGGCACGGTGAAGAGCCGCGTCAGCCGCGCGCGTCGGGCGTTGCAAGCCACCCTGGAACGGGGCGGCTACGGCCGCGACGGCAAGGCGGCAGGCGACGCCATGCGCTCGATTCTCGGCGAGGCCGACAGGCTGGCCGGCGCCCGGAGCTGATCTGCGGTGAATGAGACGACCAGGGACGCCCCAAGGCCGCGGCTCGGTCGCACGTGGAGCTCGGATCGCTTTCAGGGCATCCGGTTTCGGCTGGGCGCGGCCATGGCCATGGCCCTGCTGCCGATCTTCGTGCTCAGCCTGATCCAGACCCAGGCGGACTTCCAAAGACAGGCCGACGACCGGCAGGTGGACCTTCAACTGGCGGCCGAACGCAGCGCCTCCAGCGCCAAGGCCAAACTGGATAGCGCCCAGGTGCTGTTGCGCGCGCTCAGCCCCGATGCGGTCGGCCCCTTTTGCGCACCGCGTCTGACGGCGCTGGTCGGACGTCTGGAAGGCTACGAGGGCCTCTACCGCATCAGCCCGACGGGCGAGGCGGTCTGCGCCTCGGGCCGAGTGGACGGCGTGAGATCCGGCGTGGCGCCCGCCGCCCAGTCGACTTGGTTCCAGCGGCTGCGCAATGGCGAAGAACTGGTGGTCATGCGCGCCCCCGATGGCGCCGGCTATGAAGGCGCGCTGGTCGTGGCCACCCGGGCCGAACGGCCGATGGGCCGGTTCGACGGCGCCATGGTCGCCGTGATCCCCTTCTCCGCCCTGCAACCCGATGTCACGGACGCCGCGCTGCCGTCGGGCGCTCAAGCCGCCCTGACCGACGGCGCGGGTCGTATTCTGACGGCCAGTGATCCCGACGTGTTCAAACTCTCGGCCGGCGACGACATCGCGGGCTGGGTCGATCGGGCGCGCGATCAGGGGTCTGCGGTGTTCGAGGCCAAGGATGCGCAGAACCAGCGCCGCGACTATGCGGGCGCGGCCTTGGCCGGCGGCGATCTTTACGCCCTGCTGTCGGCCCCGGCGCCGGGGTGGCTGTCGTGGGCACGGCTCAATCCGATCGGCACGCTGCTGTTGCCGCTGGGCGCTTGGTTGACGGCGTTCGCGGCGGTGATGCTGCTGTCCGAGCGTATCTTCATCCGCTGGCTGGATTATCTGGAGCGGGTCGCGGCGATCTACGCCAAGGGCCGGTTCTCGGTGCGCCCGCTGCAGGCGATGAACGCCCCATCCGAAATCCGCACCATGGCGCGCACCCTGGACGAGATGGCCGAGGCCATCACCGTGCGTGACCGCGAACTGACCGACGCCCTGACGGAAAAAGACGCGCTGATGCGCGAAATCCATCACCGGGTGAAGAACAACCTTCAGATCATCTCGTCCCTGCTGTCGATGCAGCAGCGCGCCCTGACCGATGCGCCGGCCAAGGCGGCGCTGGGCGATACGCGCCAACGCATCTCGGCCTTGGCCCTGATCTACCGCACCCTGTATCAGAGCAACGACATTCGCCACGCCGATGCGCGCGAGTTCCTCAACGAACTCGTGGGGCAACTGGTCGCCAGCGAAGCCGGGCGCGGACCGGTGGTCATCAGTTCGGTGGACGCCGATTCCCTGCACGTCGATCCCGACAAGCTAGCGCCCCTGGCGCTGTGGCTGGTCGAGGCGGTGACAAACGCCCAGAAGCATGCCTTCGCCGGCAGCGGCGGGGAGCTGAAGGTGCGCTTCCGCGTCCAGGGCGAGAAATCGGTTCTGGAAGTCGAGGACAATGGCCCGGGCGCCCAGGCCGGCGCTGAGGTCGGGGTGGGCCGCACCCTGATGAGCGCCTTCGCCAAGCAGTTGCGCGGCGAGACCGAGTTCGCCACCCCGCCCGGCGGCGGCACCATCGCCCGCATGATCTTCGCCACCCCAGAAGCGCTCGCGCCCGTCGATCCGGCGGACAAGACGCCCGGAACCGCAGCGCTGGCGTCGCGTTGATGAGGCGAGTCCGGCGGAGTTTCACCCCGGCCAACCCTGGAGCTTCCCCTATGCGCAAGATTTTCGTTCTGGTCGCCGCCGCCGCCGCCCTGACCACCGCCGCCTGCAACACCGTTGAAGGCGTGGGCCGCGACACCCAGGCCGCCGGCCAGGCCGTGACCGGCGCCGCCCAAGACGCCAAGAACTAATCGACGGCCGCAGCCCAGGCTGCAGCATTCGACCGGCAAGGCCCCGCATCGTCGGGGCCTTGTTCGTTTCAGGACCGCGATAGGAGCCATCCCGTGAACCACACCGCCCGCGACGCCGGCCTCAAACTCTTGCGCCAGCACGCCCTGATCGCCGGCAAGGCCATTCCGGCCAACGGCGGTGGCATCGCCGTCGATGATCCGGCGACAGGCGATGTGATCGGCCACGTCCCCGATCTGGGCGCCGCCGAGACCGAACAGGCCATCGCGGCGGCGAGCGAGACGTTCAAGACCTGGTCGCGATCCGATCCGCACGCGCGTGCGGCCTTCCTGCGCAAATGGGCGGCGCTGATCGACGACAATCTGGAAGGCCTGGGCGCCCTCATGGCGCTGGAAAACGGCAAGCCGTTCGAAGAGGCCAAGGGCGAGGTCACCTACGCCAACGGTTTCCTGAAATGGTTCGCCGGCCAGGCCGAACGGTTGATCGGCGAGACTCAGGACAGTCCGCTGGGACATCTGATCCTGACCTATCGCGAGGCGGTCGGGCCATGCGCCCTGATCACGCCCTGGAACTTCCCCGCCGCCATGCTGACGCGAAAGCTGGGGCCGGCGTTCGCGGCAGGCTGCACCGCCGTGGTCAAGCCGGCCAGCCAGACGCCCTTCACCGCCATCGCCCTGGCCGAACTGGCCTATGAAGCCGGCCTGCCGAAAGGCGCCCTGTCGATCGTCACCGGGGATGCCGCCACTATCGGCAAGGCGCTGACCGATAGCCCGGACATTCGCAAACTGTCCTTCACCGGTTCGACCGGCGTGGGCCGCAAGCTGGCCGAGCAATGCGCCGGAACGCTGAAGCGGGTGTCGATGGAGCTGGGCGGCGCGGCGCCACTGATCGTCTTCGCCGACGCCGATTTGGATTTGGCGGTCGCCGAAACCATCAAGGGCAAGTTCAGGAACTCGGGCCAGACCTGCGTCTGTCCGAACCGCGTCTATGTCGAGCGGTCGGTCGCCGAGACCTATGCCGAGAAACTGGCCGCCGAGGTGGCCAAGATCGTGGTCGGTCCCGCCTACGACGACGGCGTGAAAGTCGGGCCTCTGATCGAGGACAAGGCCATCGACAAGGTCGAAAAGCATGTGGCGGCGATCAAGGCCGACGGCGGTCGGGTCCTGACCGGCGGGTCGCGCCACGATCTGGGCGGCCGCTTCTTCCAGCCGACCGTGACCCTGGGCGGCGACGACGCCCTGTTCCGCGAGGAAGAGACGTTCGGTCCCATGATCCCCGTCTTCGCCTTCGACACCGAGGAGGAGGCGCTGGAGAAGGCCAACGCCAGCGACTATGGCTTGGCTTCCTATCTGTTCACCCGCGACCTAGACCGCGCCATGCGGTTCAGCCGGCGGATCGAGGCCGGCATGTGCGGGGTCAACACCGGACTGATCTCCACCGCCGTCGCGCCGTTCGGCGGGGTCAAGCAGTCGGGCTATGGCCGCGAAGGCTCGATCCACGGCATCGACGAATATGTGGACGTCAAAACGGTGACGCTGGCGCTGAAATAGCGCCGGGTCGCCGGGCCTGTAATTCGCCGCGCTTCTGCGGCATAAGCCCGCGATGAAGTTCCTCGACCAGGCCAAGATCTATATCCGCTCCGGCAACGGCGGCGCGGGCTCCGTTTCGTTTCGACGCGAGAAATTCATCCCGAACGGCGGCCCGGACGGCGGCGACGGCGGCAAGGGCGGGGATGTCTGGATCGAGGCGGTCGAGGGTCTGAACACCCTGATCGACTATCGCTATCAGCAGCATTTCAAGGCCCAGACCGGCCACCACGGCCAGGGGCGCCAGATGCACGGCGGCAAGGGCGAGGACGTGCATCTGAAGGTGCCCGTCGGCACCCAGGTGCTGGACGAGGACAAGGAAACGGTCCTGCTGGACATGGACACGCCGGGCAAGGTGGAGCTGCTGCTGAAGGGCGGCAACGGCGGCTGGGGCAATGTGCGCTTCAAGGGGCCGACCAATCAGGCGCCGACCTACGCCAACCCTGGTCAGGAAGGGCAGGAACGCTGGATCTGGCTGCGGCTGAAGCTGATCGCCGACATCGGTCTGGCGGGTCTTCCAAACGCGGGCAAATCGACCTTCCTGTCGGCCGCCAGCGCCGCCAAGCCCAAGATCGCCGACTATCCGTTCACGACCCTGGCGCCGAACCTGGGGATGGTGGACCTGTCGCCGTCAGAGCGGTTCGTCATCGCCGACATTCCCGGCCTGATCGAGGGCGCCAGCGAGGGCGCGGGCCTCGGCACGCGGTTCCTGGGCCATGTCGAACGCTCGGCCAGCCTGATCCACCTGATCGACGGCACCCAGGACGATGTCGTCGAGGCCTACCGCATCATTCGGGGCGAGTTGGAAGCCTATGGCGAGGGTCTGGCGGACAAGGCCGAAATCCTGGCCCTGAACAAGATCGACGCCCTGACGCCGGAGGCGCGCGAGGAGAAGGCCGCCGAACTGGAGGCCGTCGCCGGTCGCCGTCCCATGCTGGTGTCCGGCGTGTCGGGCGAAGGCGTGCCCGCCTTGCTGCGCGCCGCCTGGGCCGAGGTGAAGAAGACGCGCGGCGCCCTGGCCGGCGACAGTGACGCGGACCAGATCAGCGGCTGGCAGCCCTGATCAGGCCTCCGCTGCGGGTTCCGGTTTGGGCTTGCGGCGGGTCGATTTCGGCTTGTCGGTCGTCTTGCCCTCGTTCGCATAGGGCTCGCCGTCGCCCGACAGCAGGATCGCCATCCAGCGCGAGCCCTTGAACTCGGCCAGGATCGCCATGGCCATGACCGCCAGCGGCGTCGACAGGAACATGCCGACCACGCCCCACAGCTTGCCCCAGAAGGCCAGGGCCAGCAGCACCACGACCGGGTCGATGTTCTGATTGTCGCCCTGCATGCGCGGCTGGATGAAGTTGCCGACGACGAACAGGATCACCTGCAAACCGACCAGCAGGATGGCGGCGGGCCAATAGCTTTCGAACTGGACCAGGGCGAACAGCGGCGGGGCCAGACCGGCCACCGCCCCGCCCAGCACGGGGATGAAGCCGACGATGAAGATCACGAAGGTCCAGAACTCGGCGTTCTGTAGCCCGACCGCCCGCATCAGGATCCAGGCGACGACGCAGATCATCGCGCCGGTTACCGACTGCACCCAGATATAGCCCTCGACCCCGCCGCGCACGCGCTGGAAAACCGCGACCGCCTCGTCGCGCTGGGCTTCTGACGGGAACATGGCGACGATCTTGCGCCGGAACCCGACCTGCGAGGCCAGCAGAAAGCCCAGATAGATCAGGACGAAGAAGGCGCCCGAAGCGATGCCCTGCACCTGGAACGCCATGGAGGTCAGCCAGCCGCGCACATCGACGCCGTTGATCAGATCCTGCGCCGTCGGCGGATTGGCCAGACGCACCAGCCCATAGGCGTCGCGGATGATCTGATCGATGCGCGGGCCGATGTTCTGGGATACGCCGGACGCCTCGCCGAAGAAGCCCGCCGCCCCGTTCACGATGATGGCGATGGAGGCGAAGAAGGCCAGCACCACCAGCGTCAGGGCCGCGATTCCAGCCATGCGGCTGTTCAATGGCGTGCGCGCCTCGACCGACCGCTTCACCCCGTCGATCATGATCAGGAGAAAGATGGCCATCGCCAGCGGCGTCAGGATGTCCCGCAGCCAGTAGATCGCCGCCCCGGCCGCGACCGTGGCGATGACGCCGAGGGCATTGCGAGCGGCGACCGAAGACGGCGTGGCGATGGGGTTTTTCATGATCGTGTTGTCGAACCGCCCGCCGTCGCCGTCAATCGCTGTTCCGAGCGCGCAGGGAACGCGCTAGACCTTTGCCGGAGACGCCATCGGAGACCCTAATGCCCGACGCCCTGCCCGGCCTGTTCCTCGGCCAGTCCGACGCCGCCCAGCCGGAAAACCTGCTGTTCAACCGCGCCAACCGCCACGGCGTCGTCGCCGGCGCCACCGGGACAGGCAAGACGGTCACTCTGCAGATCATGGCCCAGGGTTTTTCCGACGCCGGGGTGCCGGTCTTCTGCGCTGATGTGAAGGGCGACCTGTCGGGCATCTCCCAGGTCGGTGCGCCCAACGAGAAGCTGGTCGCCCGCGCGACGGAGATGGGCCTGACCCTGACGCCGCGTGCCGCCCCCACCGTCTTCTGGGACCTGTATGGCCAGAAGGGACATCCGATCCGGACTACCGTGTCGGAAATCGGCCCCGTGTTGATGGCGCGGATGCTGAACCTGAACGACGTGCAGGAAGGCGTGCTGACCGTCGTCTTTCACGTCGCGGACAAGGAGGGTCTGCTGCTGCTGGATCTGGACGATCTGAGGAGCCTGCTGGTCTATGTGGGCGAGAACGCCGAGCGGATCGGGCGAGAGGTCGGCAACGTCGCCCCCGCCTCCATCGCCGCCATCCAGCGATCCTTGTTGCAGGTCGAGCAACAGGGCGGCGACGCCTTCTTCGGCGAGCCGGCGCTGAAGCTGGAAGACATGATCCGCGTCGGCCTGGACGGCCGGGGCCAGGTCAATGTGCTGGATTCGACCCGGCTGATGAACAGTCCGCGCCTGTATGCGGCCTTCCTGCTGTGGCTGCTGTCGGAGCTGTTCGAACAGCTCCCAGAGGTGGGCGATCCGGAAAAGCCGCGCCTGGTCTTCTTCTTCGACGAGGCGCACCTGCTGTTCAACGACGCCCCGCGCGCCCTGCTGGAAAAGGTCGAACAGGTCGTGCGCCTGATCCGATCCAAGGGCGTCGGGGTCTATTTCGTGACACAAAACCCGGCCGATATTCCCGACAGCGTGCTGGCCCAGCTGGGCAACCGCATTCAGCATGCGCTTCGCGCCTATACGCCGTCCGAGCAGAAGGGGCTGAAGGCGGCCTCACAGAGCTTCCGCGCCAACGCCGCCTTCGACACGGCCGAGGCCATTCAGGGTCTGGGCGTGGGCGAGGCCCTGGTGTCCGTGCTGGACGAAAAGGGCGCGCCGACCATCGTGGCCCGCACCAAGATCCGCCCGCCGGCCTCGCGCCTGGGTCCCGCGACCGATACTGAGCGCGCCGCCGTCATGGCCGCCAGCCCGGTGCGGGGCCTTTACGAGCAGGTGCTGAACCGCGAATCCGCCGCCGAAATCCTGGCCAATCGCCACAGCGCCGCCGATCAGGCTGAAGTTCAGGCCCAAATCCAGGCCAAGGCGCAGGCCGAGACCGACAAGGCCGCCGCCGCTCAGGCCAAGGCTGATCAGAAGGCTGCCGAAGCGCGGGCGAAGGCTCAAGCTCAGGCCGAAGCGCGGGCGGCGCGCGAAGCCGCAAAGCCTGCGCGCCGGTCGACCCGCGAAACGCCGGTCGAGGCGCTGACCAAGTCGGTCCTGCGCACCGCTGGGTCGACCCTGACCCGCGAGCTGATGCGCGGTCTGCTGGGCGGGTTGAAGCGGCGCTAGGTTCTGCTCGGGTCTTGCAACGGGGCGGGGGCGAGCGCATCTCCCGCCCATGTTCATCCAGACCGAACCCACGCCCAATCCCAACGTGCTGAAGTTCCTGCCCGGCCGCGACGTGTCGCCGACCGCCGCGCTGGAATACCGCACCATCGACGAGGCGACGGCCTCTCCGCTGGCTGAGGCCTTGTTCGAGCTGGAAGGCGTCGACGGCGTCTTCTTCGGCGCGGACTATGTTTCGGTGACCCGCCAGCCGCAGGGTCCGGAGTGGTCCGAGATGAAGGCGCCGATCCTGGGCGTCGTCATGGATCACTTCGTCTCGGGTCAGGCGCTGACGCGCGGCGCCGGCGGCGAAACCGACGGCCATGCCGAGGACGACAGCGAGATCGTCGCCGAGATCAAGGCCCTGCTGGACAGCCGCATTCGCCCCGCCGTGGCCCAGGACGGCGGCGACATTCTGTTCGATTCCTTTGACGAGGCGACCGGCGTTCTGAACCTGCGGATGCGCGGCGCCTGCGCCGGCTGTCCGTCGTCGTCGGCGACCTTGAAGGCCGGGGTCGAGCAGATGATGCGCCACTATGTGCCCGAGGTGACGCGGGTCGAGCAGACCCTCTGATCCGGACGCGGTGGCGGTTCTGCAACGCGCCGCCTAGAAGACGCCCATGAGACTTCTGGTGATCGATACGGCGCTCGGCGCCTGCACGGCGGCGGTGTTCGAGGACGATCGCGCGCTCGCCGTGCGCTTCGAGCCGATGACCAAGGGGCACCAGGAACGGATCGGCGGCCTGGTGCGCGATGTCATGGCCGAGGCGGGCGGCGGGTTCGACAGCCTGGACCGGATCGGCGTCACGGTCGGACCGGGTTCGTTCACCGGTCTGCGCGTCGGTCTGGCTTTTGCTCAGGGTCTGGGCGCGGCGCTGGATCGGCCGGTCGTCGGTCTTTCGGCGCTGGATGCCCTCGCCGCTTCGCTCACCAATCAAGACGGCCCCATCGCAGCCCTGATCGATGCACGGCGCGGTCAGGTCTATGCGCGCCTCTTCGCCGACGGTGGGCCCCTTGGACCCGATGAAGCGTTGTCGCTGGAAGAGGCCGCGCGGCGGATCGCCGACATCGGACCGGGCGTCTCCCTGGTCGGTAATGGCGCGGCGGTCGTGAGCCAGGCCTTCCCTGATCTGACCTTCGCCCATCTGGACGACCGGGTCGCACCGTCGCCGGAGGCGCTGGCGCGCCTGGCCGCCGCCGCCGATCCGGCGACCCAGCCGCCCCGTCCGCTCTATCTGCGCGCGCCCGACGCCACGCCGCCCAGCCGCCTGCCGGGCCAGCCGCGCCAGCCTGCGTCATGACGGCGGCGGACCCCGCCTCACTCGCCGCCCTGCACGCCCAGGCCTTCGCCGCGCCGTGGGGGGCCGACACCTTCGCCGATCTGTTGTCGCAACCGGGCGTGCTGGCGGTCAGTGAGCCCGACGGCTTCATCCTTATCCGGACCGTGGTCGACGAGGCGGAAATCCTGACCCTGGCCGTGGTCCCGTCCGCACGCCGCCACGGACTGGGGCGGCGTCTGGTCGAGGCGGCGGCCCTCGCTGCGGTCCAGGCCGGCGCGACGCGGCTGTTCCTGGAGGTCGCCGACGACAATGTCGCCGCGCGCAGCCTGTATGAGCGGACCGGGTTCGACCCGATCGGTCTCCGCAAAGCCTATTATGCGGGCGCCGACGGATCGCGGACCGATGCTGTGGTGATGAGCCGCGACCTCTGTGCGCCGGACGCCAACCTGACGCTTCCCTGATGCGATCCAAGCCCCTATTCTAGGCGCATGGACCGGATCGAAAAACTCTGCGCCGAGCGCGGCATGCGTATGACCGAACAGCGCCGGGTGATCGCCCGGGTGCTGTCTAACGCCGCGGACCACCCGGATGTGGAAGAGCTGTATCGCCGCGCGTCGGCCATCGATCCGCACATCTCCATCGCCACCGTCTATCGCACCGTGCGCCTGTTCGAAGAGGCGGGCGTGGTCGAGAAGCATGACTTCGGCGACGGCCGCAGCCGCTATGAAGAGGCCGGCGACGATCACCACGATCACCTGATCGACACCAAGTCGGGCGAGGTGATCGAATTCTTCGACGCCGAGATCGAGCGGCTGAAGAATGAGATCGCGGAACGGCTGGGCTTCCAGCTGATCGGCCACAAGCTGGAGCTCTACGGCGTTGCGATCGAGGGCGCCGAGCCGTCCAAGCGCGAAGGCCTGATCTTCACCCGCCATGCGGCGCGGATCGATCCCGCCGATGTGGATGCGGGCTGACGCTCGGCTTGTCGCGACGCTTGCGGGCGATCATAAGCCCACGATGACCGAGACCCTGGTTCCTCAAGTCGAGACGGCGCCCGAAAAGCGTCTGTTCATCAAGACCTACGGCTGTCAGATGAACGTCTATGATAGTGAGCGCATGGCCGATGTGCTGCGCCCGCTGGGTTATGGCGTCACCGACGACGTGAAGGCCGCCGACTTCGTCATCCTGAACACCTGCCACATCCGCGAAAAGGCGGCCGAGAAGATCTATTCCGAGCTCGGCAAGCTGCGCGAGATGCGCGACATCCGGCGCGAGACCGGCGGGGACCTGACCATCGCCGTCGCCGGCTGCGTCGCCCAGGCCGAGGGCGAGGAGATCATGCGGCGTCAACCAGCCGTCGACATCGTCGTCGGTCCCCAGGCCTATCACCAACTGCCCGAGCTTCTGACCCGCACGGCGCGGGCGCGAGGCGAGCGGATCGGCGCCGACTTCGCTCCTGACGACAAGTTCGACGCTCTGCCCGCGGCCCGCTTCACCGAGGGGCCGACCGCCTTCCTGACGGTGCAGGAGGGTTGCGACAAGTTCTGCACCTTCTGCGTCGTGCCCTATACGCGCGGCGCAGAGTGGTCGCGGCCGATGGCGGCGGTGCTGGAAGAGGCGCGGCAGTTGGCGGATCGGGGCGTGCGCGAAGTCACCCTGCTGGGCCAGAACGTCAACGCCTATGATGGCGAGCGGTCGGACGGGCGAAAGGCGACCCTGGCCGAACTGGCCTATGCCCTGGCCGAGATCCCCGGCCTGGACCGCATCCGCTATACGACCAGCCACCCCAACGACATGGCCGATGAGTTGATCGCCGCGCATGGCGATCTGGACGCCCTGATGCCCTATCTGCACCTCCCGGTTCAGGCGGGGTCGGATCGCATTTTGCGGACGATGAACCGCAAGCACGGGCGTCAGAAATATTTCGACCTGATCGACCGGATTCGCGCTGCACGGCCGGACATCGCCATCGCCGGCGACTTCATCGTCGGCTTCCCCGGTGAGACGGATCGGGAGTTCGAGGACACGCTCGATCTGGTGCAGCGTGTGAACTACGCGGGGGCGTTCGCCTTCGCCTATTCGCCGCGACCGGGCACGCCGGCGGCGGGCATGGGTAAACAGGTCGAGCCGGAAATCGTCAAGGATCGACTGCATCGCCTGATCGCCCTGCTGACGGAACAGCAGACCGCCTTCAATGCGGCTCAGGCCGGCCGGACGCTGAACGTCCTGTTCGACAAGCCGGGACGGCACGGCCACCGTCGCCAAGCGATCGGTCGATCCCCATATCTTCAATCGGTCCACGTCGATGACGCGGATCATCTGATCGGGCAGATCGTTCCGGTCGAGATCATCGCCGGCCAGCAGAACAGTCTGTCAGGCCGGCTCATAGCAGACGGGCTCAAACAGCCGGGTCGCGCAGGCTCGGCGACAGCCCAAAAAGAAAAGGCCGCTTGATGGCGCGTGAGTCTGAATTCGTCCCCTTGAACGATGCCGAATTGCGGGCGGTCATCGGGCCGAACAGTCGCCACGTCGCCCTGATCGAGGACGCCTTCAAGGTGCTGGTCGAGGCCCCGGGCGGCGGGGTCTCCGTCAACGGCGGCGCACGCGACCGCACGGACGCCCGCCAGGTGATCGAGGACCTGGCCAAGCGCGCGGCCCTGGGCGCCGAAGTCACCGAGGCCGACGTGCGCGCAGCACTCGGCCAGGCGCGCGGCGGTCGCGGCACGCCGGGCATGGCGGCGGCGGGCGTGTCGCTGCCGGGCGGCAAGCGCGGCGCCATCGTGCCCAAGACCAAGGCGCAGGCCGCCTATCTGGACATGCTGGGCCGGTGCGAACTGAGCTTCGGCGTCGGCCCGGCGGGCACCGGCAAGACCTTTCTGGCGGCGGCCTATGGCGCATCGCTGCTGCGGCGGGGGCAGGTGGACCGACTGGTCATCACCCGCCCGGCGGTCGAGGCGGGCGAGAAGCTGGGCTTCCTGCCCGGCGACCTTAACGAAAAGGTCGATCCCTATCTGGCGCCGATCTGGGAGGCGCTGAACGACATTCTGGGCGCCGAGGACGTGCAACGTCGCCGCGACAAGGGCGAGATCGAAGCCGCCCCCATCGCCTTCATGCGCGGCCGCACGCTCAGCCATGCCTTCGTCATCGTCGATGAGGCCCAGAACACCAGCCGCCTGCAGATGAAGATGGTGCTGACCCGTCTGGGCGAAGGCGCGCGGATGGTGGTGACGGGCGACCCGTCGCAGATCGACCTGCTGAACCCGCGCGATTCCGGTCTGGCCCACGCCCTGCGCATCCTGGACGGGGTTCAGGGCGTCGGCATCCTGAAGTTCGAGGCGTCCGACGTGGTGCGTCACGCCATGGTCGAGCGGATCGTCCGCGCCTATGACGCCGACGCCGCGCGCAGACGCCCCGCCCCGGACCTCGAAGACCCCGCATGATCGAGATTGAAGTCGAGGCCGAGGCCTGGACCGGCGCCCTGCCGGACGCCGAGGCCGTCGTCGAACGCGCGGCGCAGGCCGCGCTGGGCGCCGTGGAGGGCGACATCGTCGTCCTGCTGACCGACGACGCGGCCGTGCGCGAACTGAACGGTCGGTTTCGCGACAAGGACAAGCCGACCAATGTCCTGTCCTTCCCCGCGCCGGAGAACGCCTTTCCGCATCTGGGCGACATCGTCCTGGCTTATGGCGTCTGCGCGACCGAGGCCGAGGCGCAGGGCAAGACCCTGGCCGATCATCTAAGCCATCTGGTCGTCCACGGCGTGCTGCACCTCTTGGGACGCGACCACGAAGACGACGCCGAGGCCGAGGAGATGGAGGCCGAGGAGCGCGACATCCTGGCCCAGATCGGCGTCGCCGACCCCTATCTCGCCGAGCAGGACTGACCCGATGTTCCCAGACGCCCTGCTGGACCGTCTCGCGGCCCCGATCCGCGCCCTGCCCGACAAGAAGCGCGCCCTGACGTGGCGGCTGATCCGCATCGTTCTGGCGCTGCTGGCCGGCGCCGGAACGGCCTTCGCCCATCCGCCGTTCGGCGTGCTGATCGGGCTTTTGGGCTATCCGCTGCTGATGATCCTGTCGGAGCGGTCCGACACGACGCGCGGGGCCTTCTGGATGGGCTGGCTGGCGGGGTTCGCCTATTTCTTTGTCGGGTGCTGGTGGGTGGCCGAGGCGTTCTTCGTCAATCCCGAACAGGCGTGGATGGCGCCGTTTGCGGCCAGCCTGCTGCCGGCGGGCCTGGGGCTGTTCTGGGGGACGGCCTGCGCCCTCTATCGCAGGTTCGCGCCGCTTGGCGCCGTGCGGGTGCTGCTGTTCGCCGCCCTGTTCTGCGCCGCCGAATGGTTGCGGGGTCATGTGCTGACGGGCTTTCCGTGGAACCCGGCTGGCGCGACCTGGCGCGCGGGCGGCGGCATGTCTCAATTCGCCTCGGTCGTCGGCGTCTATGGGCTGAGCCTGGTGACGGTCGCGGCCACGACGGCTTTCGCGCCCCTGATCGGACTTGGCGACAAGCGCAGCCGGTTGATCTCAGCGGGCTTGGGCGCCCTGGCCCTGATCGCCGTCGGCGGCTTCGGCGCCGTCAGATTGGCGCAGTCGGATCTTCAGTTCACAGACACAGTCGTGCGGTTGGTCCAAGCTGATGTGAAGCAGGAAACCAAATGGTCGCCCGAGGCCTATCGCTCCATCGTCGATCGCTATGTCGCCTTGACGGGTCAGGCGGCGGCGCGCACGCCCAACGTCGTGGTCTGGCCCGAAGGCGCCCTGCCCGCCTCGGCCAACGACGTCTTCGCCTCAGCCGACGCCCAGGCCATCGCGGGCGCCCTGCGACCCGGACAGACCTTGCTGATGGGCCTGGCGCGCGGCGAGCCGGACCTGACCGCGCCCGAGGGCGCGCGCTATTACAACAGCCTGTTCGCCCTGGCCGACGAAGGCGGAGCGGGCCTGAGGGTCGCCGCCGTCTATGACAAGCACCGGCTGGTGCCGTTCGGCGAGTACCTCCCCTTGGGGTCGATCATGACCTCCATCGGCCTGCGCAGCCTGGTGCATATGCCCAGCGACTTTTCCGCTGGACCGACGCCGGCCCCGATCTCTGTTCCCGGCGCCCCGCCGGCGCAGGTGCTGATCTGCTATGAGAGCCTGTATCCCGGCTTCACGCCCGGCGCGGCCGGGCGGCCCGAGTGGATCGTCAATGCGTCAAATGACGCCTGGTTCGGCGCGACCTCGGGCCCGCGCCAGCACCTGAACCTGGCCAGCTATCGCGCGATCGAGACCGGTCTGCCCATCGCGCGGGCCACCCCGACCGGCATTTCGGCCATGATCGACCCGTGGGGACGAATCGTCGACGGGCAACGGCTGGACCCCGGCGTCATGGGCGTCATCGACGCTCCCCTGCCCCGTCCGACGGGCGTCACGCCCTACGGTCGATTTGGCGATTTCCTGTTCTTTTTCTCAATGCTAACAGCGTTCGTCCTGTCCTTGTGGCCGTCGATTCGGCGATCTAGGGTCCAGAGAAGTCGAGTAGCGATCTAGGTGAAGGGTGACGGCGATGGCGCGTGAAAAGGACGAGGATCCGCACCCCGTCGATCGCCATGTCGGCCGTCGCGTTCAGGAAAAGCGTCTCGACCTTGGCCTGACCCAGACCGCCTTGGCCAAGGCCGTCGGCGTCAGCTTCCAGCAGGTGCAGAAGTACGAAAAGGGCACGAACCGCGTCTCGGCCTCGAAACTGTTCGAGATGGCCGAGTTCATGAAGGTCGGCATTCCTTTCTTCTTCGACGGCTACAGCGGCGCGACGGTGGGGGTCGCCGAAGAGGCGCCCGCCTTCGACCACGAGCATCGCCCCACCAAGACCAGCGTCGAGATCACCCGGCTGGCGCCGCGCCTGCCGGCGCGCAAGCAAAAGCTGATCCTGGATATGATGCGGGATATGCTGGGCGACGACGACACCCAGAACTGAGGTCTAGCCAACCGCGACGATCTCGGCCGACTGACCGGCCACCGTCACCTCGTCGCCGACCCTTTTGCCCATGACGGCGCGGGCGAGGGGCGAGACATGGCTGACCGAGCCTGCGGCCGGATCGGCCTCGTCCTCGCCGACGATGCGCCAGGTTTGGGCGCGTCCATCCTCGCGCTCGATGGAGACCGAACCCCCGAACCGCACGGCCCCATCGTCCTCGGTCGGCGCGATCAGTTGGGCCGAGGCGCGCCGTGCGGACCAGTAGCGGAGATCCCGCGTCGCCCGCGCCATGGCGGTGCGGTCGCTCTCGATCGAGCCTTGCACCTGGGCGGCGGTATAGGCGGCGCGGGCCGAGGCCAGTTCGGCCTCGATCGCGGCCAGACCCTCGGGCGTGACAAGATTGGGATGGTGCGAGATCGGGCGGTCCGCCAAATCGGCGGCGGTGGCTTCCAGATCTTCTTCGCGGGTGAAGGCAACGCTCATGGCCGGGAACATAGCGATGACGGCGCCTATAGCCAGCGCGACAGCAACCGGGCAAAGCGGGCCGATGATGAAATCGCCCCGTCAGGTTCATGTGATCGGCGCCGGTCCCGCAGGACTGATGGCGGCCGAACGGCTGGCGCAGGCGGGGGCGACGGTCGTGGCGCACGACCGAATGCCGTCCGTGGCCCGCAAGCTGCTGATGGCCGGGCGCGGCGGGCTGAACCTGACCCATTCGGAACCGCTGGACCGGTTCATGACCCGCTATGGCCCTGCCCAGCCGACGGCCGCCGCCTGGATCGACCGGTTCACGCCTGCCGACCTGACCGCCTGGGTCGAGGCCCTGGGGCAGGAGACCTTCGTCGGCTCAAGCGGGCGAGTGTTTCCGAAGGCCATGAAGGCCTCGCCGCTGGTGCGGGCCTGGCTGGCGCGGCTGGAGGCACAGGGCGTCGAGATTCGCACGCGTTCGCGCTGGACCGGTTGGCGCGACGGCGCGCTGACATTCGAGACGCCGGAGGGCGAACGGCTGGAACGACCCGACGCCGTGGTCCTGGCGCTGGGCGGCGCCAGCTGGCCGCGCCTGGGTTCGGACGGCGCCTGGACGCCGTGGCTCCAAGCGCAGGGTGCCGCCGTGTCGCCGTTCCGGCCAGCCAATGTCGGCTTCGACGTGGCCTGGTCGGCGCTGTTCCGTGATCGGTTCGCGGGCCAGCCGCTGAAAGGCGTCGCTGTCACCCATGGCGACCGGACGGCGCGGGGCGAGGCGATGATCGCCCGCTACGGCATCGAGGGCGGCGCCATCTATGCGCTGTCTGCTGCGCTGAGGACGACGGTCGAGACGGCGGGGCGCGCCGAGATCCAGATCGACCTGAAGCCCGATGTGGCGGTCGGAAAATTGACCGACCGCCTGTCGAAGCCGCGCGGCAAGGCCAGCCTGTCGAACCATCTGCGCAAGGTTGTCGGACTGGAGCCGGCCGCCGTCGCCCTGCTGTATGAGGCCGGCCCCCTGCCCGCCTCGCCTCGGGCCTTGGCCGAACGGATCAAGGCCATGCCCCTGACCCTGAGCGGCGTTCAGGGACTGGAACGGGCGATTTCCTCGGCGGGCGGCGTGGTGTTGGACGGCGTGGACGAACGGCTGATGCTGGTCGCGCGACCGGGTGTCTTCGTCGCCGGCGAGATGCTGGATTGGGAGGCGCCGACCGGCGGCTATCTGCTTCAGGCCAGCTTCGCCTCCGCCGTCGTCGCGGCCGAGGGCGTCATCGACTGGCTCGACAGCCGGGACTGAGAAAGGCAGGGTCGCGCGGTTCGATCAGGAGTATCCGATGCGCCACGCCCTCCCCGCTGTTTCCATCCTCGCCCTGATGATGGCCTGCTCGCCGGCCCTGGCGCAGGAGACGGCGCCGAACATCGACGCCGCGCGGATGAATGAGTCGGTTCGGGTTCTGGCGTCGGACGAATTCGAAGGCCGCGCCCCCGCCTCGGCCGGCGAGGAAAAGACCGTCGCCTGGCTGGTCGAACAGTTCAAAGCCACGGGGGCTGAGGGCGGCGGGCCGGACGGCGCCTTCGTCCAGGTCGCTCATCTTTCGCGCACGCGCCAGGACGGTCCGGCGACCGTCGCCGCGACCGTTGGCGGCAAGACCATCAGCCTGGAGCGCGGTCCCGACGTTCTGGTGTCCAGCGACCGGCCGACCAACCACATCACGGTGACCGACGCTCCCGTGGTCTTCGTCGGCTACGGCGCAACGGCGCCCGAGCGCCAGTGGGACGATTTCAAGGACATGGACGTGCGCGGCAAGGTCATCGTCGTCCTGGTCAACGATCCCGACTTCCAGGCGCCCGACGGCGATCCGGTCGCAGGCAAGTTCGACGGAAACGCCATGACCTTCTATGGCCGCTGGACCTACAAGTTCCAGGAAGCGGGTCGTCGTGGCGCGGCGGGCGTGCTGGTGGTGCATGAGACGGCCGGCGCCGGCTATCCCTGGTCGACGCTGCAGAACTCATCGGCCGCGCCCAAGTTCGACATCGTGCGCGCCAACCCCGACGCCGAGCGCGCGGCGTTCCAGGGCTGGATCCAGCGCGCCAAGGCGGAAGAGCTGTTCACCGCCGCCGGCCTCGACTTCGCCGCCCTGAAGGACAGTGCGCGCAGCGCCGATTTCAAGCCCGTCGTCCTGCCCGGCCTGACGATGAGCGTCGACTTCGGCCAGATCGCCGACAAGGTGGAAACCAAGAACGTCATCGCCCGCATTCCCGGCTCCGAACGCCCGGACGAAACCGTCATGTACGGGGCCCATTGGGACGGCTACGGCGTCGGCACGCCGAACGCCCAGGGCGACAAGATCTATAATGCGGCGGTGGACAATGCGACCGGCGTTGCGGCCCTGCTGGAACTGGCCCACACCTTCGCCGAGGGTCCGCGCCCGAAACGCTCGGTCGTCTTCGCCGCCTGGTCGGGAGAGGAGGCGGGCCTCTTGGGCTCGACCTATTACGCCGCCAATCCGGTCTGGCCGCTGGAGACCACGGTCGCCAACATCAACGTCGACAGCCTGCTGCCGGGGACCGAGATCGACCCGAACGTCGTCGTCATCGGCAGGGGCAAGAACCAGTTGGACGACATCCTGGCGCGCCACGCGACCGAGACGGGCCGCACCCTGATCGCCGATCCGGCGCCCCAGGCCGGAGCCTTCTATCGCTCGGACCATTTCCCACTGGCGTTGGAGGGCGTGCCGGCCCTGTTCCCGGCGGCGGGCTTCACCGGCGCTAGCGCGGCCAGCCGCGACTACGTCCAGAACCGCTATCATCAGCCCACGGACGAATGGGATTCGACCTGGACGATGGACGCCGCCGCCGCCGATGTGGCCCTGATCTACGCCGTCGGTCGCGAGCTGGCGGATGGAGACCAATGGCCGGAATGGAACGCCGGCGCCGAGTTCGGCCCGGCGCGGGACGCCTCGAAGGCTTCGCGACGCTAGATCTCTAGCTGAAGCTCGGGCGCGGCGGCGGTGGTCGCGGCGCCCAGCGGCAGATGCAGGATGAAGGCGGCGCCCTTGCCCGGCTCGCTTTCGACCTCGGCCCAGCCGCCGTGCAGTTCGACCAAGGCCTTGACCAGGGCCAGCCCCACGCCGGGACCGCCGCGCTCGCGCCGCACGAAGCGGTCGAAGACGTGGGCCTGCAGGTGATAGGGAATCCCGCGCCCGGTGTCGGACACCGTCAGACGGATTTCAGACGGGCCGGCCTCGGCTTTCAGCTCGACCGCCCCGCCTTCGGACACGGCGCGCGCCGCATTCTCCAGCAGATGATCCAGCGCCTGGCCGATGCGGTGCTCGTCGGCGCGGATGGGTTTGAGATCGGCGGGACAGGACACGGTCAGGGTGGCGCCGCGCCCCTCGACCCGCGCCCGGACCTTTTCGGCGGCCTGGCTCAGCAGGTCGCAGACCCGCAGATCGCCCAGCGAAAGCTCCATCTCGCCGGCGTCGATCTGGGCCATGTCCAGCACGTCGTCGATGGAGCGGGCCAGCTGGCTGGCGGCGATGCGGATGGCGCCCGCGTGCTGACGGCTGCGTTCGGGCAGGTCACCCATCGTCTCCAGCAGTTCGGAATAGCCGACGATGGTCGTCAGCGGCGTGCGCAGCTCATACGAGACGCTGCCCACGAACTCGCGCTTCAGCGCCTGGCTTTCGGCCAGGGCCTGTTCGCGCTGCACCAGCGCCTGCTCCAGCCCGCGTCGGGCCGTTACGTCCGAGAAGGCGACCAGGGTCGCGCCGTCCGGCAGGGGGCGGGTCTGCCAGGCGGCGACGCGACCGTCCACGGTCCGGCCCTCGCCCGAGATGGCGACACGGCTTTCGGGATCGGGATCGGCGACGCGCGCCTTCAGCCCCAGCCACAGGGCGGGATCGGGCAGCACGGCCTTGCACAGTTCGGCCAGGGCGTCGAAATCCGAGGCCGTCGCGATCTTGTCCGCCGACAGGTTCCAGAAGGTCTCGAACGCCTCATTGTGCAGCCGCAGCCGGCCGTCCGAGCCGAACACTGCGACCGCGTCGTTCAGCTTGTCCAGCGTCGCGCGCTGGACCTGGATCTGGGCGTTGAAGCGGCTGCGCAACTTCAGCTCGTCGGTGATGTCCGAGAAGATCAGCAGAATGCCGCCCAGCGGGTGCGGCTGGCGCACGACGCGCAGGGTGCGCCCGTCCGGCAGGGACCAGCTGTCGTCCGGCGAAGCCTCCGACGCGCCATAGAACTCAAGCTCCCGCGCCTTCCAGCCGGCGTAATCGACGACCTCGGGCAGGCTGCGACGCTGGCGCAGGCGATCCAGCAGCTCGGCATGGGTCGGACGTTCGTCCAGCCAGGCCGCGTCGATGTCGAACAGGGTCTGGAAGGCGGTGTTGTGGAAGGCCAGCCGCTTCTGCGGGCCGAAGATGGCGACGGCGTCGGCCAGGTGGTTCAGCGTCTCGTCATGGGCGTCGACGTGGCGGCGCAGTGTGTCGCGCGTCTCTTCCGCCTCGGTCACTTCGATGGCGAAGGCGGTGACGGCGCCGCCGCCCGCCGGTTCTGCGATGATGCGCCAGGCGCGCCGCGCGCCCCCGCCGGTCGTCCAGCGGAAGCCCTCCTGGCGCACGCCCAGCCGCGCGGCCTCAGCGACCAGGGCGTCGGCGCCGCGGTCGAAGGACACGCTCTTTTCGACGGCGTCGTCGATGCTCTCGGCACTGGTCTCGTTCAGCCAGGCGCGGTTGGCCCAGGCCAGTTTTCCGGTCCCGTCCACGACCCAGGTCGGGGTGGGCGAGGCGTCGCCCAGCAGGGCCAGGCCGCTTTCGGTCGCATCCGCCCCGGTCAGGGTGAAGCGCGAGGCGGGCGACAGCCGCAGCCAGGCGGAACCGCCCGCAACCCGGCCCTCGATCCGCCAGGGTTCCACATCGTCCAGCGCGACCAGACCTTCGAACGCCTGACCTTCGTGAACCAGGGCGTCGATCAGCGCGCCGTGGGTGATCCGGAGTTTGTTCAGGACGGCGGCCCCGGCCTCGGCGTCTTCACCCGCCAGCCGCGCGATCAGTTCGGCCGAACCGATCGGCACACCAGCCGCCTGCCCATCCGGCGTCAGGGCCAGGCTGACGTCGTCGAAGGCGCGCAACATGGCGTCATGGCGGCTGAGGTCGGCCAGGGCCTCGACCCGCTCGCGCTCGGCGGCGACGGCGGTCTCATGCAACCGCCCACGCAGCAGCAAGGCCCAGGCGCTGACGGCCATGGCCAGTCCGGCTGCGCCCGCTGTGGCGACATAGGCGATGTCGGCCTCGGCCATTCGTGTCCCTGGAGAAGAGTCTCAGCCCCGATTCGCTAACCATACTCCAAGCGCGCGAAAAAGCGGCAGTCTCGTAATCGCGTCATCGCGCCCCGTTGCGGCAGGGCGTCGGGGCGGCGATATGCGGACATGACCGACCCGATCGCCCCCTCCCTCGATGACTTCGCCCGCCTGGCTCAGGAGGCGTTCGACGCCCTGCCCGGACCGTTCAAACAGGCGGCGGGCGAGGTGGTCATCCGCATCGACGACTTCGCCGACGAGGCGACGCTGGCGGAGATGGAGATCGAGGATCCGTTCGAGCTGACGGGCCTGTACCATGGCGTGGACATCGGCCGGCGCGACAGCCTGGGCCCGGCGGCCGAGCCGTCGCGGGTCTTCCTCTATCGCCGCCCCATCTTGGACGAATGGTGCGAGCGCGGCGACGTGGGGATCGGCGAACTGATCGCCCACGTCCTGATCCACGAGATCGGCCACCACCTGGGCCTGACCGACGACGACATCCACGCCATCGAGGACGACGCGGACTGAACCCGGCCTATTTGGTCGCCGGATAGGGCGTCGTCACCGCGCCGGAGATCATGCCGGGGATGGCCTCGCCCAGGCCCAACAGAATGAACTGGATCGCCAGGGCGCACAGGATCAGGCCCAGCACCTTGACGATGATCGCCATGCCGACCTCGCCCAGCAGGCGGCTAAGCGACCCGGTCAGGGCGAAACAGACGAAGGAGACGGCGCAGGCCGCCGCGATCGCGACCAGCGAGCCCATGGTCCCGGCGTAGCCCAGCTTGGCCGCCTCCCCCGCCTGGATGATGACCGCCGAAATGGCGCCGGGGCCGATCATCAGCGGAATGGCGAAGGGCACGACCAGACGCTGGAAACGCCTGCGGGCATAGCCGCGCACGTCCTTGGAATCGGCCAGCGCATCCTTGTCGGCGAACATGGCCAGGAAGTCGCCGCGCGCCATGTCCAGCCCCAGGAACAGCAGCAATATGCCGCCCGCGATGCGGAACGCCGCCAGCGAAATGCCGAAGAACTGCAACAGGCCCAGGCCCGTGAACAGGAAGAAGGCCAGGAAGACGGCGGCGAAGGCGCAGATCAGGGCCGAGACCGAAATCCGCTGACGCAGGGTCGCCCCCGCCGTCGCGGCGGCGAAGATCGGCAGATTGCCGATCGGGTCCAGCAAGGCGAACAGGGTCACGAACAGGTTGACACCCAAATCGACTGCGTTCATCGCCTGCCCTCGCCCTCAATCCATCACGCCGCCCTGCCGACGCGCCCTCGTGTCCGGCATAGCCGCTCAGCGCGAGTCCGTCGATGACCGATCCCCAAACCGCCTCCGATCGTGCGCCCGACGAGCGGATCATCTGCGCCCTGGACGTCCCGACGGCGGCTGAGGCGGTCGCCCTGGCCGAGCGGATCGGCGATGCGATCGGCTTCTACAAGGTTGGACTGCAACTGTTCGCGGTCGATGGCATGGCGCTGGCGCGTGAGCTGAAGGCGCAGGGGCGAAAGATCTTCCTGGACTGGAAACTGCACGACATCGGCGCGACCGTGGAGAAGGCGACGGCCAATCTGGCGGGCGCCGACTGCGACCTGCTGACGGTCCATGCGCGGCCCCAGGTCATGGCGGCGGCGGCGCGCGGCGCGGCGGGCTCGAATATGAAGGTGCTGGGGGTTACGGTCCTGACCAGCCTGACGGCCGAGGATTTGGCCGCCGACGACCACAGCCTATCGCCGGCCGATCTGGTCGAGCGGCGCGTGCGGCAAGCTCTGGAGGCCGGGATCGACGGCGTCGTCTCCAGCCCGCATGAGGCGGCGCGCGCCCGGGCTCTGGCGATCGAGGCGGGGCGGCCCGACTTTCTGATCGTCACGCCCGGCGTGCGACCGGTCGGCGCCGCGCTGGACGACCAGGCGCGGGCGGCGACGCCCGAGGCGGCGCTTGAAGCCGGCGCGACCCATCTGGTCATTGGTCGGCCGATCACGGCGTCGAGCGATCCACGCGCGGCGGCGCAACAGATCACACAGCAGATCGCCCTGATCTGAGACAGACCAGGGCGACCGTTTCGTCTTCGGTTATTTTCGCAACAGGCGATCAGCCGCGCTCGCCCGGCTCCTGGGCGTAGCCGTGACGCGGCGGGGCGTGGGGCGCAGGCGCCTCGGGCGGCGGCAGATCGCCGTAGTAGCCCGACGGCGGCGGGGGCGGAGGCGGCGGCGGCGGGGCCGTATTCACTTCCGGCGGCGCGACATAGACTTGGGCCGGAGCCACATTGACCGGCGCGGACTGCACATAGACCGGCGACTGATCGACATAGACCGGGCCTCCGACCTCGACCTGGGCGGGCGCGACATTGACCTGGGCCGGGGCGACCTGGATGTGTTGCGGGCCGATGTTGACGGGCGCCGACTGCACATAGACCGGGGCCTGATCGACGTAGACGGGCGGGCCGACATCGACCTGGGCCGGGGCCAGGTTCACCTGCGACGGAGCCACCTGAACGCGCTGCGGCCCGATGTTCACCGGCGGCGCCTGCACATAGATGGGCGGCTGTTCGATATAGGTGGGCGGTCCCATCTCGATCTGGGGCGGCGCCATTCTGACCTGAGACGGGGCGACATAGATGCGCTGCGGCGCGATCTGGACGGGCGGCGCCTGGACATAGACCGGCGGCTGATCGACGTAGCTTTGCTCGTAACGCTGCTCATAGCGTTGTTCGTAGCGAACCGGCGGGCGAACGGGCGGACGGCAGTTGCAGTCGACCGGACGTCCCGGATACGGACGCCAGCCGATGTAGTCACGGCCGAACCCATAGACCGGATAGCCGACCGGGGCGCTGACCGGAGGACGGCCGACCAGGACCGAGGTCGCGCTGACGCCGCCGACATAGCCGCCTCCGTAGTAGCCCTCCGAATAGCCGCCGCTTCCGACGTAGGTCGTGCCGCCGCCGACATAGCCGCGCTGGAAGCTGGACGAACTGGAATAGGACCGGGCGCTGCTCGCCGAATAGCTGGAGGCGCTCGCATAGGCGTTGGCGTTGGCATTGGCGTAGGCGCCGCCGTTCACGTTCACATTGACGTTGTGGTTGGCGTTGTAGTTGCCGCCGCCGTAGTGACCGCCGCCGCCGCATCCCCCGCCGCAGCCGCCGCCGGGATGGCCGCCGCCATACCCCCCGTGACCGGGACCACCGGCCAAAGCGGGCGCTGCGGAGAGCAGCAGAGCCGCCGACGCGGCGGTAAGTATCGACTGTATCGTCACGGGACAGACTCCTCTGAGTTGTCCCGACACTGGCAAGTCCGGCGCCTGTTTCTTAAGGCGTGGTTAACCTTTGCGCCCGTCGCAGCAGGCTCGGCGGGTCAGAAATCGACCGCCAGACCCTTCTTCTCCCAGTCGCCGAAGCGGGTCGGTTCGGGACCGGTCGGACCGCCGTATTCCGTGTCCGCCTGAACGGTCGTTTCCGCCGCGCGACGATCCGCCGCTTCCTGAAGCGCGCGCCGTGCGGCCTCGCTGAGCGGCCGTTCAGGCGTAGCGTGGGGCACGCCGGCGTTGAAGACAGGAGTCGCAACCGGCGTTTCGTCGGCGTCATTCGGCGCGAGGGTGGGATGTTCGGTCACAGGGCGGCTCCCTTGAGGCTTGATGCGCCTTCTCTCAAATAGAGGTTCAAGCCCGTGACGCCAGTCGGATCGGGAATGGAACCGCAATGAACCATCTGAAGACCTTCATTCTGTTGGCGGCGATGACGGCCCTGTTCGCAGGGGTCGGCTATCTGATCGGCGGCGCGACCGGCATGGCGATCGCCCTGCTGTTCGCGGGCGGGATGAATCTGTTCAGCTACTGGAACGCCGACAAGATCGTGCTGAAGATGTATCGGGCCCAGCCGGTCGACGAGCAGCACCCCAACGCCGTGGTCCGCAACTATGTCGCCGACGTGCGCCAGATGGCCCGCGACGCGGGCCTGCCCCAGCCGCAGGTCGCCATCATCCCCAATGATCAGCCCAATGCCTTCGCCACGGGCCGAAATCCCGAGAACGCCGCCGTCTGCGCCACCACCGGCCTGCTGGACATGCTGACGCGCGAGGAGGTGCGCGGGGTGATGGCGCACGAGTTGGCCCATGTGAAGAACCGCGACACTCTGATCATGACGGTGACGGCAACCATCGCGGGCGCCATCGCGGCGCTCGCCAACTTCGCCCTGTTCTTTGGCGGCAACGACCGCGAGCGGCCGGGCGGCATCATTGGCACAATCGCCCTGATGCTGCTGGCGCCCATGGCCGCCGGGCTGGTGCAGATGGCCATCAGCCGGGGCCGCGAATATGAGGCCGACCGCGTCGGCGCCGAGATCGCCGGCGATCCCCAGGCCCTGGCTTCGGCCCTGCAGAAGATCGACGCCTACGCCAAGCGGATCACCAATCAGACGGCCGAGCGCAATCCGGCCTCGGGTCAGATGTTCATCATCAATCCGCTGGCGGGCCGCGGCGCGGACAATCTGTTTTCGACCCATCCGGCGACGGGAAACCGCGTCCGGGCCTTGATGGAGCTGGGCGCGAAGATGGGCATCCAGTCCCGCGCCCGAACGCCGGACCTGACCCAGCCGCGACCGGCCGCTGGTTTCACGACCACCGGCGTCCCGACTACCCCGACGGAGCCGCGCGGCCCCTGGGGGTGACGATGCGGGTGAACATGGGGCTGATCGTCGCGGCCTGAACGCCGTTTGCGGTTTGCACTCCGCGACCGGATCACCTCAGATGCGCCCCTGTTCAGCCATCGGGCTTTCTTGGGGAAATCCATGTCGCGTCTGCTCGCCTTCGTCTCCGCCGCCGCTCTTCTCGCCACGCCGGTCGCCGCCCAGTCGGTGGACCGCGTCGCCGTCAACGGCATCATCGATCAGGGGCTGAACCACAGCCAGGTGATGCAGACCGCCGCCTATCTGACCGACCGGATCGGTGGGCGAATGACCAACTCGCCCCAGATGCGCGAAGCCGAACGCTGGGCGCAGCAGCAGTTCCGCGACTACGGTCTGTCCGACGTGCGCGCCGAAGGGTTCGAGTTCGGCCGGGGCTGGTCCATCGTCCGCTCCAGCGCCCGCATGACCGCGCCGCGCCCGCTGGATCTGCGCGCCATCCCGGTGGCCTGGACGCCCTCGACCAATGGCGTGATCAGCGGCGGCGTGATCGTGGCCCCGATCTCCAAGGTCGAGGATTTCGACAAATGGCGCGGTAAGCTGTCGGGCAAGATCGTCATGCTGTCCCAGCCGGGCACGGGATCGGAGCCGACCGAGCCGGCCTTCCGCCGCTGGACCAGCGCCGAACTGGCCGAGCGCAACACCTATAATCAGCCTCAACATTCGCCGGCCGCCATCGAACGCTCGCTGAAGACCGTCAACTTCGCCACTCAGCTGGACGCCTTCCTGGCTGAACAAGGCGCCCTGGCCTGGGTGCGGATTTCCCAGCGTGACGGCGGCCTGCTGCACGGCACGGGCTACACCTATCAGGTGGGCGCCACGCCCAAGCTGGCGGGGATGGAGCTGGCGGCCGAGGACTATCGCCGTCTGGCGCGCCTCGCACTGACCGACGCGCCGCCGACGCTGGAGCTGATGAGCGAGGTCCGGTTCCACGACGAGGACGTCAACGCCTACAACATCCTGGCCGACATCCCCGGCACGGCGCGCGGAACCGAATACGTCATGGCCGGCGCCCATCTGGACAGCTGGGTCGCCTCGGACGGCGCGGTCGACAACGCCGCCGGCAGCGCGGTGGTCATGGAGGCCGCCCGCATCCTGAAGGCGCTCAACGTCAAGCCCAAGCGCACCATTCGTTTCGCCCTGTGGAACGGCGAGGAGCAGGGCATCCTCGGCTCGCTGGCCTATGTCGACCGGCATCTGGCGACGCGGGCTGCGTCGAACGATCCGGCGCTGGCGGGCCTGCCGGACAACCGCACCTGGCGCAGCCGCTGGCCGATCGAGCCGCGCGCCGGCTATCGCGATCTGGTCGCCTATTTCAATCTGGACAACGGCTCGGGCAAGATTCGCGGCATCAACGCCGAGGGCAATGTCGCCGCCGCCCCGATCTTCCAGGAATGGCTGGCGCCGTTCGCCAGCATGGGCGCGACGACGGTCTCGCTGCGCAATTCGGGCGGCACCGACCACGTCTATATGCAGACCGTCGGCGTGCCGGGATATCAGTTCATCCAGGACCCGCTCGACTATTCCAGCCGCCTGCACCACACCAGCATCGACAGCTATGACCACCTGAAGGCCGACGACCTGCGTCAGGCGGCCGTCATCCTGGCCAGCTTCCTGCTGAACGCCGCCAACCGCGACGAGCCCCTGCCTCGCATGCCGCTGCCGACCCAGCCCACGCCGAGCGATCCGTTCGAATATCCGACGGCGGACTGAAATTGACGACCCTCTCCCGGTGGGAGAGGGCTTGAGCACACGGCGGCGCAGCCGTCGTGCTTGTGCGAAAGGGTGAGGGTCGGCTGGTGCGATCTAGCCCACCATCCGACCCTCATCCGGCCGAGCTCCGCCCGGCCACCTTCTCCCACCGGGAGAAGGGCTTAGAAAATCACGCGCGCTCGACGCACATGGCCACGCCCATGCCGCCGCCGATGCACAGGGTCGCCAGACCCTTCTTCGCGCCCGAGCGCTTCATCTCGAACAGAAGCGTCGTCAGGATGCGCGCGCCCGAGGCGCCGATGGGATGGCCGATGGCGATGGCGCCGCCGTTGACGTTGACCTTGGCTGGGTCGAGACCCAGTTCCTTGACCACGCACAGGCTCTGGGCGGCGAAGGCCTCGTTGGACTCTACCAGATCCAGATCGGAAACGTCCCAGCCCGCCTTCTCCAGCGCCTTCTTCGACGCCGGGATCGGGCCGGTCCCCATGATCGACGGATCGACGCCGGCGGTGGCGTAGGAGGCGATGCGGGCCAGCGGCTCCAGCCCGCGCGCCTTGGCCTCGTCGGCGCTCATCAGCACCAGGGCGGCGGCGCCGTCGTTCAGCCCGGATGCATTGGCGGCGGTGACGCTGCCGTCCTTGGTGAAGGCCGGTTTGAGCTTCTGCATCAGCTCCAGCGTCGCGCCGTGGCGGATGTATTCGTCCTTGTCGACCGTCACATCGCCCTTGCGGCCGGGGATAACGACCGGCGCGATCTCGTCATCGAACTTGCCGGCGTTCTGGGCCGCCTCGGCCTTGTGCTGGCTGGCCAGCCCGAATTCGTCCTGCGCCTCGCGGCTGATGGACCATTTTTCGGCGATGTTCTCGGCCGTCTGCCCCATGTGATAGCCGTTGAAGGCGTCCCACAGGCCGTCCTTGACCATGGTGTCGACCAGGGCGACGTCGCCCATCTTGTGACCGTTGCGCAGCTGTTGGGCGTGCGGCGCCTGGCTCATGCTCTCCTGACCGCCGGCGACCACGATCCTGGCGTCGCCCAAAGCGATCTGCTGGGCGGCGATGGCGACGGCGCGCAGGCCCGAGCCGCAGATTTGGTTCAGGCTCCAGGCGGCGGCTTCCTTGCGCACCCCGGCGCCGACGGCGGCCTGGCGCGCAGGGCCCTGACCCGCGGCGGCCTGCAACACATGACCCAGGATCACCTCGTCGACCTCGTCGCCGGAAACACCGGCCCGTTCCAGCGCCGCCTTGATGGCGATCTCGCCCAGCTTGGACGCCGGAAGCGACGACAAGGCGCCCAGGAAGGAGCCGACCGGGGTGCGCGCGGCGGAAACGATGACGACGTCGGTCATGGGATTTCACTCTTTGGAGAATAACTCGGCATGACCGTTTTGCCGCATTGCAGCGCTTTCGTCACCTGCGACGACATGGACAGGGCGCGATTCAGCCAATCGTCACCCTGTCGGCGCATTGTCGGGGAACGATAGAGGCGATCGACGGATTGGAAGGTCCATGCTGCGCACGCTGAAACGTCTTGTCACCCACGTATGCACGCCGGACGAGCTGGACATGATCGAGCACTATCCGACACGCGCGGAAAAGTTGGCCGATCTGTGGGTCCATGTCGTCGGCCTGATGCTGGCGGCGGTCGGCGGCATCATTCTCGCAGGTCTGGCCGGGGTCTATGCGGGGATCGGCGGCGTGATGGCCACCGCCATCTACGCCCTGTGCCTCGTCGGCATGCTGACGGCCTCGACCATCTACAACTGGACCAACCCCTGCGCCGCGCGGCCGGTGCTGCGGCGACTGGACGAGGCGGCGATCTTCCTGATGATCGCCGGCAGCTACACCCCCTTCACCACTCAGCGGTTCGAGGGTCTGTGGGCCATCGGATTCACCACCCTGATCTGGACCCTGGCTTTCCTCGGCGCCGGGGTGAAGCTGTTCGCGCCACGCATCTCGGACAAGTTCTGGAGCGGCGTCTATGTCGTCTTCGGCTGGCTGGCGGTCGCGGCCCTGAAGCCGATGGTCGAGACGGTGCACCCGATCGCCCTGGCCCTGCTGGTCATCGGCGGCCTGATCTACACCGCCGGGGTCTTCGTCTTCATCAGCCCGCGCGTGAGGTTCCGCCGCGCCATCTGGCACGGCTTCGTCGTCACCGGCGCGACAGTCCACTGGACAGCCGTCTTAGTCGGCGTCGTGCTAGCCCCGGCCATGAGCCACTGATCAACCGTCCGTTCCCCGCGGTTTTCTCCCCCTCTGGCGCATCGCGTCGCAACGGAGGATAGTGACGCGTTGCAACATCGCGAGAACAAGCGTGGCTGACGAAAAGACCAAGGGTGGAAAGACCGGCGACAGTGCTCAGGTCGTCATCAAGAAGTATGCGAACCGCAGGCTCTACAACACGCGGACCAGCGCCTATGTGACGCTGGAAGACCTGGCCACCATGGTGCGCGAGGGGACGGAGTTCGTCGTCTATGACGCCAAGACCAACGACGACCTGACCCGCCAGATCCTGACCCAGATCATTTTCGAGGAAGAGAGCCGGGGCGAGGCCTTGCTGCCGGTTCAGTTCCTGCGCCAGCTGATCGGCTTCTACGGCGGCCAGATGCAGGGCGTGCTGCCCTCCTACCTGGAGATGTCGTTGGCCAACTTCGGCCGCCAGCAGGAACAGTTCGCCAGTCAGATGGGCCGCGCCTTCGGAACCGGCGCAGGCGCGACCCTGATGGAGGACGCCGCGCGCGCCAATATGGCGATGTTCGAGCGCGCCATGCAGATGTTCCCGGCCTTTACCTATCCCCGCGCCGAGCCGACGCCTGCCGCCTCGGACGAAAAGGCTGAACCAGCGCCGCCGCCCGAGGCGCCGGACGCCCTGGACGAGATGCGTCGCCAGATGGACGAGATGCGCCGTCAGATCGAGAAACTGGCGGGCGGCAAGAGCAAATGACCGACCGGATCCAGGCCGTCGGCGGACCGGACAGGGTGGATCGCCGCGAAGGCGAACGCCGCGAGCGCGAGCGGCGCGCCCGATCCGCCTCGCGCGCCCTGGTCCCCGTGGATGCGCCTGAGATCGTCGAGCCGCAACCAACCCCGGCAAGAGCTGCCGTCCTGCCGACGCCCGAGCCCGGCGCCGCCGCCTTCGTCGCCCAGCAGATGGGCCAGAGCGGGCAGAAACGCGGCCTGCGCGGCGGGCCGCCGGTGCTGGATGCAGCCCGCTCCGCCTACCTCGGAGCCGAATATTCGGGCGCGGCCGAGCGTCGTCCGAAAACGGGCAAGACCGCCAAGACCGACATCTGAGCTGACGCCGCTCGGGCGGCACGGGGTTTGCTGGGGGCGAGACAGAACGCTCTCAGCCGGACCCGCCCATGCCCGCCGTCTTCACCCTCGCCGCCAAAGCCTTCGACGTCGCCGTCGTCGCCCTGATCTTCACGGCATTTTCGTAAGCGCTACCGCGCTTCGCGCTGCTTGAGCGCATGTTTTTTAGGGCCTACCGCGCTTTGCGCGACTTGAGGCCGTTCGGCTCATGCCCCGCCCAAATCGAAATCCTTGCGCGACGCGATGATGGTCACGATGAACCCGGCCAGCACGTCCAGCAGGATCATGATCACGATCAAGAAGAAGGTCGAGGTCGCAAAGCCCGGCAGCAGCAGAAACTCCACCAGCACGCCTATGAACAGGATCATCGACAGGGCGTGATTGATGATGGCGATCCGCTGGCTGGAGGTGGACTTCACCAGCTCGAAGAACAGCAGGATCAGGCCAAGAAACAGGATCAGGTCGCCGGACCCGATCGTCCATTGCGCGCCCGAGGTCATCGTGACGGAAAACAGCGGATCGCGCAGCAGAACGTCCGCCTGCACCATCCCTGCCCCGCTCGGCGCGCCGAACAGCACCACGATATTGTAGAGCACCACCGGGATCAGCAGCAGCGGAATGGCGAGCAGCATGGACGGTCCTCTTCGCAGCCGGTCCAACGGCTACGCCTGTTCACCCTGATTTAGCGCCGTTTGCGAAACGCCGCCACAAGGGTTCAAGCCTTGGGAAATCCACCTGCCCGGCTGAGCGCCGACGGCGCCGGCCGCCCGATGGCCTCGCCGATCCAGCGCGCCGTCGCGATCAGGGCGTCCAGGTCATAGCCGGTTTCGAACCCGCCGCGCGCCAGCATATAGGCCAGGTCTTCGGTGGCGATGTTTCCCGTGGCGCCCGGCGCGAACGGGCAGCCGCCGATCCCCCCGACCGAGGCGTCCAGCACGTCGATCCCGGCCTCGACGCCCGCATAGGCGTTGGCCAGGCCTGTGTTGCGGGTGTCGTGGAAATGTAGACGCAGGCTCGCGTCCGGTGCGGCCGCCCTGGCCGCCTCGACCTTTTTCGTTACCGCCCAGGGATCGCCCGCGCCGATGGTGTCGGCCAGACCGATTTCGCCGACGCCCATCTCGGCTATCGCCCCGACCATGTCCGCGACCTGATCGACCGAAACCTCGCCATCGAAAGGACAGCCCCAGACGCAGGAGATCATGGCCGACAGCGACGGCGCGCCCTCGCTGGCCTCGGCGTTGTGGCGGCGGGCGACGATCTCGCCCAGCATGGCCAGTTGATCCTTCACCGCCAAGCCCTGGTTCTTTAGGCCGAAGCCGTCGGTGGCGGCGACCGAGACATTGACCTCGTCCACCCCGGTCGCCAGCGCCCGGTCATAGCCCTTGCCGTTCAACACGAGGCCGATGCGGCTGCGCCCCGCTTCATGCGGCAGGGCGGCCATGACCTCTTCGGCGCCGGCCATCTGCGGCACATATTTGGGATGGACGAAGGAGACGGCCTCGATCCGCTTCGCCCCCGCCTGCTCCAGTCGTCGCACCAGATCGGCGCGGACCGCGGGCTCAAGCACCGCCTTTTCGTTCTGCAGCCCGTCACGCGGCCCGACTTCGACGATCTGGATGAAGCGGCCCATCACTCGGCTCCCGCTGCGGCGTTCCCGTTCCCGTTTCCGTTTCGGGGCGGCGGCGCATAGACGGTCAGGCTGACCGGATCGCCCGCCGAATAGTTGTAGCCGTTGACCGTCCCGACCGCGCGACCGGACACGCCCAGACGCGCCGCCGCCGCACGGAAGGCGTCGGCGTCGCGTCCTTCGACGATGGCAGGCCGCCCCTCGGCCAGGGCCTCAGCCGCGCCTTGGGCGTCGGTCAGGTCGGTGTCGCGCCCGGTCAGGAATACGAAGCTGGGTTCATGGAAGCCGGTGATCGCCACCGGCCCCGGCGTGCGGCCCTGACGCGGGTGCAGATCGGCCGCCTCCAGCGCCTTTTCAAGCTGGGGCGCGATGGCCAGGGGCCGCAGTTGGCGGATCGTGCCCGACAGAGCCGCGTGCGCCACGATCCCGAAGGCCAGCGAGGCGACCAGCGCTGCGACCGGCGCGCGGTTCAGCAGAAGGAAGCCCCCCATCGCCCCCGCCGCCAGCGCCATGACCACCGTCAGCGCCGCCCAGGTCTGGGCCGTCGAGGTGCCATAGACGGTCAGTCCATAGACGGTGATGGCGATGATCAGCAGAGCCGCGAACGCGCCCAGCACCGCGCCGGTGATCCGCGAGACCTTGCCGATGGGCTGGGCCAGGGCGGCGGCCGCCAGCAGGGCCAGCGCCCCAAACGTCGGCAGGGTGTAGTGCCACAGCTTGGTCGGGGCCAGTTCGAACATCAGCCAGCCTGGGACCAGCCAGCAGACCAGGAACCGGATCGCCGGCTCGGCGCGTCGGCTCCACCCCGTCGAGACGGCGGCGGGCAACAGCAGGGTCGAAGGGAAGAACAGCAGGGGCGCCAGCAGCAGATACATGCCGGGGAAGCCCGAATGGCTTTCGTGCGCGCCGGCGATCTTGGGCGCCAGGTCCCCGCCGATGGCCTCGCGCCAGAAGCCGCCGTCGGTGGCGATGGTGATGGCGATCGCCCACGGTCCGACCATCAGGGCGACCAGCGGCAAGCCCCAACCCCAGCCGAGGCGATACAGCCATTTGACGTTCCGATCCCAGATCGACAGGGCGATGATCGCCAGGGCCACGACCAAGAACCCGATCGGTCCCTTGATCAGGATCGACAGACCGATCCCGATCCAGAACAGCAGCTTGTGCGGCCGGATCGGTCGTTCGCCCGCCTTCGTCGCCATATAGATGCGCGCCAACGCCGCCATGGCCAGGGTCGTCGCGCCGCACAGCATGGCGTCGGTCTTGGCGATCCCCGCCTCGGTCGACAGCAGGAAGGTCGCCCCCATGATGGCCCCGCCAAAGAAGCCGACCCGCCCGCCCAGCATGGCCGAGCCGGCCCAGGCCACGGCCCAGGCCGCCAGCATGGCGCCCAGCAGGGAGGGGATGCGATAGGGCGCGATTTCGCGGTCCTCGACATCCGAGGTCAGACCCACGGCGAGCGCCTGCATCCAGTAGATGCCGACCGGCTTCTTCCAACGCGGCTCGTCCTGATAGCGGATGTCGACATAGTCGCCGCTTTCCAGCATCTGGGACGTCGCCTGGGCGAACCGGCTCTCGTCGCGATCCAGCGGCGGCAGCAGCAGCAGGCCCGGCAGGCCGGCGATCAGCGTCAGCAGGGCCGCGAGAACCGGCCCGCGCCAGCCGGCGATGCGGCCATCCAGATCGAAAGTCTTCATTCCAGACTCCTTACACGGCGACCACGCCTGCGTCAGCCGTCTCCCCTAAGCTCACGTTATCCTCTATGGAGCGCCGATGACCGTCGAAACGCCCGAAATCTCCGTCGTCGTTCCCGTCCATGACGAGGCGGGCGCCGCCGTGCCCCTGGCGCGCGAGATCGCCGCCGCCTTCGCCGGCCGTTCGTACGAGATGATCTTCGTGGACGATGCGTCCAGGGACGCGACCCTGGCCGAGTTGAAGGCGGCCATGGCCGAACTGCCAGCGCTCCGCGTGCTGGCCCACGGCGCTAACGCGGGCCAGAGCCGGGCGGTTCGAACCGGCGTCCTGGCTGCGCGCGCGCCGGTCGTGGTGACGATGGACGGCGACGGCCAGAACCCGCCGGCCGATGCGCCCCGCCTAGTCGATGCGCTTCTGTCCGCCCCCGGCGACGTGGGCCTGGTCGGCGGCCGTCGCGCCAAACGTCAGGACACCGAGGCCAAGCGCCAGGCCTCCATCTGGGCCAACCGCATCCGCCGCAAACTGTTGGGCGACGACGCCGACGACACCGGCTGTGGACTGAAGGCCTTCCGCCGCGACGTCTTCCTGCGCCTGCCCTACTTCGATCACATCCACCGCTACCTGCCGGCGCTGATGATCCGCGAGGGGTTCAAGAACCAGTATCTCGACGTGGACCACCGCCACCGCGAGGTCGGCCGCTCGAAATACACCAACTGGGGCCGACTGCGGGCGTCGGTCTCGGACCTCTTGGGCGTCATGTGGCTGAAGACGCGGTCCCGCAAGCCAGGCGCGATTTCGGAGTTCTGAGACGGCCCACACCCTCCCTGCTTGGCAGAGAGGATAGGCAAACAAAAAGGGCGGGACCTTGCGGCCCCGCCCTTCTGCATTTCAGCGTCGGTCAGCTTGGACTTAGAAGTCCATGCCGCCCATGCCGCCCATGCCGCCCATGTCGGGGGCCGAGGCGCCGCCCGACTTCTTGGGCGCGTCGGCGACGGCGGCTTCCGTCGTGATCAGGATGCCGGCCACCGAAGCGGCGTCTTGCAGGGCCGTGCGGACGACCTTGGCCGGGTCGATGACGCCCATCTGCACCAGGTCGCCGTACTCTTCGGTCTGGGCGTTGAAGCCGAACGAAGCGTCGCCGTTTTCCAGCACCTTGCCGACCACGATCGAGCCTTCGACGCCGGAGTTTTCGGCGATCTGACGGATCGGAGCCTGCAGGGCGCGACGGATGATCGCGATGCCGGCGTTCTGGTCGGCGTTGTCGCCCTTGACGTCGGCCAGGATCTTGGAGGCCTTCAGCAGAGCAATGCCGCCGCCCGGAACGATGCCTTCGTCAGCCGCGGCGCGCGTGGCGTTCAGGGCGTCGTCGACGCGGTCCTTCTTTTCCTTCACTTCGACTTCGGTCGAACCGCCGACGCGGAGAACCGCGACGCCGCCGGCCAGCTTGGCCAGACGTTCCTGCAGTTTTTCCTTGTCGTAGTCGGAGGTGGTGTCTTCGATCTGGCGCTTGATCTGGGCCACGCGGGCTTCGATCTCGTCCTTGCCGCCGACGCCTTCGACGATGGTGGTGTCGTCCTTGGTGATGGTGACCTTCTTGGCCTTGCCGAGCATGTCGATGGTGACGCTCTCAAGCTTGATGCCCAGGTCTTCGGAGATGACCTGGCCGCCCGTCAGGATGGCGATGTCTTCCAGCATGGCCTTGCGGCGGTCGCCGAAGCCCGGAGCCTTGACGGCGGCGACGCGCAGGCCGCCACGCAGCTTGTTGACGACCAGGGTCGCCAGGGCTTCGCCTTCGATGTCCTCGGCGATGATCAGCAGCGGACGGCCCGACTGCACCACGGCTTCCAGGATCGGCAGCATGGCTTGCAGCGAGGTCAGCTTCTTCTCGAACAGCAGGATGAGCGGCTCTTCGAGTTGGGCCTCCATCTTGTCGGCGTTGGTGATGAAGTAGGGCGACAGGTAGCCGCGGTCGAACTGCATGCCTTCGACGACGTCGACGGTGGTGTCGGCGGTCTTGGCTTCCTCGACGGTGATGACGCCTTCGTTGCCGACCTTGGCCATCGCCTGAGCGATCAGCTCACCGATTTCCGAGTCGCCGTTGGCCGAGATGGTGCCGACCTGGGCGATTTCCGAGTTGTTGGAGACCGGCTTGGAGTTCGACTTGATCTCTTCCAGCACCAGGCCGACGGCCTTGTCGATGCCGCGCTTCAGATCCATCGGGTTCATGCCGGCGGCGACGGCCTTCAGGCCCTCTTGCACGATGGCTTGAGCCAGAACGGTTGCGGTGGTGGTGCCGTCGCCCGCCTTGTCGTTCGTTTTCGAAGCGACTTCGCGGATCATCTGGGCGCCCATGTTCTCGAAGGCGTCTTCCAGCTCGATCTCTTTGGCGACCGACACGCCGTCCTTGGTCGAGCGCGGAGCGCCGAAGGACTTCTGGATCACGACGTTGCGGCCCTTGGGACCCAGCGTCACCTTGACGGCGTTGGCAAGCACGTTGACGCCGCGCAGCATCTTGTCGCGCGCGTCGGTGTTGAAGTGTACGATTTTAGCGGCCATGCGGGCAGCTCCTATCTATGTGGATTGATTGAAGAACGTCGGACGTCGGGTGCTTAGGACAGCACGCCCAGGACGTCGGATTCCTTCATGATGATCAGGTCTTCGCCGTCGATCTTCACTTCCGTGCCCGACCATTTGCCGAACAGGATGCGGTCGCCGGCCTTCAGCTCCAGAGCATTGACCTTGCCGGTGTCGTCGCGGGCGCCAGGGCCGACGGAGACGACTTCGCCTTCCTGCGGCTTTTCCTTGGCGGTGTCGGGGATGATGATGCCACCCTTGGTCTTGGATTCTTCTTCAACGCGCTTGACCAGCACGCGGTCGCCGAGCGGACGGAACGCCATCGGACTTCTCCCTGTAAAACCCCCGGATCGGGGCGTTTTTGAAACGGTGTGCGGCGCTCTCGCGATCGCCGTTTTGGCAGCCGACCAGAGAGAGTGCTAACGCGAGCGGGAGTTAGGCAGAGGCAGGGTCATCGTCAAGCGGCGGCGATGGATCGCCGCACGAATTCTCTGTGACAAATGAACCGAAAATGAATGCCGACCTCCGGGGTCGTTCAAACTGGCAGCGATAGAAAGGCCTCAACGCTGGATGCCTTCCCGTCCCGGAAACGCAGATCGGCAAGCCAAGAAGGAGACCAAAATGTCCAAGCTGCTGAAGATCACTGCGGTCGCCGCCGCTCCCGTCGTGGCCCTGAGCCTGATGGCCGCTCCGGCTTCCGCCCAATCGCGCGATCGCGACAACACCGGCCGTAACGCCCTGATCGGCGCCGCCGTGGGCGGTCTGGCCGGCGCCATCTATGGCAACGGCGACGGCAGCTACATCGCGGGCGGTGCGCTTGCCGGTGCGGCGCTGGGCGCGGTGGCCTCCAACCGCGGCTCGGGCTGCGAATATTATCGCGGCGGCCAATGCTACCGTAACCAAGGCCATTGGGAGCGCGAGCACGGCATCGACCGCAGCCGCTCGGGCTACGACTACCGCTACGACGGCCGCCGTTACGACTCGCGCTATGACCGCCGCGACTATCGCAACAATCGCGACTACCGCTACGACCGCCGCTGGTAAGCGTTTGACAGTTTAGATGACTGGAAGGGTCCGTCCGGCAAGGACGGGCCCTTTTTCGCGTCAGCCCATCAGGCGGCGCATCAGGGCCGCCGTGGACGGATCCAGGTCCGCCAAGGGGCCGCCCGCGTCCACGTCCTTCAGGATCGCCTTGGCCAGGACCTTGCCCAGTTCGACGCCCCACTGGTCGAAGCTGTTGATGTCCCAGATCACGCCCTCGACGAAGGTCTTGTGCTCATAGAGGGCCAGCAGCGCGCCCAGGGTCTCGGGCGTCAGCCGCTCCATGACGATGGCCGTCGACGGACGGTTGCCGGTGAAGGTGCGGTGGGACGCCAGGCGCGTCGCCTCCTCCTCCGACAACCCTTGCGCCAGCCCTTCGCCCTTGGCGGCCTCGGTCGTCTTGCCCAGCATCAGGGCCTGGCCCTGAGCGAGCGCATTCGACCAAAGCGGCGACTCCGGCGCGTCCTCATGCGTCCTGGCGACGATCACGAACTCTGCCGGAACGGTCTGCGGCCCTTGGTGGATTTGCTGGAAGAAGGCGTGCTGGCCGTTGGTGCCCGGCTCGCCGAAGACGACGGGGCAGGTCTGACGCGTCACCGGCGTGCCGTCGCGATGCACCCGCTTGCCGTTCGACTCCATCTCCAGCTGCTGCAGGAAGGAGGGCAGGCGACGCAGGGCGTGGGCGTAGGGCGCCACCGTACGCGCCGGCCGGTTCAGGCCATCGACGTTGAACACCTGGGCCAGGGCCAGCAGAACCGGGGCATTCCGCTCCAGCGGCGCCGACACGAAATGGTCGTCCATCGCGGCGGCGCCCGCCAGCATCCTTTCGAACACGTCCCAGCCCAGGGCGATGCCGCACGACAGGCTGACCGCCGACCACAGCGAATAGCGCCCGCCGACCCAGTCCCGGAAGGCGAACGTCCGGCCGCAGCCAAAGGCCGCCGCCTTCTCCGGCGCCGCCGTCACCCCGATGAAGTGTTTCGTCATCCCCTCGGCCGGCAGCGACGCCGCCAGCCAAGCTTTCGCCGCCTCGGCGTTGGCCAAGGTTTCCTGCGTCGTGAAGGTCTTGGACACGACCACCACCAGGGTGGTTTCGGGATTCAGGCCGGTCAGCGCCTCGGCCATGTCGCGCGGATCGATATTGGCGACGAAGCGCAGGTCGATGGCCGGGTCCAGCGGGCGCAGCGCATCCCAGACCACGCGCGGCCCCAGGTCCGACCCGCCGATGCCGACGTGGACGATGGCCTCGAACGTCTTGCCCGTCGCGCCCGCCTCGGCGCCCGACCGTACTGCATCGGCATAGGCCTTCATGTCCACTCGCACGGCGTCCACCTCGGCCGAGACGGGCTCGCCCAAGGCCTTGAAGTCGGCGCCCGGCGCGGCGCGCAGGGCCGGATGCAGGACCGCCCGCCCTTCCGTCAGATTGACGGCCTCGCCGGCGAACAGGGCCGCGCGCCGCTCCTCGACGTCGCTGGCGCGCGCCAGGTCCAGACAGGCGTCGAAGGCGGCCTTGGTCCAGCTCTGTTTCGACAGGTCGAGATAAAGGCCCGCCGCCTCGACCGACATCCGCGCCAGCCGATCAGGATCGGCGGCGAACTGGTCCACGATCCGCGCGGAGGCGGCCTCGGCGGCGGCTTGGTCGAAGGCGGTCCAGGCGGCGTCGCGGGTCATCGTCGTCTCCATCGGGAATGACAGGGTAAACACTCGTTTACGGCTGGGGCGTATTCAGGTTCAACGTCCCAGCGGACGCTGAAACAGGAAGTCACCTCCATGTCCTGCGGCCTTGCTCTCACGATCGCCCTGGCGATGTCCAATCCCTCGGTGGCCCTGGCGGCCGAACAGCCGGCCGCCGCGCCCGGTGCGCCGATCTCGGTGGCGGGCGAGCCGCTGTTCGCCGACATCATCTCGCGCTCGGCCAGCCTGAAGGCCGTGGTCGACGGCTGGGCCGCCGCCAAGGCCGCCGACGACGCCGCCTTCTTCACCAGCCAGGCCTTCACCGGCTTCAAGGCCCAGGCGGAACAGTTGGCAGCTCTGGACATGCAGGGCCACCTGATCCTGAAGGAACGCGGCACCGACGGCGATCTGAAATGCATCCTGCGCGGCATTTCCGAGGACATGCCCAAGAAGGTTCAAGCCGTTCAGGCCGCCGCCAACCCGGCCGAACGCGCCACAGCCCTGTCGGAACTGTCCTATCTGCTGAACGACAACGTCGAAGTCATCACCGCCCCGCCCAAGCCGGAAGTCTGACGGCTTCTAGAGGGCGGCCAGCGCCTCCAGCACGCCCTTGCCGTAGCGATCCAGCTTGGACTGACCGACGCCGGAAATGGCGCCCAGACTGTTCAGGTCGCCCGGCTCGGCGTGGGCGATCTCCAGCAGCGTCCGGTCCTGGAAGATGACATAGGGCGGGACGTGCTGTTCCGAGGCGCGGTCGCGGCGCCAGGCGCGCAAGGCCTCGAACCGGGCGCGCACATCGGCGTCCATCGTCTCCAGCGCCGCATTGCGCCCTTCGCCCGATCGGTCACGACGACGCGGGGCGGTATCCGCCCTCAGCGGCGCGCGACGCACCTCGATCTGGCGCTCGCCGCGATAGACGGCCCGCACCGCCTCGGAATCGCCCAGCCCGACCAGCGGCTTGCCGTCGTTGGGATCCTCGGCCAGCAGACCTTCGAACAGCAGGTGATCGACGATCTCGCGCCAGCTGTTCAGCGAAATCTCGCGCCCGATGCCCCAGGTGGACAGTTGCTGCTCCCACGGCTGCACGTCCTTGGTGCGGGCGGTCAGGTGATCGACGACGCGATTGCGCCCGAACCGGCCGCCCAAGCGCTGCACCGCCGCCAACGCCTTCTGGGCCGGGACGGTCGCATCATAGAGCTGGGGCGGGTCGCCGCAGATGTCGCAGACGCCGCAAGGCTGGGCGTCATGCTCGCCGAAGTATCGCCGCACGGCCTGGGCGCGACAGACGGCGCCGTCCAGCATGGCGAACAGCTGGCGGGTCTTCCTGACCTGAACCGATTTGACCTCCTCGGCCATCGGACGGCTGTCCAGCCGACGTAAGGACCAGGCGATGTCGGACGGCCCATACAGGGTGATGCCCTCGGCCGGCTCGCCGTCGCGCCCGCCCCGGCCGATCTCCTGCCAATAGGCCTCCAGGCTGCCCGGCGGATCGGCGTGAATGACGAAGCGCACGTCGGCCTTGTCGACGCCCATGCCGAAGGCGATCGTGGCGACCATCACGGCGCCCTCCTCGGCCAGGAAGCGTTCCAGCCGGCGGTCGCGCTCTTTCGTATCCATGCCGGCGTGATAGGCGATGGCGTTGGTCCCGGCGTCGCGCAGCGCCTGGGCGACGCGGTCGCAACCGTCGCGGCTGCCGCAATAGACGACGCCCGACTTGCCCCGCCGTTCGCGCACCAGTTCGATGACCCGCGCATCGGTCTTGGCCCGAGACGCGCTCTCCTTGCGCTCGGCCGATAGTTGCAGGTTCGGACGCGCGAAACTGTCGACGAAGACCGTCGCCTCTTCCAGCCGCAGCGAGCGCAGAATGTCGTCGCGCGTGCGGGCGTCGGCGGTCGCCGTCACCGCGATGCGCGGCACATCGGGAAACCGCTCGGCCAGCAGACCCAGGTTTCGATAATCGGGGCGGAAGTCGTGGCCCCATTGCGAAACGCAGTGCGCCTCGTCGATGGCGATCAGGCTGAGCGGCAGTTCCGCCAGCCGATCCATCATGGCGCCCGCCGCCAGGCCTTCGGGCGAGACGTAGAGCAGGTCCAGTTCCCCCGAACGCGCGGCCGCCCAGATGGCCGAACGCTCGTCCAGCGACACGCCGGAATCCAGCCGCGCCGCCGCGACGCCCTGCTGCTTCAACGCCTCGACCTGATCGGTCATCAGGGCGATCAGCGGCGACACCACCAGCCCCAGCCCGGGGCGCAGGATGGCCGGGATCTGATAGCAGACGCTCTTGCCGCCGCCGGTCGGCAGGACCGCCAGCACATCACCGCCCGACAGGATCTGCTCGACCACCTGCCCCTGCAGCCCCCGGAAATCGGCGTGCCCCCACACGCGCGCCAACAACGCCCGCGCATCGTTCAGGTCAGGCATATCGGTCGAGGAAAACTGGGGGCGCGTGGCCGGCATCCTTAAGCTGTGCACTCTTTGTTCCCGAACAGAAGACGCCGCCGGCCGCGAAGGCGACCGGCGGCGGCGTCATAGGGGGAGGGTTTTAGTGGGCGGGCGCTTCGGCGAACTGGCCGCCGACGCGGTAGCGCCACAGATAGGACGGGGCGATCGCCGCCATGCCGGCCGGATGGTCGATGCCCAGATCGCTGAGGCCAAGCGCATCGGCGGCGACCACATTGTCCTTCTCCAGCATCAGCACCTGATCGCGCGTCAGCGGCGGGGTCAGGCCGACGAACCGGCTCAGTTGCAGCAGCGAGCCCAGGGGCTTGGCGACGACGAAGGGCACGGGGACCAGCATCCGGTGGCGGCCCGTCTCGCGACGCACCAGCTCCAGCACTTCCCGGAAGGTGTAGAGGCTCGGCCCGCCCAGTTCATAGGTGCGGCCGGCGGCGTTCGCGCGGGTCACGCCGCGCGCGATGGCCTCGGCGACATCGCCGACATAGACCGGCTGGAACCGGGTCTCGCCGCCGCCGATCAGCGGCAGGGCCGGCGCCATCATCGCCATGGCGGCGAAGCGATTGAGGAAGCTGTCGCCCGCGCCGAACACCAGCGACGGACGCAGGATTACCGCGTCCGGATAGACGGCGCGCACGGCCGCCTCGGCCTGGGCCTTGGTGCGACCATAGGCCGAAGGGCTGGCGGCGTCGGCGCCGATGGCCGAGATCTGGACCAGGCGCTGCACGCCCGCCGCCTTGGCGGCCTCGGCGATGGTCTTGGCCGCCTCGGTATGAACGGCGTCGAAGCCGCGCTTGCCGCCTGCGTCATGCAGGACGCCGACCAGATTGACGACAGCGTCCGCGCCACGCACGGCCTGCGCCACATCCGACGAGTTGGTGATGTCGCAGCGCATGAACTGGATCTGGCCAGGATCGCCCAGCGGCTGGATTTCGATCGCCAGGACCGGGTTGCGCACGGCGACCCGAATGCGCCAGCCGCGACGCGCCAGGGCGCGCACCGCCTGCGACCCGATAAAGCCCGAACCTCCAAAGAGGGTCACGACGCCGGGGGCGAGGTCAGCCATGGGGAAAGCTCCAGTCGAAATCCGTTTCGGCGGGATAGACGATAGGGCGCCGCACCGCAACGCGGGCCTTCACGGTCACGCTGGCGTTCGACGTGCGGCCGCCCATCTGAAGCGGATGAAGCTTTTTACCATTGGCTACGAGGGCGCGACCCAGGCCGACGTCATCGCGCGGCTGAAGACGGCCGGCGTGCAGACCCTGGTCGATGTCCGCGCGGTCGCCGCATCCCGTCGCGCCGGCTTTTCCAAAACGATCCTGGGCGAGAGCCTGAAGGCTGAAGGGATCGACTATGTCCACCTGCGCGGGCTGGGTACGCCCAAGGCCGGACGTGACGCGGCGCGCAAGGGCCGTGTCGACGAGATGCGCGCCATCTTCGCCGATCACCTGGCCGAGCCCCAGGCGCAGATCGAGTACGAGCGACTGAAGGCGCTGGCGGCCGACAAACCCGTCGCCCTGCTGTGCTTCGAGGCCGATCACGCCGGCTGCCACCGGGCCGTCCTGGCGGAACGGCTGTCGGCGGAAACCGGCGTGGCGGTCGTGGACCTCTAGCCTTACTGCCGTCCGACCAGCTGATCGACCGAACCGCTGGTGACCGGGTGATAGAGCGGCCGGGCCTCGGCGTAGATGCGACGCGCATTGCCGCGACCCCAGTCGCCCTCGTTCCACAGGGTCTGGAACAGCGGCAGGACGAACTTGCGACGGCCCTGGCTGGTCAGGAACTTCTCGGCCGTGGCGACCGACGGCTGATACCGATGGGCCAGGGCGATCTGCAGCCAGGCGAAGGTCAGTTCGGCGTTGCCTTCATTCGCCAGGTTCAGCGTGCGCTCCAGATCGGCCAGTTGTGCATTCGTCAGCCAGTCGGCGCCCGTCCGCAGACCCTCGGGACGCCAGCCCAGGAAACGCTGGCGCTGCTGGGTGTTCCAGTCCGCCCACGGAATGGCCGAGGCCGGTCCCTTGTCCTTGAAGAAGGCGACGGCGGCCGCATCCACCGGCTCGAAGGCGTGGGACACCGGCGCCACGGCGTTGGACGGCAGGCCAGGCTGATAGACCCAGGCGTCCATCTGCAGCTGGCTTTCCAGCGCCGCGTCGCCCTTGATCAGGTTGTCGCGGATGTCCTTTAGGAACATGGCCGTGGTCATCGGACGATAGGCGTTGCGGTCGAAATAGCCGCGCAGCCAGGCGTCGAACCGATCCCGTCCGACGGTGCGTTCGATGGTCCGCAGGAATAGGGCGCCCTTCTCGTAGGCGATGTCGTTCATGCCGTCGTCGGGATCGCGGCCCTTCAGGTCCAGGTGCAGGCGGGTGTCCGCCGCCGGCAAGGACTTCAGCGTGTCTTGAAGACTATCCCAGCCCAGCACCTGCTCCTGCATGGCGCGGTCATGGCCATAGACCGACTCCATGATCCGGTTCTCGAAATAGACGGTGAAGCCCTCATTCAGCCAGAAGTCGTTCCAGGTCGCGTTGGTCACCAGATTGCCCGACCAAGAGTGCGCCAGTTCGTGCGCGACCAGCGACACCAGCGAGCGATCGCCGGCGATGATGGTCGGGGTGGCGAAGGTCAGCTTCGGGTTCTCCATCCCGCCGAACGGGAAGGACGGCGGCAGGACCAAGAGGTCGTAGCGGCCCCAGCGATAGGGGCCGTACAGCTTCTCGGCCGCCGTCACCATCTGGGCGGTCGGCTCCAGCTCCCACTGGGCGGCCCGCAGGCGGCTGGGCTCGGTCCAGACCCCGGTGCGGCCGTCGAACGGTGCAAAGGCGATGTCGCCGACGCCCAGCGCGATCAGATAGGGCGGGATCGGATTGTCCATCCGGAAGCGCCAGGTCTTCATCCCGTTTGCGGCTCGCTCGCCGTTGGGCGTCAGGTGGTCGGCGCTCATGACCACCGTCAGGTCTTCGGGCGCGGTGATGCGGGCCGAATAGGTCTGGCGGATGCCCGGGCTGTCCTGGGTCGGCACCCAGGTGCGGGTCAGAATCGCCTGGCCCTGGCTGAACAGATAGGGCTTCTGTCCACCGGCCGTCTGGCTGGCGTTCAGCCATTGCAGCGCCGCCGCGTTGGGGCGGGTCGAGTAGCGGATGGTGATCTTGCGTCGCTCATTGGCGGCGAAGGCCGGGAAATAGACCGTCAGCGGCTGGCCCAGAACGGCGTCATTGTCGCCGACGACATAGCGCAGCGGCTGACCCGCCGCGTCGCGCACGTCCTGAATGTCCAGGTCGCGGATATCCAGCACGATCTCGTTGGCGCCCGGGATCGCCAGGATGTCCAGGGTCGCCGTGCCCGCCAGGGTCTTGGCGTTGAAGTCGGCGGTCAGATCCAAGGCGACATCGACGACGCGGGCGATCTCGGGACGGGCGTGGGTGTGGACGTCCACCGCTTCGGGACCGGGCGCCGGGGCGATGGCGGGCGGGGTCATGGCCGACCCTCCCGTCGTGGTGGAGCAGGCGCTCAGACCCATGGCGGTGGCCAGGGCGAGGGCGGAGACGAGACCGAGCGCTTTGCGCGTCATCGAGGTTTTCCTGGGCTGATCTTGACGATTGGCCCGGAGAACGCGCGGAAACGCGAAAAAGATCAAGCCTTGGCGGCGACCGGCGCGTGATGGGCCCGGAACAGCCGTCCCCGCTCGGCGAACAGCACCCAACCCAGGGCGATCAAACCAAAGACGGTGAAGCCGACCGACATCGGAATGGTCGTGCCGTTGAACTGCTGGCCCACCGCAAAGCCCAGCAGCGAGCCGACGATCGTGGAGATGAACCCCTGGATCGAGGCGGCGGTGCCCGCGATCTTGCCCATCGTCTCCATGGCCATCGATCCGAAATTGCCCGCGATCAGGCCGAAACAGAACATGGTCAGGGTCTGCAGCACCGCAAAGGTCCAGATCGATTCATGACCGCTGATCGCCACCCCCGCATGGATGGCGGCGATGCTGGTGAAGCCGATCAGGGCGGTGTGCGAAATCTTGCGCGAACCCAGCTTCACCACCAGCCGCGCATTGACGATCGAGGCCACAGCGATGCCGCCCGCGATCAGCGCGAATACCGCCGGAAACGCCGCCTCGGCGTGGAAGACGTCGGCGAAAATCTGCTGCGACGAGTTGATGAAGCCGAACAGGGCCCCGGTGATCGCCGTCATGGCCAGGGTGTAGCCGACGGCGGTGCGGTCGGTCAGGGCGATCTTGTAGGCCGCCGTCAGACGCTTGACCTGAATGGGCAGACGGTCCTCGGGCTTCAGCGTCTCGGGCAGACGCAAAGACGCCCAGACGATCAGGCCGACCCCGATCAGACCCAGCCCCGCGAAGATCCAGCGCCACGGTCCCACCAGCATGATCAGTTGTCCCAGCGACGGCGCCAGGATCGGCACGCCCAGGAAGACTAGGAAGCTGAACGACATGACCCGCGCCATGGTGCGCCCCTCGTACCGATCGCGCACGATGGAGACGGCCAGCACGCGGGTGCAGGCGCTGCCCAGACCCTGACCGACGCGGGCCATGATCAGCGTCTCGAAGGTCGGCGCCAGGGTCGCCAGCAGGCTGAACATCACATAGACGCCGACGCCGAACAGCAGGACAGGCTTTCGCCCGAACCGGTCCGCCAACGGACCGTAGAACAGCTGCGCCCCGCCGAAGCCCAGCAGATAAGCCGTCACAACCCATTGCCGGTCGTTGTCGGTCGCCACGTTCAGGTCGGCGCCGATGTGCGGCAGGGCCGGCAGCATCGAATCGATCGCCAGCGCATTCAGCGCCATCATCAGGGCGATAAGGCAGACGAACTCGACGAAGCCGAGCTCCTTCTTGGCGGGCGCTGACGCAAGGGAAGAAGACATCCGGGCCAGATGCGCCGTCACGCCCCGATCCGCAACCGCACGCCCGTCATAAATTGCTGCAATGCAGCGAAATCGGGTTTGAACGGGCGGCGCCTCGCCAAAGCCGCGAAGCTTCGCTAGAGGAAGTCATGACAGAACAGATGACAGCACAGGCGGCGCTGGACCGCCTCGAAACCCTCTACACCCAATCCGTGACCAACCTGCGCGACGCCGTGCGGGATTTCGTCAACACCGGCGCGCGGCCCGATCCGGTCAAACGCGCCGAGGGGGTGTTCGCCTATCCCGAACTTCGCATCCGCTGGGACGGGGATCGCCCCCAGGACCTGGAGCCGCGCGCCTACGCCCGACTGTCGAGACAGGGCAGCTATTCGACCACGGTCACGCGACCCGACCTTTTCCGCCCCTATCTGACCGAACAGCTCGGCCTGCTGGAGCAGGAATATAATGCGACCTTCGAGGTCGGCGTCTCGCGCCAGGAGATCCCCTTCCCCTATGTGACCGATGGGCTGGAGGTCGCGCTGGACCGGTCGATGACGGCCGCCCTGGCGCGCTGGTTCCCTACTACGGACCTGGCCCATATCGGCGACGAGATCGCCGACGGCCTGTTCGAAATGGGCGGCGACTTCCCGCTGTCGCACTTCGACGGCCTGCGGACCGACTTCTCGCTGGCGCGGCTGAAACACTACACCGGCACGCCGGTGGACGACGTTCAGTCCTATGTCCTGTTCACCAACTACAATCGCTACGTCGATGAGTTCGTGCGCTGGGCCATCGAGCAGCTTCGAACGCCCGGCTCGCCGTATCAGACCCTGTCCTGCGCCGGCGGCGTGGTGATCACGCGCGACACGCCCAACCCCGAGGCGGCGATCAGCGACACGGCCTGGAAAAAGCACCAGATGCCGGCCTATCACCTGACCGCGCCGGGCCATAAGGGCGTGACCCTGGTCAACATCGGCGTCGGCCCGTCTAACGCCAAGACGATCACCGACCACTTGGCCGTCACCCGACCGCACGTCTGGCTGATGATCGGTCACTGCGGCGGCCTGCGCGCCAGTCAGACCATCGGCGACTACGTCCTGGCTCACGCCTATCTGCGCGACGATCACGTGCTGGACGCGGTGCTGCCGCCCGACATTCCGATCCCCTCGATCGCCGAGGTTCAGCGCGCGCTCTATGACGCCACCAAGTCGGTCAGCGGCATGCCGGGCGACGAGGTCAAACTTCGCCTGCGCACCGGCACCGTTGTCACCACCGACGACCGGAACTGGGAGCTGCGCTATTCCAAGTCGGCCCTGCGCTTCAACCAGTCCAGAGCCGTCGCCATCGACATGGAAAGCGCCACCATCGCGGCCCAGGGCTATCGCTTCCGCGTACCCTACGGGACGCTGCTTTGCGTGTCGGACAAGCCGCTGCACGGCGAGATCAAACTGCCGGGTCAGGCCAACCGCTTCTACGAAGGCTCGATCTCCGAACACCTGCAGATCGGCATCCAGGCGGTCGATCTGATGCGCAGCGAAGGCTCAAAGCTGCACTCACGCAAGCTGCGCGCCTTCGACGAACCGCCGTTCCGGTAGGCGAGAAAGTCTCCTCCCCACAGCGTGGGGAGGGGGACCACGCGTAGCGTGGTGGAGGGGCTCTTGAAGTCCCACCGGCGCCTGTAGCCAGCAAAGAACCCCTCCGTCTCTCAGCTGCGCTTCGAGCCACCTCCCCGCTTCGCGGGGAGGGGACGGATCTGAGGTCTTCAGACCGCCGCCTTCTCCAAGGCGCCCGGCTCGACCGGGCTGGGCGCGGTGGTCGCCTTGCGGGTGTCCTGACGGCGCGGCAGGCGCCACACCTGGTGCGAGCGATAGCTCGTTCCATCCCAGGCCAGGGCCGTCACCGTTATGGTCTTGGCGTCCCAATCGATCTGGTTGAAGCCGGGCGGCGCGCCGCGCTCGCGGTGCGACAGCGTCCCGCAGCCGACGGCGTAGGAGCATCGATCCGCCAGCGGGATCGGCATAGCGAACGGCACATGGACGTGGCCGGTCATGATCAGATCGACGCCCGCCTCGGCGAAGATCAGGGCCGCCTCGTCGCCGCGCTTGACGTCGCCGGTCATCGGCGTGCCGACCATCTCGATCAGCGGATGGTGGCAGGCCAGGATCCGCAGCGCGCCGATCGGCGCCTGACGCAGGGCCTCGGCTGCACGTCGCGTCTGGTCCAGATCGATGACGCCCTTCGACCAGTTGGGCCGCGCCTGCCAGCCGCGCGCGGTGACGACGCCGCGCACCATAACCGCATCGCTGCAGAACTGCCCGTCGTGGGCCGGAAAGCCGGTCGCCGTCTCGAACGCGCGCCAAGGATGGAAGACCCGCGCAATGGCGTCCCAATAGGGCACGTCATGATTGCCGACGATGACGAAGCGTGGCTCTGGCATGGCCCGCATCCATTCGCCCGCGGCCGTGAACTCGTCGGGGAACCCCTTCTGGGTGATGTCGCCGGTGATCAGCACCAGATCGTTCGGCGTGGCGTGGGCGTATTCCAGAGCGGCGGCGCAGGCGCGTTTGTGCTCGCAGCCGAAATGGACGTCGGAGAACTGAAGAACGCGTCCCACTAGATGCTGTCCTCGGCTGAGGGCGGTTTGGGCGCTAGCGCCTTGAAGGCCTTGGGCACGAAACGGATTACGGCCTCGGGCTTGAGCAGCAGCGGCTCGCCGTCGATCACGGCCGGAATTTTCGAGCGGGCGCGCACCTCGATCCGTTTCGCCGGGCGGGTCGAGACGGCCGGATCCTGGCGCCAATCGCTGAACAAGGCTGTCGCAGCCAGGCGGAAGGCCTGGGTCGTGTCGCTGGGGTCCATGGCGGCGGCCTCCAGTCCGATGGGATCCTCCATCGCCTTGGAGATCATCGGGCTGATCAGAACCAGAGCCTCGGTCCGGCGTTTCTCGCCGCCATCCAGGGTGAAGCGCAGACGGCCGGAGAAGGCGCGTTTCAGGGCGCGCCGGCCATATTGCCAGGCCAGCTTGATCTTGCCGGTCCGCATCGCCTCGCGCGCCGGGGCCCACAGCGCCGGCGATCCCAGAATGGCGGCGCAATAGAAGTATTCGCCCTGAACCTCGCCGCCCGAAACGGCCTGAGGCTCGCCCTCCTCCAGCGCCCGCTTCAGCGCCAGCTTCCAGTCCGCGGTGCCATAAAGCGCCTTGGGCAACATGTTCATCGTACCGCCGGGCAGGGGCGCGATCATCGGACCGTCAGGCTTGGCCTTCGACGCCACCGAGCGCGCCGTGCCGTCGCCGGCCAGAACGAAGATCACGTCCGGCTTGGCGGCGAAGGCGTCGGCGATGATCTGGTCGAAGTTGCCCCCTTCAAACGACACGACCTCGGCCTTGAGGTCATACTGCCCCAACAGGGCTTCGGCCTCGCCGGCGGCGCGTGGCCCCACGCTTCCGGACAGCGGATTGACCAGCATCACGGCGTGCCGGATCTGGGCATGGGGCGTCAACGCAGTTTTGTCGTCTGCATCGGAGGGGGGTTGGGCGACATCGGTCATGGCGGCCGAACGCCCCGCAGGCGCCGTCGTTCCGCCCAAGCGTCACCATAGTTGCGGATGCAGTCTGCCGACGCGGAACCTATGCCGCGAGGACACGTTTGCTGCCCACAGGGGCCAACACCCAGGGACAAAGGAATTCATCATGAAAAAGGCGATTATCGCGATTGCCGGCGCCGGCCTGCTGGCTTCGGCCTGCGCCAGCGACCCGTATGGCTATAACAACGGTTCGAACGAAACCGTCCGCCAAGGCGCCATCGGCGCCGGCCTGGGCGCCGTCGCCGGCGCCATCATCGGCAACAACGTCGGCGGCGGCAACGCTGCGACCGGCGCCCTGATCGGCGGCGCCTTGGGCGGCACGGCCGGCGCCATCCGCGGCTCCAACCAGGACCGCAACAACCAGCAGCGCTACCGGGACAATCAAGGCCGCTACTACTACTGCTACGATAATCGTCAGGACGAGTGCTACTGGGACAACGGTCAGCGCCGTTATTGATCAGTGATCAAATGCCGGTCGCGAAGGTCCGCGACCGGCGTTAGGTTGAAGAGGCGGCCTGTCGGACGACGGGCCGCCTCTTTTGCGTAATGGGCCGGCCGAGCCGGAGGAGGGCTGAGATGAAGCGATCGATGGGACTGGCTGTGGCGGCGGTGGGAATGCTGGCGGCCTGCGCGCCGATGCCGAAGCGCGAGGCGCTGGTGGTGGGCGAATCGCTGTGCGCGCCGGGGCGTTTCGATATCTATTTCCTGGAGAACCAGGCACGGCTGACCGAGCCGGCGGCGATGGTGCTGAAGGCGGCGGCGACCAAGGCCAAGGATTGCGACGTGCGCAAGGTGCGCGTGGTGGGCCTAGCCGACGCCACGGGAACGCCCGAAGCCAATCTGAACCTGTCACAGCGGCGCGCCCGCACGGTGGTCGAGGCGCTGACCCAGGCGGGCATGCCCGCGCCGATCTTCGAGCTGAACGCTGCGGGCGATGCGGGCGCCACGACCTCAGCCGGCAATGACGAACCGCTGCGGCGCCGTGCGGAAGTGATCTACGAGGCCTATCCGCGCTGATCGACGCGGGAGCGGGCGCAGCGATGGCGCGGGGACGCGTGACGCATTAGGTTGCGGCGCTCCCCTCGCCTGCCGGAACACGCGTTTGCGCCTCTTCGCTCTTCTCCTCGGCCTGCTGTTCAGTTTGACGGGCGTTTCGGCGACCGTCGCCCAGCCGGTGCAGAGCCAGCCCACGGGCGTCGTCGCCTTCGGACCGCAGCGGACCGAGCGGATCGAGGCCGAACTGGTCCCGATGTCGCAATGGGTCGCGCCCGGTTCGACGACCGTGGTGGCGGTGCGCCAGAAGATCGCGCCCGGCTGGCACACCTATTGGCGCAATCCCGGCGACAGCGGCGGCGCGACCAGCCTGATCTGGACCCTGCCCGCCGGGGTGACCGCTGATCCGATCCTGTGGCCCCTCCCCAGCCGCCAGCGGCTGATGAGCCTGATGAACTATGGCTATTCGGGCGCGGTGCTCTTGCCCGTGCCGATCCATGTGCCGCCGACGGCGCGGCCGGGCGAAGTGCTGACCCTGACGACGGACGTGCTGTTCCTGGTGTGCAGCGATCAAATGTGCGTGCCCGAGCCGATGACCCTGTCGCTGGCCCTGCCGGTGCGCGAGGGCGCAGCGCCCCTGGCCAAGCCGTGGGGTGAGGAGATCGAACAGCTGGTCGAAACCGCGCCGCGCCCGGCCGGGATCGAGGCGCGCGTCACGCGTCAGGGCGGCCAGCTGATCCTGACCGCTACCGGCGGGCCGCTATCTGGTGACGAGGCGGGCGCCGACATCGGCCAAGTCTATTTCTATCCTTTCGACGGCGGGCGGATCGACCATGCGGCGGCCCAGTCGGGCCAGCGGGGGCCCAACGGCCTGACCCTGACGCTGACGGCCGGCAAGGATGCCACGCTGACGGCGCTGAGCGGGATCCTGGCGACCGACAAGGGCGCGTGGGAGATCACGGCGGAGCCGGGCGCGCCTCTGGCGGGCGCCCAAGGCGGCGCGGCGCTGAAGCCGTTGGACGAGACCACGGCCACGCCGGCGAAGACCGGCGCTTTGGTCTTCCTTCAGGCGCTGGCCCTTGCGCTGCTGGGCGGGTTGGTGCTGAACCTGATGCCGTGCGTCTTCCCGGTTCTGGCGATGAAGGCGGCGTCGCTGTCGGCGGCGGCGCATGATCCGGCGCGGGCCCGGCGCGACGGCCTGGCCTTCACCGCCGGGGTGCTGGTCAGCTTCCTGGTTCTGGCCGGTGTTCTGCTGGCGCTCAGGGCGGCGGGTCAGGCGATCGGCTGGGGCTTCCAGCTCCAGTCGCCGGGCGTGGTCGCGGCCCTGGCCCTGGTCATGCTGCTGGTCGGGTTGAATCTGTCGGGTGTCTTCCATGTCGGCGCCGGATTGCAGAACGCGGGGTCCGGCCCCCTGTCGCGCCTGCCCGGATCGGCGGGCGCCTTCTTCACCGGGGTGCTGGCCGTGGTCGTTGCGGCGCCCTGCACCGCGCCCTTCATGGCCGCAGCTCTTGGGGCGGCCCTGGTTCTGCCCTGGCCGATGGCGCTGGCCGTGTTCCTGATGCTGGGGCTGGGTCTGGCCCTGCCCTATCTGGCGATCAGCCTGTCGCCCAGCCTGCTGTCGCGCCTGCCGCGACCGGGCGTCTGGATGGAGCGGCTGAAGGGTCTGCTGGCCTTTCCCATGTATGGGGCGGCGCTGTGGCTGCTGTGGGTCTTCACGCGACAGGGCGGCGTCGATGCTCTGGGCCTGTTGCTGACGGCGGCGCTGCTGCTGGCCCTGGCGGCTTGGTTGACAGGCTTGGCGCAAGCGGCGCGCCAGCGTGATGAACGGCCGATCCTGACCACGATCTGCGCGATCGTCGTCGGCGTTCTGGCGCTGGGCCTGGCAGGCGTTGCGGCCGGCGCAGCGCGATATGCGGACGCCACGCCCCAAGGCGACAGCGGCCCGCTGGCGGCCCAGCCCTGGTCGGCGGCGGCGGTGAAGGCAGCGACCGCGTCGGGACGCCCCGTGCTGGTCAATCTGACCGCCGACTGGTGCGTGACGTGCAAGATCAACGAACGCGCGGCCCTGTCTTCGCCCCGTGTCGCCAAGGCCATGCGCGAGGCGAACGCCGCCTATCTGGTCGGCGACTGGACCCGGCGCGACGACGTCATCACGCGTGAGCTTCAGGCGCACGGGCGATCGGGCGTGCCGCTGTATCTGCTGTATCGCCCGGGTCGGGCCGAGCCGGAAATCCTGCCGCAGCTACTGACCGAGGGCGTGGTCGTGGATGCGCTGAAGGATTGAGCGTCAGCTCAGGAACCGCTGCACCGCCGCCAGGAACCGCTGCGGCTGTTCGATCATCACCTGGTGCTCGGCGCCTTCGATCCGCTCGAACCTGGCGGTGCGCGCCAGGCCTTGGAATCCGTAGCGATACAGACCCTCGAGTCTGTTGCGGGGCGCGTCGGGATCGCGGGTCCAGCCATAGACGACAGTGACCGGGGCGGTGATCTGCGACAGGCGGGGCCGCAGATCGACGGTCAGGGCCTCATACAGACCCTGGGCCAGGACGCGCCGGTCGCCGCCCTGAAGCCCCAGCCCCTGGAACACCATGTCGCCGGCCAGACCCATGTCCACGCCGAAGGCCGCGACCTGGGACTTCAGCGCCTGATCGCCGAACAGGAGCAGGGCCTGATAGCCCAGCCGGGCCAGGGGCTCGACCTGATCCGATGTGGTGCGCGCGTCGATCAGGGACGGGAAGAAGGGGGAGGAATCGACCACCATGACGCGCCCGATCCGGTCGCCCATATCGGCGGCGACGCGCAGGGCGATCTGGCCGCCCAGCGAATGGCCGATCACCGCGGGACGGTCGATGCGCTGCTCGCGGATGTAGCGTTCGATCTCGCTGGCGGCGGGGCCGGCCAGACCGCCGCTGACATTGTCGCCGATCTGGGTCTCGCCAAAGCCGCGCAGGGTGACGAGATGCACCCGATAGCGGTCATCCAGCCGATCCGCCGTCGATCGCCAGGCCGAGCCGGTGGAGCCCAGGCCGGGGATGAAGATGATGTCCGGCCCCCGACCGCGCGTCTCGACAATGATGCGGCTGGAACTGAAGGCCGGAGCCTGAGCTTGGGTCTGGGATTGGGCCTGGACGGCGACAGGGGCGAGAACGAACAGGGTCGCAAGGAGCGAGGCGAGGAGGCGGATCATCATTCGCCCCTAACGCCCGATCACGGCGATCGGTTGACGCGTGCGTTGCGACCTATCGCCCCTTGAACTCGGGTTTGCGCTTTTCGACGAAGGCGGACATGCCTTCCTTCTGATCCTCGAAGGCGAACAGGGAGTGGAACAGGCGGCGTTCGAACTGGACGCCCTGGGTCAGGGTCGTCTCCAGCGCGGCGTTGACCATCTCCTTGTTGGCCATGATCGCCAGCGGACTTTGCGAGGCGATCTTGGCGGCGATCTTGCGGGTTTCATCCAGCAGGGTGTCGTGCGGGAAGACGCGCGAGGCGAGGCCGGCGCGTTCGGCTTCCGCCGCATCCATCATCCGGGCGGTCAGGACCATGTCCATGGCCTTGGACTTGCCCACCAGACGGGTCAGGCGCTGGGACCCGCCGATGCCCGGCGCGACGCCCAAGTTGATCTCGGGCTGACCGAACTTCGCCTTGTCCGAAGCGACGATGAAGTCGCACAGCATGGCCAGTTCGCAGCCGCCGCCGAGAGCGAAGCCGTTGACCGCGGCGATGATCGGCTTTCTGAACCGGGTGATGCGGTCGTGGCCGAGGGCGAAATAGTTGCCCGTGTACATCTGGGCATAGGTCTGGTCCGCCATCTCCTTGATGTCGGCGCCGGCGGCGAAGGCCTTTTCGCCCGAGCCGGTCAGGATCAGGCAGCGCACGCTGTCGTCCTGTTCGACGCTGTCGAGGAAGTCGGCCAGATCCTTGAACAGGGCCGCGTTCAGGGCGTTCAGCGCCTCGGGCCGGTTCAGGGTCACCACCGCATAGCCGTCGGCGTGGCGTTCGATCAGCAGGTTGGCATAGGCGTCGGCCATGGTCGGTCTCCTTTGACGACGGTCATACAGGCGCGAGGCGGGCCCCGCTAGCGCAGGCGCTACCGTCGGGGCATCAGGGCCAGGGTCAGGGCGGCGCGGAACAGTTCGACCACGACCACCATGCCCAGCAGCAGATTGGCGGCGATCACCTGGCCCCGCGCGCCCGACAGGTCCAGCGTCCAGCCGAAGACGGACGACAGGGCAAGCATCAGCGCCGAGATCAGGACCAGGCCGACCAGCAGCATCAGGGCGACATGACCCGCCTTCAACGCCGCCTGAAGCGTCGGCCCCTCGTCCAGCACGCGGGCGCGGCGGCGGAACAGCCGGGCGATCAGGCCGGTGGCGGCGGCCTCGGCGACGGCGGCGACGACCAGGGCGGCGACGAACCACCAGATCAGGTCGCCGAGGTCGCCGTCGCGCAAGCCCTGGACGAAGTGGACGAAATAGGCGCCCCAGACCAGGACGCCGACGATCAGACTGATCCACAAGTGGATTTTGCGCATGGGTCGGACCTCGAAGGCTTATCGCTTCTGGCAGGAGGGGCAGTAGAAGGTGGAACGGCCGCCCTGGACGATGCGGGCGACGACGCCGGTGCATTTGTCGCCTCGGCAAGGCTCGCCCTCGCGGCCATAGACGTCGAACCGGTGCTGGAAATAACCCTGGCCGCCCTCGGCGTTGGCGAAGTCGCGCAGGGTCGAGCCGCCCGCCGCAATGGCGTCGTTCAGGACGTTTCGGACCTCGGTCGCCAGACGCTCCAGCCGCGCCTTCGACACCGATCCGGCCGCGACCAGGGGCGAGATGCGGGCGCGGTACAGGGCCTCGCAGACATAGATATTGCCCAGGCCGGCGACGATCCGCTGATCCAGCAGACTGACCTTGATGTTCTGTTTCTTGCCCGCGAAGGCCTCGACCAGATGGGCGCCGGAAAAGCCGTTGCCCAGCGGCTCGGGCCCCAGACCGGCGAACCAGGGATGGGTCTCGATCTGGTCGCTGGATATCAGGCCCATGAAGCCGAACCGGCGCGCGTCGGCGTATCCGATGCGGGTCGCCGCCCCATCGCGGATGGCGCCGCCGCTGAAATGTTCGTGCTTGCCGGCGATGGGCGCGGCCTCCTCGAACTCGCCCAGCAGGGTTCCGTCCAGGGTGAAGCGGCCGGTCATGCCCAGGTGGGTGATCCAGGTCTCGCCGGTCGACAGCGGCATCAGCAGATATTTGGCCCGCCGGTCGATCCGCAGCACCGTCGCTCCCTCCAGCCGTTCGACAAAGCGCTCGGGGAAGGGAAATCGCAGGTCGGGCCGGTTGATCCGGACCCGCGACAGCCGCGCGCCCTCCAGCACCGGCGTCAGGCCGCGTCGGACGGTTTCGACCTCGGGAAGTTCAGGCATGGGCCGGTCCTAGCCCGTCCGGGTCGCGGGGCCAAGCGGCGGGGGCGCCCGCATCTGACCGCGACCAGTTGCCGCCTGCGACAGAATGCGCTTACGTCCGCGCAAACGTGGGGAATTTTTCGATGACTGACGCCGCCGCCGCCCCGAAGGGCCGGCTTGAGCTTACCCTTCGCGCCCTTGTGCTAGGCGTGCTGCTGGCGGTGGTCTTCACCGCCGCCAACACCTACCTGGGCCTGAAGGTGGGCCTGACCTTCGCCTCGGCCATTCCGGCGGCGGTCATTTCGATGGCGATCCTGCGCGGTTTCCGCACCTCGACCATCTGGGAGAACATGACGGTCCAGACCGTCGCCTCGGTCGGCGGCGCCATGAGTTCGATCATCTTCGTCCTGCCCGGCCTGGTGATGATCGGCTGGTGGCTGGAGTTTCCGTTCTGGGAATCGACGCTGATCTGCATCTTCGGCGGCATACTGGGCGTCACCTTCTCGATCCCGCTGCGTCGCGCCCTGGTGACCAACGGCGGCCTGCCCTACCCCGAAGGCGTCGCCGCCGCCGAGGTGCTGAAGGTCGGCTCGCGCGGCGCCGAACAGACCGAAAGCGCTGTGCGCGAGAACAAGTCCGGCCTGTGGGTCGTGGTCGCCGGCGCCGTGGTGTCGGCCGGTTACGCCCTGCTGGTCGCGGGTCGCGTCTTTGCGGGCGAGACGGCCAGGTTCTTCAAACTGCCGGCCGCCCTGGGCGGCGGCGCGACGGGCGTCGGCTTTGGCATGCAGTTCGCCCTGCTGGGCGCCGGTCACCTGATCGGCCTGACGGTCGGCCTGGCCCAACTGTTTGGTTTGATCCTGGCCTGGGTCATCGCCGTGCCGATCCTGACCAGCCCCGACACCATCGCCTGGCTGACCTCGCACGGCCTGCCCTCGATCGCCGCGACCCTGCCGGCCGAGACGCACGCCGAAGAGCTGGCCATGACGGTCTGGAGCCGCGAGGTTCGCTTCATGGGCGCCGGCGTCATCGGCGTGGCGGCGATCTGGACCCTGATCAAACTGGCTGGTCCGCTGATCGGCGGCCTGACCTCGGCCCTGGCGGCCCAATCCAAGCGCTCGCACGGCGAGGTGCTGGAGCGGACCGAACAGGACATTCCGATCAAGATCGTCGGCGCCGTCTCGGTGGCGGCCCTGATCGCCATCGCCGGCCTGTTGACCTGGATCGCCCTGGCCTCGCCCACGCTGGCGGCGTCCGCGCCCCTGCTGGTCGTCGGCGGCCTGGTCTATGTGGTGCTGATCGGCTTCGCGGTCGCGGCCATCTGCGGCTATATGGCCGGTCTGATCGGCTCGTCGAACAGCCCGGTCTCGGGTGTCGGCATCCTGGCCATCATCGTGGCCTCGCTGTTGATGCTGGGCGTAATGAAGATCGCGGGCGTGCCGGCCGACGGGTCGATCATCGCCTTCGCCCTGATCGTGACGGCGGTCGTCTTCGCCGTCGCCGTCATCGCCAACGACAACCTTCAGGATCTGAAGACCGGCCAACTGGTCGACGCCACGCCGTGGCGTCAGCAGGTCGCCCTGATCATCGGCGTCGTCGCCGGCGCCTTGGTCATCCCCTTCATCCTGAACAAGCTGAACGGCGCCTTCGGGTTCGAGGGCGGTCCTTCCGGCATCGCCAACGAGCCGCTGGCGGCGCCGCAGGCGACCCTGATCTCGGCCTTGGCGCGCGGCGTCATCGGCGGCGACCTGCGTTGGGACCTGATCGGCCTGGGCGCGGTGATCGGCGTGATCATCATCGTGCTGGACGCCGTCGTGTCCAAATCGACCAAGGGCAAGATCAAGCTTCCGCCTCTGGCCGTGGGCATCGGCTTCTATCTGCCGGCGGCCGTGACGACGATGCTGGTCATCGGCGCCGTGGTCGGCTGGTTCTATGACAAGGCGGTCAAGACGACCCGGTTCGCCGATGTGGCGCGCCGCATGGGCGTGCTGCTGGCGTCTGGCCTGATCGTGGGCGAAAGCCTGTTCGGCGTCTTCTACGCCAGCGTCATCGTCGGCACGAACAGCGACGCCCCCTTCGCCATGATCCCCGAAGGCTCGGCCTGGCCCGCCATGCTGGCCGGGATCGTCGTCTTCGCGGCGGCGGTGTTCGGCCTCTACAGCTGGACGCGCAAGAAGGCCGAAAAGGTCTGATTTTCTCCCTCCCCTTCATGGGGAGGGACGGCAAAGCGAAGCGGAGCCAGGGTGGGGAGGTTAAGGCCACCCCGCTCGCGCCCTTACGCCCCCACCCTGATCGCTGCGCGATCGTCCCTCTCCATGAAGGGGAGGGAGATTGCTTAAGCGCTGCGCGTCGCGACCATCATATAGTTGATGCCCGCATCGTCGGTCTGGCTCCATCGGTCGTGAAGCGGGTCGTAGTTCAGGCCATAGGGCCCCTCGACCGCCACCGGCTCGGCGGCCAGCATCGCGCGGATTTCCTCGGGCTTCAGAAACTGGCGCCAGTCGTGGGTGCCGGCCGGCACCCAGCGCAGGATGTATTCCGCCGCCACCTTGCCCAAGGCCAGCGACTTCAGGGTCCGGTTCAGGGTGGCGACCATCATCACCCCGCCCGGCCGGACCAGGCGCGAACAGGCGCGCACGAAGCCTTCGGGATCGGCGACATGTTCGATCACCTCCATCGTCAGGACCACGTCGAACGGCCCCGCCCCTTCCGCCTCGATCTGTTCGACCGTGGCGGCGCGATAGGCGATATCCAGACCGACCATGTCGGCGTGGGCGCGGGCCGTTCCGATGTTCTCGGACGAGGCGTCGAGAGCGGTGACATCAAAGCCCATCCGCCGCATCGGCTCGGCGATCAGTCCGCCGCCGCATCCCACATCCAGCAGGGTCAGACCTTCGAACGGCGCCCGCGCCTTGGGATCGCGGCCCAGCCGCGTGCAAAGCTGGTCGCGGATCAACGCCAGCCGCGCCGGGTTGAAGCGGTGCAGCGGCGCGAACGGCCCGTGCGCGTCCCACCATTCGGCCGCCTGGGCCGAGAAGCGCGCCACGTCGGCGGGGTCGATCGATGCGCCGAACGCCGTTTCGGACGAATTTTGCGAAAAACCATGCCCCTGTTGGGGTAGGCGAGACGGAGCGGCGCCGTTAGAAGCGGTCATGACGCGAGGGATGAACCTTCGCGCCCTTTCACGCAAGCAGGGGGCGGAACGCCACGATGACGCGGCCCGATACGACACGACTGGTGATGAAGTTCGGCGGCACCTCGATGGGCGACCTCGAACGCATTCGGCGTGCGGCGCGGATCGTCGCAGCCGAAGTGTCGGCGGGCAAACAGGTCGCCGTCGTCGTCTCCGCCATGGCGGGCAAAACCAATGAACTGGTCGCCTGGACCGACGGCGCCGGACCGGCCGCTGCAGGCCTGCCGCTCAGCGACGACGAATATGACGTGGTGGTCGCCTCGGGCGAACAGGTGACTTCGGGCCTGTTGGCCGCGACCCTGCGCAACATGGGCTTCAACGCGCGCTCGTGGATGGGCTGGCAGGTGCCGATCCTGACCGACGACGCCCACGCCCGCGCCCGCATCATCGACATTCCCGGCGAGAAGCTGGGCGCCGCCGTCGACGCCGGCGAGATCGCAATCGTGCCCGGCTTCCAGGGCGTGACGGCGGACGGCAAGATCACGACCCTGGGGCGCGGCGGTTCGGACACCTCGGCGGTCGCCGTGGCGGCGGCCCTGGGCTGCCCCTGCGACATCTATACCGACGTGGACGGCGTCTATACGACCGACCCGCGCATCGAGAACCGCGCGCGCCGCCTGGCCAAGGTGTCCTACGAAGAGATGCTGGAAATGGCGTCCCTGGGCGCCAAGGTGCTGCAGACCCGCTCGGTCGAGTTGGCCATGGCTAAACAGGTGCCGGTCCGCGTCCTTTCAAGCTTTATCGAACCCGACGCGAATGGCGTCATGCCCGACAAGGGTGGAACCCTGATCTGCGACGAGGAGGAGATCGTGGAAAAACGTATCGTGTCCGGTGTGACCATGAGCCGTGACGAGGCCCGCATCACCCTGCTGGGCCTGTCCGACCGGGTGGACGCGCCCGCCGACGTCTTCACGCGCCTGGCCGAGGCCAACGTCAACGTCGACATGATCGTGCAGAGCCAGTCGCGCACCGCCGGAACGGTCAACCTGACCTTCACGACCGGCCGTCGCGACGCCGTGCGCGCCGCCGACCTGATGACCGCCGCCAAGGCGCAGCTCGGCTTCGAGGAAATCCGGGTCGACGAGGACGTGGCCAAGGTCTCGGTCGTCGGCGTGGGCATGCGCAGCCATGCGGGCGTCGCCCAGACCATGTTCAAGGCCCTGGCCGACAAGGGCGTGAAGTTCCAGGCGATCTCGACCTCCGAGATCAAGATCAGCGTGCTGATCGACGCCGCCTACGCCGAGCTGGCCGTTCGCGCCCTGCATTCGGCATATGGGCTGGACGCGGTATAGGGTGATTTCAGAAGGCGCCTAGGCGCCGGGGCGCGGGAGACATGATGCCGGCAGGCGGCGCGATGACCAGAGGACCCCGGATCCTCCTGCGCCAGATCCGCGAGGCTCTGGGCGGGGCCGGCGCGGGCGCGACGCCGGCGCAGGACCGGCTGAACATGGTCGTCAAGATCATCGCCCGGTCGATGGTCGCCGAGGTCTGCTCCATCTATCTGCGTCGCGCGTCGGGCGAGCTCGAACTGTTCGCCACCGAGGGTCTGAACCCCGACGCCGTGCACAATACCCGGCTGCGGCCCGGCGAGGGCCTGGTGGGCGAGGTGGCGCGGATGGCCCAACCCATCAGCCTGTCGGACGCCCCGTCGCACCCGTCCTTCTCCTATCGCCCCGAGACGGGCGAAGACCCCTATCACGCCTTCCTGGGCGCCCCGCTGCTGCGCGGCGGCCGGGCCATCGGCGTCCTGGTCGTTCAAAACCGCACTGAGCGGCGCTATGACGAGGAAGAGGTCGAGGACATCCAGACCATCGCCATGGTCCTGTCCGAAACCGTGTCGTCGGGCGAGTTGCTGGCGCTGGACGAGCTGCGCGACGTGGAGCTGGCGCCGCACCGGCCCGAACGACTGAAGGGCCAGAAGTTCGCCGACGGCCTGGCCTTCGGCCATGTGGTTCTGCACGAGGCGCCGCTGGCGCCCGAACGCCTGCTATCCGACGACCCGGCGATGGAGGAGGCGCGGCTGAAGCTGGCGCTGGCCACGCTGAAGAGCGGCCTGGATGTCATGCTGGACAAGGGTCAGGGCCTGGCCGGTCCGTCGTTCGAGGTGCTGGAAACCTATCGGATGTTCGCCGACGACCGGGGCTGGAACCGGTCGCTGGAGGAGGCGGTGCGGAACGGCCTGACGGCCGAGGCGGCGGTGGACCGCGTCCGAAACGAACACCGCGCCCGCTTCGCCCAGGCGCGCGACCCCTATATCCGCGAGCGGCTGCACGACTTCGAGGACCTGGCCAACCGGCTGCTGCGGGTGCTGGCGGGCGACAAGCCGGGCGAGCGCGAACTGCCCGACGACGCCATCCTGGTGGCGCGCAACCTGGGCCCCGCCGACCTCTTGGAATATCCGCGCGACAAGCTGAAGGGGCTGTTGCTGGAAGAGGGCTCGGCCGCCAGCCACGCCGCCATCGTCGCCCGCGCGCTGCAGATCCCGTGCGTCGGTCGTCTGATGGGCCTGCGCGACCGGCTGTCGGAAGGCGACATGGTCATCGCCGACGGCGAGACCGGCGAGACCTATCTGCGTCCCCGCCCCGACATGCTGGAGGCCGTGCAGTCGCGCATGGCCGTGCGCGAACAGCGCCAGGCCGAGTTCGCCCAGCTACGCGACGTGCCGGCCGTGACCCTGGACGGGCAGCGGATCACGGTCCTGACCAACGCCGGGCTGGCGGTCGATCTGGAAAACATGATCGAGACGGGCGCCGAGGGCATCGGCCTGTTCCGCACCGAATTCCAGTTCATGGTCTCGGACGAACTGCCGCGGCTGGACGCCCAGACGGCGCTCTACAAGCTGGTGCTGGACGCGGCGGGCGACAAACCCGTGACCTTCCGCACCCTGGACATCGGCGGCGACAAGGTCCTGCCGTATCTGGAAGCCGAGCGCGAAGAGAACCCCGCGCTGGGCCGCCGCGCCATCCGCCTGGGTCTGGACCGACCGTCGCTTTTGCGAATGCAGCTTCGGGCGCTGCTGGCGGCGGGGGCCGGGCGCGAACTGCGCGTCATGTTCCCGATGATCGCCACGGTGGACGAGTTCCGGGCCGCGCGCGAGCTGGTCGATATCGAATGCGCTTGGGCGCGGCGTCGCGGGCGCGCTTTGCCCGCCCTGCTGCGCGTCGGGGCGATGGTCGAATGCCCGTCGTTGCTGTGGCATCTGGACGCCTTGCTGCCGCTGACGGATTTCGTCTCCATCGGCACCAACGACCTGTTCCAGTACATGTATGCGGCCGACCGGACCAATCCGCTGGTGTCGGATCGCTACGACCCGCTGTCGCCGCCGACCCTGCGTGCGCTCCAGACCATCCAGAAGGCCTGCGCCGACACCGGCACGCCGGTCTCGATCTGCGGCGAACTGGCGGGGCGGCCGCTGGAGGCCTTCGCTCTGATCGTGCTGGGCTTCACCCGACTGTCGGCGCCGGCGGGCGGGGTCGGGCCGGTCAAGCGGATGATCCTGTCGGCGGACCTGAATGCGGCCCGGCGCGGCATGGCCAATCTGCTGAACCTGTCCACCGGCTCGGTTCGTAACGAGATTGAATCCCTGGCGCGCAAGCTGAACGTCGCGGTCTGATCGCAGCCGTCTGGACGCACGGGCGGCGTTGCTGGTCGGCGCGCAATCGTCTATCTCGGGCCCTGTGAACGGCGCGTCGGCGCTGTGTTTCCCGGACATGGGGTCAGGCGTCATGACGCTGAATGCGGGGGTCGCCCCCGAGGCGATCGAAAGCATTGCGGACCGGCCCGATCCGACGGCCGCCTTCGTCGACGCCGCGACCCTGGGCGACGGTTTTCGCGCCGCCCGCGAGCGGTCGGGCAAGTCGGCGGCCGAACTGGCGGCCGAGACCAAGGTGCATCGCCGGTTCCTGACCGCCCTGGAGCAGAACGACTGGTCGTCCCTGCCCTCGCGGGTCTTCGCCCTGGGCTATGTGCGGGCCTATGCCTCGGCCCTGGCGCTGGACGAACAGACCGCCGTCGAGCGGTTCAAGCGCGAGAGCCCCGACACCTCCGTGCCGCTGAAGGCGCCCATCGGCATCGCCTTCGAGGACGTGAAACGCCATTCGCCGCGCATCGTCGCGGGCATCGCCACCGTGGTGGTCGCCGTCATCGGCTGGAACGTGTTCCAGCGCGCCAGCCTGCATCAGACCGCCCATCCGTCCGATATCGCCGCCGTGCCGAAGACCTGGACCGGGGCGGCCGATCCGGATCCGCAGGTCGCGCTCAGCGCGCCCATGTCCGCCCCGCCCGACCAGACGACGCCGGCGCTGTATATCACACCAGGGCTGGAGGCCGAACTGACCGGGGTCGATCCGACCGATCCGGCCGTGATCGCCGCCGCCGCCAATCCGGAGCCGGTGCAGAAGGCGTTCAACCCGCGCGGGGCCGTCTATGGCGCCTCGGCCAACGCCTCGATGGTGGTGATCCAGGCCAAGACGGCCGGCGCCCTGGTCGTTCGGCTGGGCGACGGTCAGGCCCTGTTCGCGCGTCAGATGGCGCCGGGCGAGGCCTGGCGCGCGCCCATCGGCGTGGCGGCGACGGTGGACGTGTCCGACCCGGCGGCTTTCGACGTCTTCCTTAACGGCGAGTACGGCGGACCCTTGGCCGGAGTGCTGACGCCGCTGGCGCAGTTGAACAGTCGCGCGGATCAGGCGGCCAAGGCGCTGGCCGCCAGCCAGGCGCGCGCCCAGGTCCAGGCTCAGGCCGCCCAGGCCCGGACCCAGGCGGCCGCGACGCCAGGGGCGACGCCTTCCCCTGCGCCCGCGCCCTCTTCACCCGCCCCCGCGCCGAACTGATGCGTCGGCCGTGGTCCCGCCGTCATCATCGGCCTATATGATGCTCCCATGAGCGATCACACGCACGTCCGACCCTGGCGCCACATCGAGCGTCGCAAGAGCCGCCAGATCCGCGTCGGCTCCGTCCTGGTGGGCGGCGACGCCCCGATCAGCGTCCAGTCGATGACCAATACGCCGACGACGGACGCGGCGGCGACCATCGACCAGATCCGTCAGCTGGAAGAGGCCGGCGCCGATATCGTGCGCGTCTCCTGCCCCGACGTGGAATCGACCGCCGCCTTCAGGACCATCGTGCGCGAGGCCAAGGTCCCCTTGGTCGCCGACATCCACTTCCACTACAAGCGCGGCATCGAGGCGGCCGAGGCGGGCGCCGCCTGCCTGCGCATCAACCCGGGCAACATCGGTTCGGCCGACCGCGTCCGCGACGTGATCCAGGCGGCCAAGGACAATGGCTGCTCGATGCGGATCGGCGTCAACGCCGGCTCGCTGGAAAAGGAACTTCTGGAAAAGTACGGCGAACCCTGCCCCGACGCCATGGTCGAGAGCGCCCTGAACCACGCCCGCATCCTGCAGGACCACGACTTCCACGAGTTCAAGATTTCGGTGAAGGCGTCCGACCCGTTCCTGACCGTCGCCGCCTATCAGCAGCTGGCCGAGGCGATCGACTGCCCGCTTCATCTGGGCGTGACCGAGGCGGGGCCGTTGCGCACCGGCACCATCAAGTCCGCCATCGGCCTGGGGTCGATGCTGTGGGCCGGGATCGGCGACACCATCCGCGTGTCCCTGGCCGCCGATCCGGTCGAGGAGATCAAGGTCGGCTTCGACATCCTGAAGTCGCTGGGTCTGCGCCACCGCGGGGTCAACATCATCGCCTGCCCGTCCTGCGCGCGTCAGGGCTTCAACGTCATCGAGACGGTGGCGGTGCTGGAAGAGAAGCTGGCCCATATCTCGACGCCGATGAGCCTGTCGGTGATCGGCTGCGTCGTGAACGGACCGGGCGAGGCTCTCTATACCGACATCGGCTTCACCGGCGGCGGCAAGGGCGCGGGCATGATCTATCTGAACGGCAAGATCGCCCACAAACAGGCCAACGACGGCATGATCGACCACATCGTCGACCTAGTCGAACAAAAGGCCGCCGAACTGGACGCCGCACGCGCGGCGGCGCTTCAGGCGGCGGAGTAGGCTGCGGAAGCCGCTTATGCAGGGTGGCGATGCCGGCGGTATTCGGAAATCAAAGTCGAAGTTGGATCGGCGGCGGGCGCGAACCCTCCGCCGTTTTGCGTTTTAGATCACTTTGAACAGCCGCAGGGCCTGATAGCCGGCGGACAGGAGCACCACGGCGCCGACGCCGTAGGTGAGAGCCCGGCGCGGGGCGATGCGGGCGATGACGCCGGCGAAGGGGGCGGCGATCAGGCCGCCGATGATCAGGCCCAGCACGGCCATGGCGTGGGTGGAGAAGCCCTCGGCCTCCTGCCAGTGACCGGTCAGCAGGGCGGCGAGGAAGGTGGCGGAAATGGCGGAGGTGACGAAGAACTCAGCCGTATTGGTGGTGCCGATCGAGACGCGCGGATCCTGGCCCGTGCCGACCAGGGTGGTGGTGACCGTGGGTCCCCAGCCGCCGCCGCCGATGGCGTCGAAGAAGCCGCCGACCAGACCCAGGGGGCCGGCGAACTTGCGCGGGAAGATCCGCTCGCGCGTCTGACGGGTGGCGCGCCAGATGATCACCACGCCCATGATGGCCAGATACGTGGTGATGAAGGGCTTCAGCAGATCGCCGTCGATGCTGGTCAGGACGAAGGCGCCGAAGCCGCCGCCGACGACCCCGCCGAGCGCCAGCGGCACGAACAGCTTCCAGTTCACGTTCTTGTTGACCGTATGCGACCCGGCCGAGGCCGCCGTGGTGAAGACCTCGGCGGCGTGGACGCTGGCCGACGCCGTCGCGGGCGGCACGCCGAACGACAGCAGGACGGTGGAGGAGATCACGCCATAGGCCATGCCCAGCGCCCCATCCACGATCTGGGCCAGAAATCCGACGGCGAGGAAGAGCAGGAAATCTTGCATGACGGCCTCTGGAGTGGGGAGCGAACGGTGCGGGCTATTTCCCTAGTCGGTCAATAGGAGAAGAAGTGACGGCGGCTTGCAGAAGGGTTCGCGCCTCGAAGACGGCGGCGATCGCGTCGCGCCCGTCCTGAAGCACGGGCTGCAACGGACAGGTCTCGACATCCGGGCAGGTTTCGCACGGGCCGTAGGCGGTGCGCGAGGCGCAGGGCGCGAGGGCCAGGGGGCCTTCCAGCGCGCGGATGACGTCGGCGAAGCTGATGGCGTCGGCGGGCGCGCCCAGCGCATAGCCGCCCGCCCTGCCCCGCTTCGAAGCCAGCAGACCCTGACGACGCAGGTCCAGCAGGATGGCCTCTAGGAACTTTCGCGGAGCCGCCGCCGCCTCGGCGATCTCTGCGATGGTCGCGGGGCCGCCATCCGGCAGACCGGCCAGATGCACCATGGCGCGCAGGGCGTAGCGGGACCGGTTCGACAGCATGATCCGTGATCGCCCGCCTGCGCCTTAGACGCAAGCTGGGGGATCTGGATCCCACCCTCAGGCGAGGCGCGCCACAGCCTCCAGGATTTGCGCACCGTTGTAGGGTTTCAGCACCAGGGCTTCGGCCATGTCCGCATTCTTCGCGGCGGCGGCGACATCGCCGGAAATGAAGATGACCCGTACGGCCCAGCGGTCCGTCAGGACGCGGGCCAGTTCCACCCCGGTCATCTCGCCCGACAGGTTGATGTCCAGCAAGGCCGCATCGATGCTGTGCAGCGCAGCGGCGGCCTCGGCGGCGGCGGCGCTGTGGAACGGGCCGACGACATTGTGGCCCGCCTCGGTCAGCAGTTCGGTCAGGGAGGCGGCGGCGTCGGGATCGTCCTCGACCACCAGAAGGGTCAGGGCCTCGACCTCGGCCGGCGCCGTGGCGTCAAGCGGCGCCTGGCGGGTGACGACGGCGCGAAGGTCGCGCCAGACCTCGGTCGAGGGGCGGTCGGTGTCCAGATCGTAGATGGCGGCCATGGCCCTCAGTTCGCGGGCGTCCTCGGGCGACAGGTCGCCGCCGGTCTCGGCCAGACGGCTGTCGTACAGGCGGCACAGGCGATCGACGCTTTCGGCGACCTCGGCGGCGTCGGGCTGCGATGGGGGCGGGCGATCGAACATGGCGTCCTCCTCACGGTTGTTCGGCCTCAACTAATGGCTTTGAGCCGATTGCGTCACCGCGACTGACGCCATCGTGACCCGGCCGTTATCGCCGATCACAAGCGCGGCGCCGGCGCCGGTTCACGCCCCGACACGGCTTGCAATCGACACGACGGCCCCCGGCGGGTAAGGACGGCGCTCCGCTTTTTCTCAGGACATTTCCCTCTTGCGACTGCCCCAGGCCCGTCTCGATCAGGTGCTCGACCGTTTCCACGAGGTGGAGGCGCGCATGGGTTCGGCGACCGACGGCGCCGAGATCGTGCGGCTGTCCAAGGAGCACGCCGAGCTGAAGCCCGTCGTCGATGCGGTCCAGGGCCTGGCCAGGGCGCGCGCCGAAATGGCGGACCTGGAGGCCATGACGGCCGATCCTGAAATGGCGGCGATGGCCGAGGAGGAGCTGCGGGCGCTGACCGACAGGCTGCCCGAGCTGGAACGCGAGGTCGCCCTGCTGCTGGCCCCGCGCGACGCCGACGAGAACGCCTCGGCCGTTCTGGAAGTGCGCGCCGGCACCGGCGGGGACGAGGCGGCCCTGTTCGCAGGTGATCTGTTCCGCATGTATTCGCGCTACGCCTCAACGCGCGGCTGGCGGATCGAGCTGGATTCCGCGACCGAGGGCGACGCCGGCGGCTATAAGGAGATCATCGCCACGGTGACGGGCGAGGGCGTGTTCGGCCGGCTGAAGTTCGAAAGCGGCGTTCACCGGGTGCAGCGGGTGCCGACGACCGAGTCGCAAGGGCGCATCCACACCTCCGCGGCGACGGTGGCGGTCCTACCCGAGGTGGAGGACGTGGAGATCGAAATCCACGACAAGGACATCCGCATCGACACCTTCCGCGCGTCGGGTTCGGGCGGTCAGCACGTCAATACGACCGATTCCGCCGTACGCATCACCCACCTGCCCACCGGCATCATGGTGACGTCGTCGGAGAAGTCCCAGCACGTCAACCGCGACAAGGCGATGAAGAACCTGCGCGTGCGCCTGTACGACATGCAGCGCCAGGCCAAGGACCTGGCCCGTTCGGACAGCCGCAAGTCCCAGGTCGGGTCGGGCGACCGGTCCGAACGGATCCGCACCTACAACTATCCGCAAGGGCGGGTCAGCGATCACCGCATCAACCTGACCCTGCACAGCCTGCCCCAGATCATGGAAGGCGACATCGATCCGCTGCTGAACGCCCTGATCGCCGAGGACCAGGCGGCGCGTCTGGCCGACCTGGAAGCCGAGTTCGGCTGATCAGCCCAGGACGCCGGTCAGCGGCAGCCACAGCACCACGCCAGTGACGGCGGTATAGGCGGCGAAGGCATGCACCGACTTCAACCGGCCGCTGGCCAGGGGGCTGTCGAGATCGGCGCGGTTTACCCACAGTAGATAGGCGGCCTGGATCGCCCAACCGGCGAGAAAGGCGACCACGGCCCAAGCGCTGAGCGCCGCCAGCGCGACGCCCGACATCAGCACCACCACGCCGCCCAGGGCGATCACGCCGTCTGCGATCTGATCGTTAGCGGGAACGGCGATGACGCCGGCCAAGGCCCGTTGCAGACGCCAGTTGAGCCAGGCCTGATACAAAAGCATCAGTCCGCCCAAGACGTAGAACATCCCTATCGCGCGCGCCGCCCACTCCATGTCCGAAATAAGGCGCCATTTTCGGCGCTTGTAATCAGGGAAAATGCGGCGCCGATTCGGATCGTTAACGACCGGCGCAAATTAGACACAACCGTTGGTCTGCGAGCGCGCCCGCTAAGCTTTGGCGGCCAGGGCGCGCTGAACCGCCGGACGCGCCTTCATGCGCTCGAAATGCGCCTGGACGCGTGGGAACGCGGCGATGTCCACGCCGTCGCTTTCCAGCCAGCCGGCGAAGGTGAACAGATAGGGGTCCGCGACCGTATAGGCGTCGCCCATCGCCCATTCGCCGGTCAGGTCCGCCTCGATCCGGGCGAAGCCGTCGCGCATGTTCTGCGTGACCTTGGCCGCCATTGACGCCTGGGCGGCGGCATCGTCGCTCCAGCGCGCGGCGCGACGACCGTGGGCGTGGGCGACGTGGATGGTGGTGGCCAGAAAGAGGTTGAACGCCTGCATCCGCGCAAAGGCGAAGGGATCGCTCGGCGCCAAGAGGCCGGGCGGCGACAGGGCGGCGATGTGCGCCAGAATGGCCGGGCTCTCGGTCAGGACGCCCTGATCGGTCGCGAGCGCAGGAACGCGCCCCTTGGGATTGATCGCCAGATAGGCCGTCTCGCGCTGCTCGGCCTTGGCGAAATCGACCAGACGAACCTCATAGGCCAGCCCCGACTCTTCCAGCGCAATATGGCTGGCCCGGCTGCAGGATCCGGTCGCGGCGTAGAGGGTCAGCATGGTCGCGCCTCGCACCAAAGAAAAAGGCGACGAAATCATCGCCGCCTTTCAGGAAATCAGAGGTCCAGCAGGGCCCGCGCCGGATCTTCCAGCAGTTCCTTGACCCGGACCAGGAAGGTCACGGCTTCCTTGCCGTCCACGATGCGGTGATCGTAGCTGAGGGCCAGATACATCATCGGGCGGATCTTGACCTCGCCGTTGATGGCCATCGGGCGCTGGACGATGTTGTGCATGCCCAGGATGCCCGACTGCGGCGCGTTCAAGATCGGCGTCGACATCAGCGAGCCATAGGTGCCGCCGTTGGTGATGGTGAAGGTGCCGCCCTGCATCTGATCCATGGTCAGCGAGCCGTCACGTGCGGCCTTGCCCAGGGCGCCGATGCCCTTTTCGATGCCGGCGAGCGACAGGGTGTCGGCGTCACGCAGGACAGGAACCACCAGACCCTTGTCGGTGCCGACGGCGACGCCGATGTCGTAGTGGTTCTTGTAGATGATGTCGGTGCCGTCGATCTCGGCGTTGACGGCCGGGATCTCATGCAGGGCCGCGACGACGGCCTTGGTGAAGAAGGACATGAAGCCCAGCTTCACGCCGTGGCGCTTTTCGAACACGTCCTTGTACTGGGCGCGCAGGGCCATGACGTTGGTCATGTCCACCTCGTTGAAGGTGGTCAGCTGGGCGGCCGTGTTCTGCGATTCCTTCAGGCGACGGGCGATGGTCTGACGCAGGCGCGTCATCTTCACCCGCTCTTCACGCGGCTGGTCAGCGCGCGGGGCGGCCGGCGCGGCGGCGGCAGGGGCCGGAGCCAAGGCCTGGCCGATAGCGGCGATGGCGTCGGCCTTGGTGATATTGCCCTTCGGTCCCGTGGCGGCGAGGGCCTTGGGATCCAGATTGTTCTCGCCGACCACGCGCTGGACGGCGGGCGACAGGGTTTCGTTCTTGGCGGCCGAGACCTGGGCCGAGCCGGTGTTGGCCGGAGCGGCGGCGGGCGCCGGAGCCGCGGCGGCCGGCGCGCTCGCCGCGCCCGAACCCGAGCCCGACCCCGAGATGGAGCCGATCTTCTGGCCCGGCGTGACGGTCGCGCCTTCGTCGGCGGCGATGGTCAGGACGCCGTCAGCCGGAGCCGACACCTCGACCGCGACCTTGTCGGTCTCGATCTCGACCAGCAGCTCGTCCTTCTTGACCGCATCGCCGTTCTTCTTGACCCACTTGCCCATCGAGCCTTCGGCGACGCTCTCGCCCATGACCGGCACGGTGATGTCGATCGCGGCGGCGGCGGCCGGCGCGGCCTTGGCGTCAGCCTTGGCGGCCTTGGCAGGGGCAGCGGCGGGCGCAGCGGGCGGAGCGGCGGCGGCGGACGCGCCCTCGGTCACCGAACCCAGGACCGTGCCGGGAACGACATTGTCGCCCTCGGCCGCCTTGATGTCGCCCAGCACGCCGTCGGCGGGCGAGACGACCTCCAGCGAGACCTTGTCGGTCTCCAGCTCGACCAGCAGTTCGTCCTTCTTGACCGGATCACCGACCTTCTTGGTCCACTTTGCGATGGTGGCTTCGGTGACGGATTCACCGAGGGCGGGGGTCAGGATGTCGGCCATGTCAGGTCCAGCTCGTCTCTAGTCGGTCTTTTGTACGTGTATCAGGCGAAGGCTTCGGTCGTGAAGGCTTCGAGTTCCTTCAGGTGCCGGCTCATCAGACCGGCGGCGGTCGAGGCCGATCCGGGACGGCCGACGTAGCGGGCGCGCTTGGCCTTCACGTCCAGCTTGTCCAGCGTCAACTCCAGCCACGGATCCACGAAGGTCCAGCCGCCCATGTTCTTCGGCTCTTCCTGGCACCAGACCAGTTCGGCGTTGGGGAAGCGGGCCAGTTCCTTGCGCAGCGACTGGATCGGCCACGGATAGAACTGCTCCAGACGCAGGATGTAGACGTCGTCCACCGCCTGACCGTCCTTGGCCTTCTTCTCGCGCGCGTCCAGCAGATCGTAATAGACCTTGCCCGAACACAGGATGACGCGGCGGATGTCCTTGTCCGCCTTGATCGTGATGCCAGCGATCTCGGGCCGCGTCTGGGCGTCGTCGTGCAGGACGCGGTGGAAGGACGAGCCTTCGGCCAGATCGGCCAGGCTGGATACCGCCTTCTTGTGACGCAACAGCGACTTGGGCGTCATCAGGATCAGCGGCTTGCGGAACGGCCGGTGCATCTGGCGACGCAGGATGTGGAAATAGTTGGCCGGGGTGGTGCAGTTGGCGACCTGCATATTGTCTTCGGCGCACGCCTGCAGGAAGCGCTCCAGACGGGCCGAGGAGTGTTCCGGCCCCTGGCCTTCATAGCCGTGCGGCAGCAGCATGGTCAGGCCGCTCATGCGCAGCCACTTGCGTTCGCCCGAAGAGATGAACTGGTCGATCACTACCTGGGCGCCGTTCACGAAGTCGCCGAACTGGGCTTCCCACATGACCAGCGTATTGGGGTCGGCCAGCGAATAGCCGTACTCGAAGCCCAGCACCGCCTCTTCGGACAGGGCCGAGTCGATGACCTCGAAATTGGCCTGGCCTTCGCGCAGGTTGTTCAGCGGGATGTAGCGCTCTTCGGTCGTCTGATCGATGATGCCCGAGTGACGCTGCGAGAAGGTGCCGCGCACCGAATCCTGCCCCGACAGACGGATCGGGAAGCCTTCATCGACCAGGCTGGCGAAGGCCAGGCTCTCGGCCGTGGCCCAGTCCAGGCCCTGACCCGAGCTGACGGCTTCGCGGCGACCGTCGATGACGCGCTTCAGCGTCTTGTGCATGTCGACGCTGTTGGGGATCGTGGTCAGGCGGTGGCCCAGGTCGGTCAACTTGGCCAGCGGCACGGCGGTGTCGCCGCGCAGCTCGTCCTTGGGCGACTGGAAGCCCTGCCACTGGCCGTCCAGCCAGTCGGCCTTTTCGGCGGACCAGGTCTTGCCGGCCTCGAACTGCTCGTCGAGGAATTTCTCGAACCGCTCGACCTCGGCGTCCACTTCGGCCTGGCTGATCACGCCTTCGGCCACCAGACGCTGCGAATACAGTTCGCGGGTCGAGGGCTGGGCGCGGATCTTCGAATACATCAGCGGCTGGGTGAAGGTGGGGTCGTCGCCTTCGTTGTGGCCGAAGCGGCGGTAGCAGAACATGTCCACCACCACGTCCTTGTGGAACTTCTGGCGGTATTCGGTGGCCACCTTGGCGGCGAAGACGACCGCTTCGGGATCGTCGCCGTTGACGTGGAAGATCGGCGCCTGGACCATCAGGGCCACATCCGACGGATAGGGCGACGAGCGCGAGTTGCGCGGGCTGGTGGTGAAGCCGATCTGGTTGTTGATGACGAAGTGCAGCGTGCCGCCGGTGCGGTAACCCTTCAGCCCCATCAGGGCGAAGCACTCCGCGACCACGCCCTGGCCGGCGAAGGCGGCGTCGCCGTGGATCAGCAGCGGCACGACCTTGGAGCGATCCAGCGCCCACTGGCCTTCCGGCACGCCCTCGTTGGCCTCGCGAATGTCGAACGCCTGTTTGGCGCGCGCCTTGCCCAGCACGACCGGGTTGACGATTTCGAGGTGAGACGGGTTGGCGGTCAGCGACAGGTGGACGTGGTTGCCGTCGAACTCGCGGTTCGACGAGGCGCCCATGTGATATTTGACGTCGCCCGAACCCTCGATGTCGCTCGGCACGGCCGAGCCGCCCTGGAACTCGTGGAAGATGACCTTGTAGGGCTTGCCCATCACGGCGGCGAGCACGTTCAGGCGGCCGCGGTGGGCCATGCCCAGCACGACCTCGTCGACGCCCAGCGAACCGCCGCGCTTGATGACCTGCTCCAGCGCCGGGACCATGGCCTCGCCGCCGTCCAGACCGAAGCGCTTGGTGCCGGGGAAACGCTTGTGCAGGAAGCGTTCGAAGCCTTCGGCCTCGACCAGCTTGGACAGGATGGCCAGCTTGCCTTCCTTGGAGAAGGCGTTCTGCTCGAACTTGTCGGCGCCCTCGAACCGCTGCTGCAGCCAGGATTTCTCTTCCGGTTCAGCGATATGCATGAACTGGATGCCGATATTGCCGCAGTAGGTGCGCTTCAGGATCTCCAGCACTTCGCGGATCGTGCCGGTCTGAAGACCTAGCACGCCGTCCAGGAAGATCGGACGATCCAGATCGGCGCCGCTGAAGCCGTAGAATTCGGGCGTCAGCTCAGGGTTCTCGACCGGCTGCTCGATGCCCAGCGGGTCCAGCTTGGCCTGCAGGTGGCCGCGCACGCGATAGCTGCGGATCAGCATCAGGGCGCGGATGGAATCGTGGGCGGCGGCGCGGATCGCATCGGCCGAGACGTCGGGGGGCGCAGCCTTGGGCGCAGCAGCAGCCGGCGCAGCGCCGGGCTTTTTGGGATCGGGCTTCGGGGCCGGCCAACGGCCGTCGAAGACGCCGGTCTCCTCGGTCGGTTCGGTCGCCACGCCGCGGCCCCAGCTCCCGGCGCCGGCCGAAGCGGTCACCAGCGCGGCGTTGTCGCGCAGCTGGTCGAAGAAGGCTTTCCATTCGGCGGAGACGGAGCCGGGGTCTTTCGCCCACTTCTCCTGAAGCTCCTCGACGTAGGCCGCATTGGACCCGTAAAGGAATGAGGTCTCGGCAAAGACCTGGTTCAGCCGACCGGCATCGTCCGCCATCGTTTCGCAATCCCTGGGCCCCGACGGACACATCTCCGTGAGGGGCGCGCCCGTCATATAGGCGTCGTTTCCTGACGGGTCATGACCGAAACGGGGCAATTTGGTAGGAAATTGGTCGCAGACCCAAGAAAAAACGCCCTCGGCCTGAGCCGAGGGCGTCCATCGATGCGTCACACGGCATTTTTGATGCCGAAAAGGCGCTCAAGCAGCGAGGCGCCGCGCGGCGAGCGTAGCGCCCGCGCGCAGCGCGCACTTCGAAGCCTCAGCCCTTGAGGACTTCGACCAGGGTCTTGCCGAGGCGCGCGGGCGATTCCGACATGCGGATGCCGGCGGCTTCCATCGCCGCGATCTTGGATTCCGCATCGCCCTTGCCGCCCGAGACGACCGCGCCGGCGTGGCCCATGGTGCGACCCTTCGGAGCCGTGCGGCCCGCGATGAAGCCGGCCATCGGCTTCTTGCGGCCCTTCTTGGCTTCGTCGATCAGGAACTGGGCGGCGTCTTCTTCCGCGCCGCCGCCGATTTCGCCGATCATGATGATCGAGGTAGTTTCCTCGTCGGCCAGGAACAGCTCCAGCACGTCGATGAACTCGGTGCCCTTGACCGGGTCGCCGCCGATGCCGACGGCCGTGGTCTGGCCCAGGCCTTCGTTGGTGGTCTGGAACACGGCTTCATAGGTCAGGGTGCCCGAACGCGACACGATGCCGACCGAGCCCTTCTTGAAGATGTTGCCCGGCATGATGCCGATCTTGCACTCGTCCGGCGTCAGGATGCCGGGGCAGTTCGGGCCCAGCAGGCGCGACTTGGAGCCTTCCAGGCGACGCTTGACCTTGACCATGTCCATCACCGGGATGCCCTCGGTGATGCAGGTGATGAAGGGGATTTCGGCGTCGATGGCTTCGATGATCGCGGCGGCCGCGCCCGACGGCGGGACGTAGATCACCGAGGCGTCGGCGCCCGTGGCGTCCTTGGCTTCAGCGACCGAGGCGTAGATCGGCAGGCTCTCACCGTGCGATCCGGTCCAGTTCGTGCCGCCCTTGGAGGGGTGCACGCCGGCGACCATCTGGGTGCCGTGATAGGCCAGGGCCTGTTCGGTGTGGAAGCCGCCGGTCTTGCCGGTCAGGCCCTGGACGATGATCTTGGTGTTCTTGTCGACGAGAATGGACATGGGTCTGTGCTCTGAATTCGATGTGTCAGCGGGGCGGTGGCGAGTAAGGCCGAGGCCTTAGCCGACCGCCGCGACGATCTTCTGGGCGGCGTCGTCGAGGTCGTCGGCGGCCTGGATGGTCAGGCCCGACTCGTTCAGGATTTTCTTGCCCAATTCGGCGTTGGTGCCTTCAAGACGCACGACCAGCGGCACCTTCAGGCCGACTTCCTTCACGGCCGCGACCACGCCCTCGGCGATGACGTCGCACTTCATGATGCCGCCGAAGATGTTGACCAGGATGCCCTGGACGTTCGGGTCGGCGGTGATGATCTTGAAGGCCGCAGCGACCTTCTCCTTGCCGGCGCCGCCGCCGACGTCGCAGAAGTTGGCCGGCTCCTTGCCGTACAGCTTGATGATGTCCATCGTCGCCATGGCGAGCCCTGCGCCATTGACCATGCAGCCGATGTTGCCGTCCAGCGAGACGTAGGCGAGGTCCCACTTGGACGCTTCGATTTCCTTGGCGTCTTCTTCGGTTTCGTCGCGCAGTTCCTTGATGTCGTCGTGGCGGAACAGGGCGTTGCCGTCGAAGCTGACCTTGGCGTCCAGAACGCGCAGGTGGCCGTCCTTCATCACGATCAGGGGGTTCACCTCCAGCATGTCCATGTCCTTCTCGACGAAGGCCTTGTACAGGGCGGGGAACAGCGACTTGGCGTCTTCGGCCGCGGCGCCCGTCAGGCCGTAGGCGGCGACGATGGCGGCGACGTCGGCGTCGGTCACGCCCGCGCTCGGGTCGATGACGATGTTCTGGATCTTCTCGGGCGTGTCGTGGGCGACGGTTTCGATGTCCATGCCGCCTTCGGTCGAGACGACGAAGGCGATGCGGCCATAAGCGCGATCAACCAGCAGCGAGCAGTACAGCTCACGCTCGATGTCGGCGCCGTCCTCGATGTAGAGGCGGTTGACCTGCTTGCCGGCGTCGCCCGTCTGGGCGGTGACCAGGGTGTTGCCCAGCATTTCCTTGGCGTGGGCGACGGCTTCCTCGACCGAGAAGGCCAGGCGAACGCCGCCCTTGGCGTCGGCCGGCAGTTCCTTGAACTTGCCCTTGCCGCGGCCGCCGGCGTGGATCTGCGACTTCACGACATAGAGCGGGCCGGGCAGCGACTTGGCGGCCGCCTCGACCTGATCGACCGACGTCACCGCGACGCCTTCGGCTACGGGTGCGCCGAAGCCTTTGAGGACCTGCTTGGCCTGATATTCGTGAATGTTCATGGGGGACCGTCGCAACCGCTGCTGGGAGAGTTGCGGGGCTTATAGGCCCCACCCCTTCGCAGGTGCAACCGTCCACAGCCCCCCTTTAGTCGACCCAGTCCTTCTTGAGGGTGCGCGACGCCCCGATCAGCAGGATCGCGGCCAGCACATAGAAGCCCATGCCGGTGTAGATGGCCCAGCGCAGGCTTTCCTCGCCGAAGCGCGGCGCCAGCAGGTCGCTCATCCAGCCGAAATAATAGAAGCCGACCGCGATCCCGAGCAGATTGTTCAGCAGCAGGAACAGGGCCGAGGCCGTCGAGCGCATGGCCGCCGGCACCAGATGCTGGACCGCCGCCGTGATCGGACCCAGCCAGGCCAGGTTCAGTCCTGTCGGCAACAGGAAGATCAGGAAGGCCAGGGTCAACTGCTGAACGTGGCTGCCGCCGCCGGGCAGAACCAGGCCGATCAGCCAGGGCGAGTTCATCGCCAGGATGAAGCACGGCGCCGAGATCAGGAAGGCGACGGCCGGCGTCAGCGGATAGGCGCCCTTGCCCTTCTTGGACAGCTTGTCGGCGATCATGCCGCCCAGCCAGATGCCCAGGATGCCGCCGATCAGGGCGATGCCGGAATAGTAGATGCTGGTCTGTTTCAGTGTCAGGTCAAAACTGCGCATGAAGAACAGGGGCAGCCAGCCGGCCACGCCATAGCCGCACACCGACGATGAGGCGGCGCCCAGGCCCAGGAGCCAGAAGCTGGGCTTGCGGATAACCACCGAGGCGGTGCGCCGCGCGATCATTAGCGACACGCCGATCACCACCGCCAGCAGGCCGCCGAAAGCGAGCACCAGCGGATTGCCCAGAGACATGCCCATCAGCCAGCTCAAGGCGCCGAGGATCAGCAGACCGACGCCAATACCCAGCATGATCTGGGCGGCGATCTTGCCGGCCCGGTCCGTGCCGACCGGCACGGCCGCCAAGGCCGCGACCTGCGCCTCGGTCTTGATGGCGTCTGTGCCGCCCCGCTTGGGATCACGCACCGTCAGACGCAGCAGGGGTGCGACCAGCACGCCCAGCAGGCCGACCACGATGAAGGCGGTGCGCCAGCCGTAGGTCGCCGCCAGCAGGCCGCCGACCAGGGTGCCCGCCGCCATGCCCAGCGGAATGCCGAAGGCGAAGGCCGCCATGGCCCGCGCGCGCTGATGCGGCGGGAAATAGTCGGCGATCAGCGAATAAGCCGGGGCCACGCCGCCCGCCTCGCCGATGCCCACGCCCATCCGGCACAGGAACAGCTGGCCGAACGACCCGGCCATGCCGCACAGCGCGGTGAAGCCCGACCAGACGGCCAGGGCGCCAGTCATGATCCAGACCCGGCTGAACCGATCCGCCAGCCAGGCCAGAGGAATGGCCAATGTCGAATAGACCGAGGCGAAGGCGATGCCGCCCAACAGGCCAAACTGGCTGTCGGACATGCCGAACTCTTCCTTCAGCGGCGCGGCCAGGATGCCGATGATCTGGCGATCCAGGAAGTTCAGCATGTAGATCAGGATCAGAACCGCCAGCACATAGTAGCGGTAGCCGGGCCGCTCAGGCCGCTCGGGCCGCGCCTCCTGGATCGTCAGCGTCTCCGTCGTCATCGGCGTTTCCCCTCGGCGTCTTGTTGTTTGTTGAGGCGAGCCTAGCCGCAAGTCCGCCCTGTGCAAAATAGGCCTGGCGGAGCGAAAAGGGGCGGCGGCCCGGAGACCGCCGCCCCTCGTCGTCAGGCGTTAGGAATGTGGATCAGAACTTCAGACCCAGGGTCGCCGTGACGGTGCGCGGCTGGCCGTAGAAGCCGATGATCGAGTTGCCGGTCAGGGCGCCGGGGAAGGTGTAGCCGCCGACGCGATAGCGTTCGTCGCCCAGGTTCTTGCCGTGGACGCCGAAGGTCAGGCGGTCGTCGGACGAGGTCCAGACGATGCTGGCGTCATACATCCAGTAGGCGTCCTGATCGAGCAGCGGCGCGGGCGTTTCGAACTGCTGATAGGCGCCGCGGTAAGCGACCGACGGGATGAAGGCGATCGACGAGCCATTCTCCATGACCCAGTTGTAGTTGGCCGAGATCGATCCGGTCCATTCCGGCGTGTTCTGGAAGTCGCGCTGCGAGGATACGTCGACGACGCAGCCCGGCAGGGTCGGGCAGGACGTATTGCCCGAGGCCGTCGGGATATAGGCCAGGAACTGGTCGAACTTGGCGTCGATGTAGCTCAGCGAGGCGTTGAACGTCAGGGCGTCGGTGGCGCGCAGGCGGCCTTCGAACTCCCAACCGCGGATCGAGGAGGAGCCGACATTGTCCACCACCGAGGCGACGGTCGCGCCGGCCGGATATTGGGTCGTGATCTGCTGGTTCTCGTAGCTGGAATCGAAGATCGCGGTGGCGAAGGTCAGGCGACGATCCAGCAGCGAACCCTTCAGCCCGATCTCGTAGGTTTCGACCGTTTCCGGGGCATAGCCGTTGACGGTGGCGGGATACAGGACCGCATCGCCGCGCATGTCGAAGCCGCCCGATTTGAAGCCCTCGCCCCACGAGGCATAGGCCGTCAGATCGGGGCCGAACTTGTAGTTGACCGAGACGCGCGGCGTGAACTTCTCGAACTCGCGCGTGCGAGTGTAGTTGGTGCGCGGCGCGCCCAGCGGCACGGCGGCGTTGTTGCCGAAATAGGGGCTGCGAATGCCCAGATACTGCTGGCGGAAGACGGTGCCTTCCTTCTCGTCCTTGGTGAAGCGACCGCCGACCGAGACCGAAAGGGCGTCGGTGAAGTCATACGAGAAGTCGGCGAAGGCGGCGTAGCTCTTGGTCGCCACAGAACCCGAGGTCAGGGTCGTCAGATTGGCCAGACCCACGACGGTGTCGAACGCGCCCGAGGCGTTGGCGTCCATGTAGAAGACGCCGGCGACGCCGTTCAAGCGGCCCGCGCTGACCAGAACCTGGAATTCCTGGCTGAACTGGTCGTCGTCATAGGCGGCGGGGATGTCGAGGATGGGCTGAGGCAGGTTGTCGAAGTCGATGTTGCCGCGCGTCAGGCCCTCACGATAGGCGGTGATCGACTTGAAGGTGAACATGTCGCTCATCTCCCACTCGCCGGTCAGCGACACGCCGCGCGTCTGGACGCGGTTCTTGTCGCCGGCGCCGGCGTTGGTGTCATAGACATCGGCAGGCGACGGGGCGAACTCGCGGTGGCCGTGGCGCGCGTTGGAATCGTCATTCACCAGATCGCCGGCCAGACGGAAGAACAGGCTGTCGGTCGGGCTCCATTCCGCGCTGGCGCGGAAGGCGGTCACGTCCTTGTTGTAGTGTTCGTTGCCGGTGTTCAGGTTCTTGCCGTAGCCGTCGCGCAGATAGCGGGCCAGGGCGGCCGAGACCTTGAACTCGTCGCTGAAGGGCAGCTGCGCGCTGGCGATCACGTCGCGCTGGTTATAGCTGCCGTAGGAGGCGCGAAGGCGTCCCTCGGGCTCGTCCGCATTGATGCGGCTGGTCACATATTTGATGGCGCCGCCGATGGTGTTGCGGCCGTAAAGCGTGCCTTGCGGACCGCGCAGCACCTCGACCCGCTCCACGTCGAAAATGTCCAGAACGGCGGCCTGCGGACGGGCCACATAGACGTCGTCGATATACAGGCCGACGCCGGGATCGAAGCCCCACAGCGGATCCTGCTGGCCCACGCCGCGAATGAAGGAGATGAGGGTCGAGTTCGAGCCCCGCGCGGCGTTCAGCGTCAGGCTGGGCGTCGAGCGCGCCAGTTCGGTGATGTCCAGGGCGCCGCGCGCCTCAAGCTGTTCGCCGGTGACGGCGGTCACGGCGACCGGCACATCCTGCAGGCTTTCCGCGCGGCGGCGCGCGGTGACGACGATGTCGTCGACGGTTGCGGCGTCCTGAGCGTTCGCGGCCTGAGCGGTCGCCTCCGCGTCCTGGGCAAACGTGGCCCCCGCAAGCACGCCCCACGCCGCGCCGGCCAGCAGCGCGCACTTCACATGACGATTCATGATCCTAGACCCCTTTGTCGTTTCCAGCCCGATGGACGCTTTTATTCAGCGTTCAATGATTTTCACGGAACCTACCCGGTTTCGGCCGTCTGTCAAACACTGGACTGACGCAGCGTCACTTGGTTCCCAGACCGTGGCGCCGTTGCACCGTCGCGGTCGTGCGCCTAGCCTTGCCGCATGAGCAAGCCGGACGCCGCCGCCCCCCTTCCCCGCCCCGTCGCCGCCGCGCGCCGCAAGGCGGCGGGCGCTGCGCCGGCGCGGCGCGGCCGGCCGCCCAAGACCGAAGCCAAGGCGGCGGGCGAGACGCGCGATCTGATCCTGGATGCGGCCGAGGATCTGTTTTCCAAACACGGCTTCTACGGCGTCACCATCCGCGAGGTGGCGCGCGAGGCGGGCGTCGATACGGCCCTGGTTCACTACTATTTCGGGGCCAAGCGCGAGCTGTTCGACGCCGTCTTCCTGCGCCGGGCCGAGGTCTGGAACGACGACCGGGTCGCCGCCATCGACCGCTACGCCGAGACGGCGGGCGACGACATGACGCTGGAGGGCCTGTTGGAAGCCTTCCTGCGGCCGCCGTTCGAATGGTCGCTGAAGGGCGGGCCGGGCTGGAAACACTATTCCGCCCTGGTGGCCCAGACCAACGCAAACCCCAGCTTCGGCGGCGAGACGATGGCGCGCTATTTCGACCCGGCCATCCACCGGCTGATCGAGCTGATCGCCAAGGTGCTGCCGGGCGCCAGCGAGGTCGATCTGTACTGGGGCTATCACAATCTGTCGGGCGCCCTGACCCTGACGCTGGGCGAGACCGGGCGCCTGGACCGGCTGTCGAACGGGCGGGCGCGATCCGGCGATCTGGAGACGGCCGGCGACTATATGGTCCGGTTCGCGGCGGCCGGTTTCCGCGCCGTGGCGGGAATGACCCCGCGCCAGGGCTGATCGTTCACGCCGGGGTGCCGTCGCGCGCCCGACTTTCGCCCGGCCGAAAATCGTGGTTTCAAGGCGCGATCTTCCGACTGCGAAAGCCCAGATGACGTCCCCTGCCGCCGACCGCCGCCGCACCTTCTTGCGCGGTCTCATCGTCGCCGTTCTGGCGGGCGTCTTTCTGGCGGTGACCGGCGCCTTCGGCAGCGCGGGCGCGTCGCTGCCCGTACGGCTGGCCTATTGGGTGCTGGTCATGGTGCTGGGCGGACTGTGGGGGCATCTGTGCGGCGTCGTGGTCAGCCGGTTTCTGGATTCCGACGAGCGGCCGTGGCTGAGCATCGCGGTCATGGTCGTGATCATCACCGGGCCGCTGTGCGTGCTGGTGTGGGCGGCGACGGGCCTGTTCTTCGCCCAGAGGCTTTATCCGCTGGCGGTGCTGCCGGAACTGGTCGTGCCCGTCGTGGTCATCACGGCGGCGGTGACGACGTTGAACGTCTTTCTGGGGCGGGCCACGCCAGTCCAGACCCTGCGGCGCCGCCCGAGACAGCGGCCCGTCCGGTTCGGTTTCTGGACCGTCTGCCGCTGAAGCTGAAAGGCGCGACGATCCGGGCGGTGCAGGCCGAGGACCATTATCTGCGCATCCACACCGACCGGGGGTCGGACCTGATCCTGATGCGGCTGTCGGACGCCGTGGAAGAGCTGGAGGGGCTGGAGGGCGCCCAGACCCACCGCAGCTGGTGGGTGGCGCGCGAGGCGGTGCGCGCCGTCGAACGCGGCGACGGGCGCGCGACCCTGACGCTGGACGGCGGCCTGTCGGCGCCCGTCAGCCGCCGCTACGCCCGGATGCTGCGCGACGCCGAATGGTGGTGACGCTCTCTTTGAGCGCATGATTCACGCTTCGGACGGGGCCGCGTTGCGCCCCGATCCGAAACGATCACGCGCTAGGGCGCGGGCTGGGTGGTCAGCATCGACGCGGGCGCCGCGCAGCCGGTCAGCTCGTCGTCGCCGATCTCGACCTTGGCCGTCAGCGGATAGGTGCGGTCGCTCATGCCGTCCGAACATTCGGTGGCGATCAGCACGACGTTCAGCGCCTTGTTCAGATTGGTCGAGCTGGCGAAGGTCGCGACCGTGCCCTGGACCGTCGCGCCATGGTTCGGCGCTCGCTGGGTCGGCTGATCGACGCGGGTGTAGATCAGGGCGTCCGGCGTGATCTCCACGCCCCAGAAGGGTTCGGTCCCCAGCGCCCGCACCGGCTGGCCCAGATCGACCCCGCCAAGGGTGACGGCGGCCTGGGGCTGCGGCGCCGGCCTGGGCTTGGACTCCTCGCGGTCGTAACAGGCGCCGAGCGAGAGGCCGGCAAGGGCGATGACAATTGGGGCGATGGCGAACGGGGCGGCGGCGAGCGGAATGAGGCGCATGACGGCTCCTTTTGGTTCGGGCGCAGGTGAGGTCCCTGCCGCCCTCGGTCAAGGGGCGCGGCTGGGTTATGCTGATCCCATGTCGATTCGCCCCACCGCATTCGAGTTCTTCGCCGGGGGCGGCCTGGCGGGGTTGGGACTGTCCGCCGCCGGCATCGACACCGTCTTCGCCAACGACATGGACGGGGCCAAGGCGCGCGCCTTCAAAGCCAATCATCCACATACCCCGTTTCGCCAGGGCGATGTCTGGAGTTTGACTGTCGACGATCTGCCGGGACGGCCGGACATGGCCTGGGCCTCGTCGCCCTGTCAGGACGTCAGCTTGGCGGGCGCGCGCGGCGGGCTGGAGGCCGGGCGATCGGGGGCCTTCTGGGGCTTCTGGCGGCTGATGCAGGGGCTGGCGGCCGAGGGACGCGGCCCGCGCGTGATCGTGCTGGAGAACGTCATCGGCCTGCTGACCTCAGGGCCCGGGACCGAAGTGGGGCGAGATTTCACGGCCGTCTGCACGGCGATGGTCGAGGCGGGCTATACGGTCGGCGCGCTGGAGATGGACGCCGCCCACTGGCTGCCCCAGTCGCGCCCGCGCTTGTTCGTCGTGGCCATTCAGGGTGAAGCGCCGCGGGCGGCCGGTCCGACCCAGCCCTTCCATTCAGCGCGTCTGGTCGCCGCCCACGCGCGGCTGCCCGAGGCGGTCAAGGCGGCCTGGGCCTGGTGGTCGCTGCCCGCGCCGTCGCAGCGCAATCTGGACCTGGCGGCCATGCTGGAGCCGGACGACGCCGTCTGCTGGCTGGATGATGCGGACGCCATCCTGGCCTTGGCCGCGCCGCTGCACCGCGCCCGGATCGCGTCGGCCCTGGCCTCGGGTCAGCGTTGCGTCGGCGCCGCCTATCGCCGGGTGCGGACCGAGAACGGCCGGAAGGTCCAGCGGCTGGAAATCCGGTTCGATGGCTTGGCCGGATGCCTGCGCACGCCCGCCGGCGGCTCGTCGCGGCAATATGTGGTGGTGTGCGATCAGGGCCGGGCGCGGGTTCGGCGGCTGACCGGACGCGAGGCCGCGCGGCTGATGGGCGTGTCGGACGACTATCGGTTGCCGTCGAGCGAAAGCGCAGCGCTGAAGCTGATGGGCGATGCGGTGGCCGTGCCGGTGGTCAGGGCGCTGGCCGAAGTGCTGCTGTCGCCGGCGCTGATGGATCGACGCGCCGCCGCCTGACGCCGTCACTGATCGCCCAGATAAAACACCCCCCGGGATATCGCCCGAGGGGTGGGAAAAGCGTGATCCTAGCGCTGGACCCACTGGCCCTGGGCGTTGCGGTACCATTGACCCGAGGAGATGCGGGGCAGCAGCTGGGCCTCGAACATCCGGGCCCCGGCGACATCGGCCGAGGTGCCGGCCTCAGCGGCGCTGCGGGCGTAGGCGGCGCGGCGGCCGGAGTTGGTGGCGTCGACCGCGGCGCGCAGGCTGGCGTCCGAGGTCGGGGTGCGGAAGCCCAGATAACCGTCGGCCTGCTCACCCACTGTGCCAGCGGCCTTGGCCTGGTCGATCTGCGCCTTCTGGGCGCTGGTCTGGGCGAGGGCGGCGCCCGCGACGCCCAGAGCCGCAACGGCGGCGCCGATGACGAAGAGTTTGCGGAAGGTCATGTCAGCCTGTCCCTTTCAGAGAGAAGCGGGAAATCAGAAGAGATTGGGGTTCTGCTGCAACAGCTGCTGCAGCTCCTGGTCAAGCCGAACGCGCACGTCGGCGTCCAGCTTGGCGTAGATCTGGATCGGCGCGACCTCAAGACGGATGGTCGGGGCGCAGGCCGCGAGGGCGACGACGACGGCTCCGAAACCGAGGCCGGCCAGTTGGCGCTTGTGGATCATGACGTGGGCTCCGGTTCGGCCGAGGGTGATGTCTCTAATAGCACGCCGCCCAATGAACGCGCGCTGAATGGTGAAGTTCAATCGGCCGGCGCCGGAACGGGCGCCGGCGTCGCATCCTGCTGACCCTGGCGAGCGCGATTGACGGCCAGCAGATCCGAGATCAGCTGGTTGGCGTTCAGGGTCGTGTCCAGCGTCAGATCGATCTGGGTGTTCGACGGCAACGGCAGTTTGCGGTTCAAGAATTGGCGGCTGATCAGCTCAGGCAGGGTCAGGCGCAACTCCTGGCGCTGGGGCGGATCGTGGCGACCCCGGATGTGAAACAGGACTGCCAGACGCCCCCCGTCCAGGCTGTTCACATCGGCGCTGAGCTGATCGAAGGACAGGTTCTCCATCGCCTGATAGGCCAGGTCCTCGACAACGTTTTCCGATACCTCGCCGCCCCCGCCGCTGGCGGCGACATCGGTCAGGACGTCCCGCTTGATCGACAGGCGGCCCGGCTGAACCGCCTCCAGCTTGCCGGCGGTGATCTTGAGCCCGCGCTTGGGGTCCATGATGAAGGGCAGGCGGCCCGAGACGACAGCGTCCAGCTGAACCTTGTCGTCAAAGCCGGTGTCGGCGACAATATCGCCCAGTTGCACCCGGTCCAGCACGATCACGCCGCTGTAGGGCTGGGTGGCGTCCAGCGGGACGGTGAAGGGCTCGACCGAGACGGTCCCGCCGCCGGCGACGACCTGCGCGCCGTCGATCAGCACGCCCTCTTCGGTGATGGCAAAGGTCAAATCCAGCGCCGTGACCGCGGTGCCGACGGCCAGGCTGTCGGCCGTCAGCTTCTGGTTCGGGGCGGTGATGAGGGGCGTCAGGCTGCTGAAGACGATGTCGCCGCGCAGGCCCTTCACCGCCCCGACCGGACTGACGAAATCCAGGCCCGGCGTGACCAGATGGCCGCTGGAGGTCGGTTCGGCGTCCTTGGTCCAGTCGAAACGTCCGTCGAAGCTGACGGCGCCTTCGACCGGCGACTGCAGGAAGTTGGCGGCGAGCGGGCTGAGCATCTCCGGCTGCAGCCCATGCTCGGAAAAGACCACGTTCGGGGCGGTGATGACGATGCCGCCTGCCCCAACGCGCCCATCGTGCGCCAGGGTCAGGCGGCCGAGATCATAGGCGGCGGCCGCGCCCGTGCCCTTCAGATCGAAGGCGCCGCTCCAGCGTTCGTTGGCCAGGGTCGCCCGACCCTTGGCGAACAGGGGTTCGAACCGTTCGGGCGTCAGGGCGTCGATGACGCGGGCGGCGGCCACGTCGGCGGTCAGGCCGATCCCCGCCTTGGTTCCGTCGACGGTGACACGGCCCGCAGCGTCAGCGAACCGCATGCCGAGGAAGGGCGCCTGGGCCGACACCTGACTGAACCCGCCCGCGACGCGCCAGACGCCGTCCTTGGACGTCAACAGCGGACCGCCCTGGGGACACAGTTTGCCGGCGACCTGATGCACGTCGTTCTCGTCCAGCTCCAGCCGCTCGACGGTCAGATCGACGCAGTCGGATGTGGCATAGGTCAGCCGGCCGGCGTTCGTAGCCAGGACGCCACGTGTTCGGGCGTCGATGCCGCGCGCCAGGTCGAAATCCAGTCGGGCGCGACCGTCCAGCGTCGCTTCGAACCCGCCCTCGGTCAGGCGCCAGTTCGGGACCGCGACGGACATTTCCGGCAGGCCCTTGCCGCGCGTGGCGGTCAGGGTCAGCGCCCCGCCGCCCAGCCGTCCCGGCTCGGCCTGATAAGCGCCGCCCTGACCCTGAGCCACCGTCAGGACGCCGCCGTTTGCGGGCGTCAGGGTCACGGGACGCGACAGGGCGACGGTCGTGCCGGCCGCGCCCGTGGCGAAGCGGATGGCGGGCGCGTTCAGGGTGAAGCGTCCCAGCGCGCGCTTCATCTCGGCCAGCTCGGCGATGTCGTCGGGGCCGACCGCGCCGAACAGGGGCCAGGCGCCGTCGGCGGCGCGCAGCGATCCGTTCGCCGCGATCTGAACCCCGCCGTCGCTGACCACGTCCAGATCCAGGTCGGCGCGGCCGCGCTTCAGCGCCAGGTCGCCGAAACCGAAACGGTCGAAGGTCGCGCTCAAGGGCCCGGTCGCCTCGAAGGCCGAGTCCTTGCCGCCCAAGGCCAGGTCGCGCGACGTCAACGACAGTCCGCCGATCGTCGTCTGACCCGTCCGTCCCGAACCGGCGGTCAGGGCCAGCGGCCCCTGCATGCGCCAGCGCACGGCGTCGTCGCGCGACACCGTCAGCTTGCTCCGCGTCGCCGTCGCGGCGACATCGGCGATACGCAGGTCCGCGCCCTCGACAGCCGCCGCCTTCAGCGCGGTCGTGACTTCGCCGTCCAGCCGGAAGGTTTCGATCCAGCCGGAGACGGCGCCGTCGAACCGGGCGGCGACATCGGCGCTGCGGGCGCTGAGCGTTGGGGTGCCCAGGCGCTCGCCGGTCAAGCGGGCGTCCAGAACCGCCCGGCCGTCGCCGCGCCGCGTCTTCAAATCCGGATAGGGCAGATCGCCGGTCAGCGTCAGCGCAGCCCCCTGCCCTCGGGCCGCCGGTGTCGCGAAGCTGTCGGCGGCGGCCGACAGCTTGATCGCCATCCGGTCGCCGGTCGTGGTCAGATCCAGAAGGCCGGACAGGCCCTGGGCCTGCGTGTCACCGCTCTTCAGCGCGGCCTTCGGCAGCCGCGCCGCCAGCCGCATCAGCTTGCCGTCGTCAATCCGGGCGTCAGCCAGCAGATCGACCGGCCCGTATTCCGTATTCAACCGCCCGCGGCCGCCCTCGACGATGACCAGGGGCCCGCGCGAATCCGGACGCGGCGGCCCGCCGGTGAACTCCTTGATCAGCGGGTCCAGCGAGCCGAACGACAGCTTTCCGCCCTTCCAGCTGGCCCGGACGACCGGGCGCACCAGACGGATGCGGCTGGGGGTGACGCCCAGGCCCGACCTGGACCACGGCAGGGCGACGGCGTAATCGACCTCGGCCCGCTCGACCACGACATCCGGATTCTTCGGATCGCCGATGCGGATGCGGCCGACGAAGCCGTCGATCTCGATCCGCTCCACCTCGACGTCGGCCGGGATGCCGCGCTGGTCCAGCCAGCCGACGAGGACGTTGCGCGCCACCGCGCGGCGATTGAGATAGATCAGGGCCGCCACCACGCCGACCAGCAGCGCCAGGATCAGAACCCCGACGGCGACGGCGCGCAGGACGCGACGGGTCTTGGCCTGCGGCTTTGGCTTTGGCTCGGGCTTGGACGGTGTGTCGGTCAAACGGATCGATCGCGTGATTGAAACGGCAGGCCGCCCACCTTGGTCATCCTTGTCTTCAGCACAAGATCAAAGCGTGACGGTCGGCTTTCGGCGCCCGCTTCCTGCCGGTCAAGCTGGGCCAGATAACGGCGAATCGACCGGTCGGGATCCCTGCGCCGTCGAGCTTTGTCTGACGCACGTTAACCGTTTGTAACGGTCTGCTTTCCAAAATGAGACAAGCACGGTATAGGACCGCCTTCGCGCCACGGGCGATACGGCGCGATCTTCGAGAACGAGTAAAGCTTTGGCGCCGAAGGCGTCGCAATACGACGGGGACCGATGGCTCAGTTCGACCCACGCCGCCAGCCGACGCGGCTCGCGCCGCACATGCTTACGGCGGCAGCTGCAATCTCGGTGGCGATGCTCGCCGGTCGAGCCTATCAACCCGCTCAGGCGGAAGAAGTTCCCGCGCTGACCTCGACGCAGATGGCGGCCATGGAAGCCAAGGCCTTCGCCGCCGCCAACGCTCCCGCCGGAATGACGGCGCCCGAGGCCGTCAACGTCCAGATCCGCCGCGGCGAAACCTTCGAGCAGGCCGTGCGCCGCACCGGCGTCGCCCCCGAAGAAGCCAGCGCGGTCGCCGCCACCGTCGCCAACGCCTTTGACCTCGCCGATCTGCGCGCCGGACTGAAGTTCGAAACCGCCATCGCCAAACCGCGCAACGGCCGGGGCGACGCCCGCCTGATCGGCCTGACGATGCGCACCGGCCCGGCGTCGCAACTGACCGTATCGCGCAGCTTCGACGGCGCCCTGCGCCTGCGTTCGCTGGAAGAAAAAGTCACTCACGAGACCGTCGTCCTGAAGGGCGATGTCGAGCGCAGCCTGTCGGCCAGCGCGCGTGAACTGGGCGCCACCGCCTCCATCGTCCGTTCCGCCAGCCGCCTGTTCGCCACCAAGTTCGACATGCAGCGCGACATCCGCGCCTCCGACGAGTTCACCATGGTCTTCGACCGTGAAGTGACCGAAGCCGGCCGCACGGTGGATGTGGGCGACCTGATGTACGCCGAACTGCGCGGCGTGACCTTCTATCGCTTCAAGCCCGCCGGCGCGAAGGAGGCCCAGTTCTTCGATTCGAACGGCAAGAACCTGCGTTCGGCCATGATGCGCACGCCACTGCAGAACTTCCGCCGCGTGTCCTCGGGCTTTGGTTTCCGCACCCACCCGATCTCGGGCTACAAGAAGATGCACCAAGGCATCGACTTCGCCGCCGGAACCGGCACGCCGGTCGTGGCCCCCGCGGACGGCGTGGTGGTCGAGGCGCGCCGCTGGGGCGGTTACGGCAACTGGCTGCGCATCCGCCACAACAACGGACTGGAAAGCGGCTACGGCCACCTGTCGCGCTACGGCTCGGGCATCCGCGCCGGCCAGCGGGTCAGCCAGGGTCAGATCGTCGCCTACGTCGGCTCAACCGGCGCCTCGACCGGTCCGCACCTTCACTATGAGCTGTGGCGCGGCGGCCAGCGGATCAATCCCGCCGGCGTGCGCACCCAGGAAGGGACCGAACTGGCCGGCGCCGACCTGACCGCCTTCCGCGCCGAAAAGGCCCGCATCGACCGCATCATCGCCTCGGGCGGTCAAAAGCGCCCGGCCATGCAGCAGGCCTCGGCCGAAGGCCTGCGTCCCGCTCGCGGCTAAGGTTCAGCCGACCAGACGCGGGGTTGCGCGCCCCGGCGTCGGGCAGGACAGGCCGTGGACCGTCACATCGGCCTCGCCCAGCTTCAGGCCCAACAGGTCCAGTACCGGATTCAGCGCGCCGTCCAGCACCGGCCCCAGCGGCTCCAGCAGCCGCCCCAGGGCCTTGGTCAGGTCGCCGAGCCCCAGGCCTAGGCCGATCACGTTCACATCCACGTCCAGGCGCGCCAGCAGGCTGGCCACCGCACCACTGGCGAAGCCGCGCGACGCCATGGTCTTGGTGCGCTGATTGTCGATGTCGCCCGCGTCGAACCTTAGCGATCTGAAACCGGCGTCCGCCGCCTCGACATCCGCCTTGCCGGTGATGCTGACGAGGCCCAGGACCGACAGCAGGGTCGCGCGCTGGGGCGCCAGCGGGGCCTTGAAGTCGTCAAGCTTGGCCTCGTCCACCACACCGATCGATGCGCGCGCCAGGCCCGGCCGCACATCGACCTCGACCGCGTGCGCCGGATCGCAGGACAGCGACTTCAGCCGCGCCTCGGACGCCGCCATTTCGATCAGGATCGGCAGTTCAATCCGCGCCAGACCCGACAGGGATTGCGCCGTCTTGGCCCGCACGTAGAGCCGCGCCTGAGCCGTGCGGATGATCGGCTGGCCGTTGGCCGTCACCGTCAGCCAGGGCGAGCGATTGGGCCGTTCGCCGATCGCCAGGCTGGTCTTCAGATCGGCGAGCCCGACCGGCACGCCCAGGTTCAGCGCTATCTGTCGGTCCCCGCCCCCGACCTCCAGCATGGCCATGACCAGATCCATGGCCGAGACCGACGCGTCCAGCCCCTCGCGGATCCCGTCGGGCGATTGCGCCTCCAGCCCGATCAGGTCGCTCAGCCTGACCTTCGTTCCGACCGAGGCCGAGGCCAGCTTGCCCAGCGCCCCGCCGTCCTGGCCGCCCGCCACTCGCTCCAGCACCCTCAGCGCACGGCCGGCATCGACCTGGGTCGCCAGAAGCCGGTCATAGTCGCCGACCTGGACGCCCAGATCGGTCGCCAAGGCGTCGGTGAACCCCAGCAAATTGACGTCCAGATCGATCAGACGACGATAGTCCATGACGCTGAGCGAGACCTTGGACCCGGTCAGGCCGCCGAGCACCTGATTGGCCACGCCGCCGTCCAGTCGCGCCAGACGCGACCCGATCGAGATCATGGCCTTGGGCGTCCCGCCGCCCGTCGTCGCCGTGGCCCGGCGGGTGACCCGCACCTGATCGCGGCCCAGCAACAGCGGCGTGAAGAACATCGGCGCGCGGCTGGTGACCTCGACCCGTGCGGCGTTCGGCTTGATCCCGCCCGTCATGAACCGGTCATTGCGCGCCTTGGCCGGATCGGGCGTATAGACACCTAGCGCCGTCGCCACCGTGACCGAAACGTCGGGCGCCACATTGGCCTCGACCGTCGCCTGGGCTGCACGGGCGACCGCACCCTCGCCCTGCGCCAGGTTCCGTACCGCCGACAGCGCCGCGAGATCCGCCGCCCCCTGAACCCGGCGGGTGTGCAGAACCAGAACACCTAGGTCGATCACCGCCGCCGTGAACAGACACAACAGACCGCCCGCGACCGCCGCGATCACCGCCACCGCCCCGCGCCGATCGGCGCCGAACCGCAGCCGCAGACAAGGGGCCCGGACGCTCATCAATAGTCGCCCACATGGATGACCGCCGACCGCCGAATGACAGACGGCGGACGCGGCAGCATTCCGCCCAGCGCCATGATCAGACTGTCGCTCGCGTCATAGACGACGACGACCCGCAGCCGGCCGGCGTCCTCCATTACCTCGATGGTCGTGTGCTTGGGGTTCAGCGCCACGCCCCGCACCGCCTCGCTGACCTCGCGCCGCGCCAGACCGTCGCGCTCGACTGGATCCAGCCCCCCGATCGCCGCCCTGGCGCCCTCCGACGCCAAGGCCTGAACCGACTGGGCCATCAGAAACCAGCCGCCATAAACGACGATGACGATCAGCAGCAGGACCAGAATCGGCCCCACCAGCGCAAACTCCACCGCCGCCACGCCCTCGCGCCCGCGTCGCCTTGCAGAAGGAATGGGTCCGAACGTCCGCACGCCAACCTCACGATTACTCGTTTAGGTTGTATATCAGGCGGGGTTAAGCGTTCGTATAGGTGTTGGATCGATCTCAAGTGGCGCCGTCAGGCGCGCTGACACGGTGTCGTCCGCTCCGCGTGGTCGCAAAGTCGTCGATTTGGAGAAAGTGGCGCACCCGGAGCGATTCGAACGCCCGACCCTCAGATTCGTAGTCTGGGAAAATATGCCCGATTTTCTGCACGTTAGAATCATCAATCCTGTAACGAGCGCCAATCGCGTGCTGCCCCAAGCTTCATGTTACGATCCTCAAGCTCTATGCAGCGGTGCCTAGATGGGGGTCGGACAGAACTTTTGTGCTTTCGGATGGTGTCAAAAAACTCACCAGACCTTCAAAAGGCAGTGGTCGCGAGACCCAGTAGCCCTGGATGGTGTCACATCCCAGAGCCGACAAGGCGTCAAAGACTTCCTCGGTTTCAACGCCTTCTGCGACGACGGTCATGCCTAAGCCGTGGGCCAGATCGACGGTGGATTTGATGATCAGGCGATCACGCCCGCTGTCGAGGACATCAAGGATCAGGGACCGGTCGATCTTCAACTCGTCAGCGTTCAGCATTTTCAGATAGCTGAGCGAAGATAGGCCGGCGCCGTAGTCGTCGATCGAAATCCGCACCCCCGCCGACCGATAGGCCGCGATCGCCTGGGCCGCGATCTTCGGGTTTTCGATGACGGCAGTCTCAGTGATTTCGAAGATGAGATCGGCGTCGCAGCCCTCGATCACCTGAAGCGCACGCGCTTGGAAGGCCTCGTCCACAAGGAGCCGTCCGGACACATTCAGAGCGATGGCCAGATGAACGCCCCGAGCCCTGAGCGCGGCCTGATCTTCAATCGCCTTAACGATGCTCCATTCGGTCAGCGCCCTGATCTGTCCCGTCTGTTCGGCGATCGGAATGAAGAGGTCCGGCCCGATCCGACCCCGCACCGGATGATGCCAGCGGCAGAGCGCCTCGACCGAAGCCGTTGAGCCATCCGAGGTCTTCCGCTTCGGCTGATAGTGCAGACTGACGTCGCTCCTGCGCAGGGCGTCGCGAAGTTCCGACATTAGGGCGAGGTTGTTGTCGGGATCGACAAAAGTCGCCTCGTCATACAGCACCGTACGGTCGTCCGAGAGATCGGCCTGGTTTAGCGCCGTCGTCGCCCGTTCGATCAGGGCGTCGCCGCTCGCCGATTGCCTATCCTGCGAGGCGCTGCCGATGCGGACGAACAGATCCAGCGGCTGGCCGTCGACTGTGAAGGTCGTCTCTACGGCGCGAAGAGATCTGGCCAGGGCGTGTTGCTGATCGGCGGACAGATCGGCCCGCGAGAAGGCGAGCACCGAGGACGCGATTTGCGCCACCAGGTCCACTTCGGCCAAATCGGCCAAGCGATCGGCAAGCTGGACCATCAAGGTGTTGGCGACGTCATAACCGACGACCCCGCGCATTTCCGCATGGCGATCCACGCCGATCGCAAAGACGGCGACGTTCGTCTCGGCTGTGGCGATGAGATCGTCGATGCCCGCCAGCAGGGCTCGGCGGTTTGGAAGCCCGGTTTCCGGCTGATGCATCGCCAGATGAAGCAGGCCGGCCTCTCGCGCCTGCACGATCGCCTTGGCCTGCCTCGTCAGCTCGACGCGGGTCGCCCAGATCGCCATCAGTGTCTGCGTGAAAAGAAGCGCGGCGATGTCGATGCTAACCGCCAACAAGGCCTGAAGCACGACCGGCGCGATCACGATCAAGGCCGTGACGGCGACATGGCGCACGACTAACCGCCACAGAGCAGCGCCCCCGCTTCTGACGGGCTGCAGCGCCGCGACGAGTCCGGCGCAGAGGATCAGAAGAGCCAGCGGGCTGAGGCTGATCAAGGCCCGTCCGCCAGCGATACTTTCGTAGGCGAGGGCGTGGATGATGACGCCGGGCAACAGCCCGACGGGCGTGGCGAACTCGTCGCCGAGTTCCAGGGCCGTCGCCCCCATCAGGACCTTCTTGCCGCGCACGAGCGAGGGGTCGAAGCGGCCGCTATAGACGTTCTCGAAACTGAGGTGGGGGATCGATTTCTGCTCGATCCCGAAATCGACGGTGAAAGCGCCCTGACGCACCGAGGCATCGGCCAGCAGGGCCGCGACCGATGGCGGCGCGTCTTCTGAGGCGCCGTAATCGTAATGGCGCACCCGTCCGTCCCCATCCACCGGCACATTGACCGACGCGAGCAACGACTCGTTCAGAAGCGGCCCGATCGGGCGGTTGCCCGATCTGCGTCTCTCGCCGGCGCCATACGACTCCATCTGCTCAAAGGTCGCCAACGCCACCTGACCAGGATGGCGCGATACCGCCGCCGCCAGCGCCTGATCGGACGCGGGGTTGGACGGCGCGCTGAAATCGACATCGACGGCGACCAGGGTCGCGCCGGCCGCAATCAGATTGTCGATCGCTTGGGCATATCTTCGCCGGTCCCATGGCCAGGCTTCTGCGGCGACCAGGCTTCGGGAATCGATCTCGACGATCGTCAGGCTCTGGCTGGCAGGTCGCTCCAGAACCGAGAACCGCGCAGAGGCGATGACGTCGTCTAGGGGCCGGAAGGCGTTCGCGAGCATGCCAACGCCAGCGAACGCCAGGATCAGCACGGACCAAACGACGACAGGAAGTCGACGTCGACCGAGTCCATCAGCAGCGGTGCGCATGGTCACCGCTTCGGAGGCCGAGGACCGCCCTTGCCGGGATCATCCCCACCCGGATTACCGTTGCCGGGGTTGCCGTTGCCCGGGTTGCCCGAGCCCGGATTGCCGTTGCCGGGGTTGCCGTTGCCAGGGTTACCGTTGCCCGGATTGCCCGAGCCGGGGTTGCCGGCGCCGGGGTTGCCCGAGCCGGGRTTGCCGTTGCCAGGGTTGCCGTTGCCGGGGTTACCCGAGCCGGGGTTACCATTGCCCGGATTGCCGTTGCCAGGGTTGCCAGAGCCGGGGTTGCCGTTGCCRGGGTTRCCGTTGCCCGGGGTTACCCGASCCSGGGTTACCATTGCCCGGATTGCCCGAGCCGGGGTTGCCGTTGCCAGGGTTGCCGTTGCCTGGGTTGCCCGAGCCCGGGTTGCCGTTGCCCGGATTGCCGTTGCCGGGGTTGCCGTTGCCGGGGTTGCCGTTGCCAGGGTTGCCGGCGCCGGGATTGCCCGAGCCGGGGTTGCCGGAGCCGGGGTTGCCCGAGCCGGGGTTGCCGTTGCCGGGGTTACCGTTGCCCGGATTGCCCGAGCCGGGGTTGCCGTTGCCAGGGTTGCCGTTGCCAGGGTTGCCGTTGCCTGGGTTGCCCGAGCCCGGGTTGCCGTTGCCGGGGTTGCCGTTGCCGGGGTTGCCGTTGCCGGGGTTGCCGTTGCCAGGGTTGCCCGAGCCCGGATTGCCGTTGCCAGGGTTGCCCGAGCCGGGGTTGCCCTTGCCGGGGTTACCGTTGCCGGGGTTACCGTTGCCCGGATTGCCGTTGCCAGGGTTGCCCGAGCCGGGGTTGCCGTTGCCGGGGTTGCCGTTGCCGGGGTTGCCGTTGCCCGGGTCGCCCGACCCCGGGTTACCATTGCCCGGATTGCCCGAGCCGGGGTTGCCGTTGCCAGGGTTGCCGTTGCCKGGGTTRCCCGAGCCTGGGTTGCCGTTGCCAGGGTTGCCATTGCCCGGATTACCGTTGCCGGGGTTACCGTTGCCGGGATTGCCCGAACCCGGGTTGCCGTTGCCGGGGTTGCCATTGCCCGGATTACCGTTGCCGGGGTTACCGTTGCCGGGATTGCCYGAACCCGGGTTGCCGTTGCCGGGGTTGCCCGAGCCTGGGTTGCCGTTGCCCGGATTGCCCGARCCYGGGTTGCCGTTGCCRGGGTTGCCCGAGCCTGGGTTGCCG